>QKIQ01000074.1 GCA_003249555.1 Clostridia bacterium | reverse complement strand
CCTCATGCATTCATTTTTTTATAAGTCCTGTTTCTATCGTGACTTTTTACTTTTGTTTCTCATGAGTCCTACACATACTTCCGCTTTTCCCGTGGTTATTTCTACGGTTTACCTGCTGTGGAATTTACTTTGGGAACTTACGGAATTATGAAAATATTGGCGCTATTTATAGACTTAGCAAAACAAAAAGTATGAAAGCGTCTAAGATGCAGATACTATGAGCAGTTAATTTGAAAGGCGGATGTGATATGTCTAAGATGAACTGCTCAAGCTGCAAGAAAGCAATGGAATCGCGATCGATGCAAAACTGCAAAGGCTGCAACGCTTATATGTGCCAAGAGTGCTACGATTTAAACAGCGGATATTGCAGCGAATGCCAACAAAGCCTCGAGATGTACGAATAAGCCTTTTACGGCTGCGATCTTAAATAGGCTTTGATGGCTTTGACCGTTTCGGGAGAGATCACATGCTCCATGCGGCAGGCATCGGCTTCGGCCACTTCTATACCAATACCTAAGGATTTGACGAGAAAATCCGTGATGACGTGGTGAAGCTCGTGGATTCGGGTGGCTTTGTTGCGCCCCTTTTCAGTAAATGAGATGTCGCCGTATGGCTCCTGATTAATATACCCTTCTTTTTTTAAATTGCTCATTGCACGGTTGACGCTGGGTTTTGTGACACCCAAAAAACGCGCGATATCCACTGAACGCACAACGCTGTTTTTCGCTTCGAGCTCAAGAACCGCTTCAAGGTACATCTCCAAGGATTCACTGACATCCATGTTTTCACCACCAATTCATGCGATATGATATATCTTAACATGTTTTACATAACAAATAAAGGCTATGGCTTGTTATTTCAACGAAAGGAGAAAGAATATCAAAGCTGCAATAATAAAAGGAACTAAAAAGAGCAAGCGCTTAAATTGAAGCTGCTGTAAGAAATCTTTTTCGCTTTCATCTTGCTGTGGGTTGCGTATGCGCCCGAGTACAGCGCTTAATTTCTCTTTTAGACTCATTAAAAAAAACCTTTCCTAATGCTTATCCGCGCGTTCACATTGAGAATGAATCATATACATGATAACACATTTTTTATGGATGCATAATAACGGGGAAATATGTATTTTATTGACGCATTCTTCATGATGTATAAATATAAGCCATTATTTAGCACGACAAAGTTCGACAAATATTTTTTTATACATTTTATAAATTGAGCAGGAGATTTGCAATCGCGTGAATGGTCTCTCATGCTCGTTTTTACACATAGTGTGGACAACAATGTGGATAAGTGGGATGGTTTTATGCATCCGCGCAAAGCAATTATACACAAGGACGGTTGGTTGTCGGGCTGAATAATCGCTTTGCCATAGCAACATCGGCGAAATATTATACAATATAAATCTAAATATTATGCAGAAAAATTAGATTACCTCACATAATGCAGGATAAAGTTAATTAAAAATGGGAATGATAAGACCATTCTTATTAAAGGCGGTGCGAATTTATGAACGACAGCCTCGATGCAATCAAAAGACAGATGCTCAGCAGCAAAGGGGTGCGTGTGACGCTCAAAACACGGCACGGACGGCGGGGTGGTATCGAGCTCGGCGGTATTATTGAAGGGCTATACCCCGAGGTATTTACCGTGCTTGTGAAAGAACATGGCTACAAAAGGCGCTATTGCTTCTCGTATTCGGAGGTGCTTACTCGCCATGTGGAGATAGACCCATGTCCAGAACTTCTCCTGTCTCTGCATCCTGAAACATAAGCCAGTATCCCCCTGCATCCGGGGTGACGCAGCGCATGTAAGTGCCAAAGCCTTCAAGCCATATGGGAGGAGCCATTCCGTATTCACCCGGAACCCCCAGTACTTTGGCAATTATGGTATCGCCGCTGCGTATTTTTCCGGAAATATAATGCCACCAGCCGGCTGGTCCGGGATACGATATTTTGACCCATTCACTGTTTGGGAATGAAGTTGGGAACGGGTTTATTTTGTCCTGACGAATCACATGAGGGCAGGTATCGCAACCATGAGAATTATTGGAAGATGCCTCTTCCTTTTTTTCTATCGTCTCATTTTGTTTCTCTTTTTCCAGTTCATTGAAAGTGTCGTCAGACTGTGAGGATAGGTCTTTTTCTGCCTGCCCTGTCATCCTTGGTGCAGGCGGTGGAGTTGAATGAGCAAATTTGAAACGCGCGACAATGTCCGTCCAATTGGAACCAGTAGATTTAAGGTAAAAGACCAGCGTATCACAGCTTATCACAGCCGCATCGGTAACTGACTGAAGCGAGATGTCGGGTAACGTTGTTTGCAGGAGACCCTCCATAATATCACCCGCAAAGTGGTCGGTACCGTCTGCGTCAAAAAGATAGAGCCCGACATTCTGTATGGGAAGAGAAGCTGCGGACAAATCAACCGCGAGCCCGTTCGGCGTAGACTGCAGTTTTAAGACAGCTTGGTTTTTCAGACTCATGTGCGCAGCGCTGTCTGGCTTTAGCACCATGACTGAGCGTTGTATGCTTTGCATTGTTCCCTCCGGCATACTTTCTTACATATATATATGGCGGAAAAGCTGCAATCATGTGTGTATCGTTGAAATGATGTTTTCAGCCAAAAAAGGCTAAATAAAGCGACAAAAATTAACAATAATAGAAATTGACGCTAGTTAAGGCAATGGTAAAATTGTATTGGAGATAAAAAAGAGTGCTCACTATATGTCTTTATTGCAATTGGGGCAAAGGGTAAAAAGGTTGTCTTTTGAGAAGAAAAAAGAGGAGCGTATCAAAATGGCAAGGCCACCATGATTAATCTGTTGATATGCAAGCCCCAAGCGAAAAGGCAAACCCGGACGAAAGCCGGGGACGCAAAGTCTGAAGTCTAATGCGTTTTTTAAAGCGCAATGACCGTTCGGCCGCCGCAGAGAAAAGATGCGGCTTTTTTTATTATTCTATTGCCGAGAAAAAAGAAAGGAAGAATTGATAATGAAATTAAAAAGAATAGCGTTGGTGTTGGTAGTGGTGCTTCTAGCAAGTTGTTTGTTTTCAGTTCCGGCATTGGCATGTGAAGTGACCGTCACAAACAGAAATGTTGTATATGATGGAAATAGTCATTGTATTAACGTCATCGTCGATGGAAATTATACGATCAAATACAGCAAAGACGGCATAAATGGACCATATAGCAACACAAACCCGTCATTTAGCCAGGTGGGTTATTATCAGGTTTGGGTTTGGGTTATCGTTCCCGGAGGAGGATGCCACAATGATAAGTTTTGTTCGGGATATGTCAAAATCACACCCGCAACAATCACTGTGTCGGCAAATAGCGATTCGATCACTTATGGCGATGAAGCGCCGAGTTATACATATTCGTGCAGTGGCTTGGTAGGCACAGACAGCGTATCAACCGTGCTGTCGGGAACGCCGAGCCTGAGCTGTGATTACGATCAGTTCGATCCCGTAGGCGGCTATACGATCGATGTAGACGATACGCTGACGACAACCAATTCAAATTATACGCTGAATATAAACGATGGCACTTTGACCGTCAATCCGAAAACAATCACGGTTTCCGCCAATGATGATTCGATCACCTATGGCGATGAAGCGCCGAGTTATACATATTCGTGCAGTGGCTTGGTAGGCACAGACAGCGTATCCACCGTGCTGTCGGGAACGCCGAGCCTGAGCTGTGATTACGATCAGTTCGATCCCGTAGGCGGCTATACAATCGATGTTGACGATACGCTGACGATAACCAATTCAAATTATACGCTGAATATAAACGATGGTACTTTGACCGTCAACCCGAAAACAATCACGGTTTCCGTCAATGATGATTCGATCACCTATGGCGATGAAGCGCCGAGTTATACATATTCGTGCAGTGGCTTCGTAGGCTCAGACAGCGAATCCACCGTGCTGTCGGGAACGCCGAGCTTGAGCTGTGATTACGATCAGTTCGATCCCGTAGGCGGCTATACTATCGGTGTTGACGATACGCTGACGACAACCAATTCAAATTATACGCTGAATATAAACGACGGTACTTTGACCGTTAACCAAAAAACGATCACGGTTTCCGCCAATGATGATTCGATCACCTATGGCGATGAAGTGCCGAGTTATACATATTCGTGCAGTGGCTTCGTAGGCTCAGACAGCGAGTCCACCGTGCTGTCGGGAACGCCGAGCTTGAGCTGTGATTACGATCAGTTCGATCCCGTAGGTGACTATACGATCGAAATAGATGAGAGTACGGTGACATCGGAAAATTCAAATTATTCACTGAATATCATTGACGGAAAATTGACCGTCTGCAAGAAGGTGCTTACTGTATCGGCTCAGCAGGAGTTAATCACCTATGGTGATGAGGCGCCGGAATTTTATATACCGACATACGAAGGCTTTGTTGGCACGGATAATTCGGATAACAGTCTGTCGGGGTCGCCGACTCTAAGCTGTGTATACCAAAAGGGAGACGGAGCCGGAGAATATGACATCACAGTCGATGTGGGCGAAATGTCATCTGAGAATTATTCACTCGAAGAAAAGAGCGGAAAACTGCTTGTCGGCAAGAAAACGCTGACTGTTACCGCTGATGACAAAACAGTGACGTACGGCGGTCCTGTACCTCAGTATACAGCGCACATCACGGGTTTCGTCAATGGTGATGATGTGACTTGTCTTGGAGGGAGCTGCCAGTTTGCGTGCTGTTATTGTGCGGTGACACCTGTGGGTGAATACTTGATTACTCCGAGCGGCCTTGAGTCGGATAATTATGATTTTGAGTATGAGAGAGGTACGTTGACGGTTAACCAGAAAATGCTTAATGTGACCTTTGATTCCAATGGCGGAACCGTTGTCAATCCGCAGAATGTCGGCTACGGCGATTTGGTCATCGAGCCAGCAGACCCGACAAAAGCTGGGCATCGCTTTAATGGCTGGTACGCTGATAATGAGACTTTTGAGATAGCCTGGGACTTTGAGACCGATACGATGCCTTTGAAAAACATAACTCTTTATGCCAAATGGGATATCAACACGTTTAATGTATCATTCTTCCGGCAGGACGGTATCACGCAGATTGGTCAGATTCAAACGATTCCGTGGAATACTGCCGCTAATTTCTTGACTGCACCCGAGGTAAACGGTCATGCGTTTGATAAATGGATATTGTTTGGTGACAATGACGCCGAGACGGACAGCCTCACAAATGTGAAAGAAAACATAAAAGCTGTTGCGAGCTATGTGAAAAACGGTTATACTGTGACGTTCCTTGAGTACTCAGGCAAGATCATCGGAACCGATGGCGTGCTTTACGGCGAAGCCGCAGAAGCACCCATCGTACCCGCGAGAGATGGTTATACGTTCACGGGTTGGGATAAGACGTTTAATTATGTCACGAGTAATATGACAGTGACGGCGCAATATGAAATTAATACCTATACGGTCAAGTTTGTGGATTTCGACGGCAAAGAGCTTAAATCACAGGCGGTAAACTGGAGCACGGCGGCAATTGCGCCCGCGAATCCAACACGTGCGGGTTACACGTTTACGGGCTGGGATAAGGCATTTAACAGTGTGACCAGCGACTTAACCGTTACAGCACAGTATAAAATAAACACAACCACAATCAATGATGAAGGTGTGCCAAAAACATATGATGACTCACAGGCGTTTCCATGGTGGTGGATTGTGGTGGCGGCGGTTTTGATTGGCGCGATTGTATGGATATTGCTTTTCCAGGCACGAAAGCACAAAAACACAGGCGATACCGTATAAATGTAGAAAAATGAACAAAAAAGACGGGTGGAATTTTCTGTCCGTCTTTTTTTTACCAAAATAAATTAATAATTGACACAATATATTATTCATATTATAATTAGACAAAACTGAATAATTTATATTATCATTCAAACTATTTTCACAGCACGAAACCCGCTGCACGGGGAAACACAAAAGAAGACAACGATAGGGCGGTCTCTCTTTCTGGCAAGCGTTTTAGCGGACTGTTTGAATGAGACGATAATGAAAAGGCAAACCCAAGTGAAAGCTGGGGACGCAAAGCCCGGAATCTAAATCCAAGGTGAGGACATGATCGTTCGGCTGCCAAAGGAATACCTTTTGCAGTCGTTTTTGTTTTGTCTGGAATGTTGTTATGTGAAAACGCATAACAACCGGAAATAAAAAATTGAATAGTCGTATGAAAAAGGCAAACCCGTGCGAAAGCCGGGGACGCAAAGCTCTGAAGTCTAATTCCCTTTTTGGGATACGATGGTTCGGCTGCCAAAGGTGAAACTTTTGCGCAGCCGTTTTTTTATCGGCAAAGAAATGAGTTTTTCGGTGGGAGGAACGTAAGATGAGAAAGAGATTTATATCAATTGTATTGGCCGTGCTGCTGGTTGTGGGCATAGTGCCGCTTACTGCATTGGCACATAGCGGCAATCATGATTCACATGACCATGAAAACATATTGGCAGGGATACATGTTATCATTGAAGCGGGTGACGGCGGATCCATTAATTCTCCGGGGAGCCAGTCGAACCCTTCGGAGGGAGAAACGTGGTCGTTTTCAGCCGTGCCGGATCCCGGTTATCGGTTTGATTCCTGGACGTATAACGGAAATGGTGTCAGCGGAGCTTTTCAAACCGCGTCCGACAATCCCAATCTGAGCGTAAGATTTACTGAGGACGCTTGGGTATGGAAGGTGTGGCGTTTTGTCTGGACTGAAACCAAAACATACAGAGCGCAGGCTGTGTTTGCGCCTTTACCTCAATACTCGCTTTCAACAAACGTCACCGGCAATGGCTCTATTGTCAAAAATCCTGTTCAAACGACATACTATGAAAATCAGGAGGTATCGCTGACTGCGAATGCGGACCCCGGCTGGAAGTTTACCGGCTGGTCTGGTGACGTATCGGATACAGCCGAAACCATCACGGTTGCGATGAACAGCAATAAGTCGATTACGGCAAATTTTGAAATTTTGCCTACATATACTTTGAATATTAACACGGTGGGTGATGGAACCGTGAGCAAAGACCCCGATGCATCTGAATACTGGCAGGGCAGGAACGTGACGCTGACAGCCAATCCTGCCGGCGGCTGGCGGTTTGGAGGTTGGTCGGGAGACGCTTCCGGCACAGGCAATCCGGTCACGATGTCTATGGACGGCGCAAAGAACGTGACCGCAACATTTATTAAAACATTTAACATTACGTTGAATGTGGATGGCCCCGGCAAGCTCGACAACAAAAACGCAGTAGCAGGGGTGCGCGATGAGAACAGCGCTATCAATCTGGATGACGCACAGCCAAACGCAAGACCCACATGCAAGTTTATCGGCTGGCGTGATGATGCGACAAATCAATATGTGACGAGCACGTTTACATTAACAGGTGATCGTTCGTTTACCGCGGTTTTCGGTGACAGAGAATATCTTTTTACATCGGCGGGAGACAACGGGCGTTTACGAAACGATCTGGACGGCCATCGTGCCAGATATGAGACGGTTGATCTCAATGACGCTCAGCCCACTCCGGATCCGGGGTATACGCTTGATTGCTGGAAAGAGTATGGATTTTTGTGGAGCGGGAGTGGCAAAGTAGTTTCGCTGACAGACGGGAAGCCCATTGTCACGATCGGCGATTCCAACTGGTTCAGGGCTCACTTTAAAGTCGCAAACTACAATATTTACTACAATCTGAACGGTGGTTCAGTCAGCTCAAATCCGTCAACCTATACGTATTTTGACAATGCGTTTGCGCTGAGCAACCCGACAAGAACCGGGTATATATTTGCAGGATGGACAGGGACCGGGCTGTCCGGCCTCGCGACCTCTGTCACAATACCTAGAAATTCGAGCGGAGAAAGAACATACACGGCCAACTGGACACCGATTACTTATACTATAGCTTACGACGCGAACGGCGGCTCCGGCTCAATGGCTTCGAGCAGCTATGAATACGACGAGGAAAAAGCGTTATCAGAGAACACCTTTGCCAAGCAGGGCTGTGATTTTGCGGGATGGGCGAAGAGCTCCCAAGAATCGGTGGTTTATTCTGATAAGCAAGCTGTCAAAAACCTGACGGAGACAAACGGCGCCACAGTTACGCTTTATGCCAAGTGGCAGGTCGGCGGTGTGACTGTTTCGGGATATGATGCTGAGTATGACGGCCAACCGCACAGTGTGGCTGTAACAGGTGATCTGTCCGGCGCGACTGTTACCTACAGTACGGATGGCGGTGTCACATACAGCGGAACGAAGCCTGAGTATACCAATGCGACTGACGCCAAAACGGTGTGCGTGAAGGTTGAACGTTCCGGTGCGGCTCCCTTTGTGGATTCGGCCACGGTTAAAATATCAAAGAAGACGCTGACTGTAAAAGCAAAAAATAAAACAATTTCATACGGTGACGCGGCACCTGTCTATACATTCAAATACAGCGGTTTTGTCAATGGTGAGAATAAGAATGTACTGAGCGGCGATCCGCTGTTAAATTGCGCATATGTAGAAGGTATGGATGCGGACAAATATCCCATCACTGTCTCTTTGGGTACGTTATCTGCTGAGAACTATGCCTTTGACCTTGCCGAGGGTACGTTGACTGTCAATAAGGTGAAGCTTACGGTCACAGCCGATGATAAATCCATCACATATTACGATGAGGCGCCCGCATATACGGCGACAATTACCGGTTTTGTAAGAGGTGAGAAACAGGAAGATGTGCTCGCGGGAACGCCGAAAATTACTTGCGCTTATAGTAAGGGTAATGACGTGGGTAACTATGACATCGTTGTGAAAAAGGGTTCGCTGGATGCCACAAACTATAGTTTCAAATTTGATGACGGAATATTGACGGTAGACAAAGCGGAATTAACAGTCACCGCGGACGATCAATTTGTGGTTTACGGCGAAGCGGCTCCATCTTCATATCCGTTTGTCATAACGGGGTATGTGGGCGGTCAGGATCAAAGTGTGGTAAGAGGCGCGCCTGAAGTCACATGTATATACGCAGCCGGAGACGATGCGGGTTTATATCCGATTCAGGTCGGCTTGAATACACTGGATGCCGATAACTATACCTTTAAATGCACAGCCGGTACGTTAACGGTGACACCGGCTGCCCTGATCGTGACGGCGGACGATAAGACAGTTACGTTTAATGACGTGCCTCCGGCTTACTCGGTCAGCTACAGCGGCTTTGTCGCGGGCGACGATGAAACCAATTTGGCGGGTTCGTTGACATTTGACTGCCCCTATGTGACCGGCAGCGCGGTGGGCACCTATAACATCTTGCCTGGCGGGCTCATATCCGGAAACTACGCTATCACGTTTGATCCCGGTACATTAACTGTGGATGAACTGATATTGACAGTGGCATTTGAAGATTATGACGGAACAGTGCTTGACACCCAGCAGATTGTCTACGGCAACGCGGCCAAAGCGCCGGCGGCTCCGGAGCGTGAGGGATATAACTTCACCGGATGGAACAAAGCGTTTGACGCGGTGACAGACAATATGACAGTGACGGCGCAGTATGCAATGAAAACGTTCACAGTCACCTTCTACGAGCAGGATGGTGTGACGCCGATTGGTTCTTTGCAGACGGTGAATTGGGGAAGCGCCGCTGTATTTGAAACAGCACCGGCAGTGACAGGCTATGCGTTCGATCAATGGGTGCTGACAGGAAGCGACGCCAAAGAGACGGACAGCCTTACAAATGTGAAAGAGGATATAAAGGCTGTCGCAAGCTACATTAGAAACGGCTATACTGTGACGTTTGTGGATTTCCAGGGTCAAGTTATCGGTACAGACGGTGTGCTCCATGGTGAGAGCGCCACAGCGCCCGTTGTTCCTGCAAGAGTCGGTTACACATTTACCGGCTGGGATACATCGTTTGACAACGTAACCAGCAATATGACGGTAACGGCTCTGTATACGATTAATACCTATACGGTGCGGTTCGTGGATTTTGACGCAGCTGAGCTCAGCGTGCAGACAGTGAATTGGAATACCGCGGCCACAGCGCCGGCGAATCCCACGCGGACCGGCTTTACGTTTACCGGCTGGGATACGGTGTTTAGCGCAGTAACCGAGGATTTGGTTGTTACGGCACAGTACCGGCGTAACGCTCTGGCCACAGCAGCGGCTGTTGATGACAATGCCCAAGACGATGGCGATACACAAAACGATGGCAATACACAAAACGATGGCGATACGCAGGGCAATCAAGGTGATACAGATAATCAAAACGATCCCCAGACATTGGCGGATGAGCCGGTGCCCGGTACATTGGATGATGATGTAACCACGTTGAAGGAAGAGGCTGTTCCTCAAGCGCCATCATCAGTATTCCCCTGGTGGTGGATCCTTATCATACTTGCGGCAGCAGGTACTGCATGGTTCATTATCTATAAGGTTAGAAAAAACAGAGAAGAAGAAAACTAAACGATAAGTAAGATTTCGTATCGGGTCGATGATTTCTCGGCCCGATATTTTTATTGACAAAGAATCAAAAAATAGTTATTATAAACAAAATTAGATATAATTCGACAATCAAAAATCGCAGTAAAAGATAATAAGGTCATATGTTTTTAACAAATGGGTATGACAACAAGAGTAACTAAGGCCTGTCTCAACATGGGAATGAACCGTTTAATCGAGATGCTTGGTTGCCGCCGTTTTGGCAAACCTGTTTGAAAAACGGGGACGCAAAGCCTGAAATCTAAGTTTGACAAAAATATGATCGTTCGGCTGCAAGACTTTTCTTTGCGGTTCTTTTTATTTTTAGGGGCATATTTAATGAGTGGCATTTTTGGAAAAGGGGAATATTATGAAAAAGCTTATTGTGCTCCTGTTGGTTTTTTTATTGGTGCTTTCTATACCAATCACAGCATTTGCCGGTGTTGTTCGTCTTTACAAGATTCAGGTTTCAGCAATCGATAACCATGGAGAGCTCAAAAATTCAGGCATTATTAATAACCAAACATACAGGCAAAATGCCGAAATTGACCTCATGATTGCCGAACCGTTTTCTTATGAGGGATATTATTTTATAGGGTGGCATGTCCTTGATGACCCTGCTATAATTGCCAACACAAAAATATTAGTGACGCAAAATTGTGAATATAGAGCGGAATTTAATCGCGTCGGGTACCAAGTTGCTTTTGACCTTCAAGACGGCAGCGCTCCATCTGTAGAAATGAAAAGCTTTGGGGATAAATTATCAGAACAAACTCCAACGCGTGGTTCTCTTGAGTTTGGTGGTTGGTATTTAGATCCCCAGTGCTCAGGTGAACGAGTGGTGTTCCCGTATACCGTTCATGCCGATGTCACTTTTTATGCCAAATGGATAGGCACGTATGAAGTCTGTTTCTTGGATGAAGAAGGACAGCAGATCGGCAACACACAGCAAGTGGCATACAGACAATGCGCCGATGCGCCCGACGATCCGAAAAAAGAGGGACATACGTTCAAGGGATGGCGCAACGGAACTGAGACGCTGGGCAAAGAAGAGATAGAGAAACGCAGAGTGACAACCGACGTAAATTATACGGCAGAGTTCAGTGCCAATCTGTATGAAGTTTGTTTCTTGGATGAAGAAGGACAGCAGATCGGCAACACACAGCAAGTGGTATACAGACAATGCGCCGATGCGCCCGACGATCCGAAAAAAGAGGGACATACGTTCAAGGGATGGCACAATGGAACTGAGATGCTGGGCAAAGAAGAAATAGAGAAACGCGGCGTCACGGGCGATGTTGGCTATACAGCGATGTTTGAAACAAACAAATATGTGATGACATTTGTCGCTAATGGTATTGCTGAAAAAGTGAATGTTGAATATCATATGCTTTTATCGGAACCCGAGAAGCCGACGTGTGAAGGTTATGACTTTGCGGGTTGGCTGACTGATGAAGGAAACCTTTGGCGCTTCGGTACAGATACCATGCCTGCAAGCAACATCACATTGTATGCGGGCTGGGATACAAAAGAGTATACCGTGACATTCTATGAACAGGATGGTTTTACTCCGATTGGGTTAACGCAGAAAGTGAATTGGGGCTGTGCGGCTGTGCCGGAAACAGCGCCTGTCATAACCGGATATTTGTTTGAGCAATGGGAGCTATCGGGCAGCGATGCGAGTGAAACAGACAGTCTTCAAAATGTAAAAGAGAATATCGATGCTGTTGCGCGCTACTCAAGAGATAGTTATATTGTTACATTTATTGATGATCAAGGTCGGGTGATTGGTACAGCCAACGTATATGCGGGATGTAGTGCTGCAGCGCCGAATGCACCTGAAAAGGAGGGATATACATTTATCGGCTGGGATATATCTTTTGATAACGTCACCTTGGATATCACGGTTGTAGCGCAATACAAACAAACGATCATTCAAGAGAACAATGCTGCAACATATCATGAAGCTTATAATGACGTATCAGACGGAACGAACCATACGCAAAAACCAAGTGGAATAAAGCTATATAATCAGACTGAAGATGGGGAACTGACTTTTCTAAGCCGCGAAGAGATACCCGCTTCCGGTGATAAGGATAACCGTTCAAGTCACGGCGAGTCGATTCGCCTTGCGAACCGGGTTTCTTTTCTGAACGTTTTTTCAGAAGTAATCATAATCGTGCTTGGCATTTTAACGGCGCTTGCATTGGGTGTATCCATCTGCATTGTGAAATTCAAAAAGAGATATTAACCGGTTTATCTCATAATTTTTTCATTTATATCGTATTGGCTAAGCTGTGATTAGTACGAATGGAACAAGCAAAGAACTATGGCATATATGTATTCCGCAAATGTGTTCATTGACAATCCTTCCTGTATTGTATAAGCTTTTTATGATTTGAGGCAGTGGGGGAGATAAGCATAGATGATCAATTGTTTTTGGGTAGGACTTGGTGGATTTATAGGGTCAGTTTTGCGATATTTGCTTGGCTTGATACACCTTTCAGAGAAGACGCAATTTCCGATTATGACAATGCTGATTAATATTGCCGGCGCTTTGGCAATCGGCGTTATTGTGGGGCTTGCAGAAAAATTCAGCGGCCTAAGCCCCCAGGTTGTTTTGTTTCTAAAGGTGGGGGTATGCGGAGGCTTCACGACTTTTTCAACTTTTGCTCTGGAAACCTCACAGCTTTTCGGCACAGGGAAAACAATGCTTGGTTTTGCGTATATTGTGCTCAGCGTGGTGCTTTGTGTTATTGCGGTATTGCTGGGCAGATCATTGGTTAAGGTGTAAATCTGCTTATAGCCGCGTATATTTAATGCGGTTTCTCCCTTGACTTTTGGCCTCATAAAGCGCGGCATCAGCCGCAGCCAGCAATTCGTCAGCAGTACTTTTACCAGCGCAGCAAGACACTCCTATGCTTACCGATATGGATATAGCACCGGATCGCGTCATAATACCGGTTTCGGCAATCTGGCGTCTGTATCTTTCAAACCGTGAACTCACATCGCTTTCCGCACCACCTGATGAGACAATCAGAAATTCCTCACCGCCAATACGCCCGATATGCTCTGTATCTGTGGTGATTTCTCCGAGAATTCCTGAAAGTTTGCTGAGTATATCGTCTCCCGTCTGATGGCCGTATGTATCATTTATCCTTTTAAAATGGTCGATATCACATATGCCCACGCAAAGCATATGGTTTTCGCTGTTTGCATGTTTAAACTCATCGGCCAGTTTGTCGAGAATGGCTCGACGGTTAAAAAGCCCGGTAAGAGGGTCGTGGGTAGCCTGATAGGCGAGTTCTTCTTTGCTTTTTATCAGCGCATCTTGCAGCTCAATCATGCGGCGGCCTACCTCAACTCTTGCGCTGAGTTCGCTAGGGTCAAAAGGTTTTATCAAATAATCGTTGGCACCGGCATTAAGACCAATAATAATGTCCTTTTTTTCGCTTTTACCGGTAAGCATGATGATATATGGAGGTCTGTCTGTTTTGCTTGTACGTACCTTTTGAATAAGCTCAAGGCCGTCGAGTTTTGGCATCACCCAGTCAAGAATAGCAATTTGAGGCGCATCGGGCTTACAGAGCTCTACCCATGCTTCAAGACCGTCAGATTTTTCCAAAACATCATAGCTATTTTCTTTGAGTGCGGTGGATAGAATCAACCGGCATGTTTGACTGTCGTCGGCGATTAAGATACGCATGAATAATTCTCCCCATATTAATAATATAATATATAACCTGATTTGTGTTAGGTAACAATAGATAGTTTTCTTCTTGAAACAATATATTTTAATGCTCATTATTATAACATTAAAATATTATATAATGCTATCAAAGATTATGAATATACAAATTTTTTTGTTCCCTTGGGCGTTTTTATTAACAATATTAGTATATAATGTTGCATTTGTCATATCGCGCATATAATATGAATTCATTTTGTGGTGATTGATAGTTGACATTATGCTATGCCGGTAGTAATATATCAATAGCAACTGAAAACGTTTCCAGTAACGTTACCGAAAGGAATGTTCACATGAAACAGCAAACGATAAAAGATATAGCTAGGTTATGCGACGTCAGTGTCAGTACTGTTTCGCGAGTGCTCAACAATCATCAGGACGTCAGCGATGAAATGCGCAAACGTGTGATGGAGGTTATTCAGCAGAACGGTTATATTCCCAACAATAGTGCAAGAAATCTTGTGCGGACGAGTTCAGATACAATTGCGCTCGTTGTTCGCGGCGCCTCAAACCCGTTTTTCGCACGTGTTATCAAGGGTGTTGAACAGGAAATCTATCGCCGTGGATATTCAATGATACTGCACCAAATCGGCAGCGATGATGACGAAATAAAAACAGCGGCCATGATCGCAAAGGAAAAGCGCCTGCTGGGTATTTTGTTTCTGGGCGGGCGGTTCAATTACTCTTCAGAAGAGACTGATCTGCTTAGTATTCCTTTTGTTTGTTGTACATATACAAATACTTTTGGAAGCCTTGACTCGAAGTCTTATTCTTCTGTCGCTATTGATGATAAGAAAGAAGCATATGATGCGGTCAAACGACTTTATAGAAGCGGTCATAGGCGTATTGCGGCACTTGTGGCAAGGACAAATGATAAATCAATCAGCGAACTGCGTTTTTCGGGATATATGCAAGCTCTTGAAGAATGTGGTCTGTCGCTGGATATGTCTCTTGTGATGAAAACGGATAGTTTCAATATGCCGGATGCGTATGAAGGTATGAAACGTCTGATAGAAAGCAAAAAAGATTTTACAGCTGTGTTTACTATAGCTGATGCCATGGCAATTGCCGCCATTAAAGCGCTGGCAGATCAAGGACGGCGCGTTCCTGAAGATTGTTCGATCATTTCGATTGATGGAATTGAATTGTCTAATTACACAATACCAACACTTACCACTCTGGAACAGCCGGCCGATGTGATAGCAAAAGAAAGCGCTTGCTTACTCATTGACCTTATTGAAGGCAATGGAGAAAACCGCCATGTTGTGCTTGGTACTTCCCTGCGGCAAGGGAACTCGCTTAAAAGACTTTTATAAGACAAAAAATTTGTGCGGCAGTTCAAGCCGTACAATGAGTACAAAACTTTGAAAGAGGTGGAATTAATGAAGAAAATCCTATCGTTCCTTCTTGTCATCATCATGTGTGTGGCTGCTTTTGCAGCATGCTCTCAGCCTGCTGCTGATGATTCTCAGAGCTCGAAGCCCGCACAAACGGAATCTGCACAAACAAGTGAAAGTGACGCCGCTCCGGCGGCTGAAACTGAGATTTATTTCTTGAACTTCAAACCGGAAATCGCAGACGTGTATACTGAGATTGCGGCGGCTTACGAAGAAGAAACAGGCGTTAAGGTGAAGGTTGAAACCGCTGCGGCGGGAACCTATGAAGCTACTTTAAAGAGCGAAATTGCAAAAACAGATGCGCCGACAATCTTTCAGATCAACGGACCAGTGGGATATCAGACCTGGCAGGATTACTGTATGAATCTTGCAGATTCGCAGCTTTACGGTATGCTGTCAGACCAGAGCCTGGCGGTAACCAGCGGTGATGGTGTATTTGGGATTCCGTATGCGGTTGAAGGATATGGTATTATCTACAACAATGCCATTATGAACGCCTACTTTGCGCTGGATGGCGCTGTCGTCGCTTCGATGGATGAAATAAACAACTTTGCGACTCTCATGGCTGTGGTGGAAGACATGCAAGCCAAAAAGTCTGATCTGGGCATAGAAGGCGTATTTTCTTCAACGTCATTGCTAACCGGCGAAGACTGGCGTTGGCAGACACACCTTGCCAATGTCCCGATGTATTATGAGTTTGCGGAAAATGCAAACTATGATAATACAATTTTGGCAGGGCTCGCTGCCAAAACTATCGAATTTAAGTACAGCGACAACTATAAGAATATTTTTGATTTATACCTGAATGACTCTGTTTCGGACAAAGCGATGGTCGGCAACATTTCCGTCAATGACTCCATGGCCGAATTTGCGCTTGGCAAATGTGCGATGGTTCAGAACGGTAATTGGGGTGCATCCCAGATACTTGGCGTTGAGGGCAACACTGTAGCGAATGAGGACATTAAGTTCCTGCCGATTTATACAGGTATGGCAGGTGAAGAGAATCAAGGTCTTTGCATTGGGACAGAGAACTTTTTCTGCATAAACAGCCAGATTTCTGAGGAGAAACAGCAGGCATCTCTTGACTTCCTCGTATGGTTGTTCTCTAGCGACACAGGCAAAGCGTTTGTGAAGGATAAGCTTGGATTCATTGCGCCTTTTAACACATTTAGTGATGATGAAAAGCCTTCGGATCCGCTTGCGAAAGAAGTGCTCGCATGGATGGCAAAAGATGGCATAAAAACAGTGCCTTGGACGTTTGCATCATTTCCGTCGCAGGAGTTTAAGAATACATTCGGCGCTGCGCTGCTTGAGTACGCGAATGGAACGAAGACTTGGGACGATGTAGCACAGATCGTAATAGAAACGTGGGCCTCTGAATGGGATAATGTAAACGGTTGATAAATATCTGAAAGACACTATGTGCTGCTCCGCTATAAATGGCGGAGCAGCATTATAAAGAAGGGATCATAATATGCAAAAAGCGCTCTCAAAATATTTTGCTGTCTTTGCATTACCGACCCTCATCGCCTTTGTGATTGCTTTTGTTATTCCTTTTATTATGGGCTTGTATCTTTCATTCGCAGAGTTTACAACTGTCACAAACGCTGAGTGGGTTGGTATTGCTAATTACGTCAAAGCGTTTACTGCCAACGATGAGTTCTTAAATGCCCTTTGGTTTACGACGAAATTTACGATTGTTTCCATTGTCACTATTAACATATTGGGATTCGCTCTTGCCTTGTTATTAACGCGTGGGCTTAAGGGAACTAATGCGTATCGAACCGCGTTTTTCACGCCAAACCTAATCGGAGGCATCGTACTTGGATACATCTGGCAGGTGATATTGAACGGAATACTTGCCCTATTTGGTGTCACGCTGACATTTAGCCCGGAATATGGGTTCTGGGGACTCGTGATACTCATGAATTGGCAGCTTATTGGATATATGATGATTATTTATGTGGCAGGTATACAGAACATACCCAGCGATCTAATTGGTGCCGCAAAAGTTGACGGTGCAGGTAAATGGGGCATTTTGAGGAACGTCACAATACCGATGGTGATGCCTGCTGTAACGATTTGCTCGTTTTTAACGCTTGCCAATTCGTTCAAGTTGTTTGACCAAAATCTTGCACTCACAGCGGGAGCACCATCCAAACAAACAGCGATGGTGGCGCTGGATATTTTCAATACTTTTTATACTCGTAACGGTTGGGAAGGCGTCGGTCAGGCCAAAGCGGTTGTGTTCTTCTTCGTGGTTGGCGCATTGTCACTCATACAGCTGCTGATTACGAGACGCAGGGAGGTGGAGCAATAGTGGATCATATACATAGAAAAAAAGCATTTAATCGGTCGATAGCGTCTTTGCTTATCGGCGTTATTGCCATCGTGTTCCTTCTGCCGATCGGTTTTGTGGTAATGAACTCGTTTAAAGGAAAGCTGTTTATCAGCTCCGATCCGTTTTCTTTTCCTTCGTCCGCAGAAGGTACCTTTGTTGGCATTGATAACTATTTAAGTGGTATTGATAAAACGGGGTTTTTAAATGCGTTTGGATGGTCGCTGTTTATTACTGCGTTTTCAGTGATTGTGATTGTATTGTTTACATCAATGACAGGGTGGTACATCACGAGAGTCAAAAAGACGTACACAAAGATCATTTATTATGTACTGGTGTTCTCGATGATCGTACCATTCCAGATGGTGATGTTCACAATGTCCAAATTTGCAAACATGCTTCACCTTGACAATCCTTTTGGTATCGTTGTGATTTACCTGGGGTTTGGCGCAGGTCTTTCCACGTTTATGTTCAGTGGATTTGTCAAGTCAATACCTGTTGATATAGAGGAGGCAGCTCTGATTGATGGCTGTAACCCGATTCGCACGTTTTTTTCGGTTGTTTTTCCTATATTACGTCCCACAGCGATAACGGTTGCCATTTTAAACACAATGTGGATTTGGAACGATTATTTGCTCCCGTATTTGCTGCTGGATAGTGACCATAGAACGATACCGATCGTGATTCAATACTTAAAGGGCGGATACGGTTCGATTGATATGGGCGCAATGATGGCGATGCTTACCCT
The DNA here is from genome assembly GCA_003249555.1 of Clostridia bacterium. Lineage (GTDB taxonomy): Bacteria > Bacillota > Clostridia > Christensenellales > SZUA-584 > SZUA-584. Next base: position 35,104 of record QKIQ01000074.1, on the reverse strand, counting down.
CGCGATTATTCCAATTATTATTTTCTATCTGTCTTGTCAGAAGTATATTATTAAAGGTGTTGTTGCTGGCGCGGTAAAAGGCTAGTACGCAACAGGAGGTTTGTATGCAGCGCAGCAGCGGTATATTAATGCACATTTCTTCATTGCCCTCATTATATGGCATTGGCACATTAGGAAAGGAAGCTTATCGATTCGTTGATTTTTTAGCGGCAACCGGTACAAAGATATGGCAGGTTCTGCCCATCGGACCAACGAGCTATGGTGATTCTCCGTATCAGAGCTTTTCTACGTTTGCAGGCAATCCATATTTTATCGACCTTGATATGCTCAAGGCAGACGGCATATTAAGTGAATCTGACTACAGCCATCTCGATCCTGATAAGGACAGACAATACGTGGATTACGAGTATCTTTATCATACTCGTCATGCGGTGCTGCGCGCCGCTTTTAAACGCTCGTTTACCGATCTAAAAGGCAACGTGGATGATTTTGTGAGTAAAACGCCGTGGCTGTTTGATTACGCGTTTTTTTCGGCGTTGAAAGACAAATTCGGCGGCAAGGCCTGGAGTGAATGGCCGGACGATGGGATACGCTTCCGCAAGCCTGACGTCATGGGCAAGTATGCAACCGCGCTTAGCGAGGATATCGAATTCCATTGCTTTGTGCAATATCTTTTCTTTAAGCAATGGTTTGCGTTAAAAGAATATGCAAACCAAAAAGATATTTTGATTTTTGGCGATATGCCGATATATGTGGCAATGGATTCCGCGGATACATGGGCGGAGCCGCATTTGTTTTTACTGAATCAGCAAAGGCGCCCAAGCTGCGTGGCGGGTGTGCCGCCTGATTATTTCACGCAGGACGGTCAGCTTTGGGGGAATCCGATTTACAACTGGCGTTTGCACAAAAAAACAGGTTATGAATGGTGGATACGTCGTATGCGAGCTATGTTTGATTACTATGATATCATGCGTATCGATCATTTTATCGGATTTGCGAACTATTATGAGATTCGAGCAGACGCGCCCACTGCGAAATACGGCAAATGGCGAAACGGCCCGGGCCGCAGGCTTTTTGAGGTGTTGAGCCGCGAGATTCCTTCGCTGTCAATCGTTGCGGAGGACTTGGGCGCAGTGACGCCCAAGGTGAACCGGCTGCTCAAATTATGCGGATATCCCGGTATGAAAGTGCTGCTATTCGCGTTTGATTCGGACATGAAAAACATGCACCTGCCGCATAATCATACACGCAATACCGTTCTGTATACGGGAACTCACGACAATGATACCATTAAAGGCTGGTGGGGCAAGGCGGGTGAAGACGAGCAACGGTTTGCAACCGACTATTTAAAAATCGGCGGCGATGCCGATGTGTGCAGTACGCTGATTGAAGCATCTTTTGGCAGCGACGCGGATACTGTTATCATCCCGATGCAGGATTATTTGAGGCTTGGTAGTGAAGCGAGAATGAACACTCCGGGGACGGTGGGGCAAAACTGGAAATGGCGTATGACTTGCGAACAGTTGACAGAAACGCTTAAAGACGAGATACTGTGTCTAAATAAAAAGCATAGCAGATGAGGAGACCCGGTCTTAACATGATTGATAGCAAGCAGATAATTTATAGAACGCAAGAGAATTTAAAGTGTGCATATCAAACCTGCATAGAGCATGCAAACGCTATGCAGCTGCATAAAGCGCTGTCTAGGGCCGTGATGACGGAGATTTCACAAGACTGGATAATGAGTAAACGGTTTCATAATGAAACACGCCGCGCCTATTACTTTTCCGCTGAGTTTTTGACCGGCAGAATGGTGTATAACAACCTCTATTGCCTTGGCGTACTTGAAGAGATGCGTGAAAGGCTTTCAGAGCTGGGTGCGGATTTGACGATTCTGGAAGACGTTGAAGACGCGGCACTCGGCAACGGCGGCCTTGGCAGACTGGCCGCGTGTTTTCTGGACAGCGCTGCCACGCATAATATTCCGCTCGACGGTTATGGCATACGCTACAAGTTTGGGCTGTTCAAGCAGCTTTTTGTGGACGGCATGCAGTATGAAGTGGCTGACGATTGGCAGAACGGGGGGGATCCATGGAGCTGCCGCCGAGACGACAGAGCTGTGATTGTCGAATTTGCGGATCAAAGGGTGTGTGCCGTGCCGTACGACATGCCGGTTTTTGGCTATGGGACGAGTCATATGAGCACGCTTCGGCTATGGCAGAGTGAAGCGATGAAGGAGCTTGATTTTGCGGCGTTCAATAGTCAGGACTATTTGAAGGCTGTGCAGGAGAAAAACATAGCGGAGGATATTTCCCGCGTGCTTTATCCCAACGACAGCGATGACGCGGGTAAAAAACTGCGTCTCAAACAGCAGTATTTTCTTTCGAGCGCATCGCTTCAGGACATACTCGCTAGGTACAAGCGTAAGCATGGCAGCGATTTATCGGGTTTTGCGGATCAATGTGCCATACAGCTTAACGATACGCATCCCACGGTTTCCATCCCGGAACTCATACGCCTGCTCACAATGGAAGGCATGAGCTTTGATGACGCATTTTACACAGCACAGAAAACGTTTTCATATACTAACCATACGGTGATGGAAGAGGCGCTGGAGAAATGGCCGATGCCGTTAATGAACGATGTGATTCCACAAATCGCTGCCATTATCGTACAAATAAACGATAAGCTTTGCATGGCGCTGCATGAAGCCGGAGTGCCGGATAATAAAGCATGCGGCATGCGTATTATCGATTGCGATACTGTGCATATGGCTCGGCTCGCGGTGTATATGTGCACATATGTAAACGGTGTGGCGAAAATTCATACAGAAATACTCAAACGCCATTTGTTTAAGGACTGGTTCGCGCTTTATCCCCAACGCTTTCAGAACAAGACCAACGGCGTGACACAAAGGCGCTGGCTCGGTCTTTGCAATCCTGAATTGACAGAGCTTATCTCAAGTCGCATCGGGGACGGGTTCCTCACAAATCTGTCCGAGCTTGAAAGGCTCAAAGACAGGGTCGATGATGATCTGGTTTGCGGGTTTAACGATGTGAAGCTCACGAAAAAACGTCAGCTTGCCGCAATGATCGCAGAGCGCGAGGGCGTGGAGATTCCGCCCGAATTCATCTTCGATGTGCAAGTGAAACGGCTGCATGAGTACAAACGCCAACTGATGGGTGCGTTCTCGATACTCGATATTTACTTTGGGCTCAAAGACGGCAGTCTAAATGATTTTTATCCAACCGTGTTTATTTTCGGCGCCAAGGCAGCGCCCGGCTATTTTCGAGCAAAGGGCATTATCAAGTATATCAATGAGATCGCAAAGCTCGTGAACACCGATCCGGAGGTAAACGACAGACTGCGAGTGGTTTTTGTACAGAATTATAACTGCTCGTATGCGGAAACGATTATTCCTGCGGCAGATATCTCTGAACAGATTTCGACGGCGGGAACTGAGGCGAGCGGAACGGGCAACATGAAACTGATGCTGAGCGGCGCGGTAACGCTGGGTACGTATGACGGCGCCAATATAGAAATTGTGGAGCAGACCGGTGAGGAAAACAGCTATATTTTCGGCGCGAGGGTGGAAGACATTGAACGCGAAAGGGAAAGCTATGCTCCCAAAGCGATATATGACAGCAACCCAAGGGTCAGGCGTGTGTTGGATACGCTGGTTGACGGGACGCTCAGTGACGACGGCTTTGGCTATTTCAAAGATTTGTACGATGCGATTCTTCAAGGTACTTCTTGGCATCGGCCGGATCATTACTTTTTACTGCTTGACCTGATGCCATACATCGAAGCCAAACTGCAAGTAAACCGTGATTACAGCGACAGGCTTGTTTTTGGCCGAAAATGTCTTATGAATGTGGCGTCAGCAGGTAAGTTCTCGTCCGACAGGACGGTCAAGCAATATGCGCAAGAAATATGGCATTTGTAAAAATAGAGATGTCAAACTGGCAGATCTGAGCTTGTTGATAAACCTTCGGTTTTTCGCCAGTTTTAAGGTGTGGGCTGCGCGGGCAAAGCCCGTCTTGCCCACGAATTATTTTTTAGCTTTTTTGACAGTCTGAGAGCTGTCAAACTGGCAGCTATTATTTTCCCCTCATAATTATTTTGATTATATTTGTTTCATTCCTTATTAGCTCATTGATATGGCCTCTGATATCACTGAGCCGAAAGTGGATGGCACTTTATAAAGTGTTCGTATTGAGAAAAATTGATTCGCATAGGTAAATATGGTTTTGCACTGACCTATTCATACATAAATCGGAGCATTATGACTCCATAAGTAAGTATAGGCAAATCATTTACGTCTTATCACAAGTCAGATAGGTTTACCCCATATGAGCATATCTCAGGCTGATTGACCCATTGAAGGCATATATTATATAATTAATACTGCCCATGGGTTAAATTAACAGCTGTTACCAAAAAAGGAGATTAAGAAATGAGCTTTAGTCAGAAAAGCGTTGTATTTGTATGCGTTTTATCGATCGTTTTAATATTGGCGGCTTGCGCTAATGCCGGCGTGAATGCCAAAGCAGAGGGTAATGCCAGCACGGATGCTGAATCAGACAGTCTTCAAAGAGTAATGGATGCCGGAAAACTGACTGTTGTAGGAAGCGGCGGTTATCCACCTTTTAACTATATTGATGATAATGGTGAGGTGATTGGTTTTGACGTAGAAGTCGGTCAAGTGATTGCTGATCGGCTGGGTGTGGAGCTTAATTATGTGACCGGTGAATGGTCGGGTCTTATAGAAGGCCTGCGTAACGAACGTTATGATGGGATCCTTGGCAGCATGGCGATCACGGACAAACGGCTTCAATCGGTGAACTTCTCAGAACCGTACTATTATTCGGGTGCGCAACTTATTGTGGCAAAGGATTCGGGGATCACGGATCCGAGCCAGATGGAAGGCAAGAAGATCGCTGTTGTGACAGCAACCAACTTTGAAAAAGATGCGCAAGCTTTGAATGCGGAGCTTAAGCTGTACGATGACGATAATTCTACATTGATGGAATTGATCAACGGTCGCGTAGACGGCGTGATCACCGATAAAATCGTGGCTGTCACAGCGATGAAAGACATGGAAGGCGGAGAAATATTGGCATTGGCCGGAGGTGTGATGCGTTCGGAAAGAATCGGTATAGCGATCAATAAGAACGATGATGAGCTGCTTGAAGCCATCAACGATATACTGACCGATATGCATGAAGATGGTACGCTGACGCAAATCAGCGAAAAATGGCTCGGCGTTGATGTCACTGTAGAGTAACGCGAAATTTAAAAGCTGCTATTGTGGGTGGAGCCTGTCGCAGCTGACAGGCTCTATCTGTGTAAAAAAACACAGTTATTTGGATATGGTGATTAAGTCAAAAAGGGACACCTTTTTGACTATGCTGAAAGGGGGATTTTATTTGGACTACATTTTAAGTCATTTTCATTTGTTTTGGCCTGCAGCTTTGATGACGCTGGAGGTAACAGTACTGGGTATTTTGGTCGGTCTGGTTTTAGGGCTGATATTTGCGCTGCTGCGATTATCTAAGCACAAGGTGCTAAACATACCTGCCAAAGCTTATATATGGGTTATTCGAGGCACGCCGCTGCTGTTGCAGCTGTTAATGATATACTTTGGACTTGTTAAGATCATCGATATTGGCGATATTCCTGCGGCATTTATTGCACTTGGTATCCACAACGGCGCGTATATTGCGGAGATATTCAGAGGAGCCATACAATCGATTGATTATGGTCAGAGAGAAGCCGGGACTTCTTTAGGCATGACAAGGCGCAAGGTGATGCGGCGCATCATACTCCCGCAGGCGTTTAAACGTGCGCTGCCGCCTTTAAGCAACCAATTTATTATTGCGCTTAAGGATTCTTCGCTTGCAAGCTCCATCGCTATTCCTGAGCTTCTGCTCAAGGCCAAACAGCTTGGGGCATCCAGCTTTAGGATGATGGATGCGCTTGCTATTGCGGCAATATTTTATTTGATCATGACGTCGTTGCTGACAATCGGCACGAATCTTATCGAACGCAGGCTGACAGTCAGCAATCGCAGAACTTAATAGGAGGTGAACGCGATGATTAAAGTAAACAATCTCAGCAAGTGGTACGGCAGGCACAAGGTTCTTGACAGTATCAATCTGCAGGTTGATCCCAGTGAAGTGATCGTCATTATCGGTGCAAGCGGATCGGGCAAAAGCACGCTTTTGCGCTGCCTGAATTTTTTGGAAAGAGCCCAAAAAGGGACGATCATGATCGACGGTAAAGTGGTGGATCATAAGACAAAGAAGCTTCATGAGATACGGCAGGAAGTGGGTATGGTGTTTCAGCATTTCAATCTGTTTCCGCATATGACGGTGATGGGCAATGTGATCGAAGGGCTCACGCAGGTGAAAGGTATGTCTAAAAGTGAAGCCACTAAGCTGGGCTCGGAGCTGTTGGACAAAGTGGGTATGCTGGACAAAGCGAATGTATATCCGTCCATGATTTCCGGGGGACAGAAACAACGTGTCGCGATTGCGCGCGCGCTTGCGATGAACCCGAAAATCATGCTTTTTGATGAACCGACATCAGCACTCGATCCTGAACTGGTGGGTGATGTGCTGGAGGTCATGAAAAAGCTTGCCAACGATGGGATGACGATGGCGGTTGTTACCCATGAAATGGGTTTCGCCAGAGAAGTGGCGGATAATGTGATTTATATGGATGAAGGACGTATTATTGAAGAATCGTCACCAGAAGCGATATTCAATGATCCGAAGGAAGAAAGAACAAAAGAATTTTTAAGCAGGATACTGTAGTAAAACGCAATGAGCTCTAAAGGTTACCATTGATGGGAAAAACAATAAAATTAATATAAAAAGGAGTTTTCAAACGGAAAACACTTGTTTATATATAAATATAAGTAGCGGTGAAGCTGGGAGAAGATAAAAAAAACAAGGTCTCACTATTCCTCCTAATTTATTTTTACGTCAGATTTCATATGATTCTTCCAGCTTTCCGGCTTATCGATAAAGAAAAGTATCTGCCGTATTTATCCCATTATTGGGTGGCAATCTACGCAAAATATCCAGCAAATGAAAGCATTATTGTTTACGATAACGATTGTAAGACCATCTCTTATTTCCGTGTCAATTTCCATGCATATTCATTTGAAACTAGTCGCTCAAACGACTATAATTAACTGTGATTAGTAAATACAAGGGCGGTTCTGGTATGGAATACATTTCCACGGCGGAGGCTTCTGAAAAATGGGGCGTTTCTCTTAGACAGGTTCAGCGGTTTTTGGCTGACAATAGAATACACGGAGTTAGAAAATATGGAAGGTCGTGGATGATACCGGGGGATGCGGAAAAACCCGTTGACCCTCGCAGAGAGAAGAAGCTGCTTCAAAAACCGTTATTGTCGGATTTGATATATGTGTTTGAATCGACTACCGCTCCTATGCCGGTCCGTCATCCCGATGCCATTTTAGATACAGTAAAGGAATCAAGGCTTAAGCTACAGTATGAAGGTGAGCTGGCTTATTTGCGGGGTGATTTTGAGAAAACGTTGCGCTGCTATGAAGCAACAAAAGGAGACGACGCGGCGCGGCTGCGCGCTTGTCCTGTAGCGATCCCGGCGGCCATCAGCCTGGGTGATTATCGCGCTTACACTCAGATTGAAACCTATCTTAAGGGATGGACGCAAGCGGGAAAAGGGAGCCCTTTTACGGCTGTTGCGCAGCTGGCGCTTGCCACTGCCGCAGTAAGTGTGATTGCTCCGGGCATGGCTCCCCATTGGTTAAAAAAAGGTGATTTCAGTGCGCTTCCGGCTCAGGCAAAATCGGACGCGCTTTACTTGAGAGCCAAATATTTTCAGTGCTTGGGTGAATATAAGTCTATGCTTGCTGTGGCGCAAACCGCGCTGACATTATGCGCATCTGATCAGGGTATCACGATACCCGATATATATCTGCGGGTGACGTGCGCCGCGGCCTGTCATGCTTTAGAGCGCGACAATGAAGCGCGGCAATGGTTGATTGATGTTATGCGCATTGCTTTACCCCACGGCTTTATTACTCCTTTTGCTGAGCTGGTGACTGCGATGGGCGGTCTGGTCGAGCAGTGCTTGGAGCAGGTGTTTCCCCATTATTACGATGTGGTCATCAATGAATGGAAACGCACTTGGAAGCACTGGATTGCGTTTCACAATCAGTTCACCAGGGAAAATATTACGCTCATGTTGAGTCTGCGCGAATATCACATTGCTTTGATGGTGGCGCGCCATATTCCTTACGCAAAAATCGCAAAACAATATGGCATTTCCATAGGAAGGCTTAAAAACATCATGACGAGAGTTTACTCAAAGCTTTTAATATCAGGCAGGGATGAGCTGACAAAATATATTTTTTAAAACGTGACTTTTTTGCGTTGTGAGGTTACTATTCAAATCGGAAATTATATCCTATTATAGTATGAGAAATACTATTGTAGGCTTTTTTTGTTTAATTATGTTAAAGACCTAAAAGTCGTTTATTTTTCAAATTGTCTGACTGCGGCGGGATATTTCTCGTTCACCAAAATTTACAGATGAATCATCGAATGATCCGAATTGATATATGTGTGAAAGAAAAGAACGGGGGATTATACAATGAAGACTGATAATAATAACAACTTCACGAAACAGAATCGTGCAGATGGTTTCATGGAAGTTTCAGAAAACAATAAGCGCCATGAAAAGAAAAGTAAAATTTTGATTTGTTGTCTTATTGCCGTGTTGTTGATTTGTGTTGTTGCCGCAGGCGTTTTTTTTATTAGTTCTGAGGTTTTTCATTCTCATGCTCAGGTAAAGGTTGCCTTTGACAGTACCGGCGGCAGCGAAATTGAAAGTCAGGCGGTGCTCAAAGGCGGAGCGTTGACCGAAGTTGGTACGCCTGTACGCAATGGCTATGTGTTTGCCGGATGGTACTACGAAGAAGCACCTGTCAACGTGTATAAAGAGAGCGATATTTTCTTAGAGGACACAATGCTCTATGCCGCGTGGTATCAGCCTGAAATGAAAGTTGACAAAGCGGAGCATATCAAGGATTGCCAAAGCGATATCACCTTTGTTGTTCGTTCCGAGGCGGAACTGACGCAGGACAATCTTGCTGAATATATCTATTTTTCCGTTACGGATTTTGAAGACGGAAAAACGCTGTCGGTCAAGCGGCAGAACGATGGTTATCTGCTCTATTCGCAAGACGGCTATACTCCGGGCAATACATATTCTATTGAGATACTGGATACCAACACGGTTGGCTTTATTAAAGCGGGTGAGGAAGACGTATCTGGCTTGGGTATCACAAACTACAATTTTACGGTATACAAAGAGAACGTCAATAATGTTGTTTTAAAGGCAGAGCCCAAACTTCTTTCATCCGATGATGTATCGGATTTTGAATTGGCCGGAGAAGTGGCCGACGGGGAGACGGGCAATGAAAATGATAACGGCAAAGAGATTTACCGTGCGGTGTTAATAAAAGAAGACGACGATTATAAGATTGGAGACATCTTAAGCTTTGGCAGCGGCAAAAAGGATGCCGATGAAAATCAATATTACAAAGTGATTCATGTTGTAAAGAATAATGAAGGTTATTATCTTGACGTCATTACACCGAATATCGATGAGATATATTCGGAATTTGAGTTATATTACAGCGGCGATGCTGCCTACTTTGAAGAGGACGACGAAAGCACGGGTGAGCTTGAGCAAAGCCTAAAGACTTCGCTTATGGAAAGCGAAGGGTACGATTATCTGTGTACGGCTATCGCAAGAGGTATAAAAGAAAGCCCGACGTTGAAGGACACGGTGGCCACGCTGGATGCAAATAATCAAAAACGGTTTGAAAATCTAAGCATAAGCGCCATAAAAGACTTGTTGAAGAATGTGAGTTTTGACATTTCGTTTGGCAAAACAAAAGATGACGCAAATAACGATAACGGATGTTACGGGCGAATCAAATTCACAACAGGGGATATCAACATCAATCTAGATAAAAACGTGAAGCTGACATTAAAGCTCTCAATGAGTGAAGATATCACCTCAACAGCATATGGTTGGTTTTGCGTTAAAAATGCGAAATTATATGCGGATAAAGGCGTGTATTTGGACAATAAGTTCGACATGTCTTTCAGTGCGGTCATTGCAACCACCAGCGGCACGGTGAATATAACCGATGAGATACAGAAACTGGTTGACTCTCAAAGCGCAGATAAAACACAAGCAATCGTTGATAGCCTGAATAAGGAAGACCTTTTTGGAGGCGATTTGGATTATGTCGAGATTCTATCCAAACAGCTCGGTGAAAAAACGATTACCGTATATGAAGTTTTGTCCATTCAGTTTACGCTGGATTTTAAGGTCAGCGTGGGCATGAGGGCCGGTTTAGACTTAAACTTTAACACCACGGAATTGCGCAAAGTCGGCATGTGTAATATTGATTACTCAGCCGGTTCTTTAGAAGCATCCAGAACGAAGATGGAAACCTTTAGTAAAAGACTGAAATCCACGCTTCACTTTGACGCAACGCTTAAGGGGAAGGTGGGCATCCGTGCCGGTTTTGAGGCCGGTGTTAATTTCAGCGTGCTTCATTTGAATAAAGTTTTTAATTTCGGATTTGCCGCAGAAGTTGGTGTTTATGAAGAAATTTCCGGGTATTTGAGGTTTGATTACGATTATAAGAATGATGCAGGCGATTCGAGCTCAAGCATGAATTTGGCGGGTGGCCTGAAGAGCGAAACCGGTATTTATGTGGCGCTTTCGTTTTCATGGAACGTATTTGGCTGGGATGACGCAGTGACGATTGCAGAAATGAAATTCCCCATACTCACCATAGGCTCTCTTGAGTTTGCGTCTGAATTTGAGACAAATGACAATGCGATTACATTCGATACCAATTCATATAATATAAAAAACAGTAGCGATAATTTGTTGAAATTGAAATACATTGATATTTCGGGCGGTGCTGACGGAGTCACTATTAACATTAAGCCCGCATCCTCGAGTGGTGACTACAAGTTCTATGCGATACAGGACCAGACCGGAAAAGGAAGTAAGGATGATATAAGATATGTATCCGTTGATGCAAATTCCGGAATGATAAGCATTGCGGACAATGCGCCCGAACGTCTCGACTTTACAGTTTTGGTTCAATACACAAAGGGATGTTCGCTGTTTTCAAAGGATATGGAGCTGATCACGAAGAATATTAACTTCACCTATATGAAGTATAAGGTAGCCGACAGTACAAAAAAATATAAAGCCGCATTCTATGCACCGGACGGAAGTGTAATAGAGCAAAAGGAATATTATGTGGGGCAGATTCCCGTGCCGCCGGCTGAAGACACGTACGATGATTTATTTGCATTCACACAGTACAAGTTGATAAGTTGGGCAAGGCCGTGGAAAGAGGATATCAAAGCCATATATGCGGATACGGCCTATCATCTGGACTATGATCTGAATTATAAGAATATAAGTTTCTATGGAGCCGTTAACAGTGAACAAACGGGGAAATATGAACACGGACTTTTAGCGACTGTCCCAACTTTAGTTGGTGAGATGCCAATCCCCCCGGCTTCGGTTGAAATGGATATCGAACCTGGTTGGGAATTTGACAGCTGGAGCCCTGAACTGCGAGAGGTTCAGACGGATTATAATTATTCCGCTTGTTACAGGCAAGACCCCGACTATTGCTGGACCAGCTTTTATCTGGATAATACCAGAATATCGGCAGAGTATGTCAAAAAAGGGACTTTGCCCGAAGCGCCGGATATGAGCCGATACAATACAGACGATCAACAGTTCGTGGGATGGTGGCCGTCTCTGCATGTGTCATCGAATAATTCTGAAGTTTACTATGCTGTTTTCAATAAGTATGTGAATGTCACGTTTAAGGATGCAGACGGCAAGATTATTTCTGAACAACGGGTATTATCCGGAAAAACGCCGGAGGCACCGAAGGTAGAGGAAGTCATAGAAGGCGACGAAGATTATTACGAGAATCGTTTCAGCCATTGGGCGACAGACAAAGGCGCAAAGCTTGGGCCTGTGTACAGTGATACGGAATTTTCACCCGTGTATGACAAGCACTATCTTGAAGTGACAACAATATTCGATGCGGGTGCTCATACCTTTGCGGATGGGACAAAGATAAAAGAGTTTAACGGCACATATGCGCCTTATAACTTTCTGTATCTTCCGCAGGTCACATACAGGGACAATGAAAACACCTATACGGTTGATTACTGGCAATCGACAGAGCGGGTCAACGGCTCGTACGTCAAGCTATACATGAGTGGTTTCTATACGGATTACAAGTATAATATGACATTCACACCGGTGTTTAAAAAAGAGGCGGCGATCGAGTATACGGTTCGTTTTTACGGCGGCGACAAAGCTGTTTATCTGACGGGGCATTACGGCGATGTTATCACTGCGGATATGCTGACGGGCTTAAAGAAAACGTCGACAGTGAATAATTATGTATATGTGCTTAAAGATTACGGGCTGACACTGCCATACAAATTCGGCACCATGTTGGGTGCAGACGGGCTGCCTGCCGTATATATCAGTGTGATGGCAAAATTTGAGCTGGTCGGCATTAACAACACCTTTACGTTTGACGCAAACGGCGGTAAATTTGCAGACAACGAAACTGTGAAAACGGTTACCGGATCTTATGGAACAAGAGCATCCTTCACTGAGGAACCGGCAAAAGCCGATGATGACCGATACATTTATGAGTTTGTGGGGTGGTCTGATAATAAGGATTCCACGTCTGGCAGCAGCTTCAGCGATTTCGTTATCAACGGAAACAGTACATTCTATGCGATCTATAGTAAGACGCTAAAAAATTATACGGTCACATTTGACGCAGGTGAAGGGCATTTTGACGGCGGGTCATCAACGGTTGTCCAAACATACCATTACGGTGATACGATCGTGCCGCCGGCGGATCCGGTGCGGGAAGCGGATACGGTATACAGATATGTGTTTTTAGGATGGCAGCCCACGCTGACTGCCGGTACAAAAGTCACCGCTGGCTCTACGTATACAGCGACATATAGAGCCATACGTGTGGATGGAACGCTGGAGGAAACGGGGATTATTGTTTCGGATGGCAGCAGTTATGAAGATATTTGCGCTAACCATATTTCTGGGTACACATACGCGTTGGTCGGTACACAGGCCATTCCCACTCTCACGGTTACAGGCAACGGTCTTGAGTTCAGCGGTACCAGCGGCGAAGTGTGTGTGGTCATCGAATCGGGCGTGACAGATGTCATGTTTAATGATCTGACATTATCGGGCGCGTATACTGATGCCAATGCCGTTCTTGATATGGAGGATACCGCCACACAACTGACCATCCATATTAAAGGCAGCTGCGTCATTCGCAATACCGAAAATGCAAAACAAGCCGCGCGATTTGAACGCCCTGTGTTGCTGACAGGTTCGGGGGCAAATGCGGCGCTTGCAATTAGCGCAAAAGGCCACAATGCAAGTGTATATTGCGCAAATACCCTCAGTGTCGACCTGCTGGAGCTGGAAATCGCTGCTCAAAAACGCGAAGGTGATGCCAGCTTTCCGGTTACCCCTATCGGCGGTGATGGCTCGGGCGGGGACTGGCTGTTTACAAATTCCACAATCCGCTTTGTATCCCAAGGCAATGCGTGTGAGATTATATCAGGAATCAGGCTTCTGGATTCAAGTTTGACTGCCGTCGGCGAGGCCGGCATGGTGGTGGCAGGGGATATTCGGTTATCAGGTGCGTCTACCGTCGATGTTACAGCGAGTGGCGCAGGCGCTGTGGCGCTGCAATCCGCTTCACTGATCTTTGATGATTTTACTGGGAGCTTCAGCGCGGGCAGCACACATGCCACTTCTCCGGGAACTGCCGTTATGGCGTTTGGCAGCATTCTATTTAGAGAGAGCGGGCTTGATGTTTCTGCCGATAAGTATAATCTTGGCGGAACAGAGATTGGCACTTTCCATGACGATGTGACGTCCAGTGATTATGCAAGCTTTGGTATTCGGACAGGCGAAACACTTGTACCTGCTGCATCCGTCACAGTGACACCGTGACAGGAAACGAGTCGCGATTAATCATGCAAGCTCAATGCGCCGTTCGGGCAGCCGAACAACGCATTGAGCTTGCATATCTGTTCATTTGCCAAATCATATAGTCGGTCATGTGATATTCACGATTAAGTCTGTTGTGACGCAATATGCAAAAAGCAGGCAGTATCGCAATCTGCACAACAAATGAATACATAATGTAAGGAAAACAAAATACAATTGAACATAATTAATGAGACATATAAATATATGATAAGTATATCATAAAAGCATATTATTGATTATTATATACCTTCGTGATACAATGCATCATAATAGAATATCTGCTTTGAGCAAACGGGCCTAAAGCATAATGCTATGGACGTTTGCCGGGGTATATCCGGAAACAGATGTGCCTTCCGTGTTTGAAAAGAAGCATTTTGATATGCGTCTCTTTTCGTACGGAAAAAATACGAGGCGCTTTTTTGCGTCGAAAAAGGGAGACAAAAATGAAAAGAAAACTCACTATTATTTTATCGGTTATCTTGTTAGTTGCTGCTTTTTCAGCATGCGCACCACAAGCGGATACTGCTGAAACGGCTGTAAGCAATGGATTGGCAGAGGATGCTGTGCTTGAGATTACGGGTGAGGGGCTAAGCATAAAGCTAACTGCTGACGATATGAAGGCGCAGGAGCTTAAAACATTCACCTGTGACCACGTTGATTCAAACGGCGAAGTGGAGCAAGTGACTGTATCCGGGTTCTCACTTGATGATGTTCTTCAAAAGAGCGGGGTTTCGCTCGGTGATACGGCTTCGCTAAACTTTGTCGGCTCAGACGGATATATCATGGCTGCACCGGCAGAAGAATATGTACAAAACGGGGTATATATTCTTTTGAATTATAAGGGAGACGACCTTGCGTATCCGAGAAGCTGTATTCCTGATAAGCGTGCGATGTATTGGGTAAGAGATCTTGCAAAAATTGAAGTGACTGTCGGCAAAGCAGGCGAATCGGCTGAAATCGCGGTAAACCAGATTGACATTTTCCGCGAGGGTGTCACTGCGCTTCAAGGAGAGATGTTGAACAACTTCGGCTATGAAGTCGCATCCTATTCACTCAAAGACTATTTTGAAAAATATATAGGAACTTTGCCCGCCCATCCTTTGACTATGAGGGCACGAGACGGCTTTGAAAAGACGGAAACAGCAGAAGTGTTTTTTCAAAACTTCGTGACGTTGGAAGCTGAAGAAGGAGAAGAGGAAGATCTGCCGCTTTACTTTTCCGAAACCATCAGTGACGGAATGCGCGTAAAGCAGCTGGATTATGTGATTTGCGGCGCAAATGCGGTTTATTTTGGATCTGAGATCACTATTCCTAAGCTGTTTGAGGCTGTGGGCATGGGAGAAGCCGAATCATATAGCTTTATCGCAAGCGATGGCTTTGAAACAGTCATACCTGCGGATGCACTTCAATACGGTAAGATATTTGCAGATGATGAAGAGGGTTATATCCGCGCAAGCTTTGAAGGATACGACTGGGGCGACACAAAAGGCGGCGGTAAAGTAAAGTATCTGGTCACCATCAAAGCAAACGGCGAAGCGGCTGAGACGAGCGGTACGGATGCCGCAGCTCCGGCTCAAAGTGATACGGCGTTGATAAAATGCTTTGTGGGCGACGAAAAAGTGATTTTAACTGAGGCGGATTTTCTATCTTTACCGCAGATAGAAAAAACACTGACAAAAACCAACTCCAAGGGAGAAACGACAACCGGCGTTTATAAAGGCGTTCATTGGACGGAAATTGCCGATTTTATTGGGGCAGACGCCACGTCTGACGTTGTGATCGTGGCTTCCGACGGATATGAAATGAGTATCACAGCTGATATGCTCAATGATCCCGATTCTCTGTTTGCGTTATATCAAGACGGTGATAATATAGAGAGTGAAGGGGACGGGCGTGTTTGGTTCTGTGCTTCCGAAACCTTTACAGCCAACAATTGGGTAAAATTCGTTACAAAAATCGTGATTGAGTAAACACATGCGCGGGGGATGTGAAACGGCATTCCCCGCTTCTTAAAAAAATGGAGGCGGGTATGAAAAAACTGATTCTTATTATCATTGTGCTATTTGCCGTGATGTTTGCATCGGCATGTGCCGCGCAGCCGATAAACAGCAGTGGCGTCCAAGATACTGATGATATCTTATTTACTATTGAAGGCGCAGAAAAATCCGAACTGACCTGCGCGGAATTTCTGGCCATCGAACAATGCACTTTTCATATCACGCGTACCAATTCGAAAGGCAAAACCACGATGGGTGATTATACTGGCGTGCGATGGGATGCGCTTGCCAGTGCGGTGGGTGCCCCGGAAGACACGCAAAGCGTGACGCTGATTGCTTCCGATGGGTTTTCACAAGCCTATTCAACGGACGTTCTCAGCGCCGAAAATTCAATTTTTGCCATTGAAAAAGACGGAGAGCCAATTACCGAAGAACCCGAAAACGGGCAGGTTTGGTTTTGCGCAGATGAAAGCTATACGGCAAACTACTGGACGAAGTTCATCACCAAGATCGTGATTAACGGATAGGAGGCGCTTTGAAAGCCAGAAAACCATATTTTAAGCTCTCCGATTATATTCTTATGGCGATGATCTCATCGATGGGAATTGCGGTGAAGGTGATTATCGTTCCGCTTGCGCACATCATTACCGGCCCGCTATTCATTCCCGGCGGTGTGGTTGCCGGCGGGTTTTACATGGCGTTTTTGGTGCTGGGTGCGTCAATCACGCAAAAGCGAGGCACCGCAACGATTATAGCGCTGATACAGGCAGTGGTTGTCACCATCACCGGTACGCTGGGGTCACATGGTGCGGCCAGCCTTTTTACCTATACACTGCCGGGAATCGCTGTCGATCTTTTGTATTTAATTTTGCGGCATAAGGCATGCTGCACACTTTGCTGTTTTCTTGGCGGTATTGTGGCAAATGTGACAGGCAGTTTTGCCGTGAATCTTGCGATATTCAATCTTTCGACGGTACCGCTGCTGCTGTCTTTTTGTGCGGCAGGGCTGTCGGGCGGATTGGGCGGGCTGATTGCTTATGCGATTGCGACTAACGTCAGGAAGCTTGGAATCCTGGGAAAAGAAACGCGGCCAACATGTGCCGTGCCTTTGCCTGATCTTAAGACCATTGCAAAATCCAAAGGAGATGAAAATGAAACCAAATAGATTGACGGCAGCCGCAGTTTTGCTGATTACCGTGGCTCTTGCAGTTTCTTCATGTGCGGCCAAAACATCTGAGCCTCACAGTGCAGCCATAACGCCGACGCTGTGGATAACGGGCGATGTGGAAAATGAACTCACAATGCAGGATTTCGGTGAATATACCGTCACGGAAATCACATATAATGAGGAGGCTGTTCCGTCGATTCAATTGCTTTCCGTGCTGCAGGATGCTCAGCCCGTCGGTGCGGACTTATCGCTGTTTTTATCTTCTCCCGATGGTGTGATGGCACAGATTCCTTTATTCGAAATCGATGAAGGCTGCAAGTTGCTTTTCACATCAGAAAACGGCTGGGTATTCAATTCAAATAAGCATCCGAAACAGTCGGGGATCAAAATGATGGATAAAATCGTGGTTTGCGCGAAAGAGCCTGTTTCTGAGCAGAGGTGTTTTCGCGTGATATACAAAGAGGACTATCTCACACGCACATACGGGCAACTGTTTAATGAAGACGCGTTGGTATTTTCTGTTTTGGAGGGCGAAGCAAAAATGAACGAAAGCACGACCAACGCTTACACCCGCCGCCAGCTCATATCACTGTCAGTTTACGCCAAAGAACTCGGGGCCCCCGAACAAAACAGTGCGCTCGCATATTTCGACGATGGTTCTCAGCACGAGATTGATTTAAAAGGTTACATTGAGTGGCGGGGAGATTCCGCCGATTATATTGGGTCTGATAAAAAATCTCGGGAACCCGGCATTGTCGGCGTCTGGCTGGACGCACCCGGCTCATCTGTGACAGATATTGCATCTATCGCTTTAGACAAGGCCGAGGAAGGGGATGTGTTGATCATCGAACTGGATGGTTTGGGATACTATAATCTTTTAGAACTTGCCCCCTCGTTTATCAGCGGCAAGAATGTATACGCAATGCGAACGGTGATGCCGTCGATATCCAATGTGGCGCTTGCCGCGATTGTCACGGGGGAGATGCCGGTCGTCAACGGTGTGACTGAACGTAAACAGCGTGACCTGTTAGTCGCTGATATGTTTCAGACCGCCGAAGATGATGGGCTAAAATGCGCGGTGGTCGAAGGCTCTACGGCGCTTGTTAGCATGAGCGTGGAACAGACTCTGAATCCGGATACTGACAACAACGGCGATACGGATAACGAGGTGCAGGCGGCCGCTTTAAAGATGCTGAGTGAAGGTTATCAATTTGTCTATGTCCATTTTCATGGATATGATGATGCGGCCCATACATACGGTCCATCTTCCAATGAAGCCGCGCGAAAGATTGAAGAGCTAGACGATTATGTGAAAGAACTTTGTGAGAATTTCTCCGGTACTGTGATGATTACTGCGGATCATGGGCAGCATGCAACGGGTGATGAAGACAAACCGGGAAACCACGGTGAGTTTTTGCCGGTTGACTTAACGGTTCCGTTCATATTATTTGAGGTGAATGAGTAATGAAAAAAGTAAAAAAGAGCACATTGATTGTTATCATAGGCGTTGTTGTTTTGGCAGCGGCGGTTGCCGTATTTGCGGTTTTGAATGCCGATGATATCAGCTATAAGCGTGAGCTCGAAATGAATGCTGAGTTTGTGGTTAAGTATGGAGACGCTGAAAAGCGTGTCACCATGCAGGATATGCTGGATATGAAACCGGTAGAATTCAGCGCCACGATGGATACCAGCACGACGGACCCAACCCCCGTCATGTTTACCGGCGTAGAGCTTAAAAATATATGTGAAAGTTTAGATATCGATATCTCGTCTGCCGAAGTCTTTGAAGTGCGTGCGCTCGACGGCTATTCATCTGCGGTGGTATTGGATGAAGTACTTACTGAAGGCAACGTTTATATCTGTTTGCTAATGAACGGCGAAGTATTGAAGACCAAGAGCGAAGGCGGTTTCGGCCCGTATATGATGGTGATAAACAGCGCCGAGTTTTCGCAGAGATGGTGCAAATTTGTGCAAGAGATTGATATACGATGATCGCATTGGAAGCAGTCGGACTCTCTTTTACATACAAAGACACACCGCTTTTTTCAAATGTCAATATTACCGTTGCTGAGGGAGAATGCGTGGCACTGACAGGGCCTTCCGGCTGCGGCAAGTCCACACTGTGTTATATTCTCTCAGGGATTATTCCCCGTTCAATTGATGGGAATATCAGCGGAACGGTTCGGCTTTTTGGTGACGAACTCTCCGATTTGTCTCTTGAAGAAACGGTGAAGCGTGTGGGTATCGTATTTCAAAATCCCGATTCACAGCTGTTTTCGCCCACAGTGGAAGACGAAATTGCTTTTGGGCCGGAAAACCTTTGCTTGCCGCGTGAAGAAATCGGAAAACGCATTACTGCAGCGCTGTCTTGCGTAGGTATGCAGGAGTATAGGTATGCTAACCCGGCGCAGCTATCAGGCGGACAAAAACAACTGGTTGCCCTCGCCGCTTCTCTTGCTCTGGAGCCGCATGCTTTGATATTCGACGAAGCATTGTCTCAGCTCGATACCGATTCAACCGTTCTTGTGAAGCAGGCTGCTAAAACGCAGAAAGAACAAGGCAAAGCCGTACTCCTCGTGGAACACGATCCGGACAATCTGGATATTGCGGACAGAATATATACCTTTTCAAACGGCAGCGTCAAAGAGGTGAGCCATGGCTGAAACCGTTATTCGGCTGAAAGAGGTTGAATTTACTTATCCGAAAAGCCGGTTTACAGTATGCTGTAAAGACTTGGAGCTTAAAGCCGGTGAGATGACGCTGGTCACAGGCAAAAACGGCAGCGGCAAGACCACGCTGCTCAAGCTGTGCTGTGGAATTTTAAGGCCGGACATCGGCAGCCTTTATATTTTAGGAGAAGACACACAAAAATGGCCGCTGGGCAGGATTGGAAAAAGTATCGGCTACCTCTTTCAGGAGCCCGCGCATCAGCTTTTTACTGCGACCGTATGGGATGAAATGACGTTTATCGGCAGCTTATTGGGTGAAGAACCCAAAATGCTTCAGGAAAAAGCCGTCTCGCTGCTTCAACGCTTCAATCTGTTGGATCTGATAGAACGGAGCATATATCGATTGAGTCGAGGAGAGAAACAGCGGCTGGCAATTGCGGCGACGCTGATGCAAAAGATTCGCTATCTGATACTCGATGAGCCGACAACCGGTCTGGACGGCGTGAATCGAAAAGCGCTGTATGATGCGATTGAAATTCTAATAAATGATGGGATCGGGATCGCCATCATATCACACGATAACGAAATGCTATCTCGCTATGGCGCCAATCGGATCACGGTGGAGAACGGGAGGGTGGTATGATAAAATCGCTCGACCCGCGCATGAAGCTGTTATCCATTATCGTAATCACCACCATGGCACTGCTCTTTTTTGATATGCTTTGGATGCTGGGATTGTCTTTGGCTGCCTTGCTGCTCAACGTTTTGCTGGGAGCGGACTTTACGGCATTATTCAGGCGCATGCGTCGGTTTACGCAACTTTTGCTGATTATTGCGCTGGTGCAGATCGTGTTCGTCAGAACGGGTCAGCCGATATTATCCATCAATGAATTCACGCTGATATACGGCGACGGGCTGACGCGCGCTCTCAATACCGGAATGCGATACTTTGTCATCATATGTTCTGCTGCAATTATGGCAGGTGAAAACAGCCGGCGTGTGATTGCATCGCTGACGCAAATGAAAGTACCTTATATGTTCGCGTTTATGCTTATGATCACGCTACGTTTTCTGCCCGTTTTTATGGAGAGCTTTTCAGACGCGATGATCTCCATACAGCTAAGAGGTGTTGAACTTAAGAAGGTGAAGCTCGGTAAAAAGATTAAGCTTTATAGCCATTTGCTGCTTCCGGTCGTGGCAGACGCCATCATCAAGTCGCAGGATCTTTCCACCGCGATGGAAGCAAGGGGGTTTGGTGCTCTTAAAAAACGCACAGCATATTTGGTTGTACGTATGCGCAAGCCAGATTATCTGTATTTGTTGCTGTTTTCAAGTGTAAGCGCAGGTGTTATTGTATTATATTATCTGTCTATTTAGGAGGAAATCATGAAAGCCATTGCAGTCAACGGTATTACGATGTCGGGCAAGACCACTGTTTGCGAAACGATCATCCGCGGGCTTAGAAAAAGAGGTTATCGTGTGGGATCCGTGAAAGAAATCCACTATGAAGCCTTTGAGATAGACCCGAATCCGAAATCAAACACGAACAGGCACAGAGCAGCCGGCGCGCAGTTGGTTACCGCGCGCGGCATGACAGAAACGGATATTCTTTATCCATCTATGCTACCGATTTTTGATATACTCAAGCACTACGACCATGATTATGTGATCTTGGAAGGGGTGACGGACTGCAATGTACCGCGCATCATCACCGCGCATAAAGAGCAGGAGGTTGAAGAGCGAATCGACGAGCGTGCCGTGCTGGTTTCCGGTGTCATCGCAAATTCGGGTGTTGGAGAAGTGCAAGGACTGCCGGTCGTCAACGCGCTACAAGACCCGGACGCACTGGTGGAATTCGTTATCGAGCGTGCATTTGAACCGCTGCCCTCGTTCGAACCGAAGTGTTGTACTGCCTGCGGGCATACATGCCGCGAGTTTGCCGGGCTGGTTGCGCACAGAAACGCCAAACGGGAAGACTGCGTACTCACATCCCAGAAGATAGAACTAAAGATTAACGGACAGTCCGTTGATATGGTGCCGTTTGTACAAAACATATTGAAAAATGCGGTGATGGGCGTGATTACTGAACTTTCCGGTTTCAGCACAAACAGTGAGATTGAAATCAAATTTAAGTCATGAAACTTTATTCGCGAAAAAACCAGGTTTACAAAGAGAACGGCAGAGTGATCAAACGGTTTGAAGACGAGATTGCCTATAAACGTGAGCGCGAAATGGTGGCTTTGCTGAAGAATGCAGATGTGGCTGTGCCTCAAATGATAAAAGCGGCAAACAACACCATTATATACGAGTGGATTGACGGCGTGACTTACCACACGCTTGTTGACTGTTTTGAGCAAAAACATGCCCGCGCATTAATCTATTGGCTTGAGTGTTACTATTCAGCAACGAATATCCTTCGCGGTGACGTCAATTTGCGTAACTTCATTTATTGTGAGGAAGCAGATAAGTGTTATGGAGTTGATTTCGAAGATGAATGCTTTGCAGGCAATAAAGAAACAGACTTTGGACGTATCATTGCATTTGCTGCTACCTATGATGCGCCGTTTACCGATACAAAAAGACATTGCGCAAAACTGCTTCTCAAAGGCTTTGAAGAATCGAACGCTGATTCAGAAAAGATAAAAAACTCTTTCATAAACGAGATTCACGCAATTGTTCAGCGCAGAACACACAAACACTATAATATGGATGACGCGGTATCGTTTTGGGAGAAATTACAATGAAAAAGAAATTGATTTTATTGATATTAGTACTGACAGTGCTAGCAGTTTTGGTGATACTGTTCGTTTTTGGTGTATTCAAAACACCGCCGTATAAAGAATATAAAGACGGGGTATATATCGGAGAAGCGCAAGGCATCCGTAAGCATTTGAAAGTGCAGGTCACTCTGGACGAAGGATATATCACTCGTGTAGAGGTTATTGAACACTACGAGAAAGGTGCGTATTATTACGATGCGCCAATTGCTCAGATTCCGGATGAGATTGTTAAAAAGCAGTCTCCGGACGTAGACGCTGTTTCCGGCTCAACACTGACCAGCAACGGTATAATGAACGCCGTGCGCAACGCTCTTGAGCAAGCAAGGTAAATGATTAATACATATAAACAGAGATAGCAGCTTGTCAACCGCTATCTCTGTTTTGTTTTTAGAAATTGTCTGCTTTGCTCTATTGCGCGTTCACCGATACAACATCCTTGACCCACGCTTTAGAGCCTTCGCCGTCGACTGCCAATCTTGGCAGTTCAAAGGTTTCTCCGTCCTGTTCAAGAAACAGCATGGTTGTGGGAAGAAGCGCTGCGTCTGCGGTCAGCTCATACTCATATCCATCGGATGCGGCAACGGTGACTTTTGAAAAGTCGGTAACGCCCGCGGCATCCAATAGAGTTTTTAAAGTAAAGCCGGTACATTCCTGGTCTTCTGCGCCGCCTTCCTTATTTGTCTTTTTTAGCGTTTGAGTCACCACCTCAAAGCCTGCTGCGTCTGCCGCTGTCACCTGCGTATTGTTCACGCTAAGCGTCCATGACGCATTTGATGCAGCTTCACTACTCGTTTCGGACTGAGTTGAAGCGCCTTCTTGAGATTTGTCGGCATTTGAGCAGCCAACAAACGCAAAGATCATGATAAGTACAAGGCCCATAACCAAAAGTGTCTTTTTCATCAGTTACCTCCAATAAAATTAAAAATACTTTCCAATAGTGGAAAGCAATAATAATTAGCATGATTCTTCATGCTTAGCTCACTTCTTTCCAAAAGGGAGGCATGCCCGTTTCCAAACATACCCTATCGTCAAAGCTGCATAGCAGTTGCCTTAGCCATACTATGATCGAAGTCGGACTATTTAATTGAATGCATTATATCATAGTATCATAAAAAAAACACCTAATTAAATTTAAAAACAGCATTAATTTGTATATTCGACCAAGTGGCTTTGTATTAATTATGAGCAATAAAAAGCAGGTTGGTGATAATACCAGGTGACGTTGCTCAAGCATTTATAAGAGGTAATGCTTAGAGCATACAGTGCTTATTTTTATAAAAAACTGCCAACAGAATGTAAATACATATTTAAATCGGTGCACTAAAATGTAAGCTGTGGAGGGGAGTATGAACGAGTATATTTTAGAAATGAAGAATATCACCAAGCGGTTTCCCGGAGTTGTCGCTCTCAGCAACGTGCAGTTCAACTTGAAAAGAGGTGAGGTGCATGTGTTGATGGGTGAAAACGGCGCGGGCAAATCGACTTTGATGAAAATATTAAACGGTCAATATGTGCTGGACGAAGGAGAGATCACTTTAAAGGGTGATTGTTATAGTGTTCATAATCCGAAAGAAGCGATGGATAAAGGCGTTTCCATGATCCATCAGGAACTGAGCCCGATTTTGGATATGAATGTCGCGGAAAACATATTCATCGGCAGAGAGCCGATGAAAAACGGTTTTATCGATAAACGTAAGATGCACGATGATACGCAAACGATTTTGGACAATATTGGGTTGGGAATAAAGCCCGACATGAAGATGCGTCATCTCTCTGTAGCAGAAATGCAAGTTGTGGAAATTGCCAAAGCGATATCATACTCCTCCGATATTATCATTATGGATGAGCCGACATCCGCGTTAACAGACAAAGAAGTGAAGACGCTTTTTGCGATAATAGCCGATTTGAAAGCCAAAGGCATGGGCATTATATACATTTCCCACAAGATGGATGAAATCTATCGAATCGCTGACCGAATAACGGTGTTTCGTGATGGAGAGTACGTCGGTACATACGATTCCGAAAAACTCGAACGTAACCGTTTGGTGGCACTGATGGTCGGTCGGGAGCTTTCCAATATGTATCCGGAAAAAACTGCGCAGGTTGGCGAGATTGTTTTGCGCGTAAAAAGCTTATGCCTTGAAAGCTTGTTTAATCAAATTAGCTTTGAATTGAGAAAAGGAGAGATTCTTGGAATCGCCGGTTTGATGGGTGCAGGGCGTAGTGAACTCGTTGAAACAATATTCGGTATCCGAAAGGCTTCAAACGGATCGATACAGTTTAAAGGCCGTGAGGGGCTGTTCAAAAGCCCGAAGTATGCCATAGAAAGAGGCATAGCGCTGGTTACCGAGGACAGAAAGGCAACCGGTTTAAATGTAAAAACGAGTGTGCAAAAAGACATGACAACCGTAAGCCTTAAGAATTTTTGTACTTTTGGTCAGTTTATCAGTGCAAGAAAAGAAGAAACGGCAGTGGATGACTATATCAACAAGCTCAGCATCAAAACCTACGGCCGAAAGCAATTAATCGATAACTTATCGGGTGGAAACCAGCAAAAGGTGATTATTGCCCGTTGGCTGATGAGTGAACCAGACATTTTTATCATTGACGAGCCGACGCGAGGAATTGATGTCGGTGCAAAATATGAAATTTACAGCATCATTTGCGAGCTGGCGAAGCTGGGCAAAGCAACGCTGCTTGTGTCCTCTGAATTGCCTGAAATAATTGGCATATGCGATAGGGTCATTGTTATGCATGAAGGCAAAATCACTGGTGAGCTAAACAGAGCGGAAATGACACAAGAACGGATTATGGCATTGGCAACAAAAACAATGAGTGAGGAGAACGACTGTGAAAGCAAACTGTAAGAAAGAGAAAAAAGGAATATCAGGTCTGTTCGGTAAGACTTCGACATACGGAATCTATATCGCGTTTATATTGATATTTATTGTGCTGGCTATTGCGAATCCCACTTTTATATCAGGACGCAATATTATCAACATCTTAAAACAGGGGTCTATTAATTCCGTAGTAGCCATTGGCGCGGCGTTTGTGTTGATTTCCGGCGGTCTAGACCTCTCCATCGGATCAGTTGTTGCGTTTGCCGGTGTATCATCAGCCATTTTTGGGCTGCCGGGTGAATATCCGCTTATCGTTCCGATACTTATTGCGATTGGAGCCGGTGCTGTTTGCGGACTTTTTAACGGCGTGATTGTGGCGCTGGGGCATGTGCCGGCGTTTATTGCGACGCTAGGCACCATGACTGCGGTCAGAGGCTTGGCACTGATTGTGACTGATGCAAAACCGGTATTCGGGCTTTCTGAGGAATATATCTTCCTTGGCAGCGGTAAGATTTTCGATATCCCAGTGCTGATAATCGTTATGGCCGTTGTTTTGATACTTGCACTCATAGTGCTGGAGAAGACACGTTTTGGAAGGCGTATCTATGCCATAGGCGGCAATGAGAATGCGGCTTATGTATCGGGGGTAAATATTGTTAATATAAAAGTTTTGGTCTATGTTCTTGCCGGCGCGCTTTCCGGTTTTGCCGGATTGTTATTCGCAGGCCGCATCCAATCGGGAACACCCGTCATGGCAGAGGGCCTTGAGCTTGACGCCATCGCAGCCGCGGTGATTGGCGGAGTGAGTACGACAGGCGGTATAGGAAAGGCGTATGGCGCGGTCATCGGCGCGCTGTTGCTAGGTATGGTCAAGAACGGGCTTGACCTGATTGGGGTATCGACATATATCCAACAGGTTGTGATGGGATCAATCATTATTCTGTCTGTGTACTTTGATGTCAGCAGTAAAAGAAGAAAAGTGTAATCAAATTGCATTTGTAAAAGAAAACACAATGCAATAAAATAAAATGGAGGATATTGTGATGAAGAAAGTTGTATTACTGTTAATGGTTGTTATGCTCTGCGTGGGTGTGGTTTTCGCAGGCTGTGCACCGGCTGCACCGGCAGAGGATGTGGCACCGGCAGAAGACGCAGCACCGGCAGAGGACGCGGCACCGGCAGAAGACGCAGCACCGGCAGAGGACGCGGCGCCAGAAGGCAATGCGGTTGAGGGTTTGAAGGTCGGATATTGTTTCCAAGGTCTGTCCGACGAATATATTGTTTACCTGAGTGAAGCGGTTGAAGCAAAAGCGGCGGAAGTCGGTCTTGATATCTTGGTTGCTGATGGACAGATGGACGCGGCAACGCAAATCAGCCAGGTTGAGAACTTTATTGCAGAAGGCGTAGACGCCATCGTGCTGAACCCGATTTCCATGGACGGCTGTGCACCGGCGGTTGACGCGGCAAATGAAGCGGGCATTCCGATCATCACACTGATTTCGATTACATCGAATCAAGATGAAGCAGCTTCTTACGTTGGTTCGGATTCGGTCGAATCCGGTGAGATTGAAATGCAGATGGCTGCCGATCTGATGGGCGGCAAAGGCAACATCGTCGTGATGCACGGTCAAATGGGTCACGATGCGCAGATCGGCCGTTATCAGGGGCTTCAGAATGTTCTTGCCAATTATCCAGATATGAAGATCGTTGCAGAAGAAACAGGCAACTGGTCAAGAGAAGAAGGTATGGCGCTGATGGAAAACTGGATTGCCTCGGGCAAGGAGATTGACGGCGTGGTTGCTCAAAACGACGCGATGGCACTCGGTGCGGTGATGGCAATTGAAGCAGCAGGGCTGACAGGTAAGATCCAGGTGTTCGGTATTGACGCGACGCAGGAAGCGCTGGACGCTGTGGAAGCTGGAACGATGTCCGGAACAGTTTTCCAGGATGCAAAAGGTCAGGGCGAGAAGTCTGTTGATGTGGCTATAATGGCGGCATCGGGAGAACAAATCGAAAAGAACTATTATATTCCGTATGTACAGGTTTTAAAAGCTGACGTTCCTAACTATAGATAGAAGTTGAAGCAAGTGGGCGGCCTAAAAGGCCGCCCGATTGCACATCAACCGGTCTGGGTTTGCTTTCGGTTCAGTCGCAAAAAAGGACGTCCGTTTTTTTGAAAGTATCTTTAAACAGGAAGGACGTTAGATAAACCATGAGGAAAGTAAAGATACGCAACCGGTTGATACTTAATTATCTGTTTCTCATTCTGCTGCCAATCATTATTATTTCGCTCGTCATTATCAACGTGTATTCTGTAAGCATGATGGAAATTGCCGAAGAATCGGCAAAAAAATCACTTGAGCAGATTGACAGCAGATTAAAAGAGCAGATTAAGGTAATTGAACAGCATCTTGGTTTTCTGGAGAAAGACAGTCAGATCGGCGAATTTTTCATTGAAGGCAATGTGCGGCATGACGCGAAAAAAGAAAATTTAGGAATATTGCTACGAGGGTATTCCAATATTATGGATAATGTGTCGTTTATCGGACTGGTGAATGCGGATGGCGATGTGGTGGCAAATAAAACACAAACAGCTTGGGATCAAAGCAAGCTGAAGCAGAATTGGTTTATGAAACCGATGCAGAATCCGGACACAATCTACATAGAGCCGTTCCGTGTCGGCGAATCTCCGTTTGAGGATGCGGAAACGCGGTATACTGACGTGGTAATGATGAGCAGAGCCATCGTCGGCAGTGATGGAAATTCTCAAGGTGTGATCGCTTTTCTGATTACAAGAGGATTGTTTGACAAGGCCCTGCAAAATTTGACGCCGATTACGGATGGATATTTCTACATTACAGATACACAAGATAATATTGTTTACTCCCCGCTGTCGCAGAAGATTATTGAGCCAAGAGATCAAGCAAAGTACGATTTGGTTCAAAAAACGTCAGATATATCCGGGTGGACGATATGGGGGGGTATCCCCATACAGAATTTACTATCACGGCTCAGTGACCTGAGGTTGTTATTATTTATCGTTTTCGGCGGTCTTTTAATCGGGCTCATCGCTGTGGCCGCAGTGACCTCCAATGAGATTGTTCATCCGCTGAAGGAACTTGAAGACCTGATGAAAAAGGCGGAAGAGGGTGATTTTAAACTCTATTTTGGCTACAAAGGAAATGATGAAATCGGAGATTTGTGTGCCGGCTTTAACACGATGATCGACAAGATCGATCAACTGCTTGGTCAGGTATATCAAGAGCAGCGCAATAAACGAAAAGCGGAAATTGAAGCATTGCAGTCACATATCCGGCCGCATTTTCTGTATAACACACTGGATACGATTCATTGGATGAGCAAGAAATATAACGCGAACGATGTGATTGAAACTGTGGATGCGCTGGCGACGCTCTTTCGAATCGGCTTATCCAAAGGCGAAGAAATAATCACTCTTGAAAAAGAGATTGAACACGTAAAGAGCTATCTGAAAATTCAAAAAGCCCGATACAGTGATATTATGGATTACGATATTTATGTTCAGGATGGGCTCGAGAGCTTTTATGTTCAGAAGATAATACTGCAGCCGTTTATTGAGAATGCCCTTTATCATGGTATTAAAGAAAGTGATAAGAAAGGGCATATAAATATTGAGGCAACACAGGAAGAAGATTATTTAAAGATTATCATCAAGGACGATGGGCTTGGCATCGACCAGAACGACTTGGAGATGCTCAGATGGACACTTAAAGAAGGGGTGCGAGGAAAGAGCTACGGCATTCTGAACGTGAACCAGCGATTAAGGCTTAGCTACGGGGAGCAATATGGAGTGAGTGTGGATTCGGTAAAACATCAGGGAACAACAATTACAATCATTCATCCAATTATTAAATCGATGAACTGAGGTGTTAATATGTTGAAAATTATTATTGCGGATGATGAAGCGATCATTCTGGATGGGTTAAAAACAAGTATACAATGGGAAGCTCTTAATGCAGAACTGATTGGCTGCGCGCGTAACGGGGAGCAGGTAATGAATATAATAGCTGATCAGGAGCCGGATATTTGTCTGCTTGATATTTGTATGCCGAAAATACAAGGGCTTGATCTCATTGAGCGGATCAAAGGTATTTATCCAAACGCAATATGCATTATCGTGACGGGACATGATGAATTTGAATATGCGCACGAAGCCATTAAGCTCAAGGTGTTTGATTATATCTTAAAACCAATCAAGGAAGATCGTCTCAATGATACATTGCAAAAGGCCAGCCAGGCGATCAAAGAACGTTTAAGAATCAAGGATCAGCTGAACCGTGCGAATGAGATACTCAAGGATAATTTGGGGTTGTTGCGCGACCGTTTCCTCAATGCGCTTATATCTGGTAAATTTAGCAAAGATGAGATATCGGGGCAGCTGATTCTTAATGACATTTTGCTAGACAGCCCCCCTGTTTTGGCCATTATGGAAATAAAAAACAGAATGGACGCAGATCAACAGTGGGATGAACAGCAACTAACCGGTAAGGATTATGTTCAAAAAGAGGTGTTTGAAAACGAGCTGAAAAAGACTTTTGAACTGGTCTATGCATCGATTGATTCATATGGGAACATATTCGCATTGATTGGTGTACAAGGACAGCAGGACTGGGTTTGTGAAATGCAGTCACTCGAAAAGAGGCTGGGTGTCATTTGCGAATACGAAATTAAGATCAGGTGTGAGCGCATCGCCGGCGGACTCGAAAACATTTACCTGAATTACCATAGCATGCTGCAAGAGATGAATAAAAAGTATTCTGACATCGTGCAGACGGCGGTTGATTATATAGGTAAGAACTATCGAAACAATGAGTTGAGTTTTCAGCAAATTGCGGAAAAGCTATGTGTTAGCATCAGTTATTTAAGTAAGCAGTTTAAAAAAGAAGTGGGAATGACGTTTGCCGAATACCTCACAAAACTGAGAATCAAATACGCAGCTGAGCTGCTTAAAAATACAGATCATCGTGTGGGCGAAGTTTCCGAAATGGTTGGCTACAGCACACAGCACTACTTCTGCGTGGTTTTCAAACGCATAATGGGACTAAGCCCGCTGAATTATAAAGAACAAAGTTTAAAGAACAATCAGTTTTAGGAGAAAGTTATGTTAATCGAACAAGCAAAAGACCCGGCAACGATGCAAACGGCTGCGGGTTATCCTATGATATCCGAAATAGATACAAAATATGTATTTAATAGAATTGAAAAGGAAACACTGCGGGACCTTGCCAGACGGGTACGGGAAATTTCCGAGCGTGATATCGAGAAAGAAAAGGCACGTCTTTGGACACTGCACAATGACTTAAAACCCGAGCGTCCAATGATTTTTGCCGACCCGGAAAATGGCTGGAATGAGATTGTACTGGCCGAGGAATTGGTTTGCCACGATCCGCTCGCCCGTGTATGGGAAATGTTTTTGCGCAAACAGATATTCTGGGCGGAGAACATGAAAGATGACAAAGTCATAGAACCGTTTTTCGACGTGCCATACTGCTACGCTGACTCCGGATGGGGCGTTGAACTGCAAAAGCACGGTGGGGAAAACGGCGGCAGTTATATCGTTGATCCGGCCATCATGGATTACGAGGCTGATCTGTGCAAAGTGCAGTTTCCTGAGGTTTTAATCGACAAAGAAGCTTCGGATACGATGCTGGCGCTTGCGCACGAAGTGTTTGACGGTTTGCTGATGGTGCGCAGAAAGAACATTTGGTGGTGGACGCTGGGCATGACATGGGATTTCATCAACCTGCGCGGTCTGGATAACCTGATGATGGATTTGATTCTGGAGCCTGATAAGGTTCACGCGATGATGCAGCTATTAAGCATCGGATATTTAAAAAGGCTTGATTGGTTTGAGCAAAACGGATTTCTTTCTTCCAATACACAAGGCACATATGTAGGATCAGGGGGCTTCGGGTGGACGAATGAGCTGCCAAAACCGGACGAGATTACAGGAAACGTCTCAACAAAGGATATGTGGGGCTTCTGTGAAAGCCAGGAGACGGTGGGGGTCAGTCCTCAGATGTTTGCCGAGTTCATACTGCCGTATCAAATCCCGATACTTGAACGATTCGGGCTTAACTGCTATGGCTGCTGCGAACCTATTGACGTCAGATGGGAGTATGTCAGTACAATCCCGCGTCTGAGGCGTGTGTCGTCCTCGCCTTGGGCAAACAAGAGGGTGATGGCGGAGCAGCTTGGAAAAGACTATATCATGTCTGTCAAACCGTCTCCGTCGCCGCTTGCAACCGCCCGTATGGACGAAGACGTTGTGAGGAAAGAGCTGAGGGAGACGCTGGCTGCGGCAAAAGGCTGTGTTGTCGAATTGATGATGAAAGACAACCATACTTTAGGCAACAATCCAGTCAATATCACCAGATGGGTTGAAATAGCCAGAGAAGAAATTGATAATATATAGGAGTACAAAATGAGAGAGTATTTTGCAAATGTGAAGAAAGTCGAGTATACTGATGACAGAATGAAGCAAGGCCTTTGCTTCCGGCAATATAACGCGGATGAGCTGGTGGGCGGCAAAACGATGAAGCAGCAGCTCAAGTTCTCGCTTGCCTACTGGCATACGATGTGCGGCGAAGGCTCGGATCCGTTTGGCCCGGGCACGGCGAAACGGCCGTGGCAAAGTGCGTCGTCGCCCATGGAAATGGCGAAAGAGCGTGTATACGCCGCGTTTGAGATCATGCAGAAGCTCGGCATCGGGTATTTTTGTTTCCACGACAGAGACATCGCGCCCGAAGGCACCACGCTGAAAGAATCCAATAAGAATCTGGACGAGATCGTGAGTCTCGTGAAAAAGATGATGGCGGACACCGGTATCAAGCTGCTGTGGGGCACGGCCAACCTGTTTTCCAATCCGCGCTTTATGCACGGGGCGTCCACCAGTTGTAATGCTGATGTGTTCGCGTATTCGGCGGCGCAGGTGAAAAAAGCGATGGAGGTCACCAAAGAGCTGGGCGGCGAAAACTATGTGTTTTGGGGCGGACGGGAAGGATATGAAACGCTTTTGAACACTGACATGAAGCGCGAGCAGGACAACATGGCCCGCTTTATGCATATGGCGGTGGACTACGCCAAAGAGATCGGGTTTGACGGTCAGTTTCTTATAGAACCCAAGCCCAAGGAACCCGCAAAGCACCAATATGATTTTGATGTGGCATCGGGCATTGCGTTTTTGAGAACATACGGTCTCGATTCGTACTTTAAATTCAACGTGGAAGCCAACCACGCCACGCTGGCGGGGCATACGTTCCAGCATGATTTAATGGTGGCGCGCATCAACGGTATGCTGGGCTCTATCGACGCCAACCAGGGCGATATGCTGCTGGGATGGGATACCGACCAGTTTCCGACGGACTTGTATACAACGACGCTTTGTATGCTGGAGGTGCTCAAAATGGGCGGTTTCACCAAAGGCGGGCTGAACTTCGACGCCAAGCCGCGTCGCGCGTCGTATAAACCGGAAGATATTTTCTACGCACATGCGGCAGGCATGGACGGGTTTGCCAAAGGTCTCAAAGCGGCGCAGAAGATCATGGACGACGGGGTGCTCGATCGGTTTGTGACAGAACGGTACAGCAGCTATGCTGCAGGCATTGGCAAAGAGATATCCGATGGAAAAGCAGACTTTAAATCACTTGAAACGTACGCGCTGGATCTGAAAGAAATTGAGAACAGCTCGGGAATGCAGGAGTATTTGGAGTCGATGCTTAACGAATATATCATGAGCGTATAGGGGGGCATATGAAATATATCGCGGGAATCGATGTGGGCACATCGGGTGTGAAGTGTATCGTTATTGACGAGAACGCGCAAGTTGTGGCATCGTGCACACAAGGGTATCCGCTTTTTACACCCAAGGCAGGGTGGAGCGAGCAGGATCCGGCGGACTGGTGGTCGGCAACGCAAAAAGCCATGAAACAGGCGGTACAAAAAAGCGGTGCAGACAAAAACGATATCATCGCTCTCGGGTTTTCCGGACAGATGCACGGTCTGGTCGCGCTGGATAAAGACAATCGCGTGCTGCGTCCGGCAATACTTTGGAACGACCAGAGAACGCAAGCGGAGTGTGACGAGATCATCGCTGCGGCAGGCGGTGTGGAAGGCTTGCTTTCTTACACGAACAACACGATGCTGACCGGCTTTACGGGCGGCAAAATATTATGGGTAAAAAAGCATGAGCCCGAAGTGTTTCAAAAGATCGATACATTCCTGATGCCCAAGGATTACATACGGTTCATGATGACGGCCGAGAAAGCGACAGAAGTGTCCGACGGATCGGGCACGGGGCTTTTTGACGTGGAAAAACGCCAGTGGAATTTTTCCCTGATTGATAAGCTTGGGTTCAGCCGCGATATTTTCCCCAAGTGCTGTGAAAGCGATGACATTGTGGGGCATGTTACTGCGGACGCCGCGGAAGCGACCGGGTTGCCGATGGGGATGCCGGTGTACGCGGGCGGCGGCGATGCGGTGATACAGACGACGGGCATGGGTATTGTGAAAGAAGGCACCGTCGGTGTCATTGTCGGGACGTCCGGCGTGGTATCGATGGCGCTCGACGCATTCGGGAAAAACGACGGCGGCAGGCTGCAGTTTTTTTGCAACAACGCGAGAGATAAATGGCAGGCGTTCGGCTGTCAGCTAAGCT
The DNA here is from genome assembly GCA_003249555.1 of Clostridia bacterium. Taxonomy (GTDB): domain Bacteria; phylum Bacillota; class Clostridia; order Christensenellales; family SZUA-584; genus SZUA-584. The sequence continues at coordinate 789 of QKIQ01000074.1, read as the reverse complement.
CGGGCGGATCGCTTGAGTGGTTCAAGAATACGTTGTACAACGATTCGTATAAGATGCTTGACGCACAGGCGGCTCAGAGCCCGGTGGGGGCTAAGAATCTGCTGTTTTTGCCGTACCTGACGGGCGAACGCTGTCCGTACCCGGATCCGGATGCGCGGGGCGTGTTCTTTGGTCTGTCGTTGTTGACGGACAAAGGCGACATGGCGCGCGCGGTGATGGAAGGCGTCACTTTTGGTCTGCGCGACATTTACGAGCTGATAAAAAACGCGGCACCAACGCTCAAGCCCACCGAAGTGATTTCTTCGGGCGGCGCGAGCAAAAGCGCGGTGTGGCGGCAGATTCAGGCAGACATTTTTGGTTTGCCTGTGAAAACGCAAAAGGGCGCAGCGGAAGGCGGCGCGTACGGCGCGGCAGTTGTCGCGGGCGTGGGTGCGGGCGTGTGGCGCAGTATTGAGCACGCGGCCGAGCTGCTTCAAGACGATACGCTGACGATGCCGATACCCGAGAATGTGGCGGCATACGACAGGTTGTACAAGACGTATCGGGGACTGTACGCTGACCTGAAATCTCGATTTAAAGAGATGGCAGAATAGAATTGGGGTTATTTTCGGACAAAAATGACCATGAAATAAAAATGAGGATTCCAAGGTTGACCAATATATAATCGATTTTTTTACTATTAATATATGATTTAATCTTCCATAATTACAAAAAGGTAATCAAAATCAAACAATCCGAACCATTCGTCAATGAAGAAAAGGTTCGGATTGTTTTGGTTTGGTCTGGGTG
>QKIQ01000044.1 GCA_003249555.1 Clostridia bacterium | reverse complement strand
TCCTCATGCATTCATTTTTTTATAAGTCCTGTTTCTATCGTGACTTTTTACTTTTGTTTCTCATGAGTCCTACACATACTTCCGCTTTTCCCGTGGTTATTTCTACGGTTTACCTGCTGTGGAATTTACTTTGGGAACTTACGATCGTCGGATATTGACCCGAAAGATAAAATGTGTTTTAATCTATACATCGCTAAATATGTATAGATCGGCACGAGGCCGGTTGAGTTATACAGTGGCGTGGTTTTGCAATGATACCATGAAGGTATCCGCTTTTCCGCAAAGGAAGGCTGATGCTTGTGGTATTTTTTATTGCGGAGGACTTTTTGTTATGAAATCGTTATCTACGAAAAAAGTGGCTCTGGCCGGATTGTTTCTCGCGCTGGGTCTGCTGCTGCCATTCTTAACGGGACAGATACCCCAAATCGGCAACATGCTGCTGCCCATGCATATTCCGGTGCTGCTGTGCGGATATTTTTGCGGCTGGCGTTACGGGCTTGCAGTGGGCGCCGCTGCGCCGCTGCTAAGAAGCGCGCTGTTTGGTTTGCCGCCGATGTTTCCTATTGCCGTCGCGATGGCGTTCGAGCTCGCCGTATACGGTCTAATGACAGGGCTGCTGTATAAGCGTTTCCCAAAAAAGCCAGTGTGTATCTACGCCGTGCTGCTTTTATCCATGACCGCAGGACGGATGGTCTGGGGCGCAGTCAGCTTTGTGCTGTACGGTTTGGGGGATACCGCGTTTACATGGGCAATGTTTATGGGCGGTGCGGTATTAAAAGCATTGCCGGGCATTGCGCTTCAGCTCATACTGATTCCGATAATCGTAATGGCACTGGACAAAAACAAAGATAAAAATATGGATACAACGTTGTCAGCATGAGCAATCGCAAGATGAAAACAGCGTATACCGATTATATTGACGTATTCAAACGGATTGACGCGCTGCTGACAGACAGACCGACCGTCACCGTCGCAATAGACGGCGGCAGCGCCAGCGGCAAAACCACGCTTGCCCACTTGCTTGCCGCCGAATATGACTGCAACGTGTTTCACATGGACGACTTTTTTCTGCCGCCAGAGCGTAAAACACAAAAGCGCTTAAGTGAACCGGGCGGCAACGTGGATTATGAACGTTTCGCAGAGGAAATTGCAGCGGCTCTTAAAAACGGCGGCAGTTTCTCGTATCGCCCTTACAGCTGTATAACGAACGGCTATAAAGATGCTGTGACCGTTTGTCACAAAGCGCTGAATATCGTCGAAGGTGTATACAGCCTGCATCCTACGCTGTCAACGCTCTATGATCTGAAGCTATTTTTGAAAACCGATGAAGACACGCAGATTGCGCGTATACGCAAAAGAAGCGGCAAAGCCTTGCTGAAACGCTTTGTCACTGAATGGATACCGTTGGAGAAGCTTTATTTTGAGACGTTGAATATTGAGCAAAGCTGTGATTTTTGTCTTTAAAACCAGCAATTACGCCCATTGAAAAAACAACGGATGTTCTGCATATGGAAGTCTTATGGAAGTCTTATGGAAGTCTTGACATAATCTTTTTCATATTTTGCTTGACGAAATAAAACTTCTTTGCATATAATAAGGCAAACAAAATTTGAGGAGCAGGCATGAACGTTTCAATGTCCAATCGATATTTTTCGTTTAGCAGCCGGAGCTATTATGGCTTCGGATACTTTATGTTAAATGAATACGATGGATACAAACGGTCATGGGTTGCTTGATTACCAAAACAGTCTAATAACAGTGTCAGCAAAGGGAGCTCATTACCGGGCTCCCTTTTTAAATTTGCACCCATGTGCAAAAAACACCGGGAGCAAAAACGCTCCTTTGCAGGACGGAAGAACGGAGGACAAAAAATGATTATTATCTTAAAACCAGGGGCAGAAAAACAGAAGGTCGATGAACTCATACACTCTCTTCAGCACGATTATTCGCTTGAGGTGCAGCGTATGGACGGCGTGAATTACTCAATACTCGGCCTGATCGGAGACACATCCGCGTTGGACACTGAGCCCATTCAAGAACGCAGTGTGGTCAGAAAAGTGATGCGCGTACAGGAGCCTTACAAAAAGGTGAACCGTGCGTTTCATCCGGACGATACCATCGTCAAGGGCAATGGCTTTTCCATCGGCGGCAGGCAGCTTGCCTTGATGGCGGGCCCGTGCAGCGTGGAGAGCGAGGAGCAAATTGTCTCCACCGCGCACAAGGTAAAGGCGGCGGGCGCGAATTTTCTTCGCGGCGGCGCGTTTAAGCCGCGCACCAGCCCTTACCGTTTTCAGGGGCTTGGCACACAAGGTCTTAAATACTTGGAAACTGCCAAAGCGGAAACAGGACTCCCCATCGTCACTGAAATTACGAGCGTCGAATTTGTCGATCTGTTTGTCGAGAAGGTGGACGTGATTCAGGTGGGCGCACGCAACATGCAAAACTTTGTGCTGTTAAGAGAGCTTGGTAAATCCAAAACGCCTGTGCTCTTAAAAAGGGGCCTTAGCGCCACCATCGAGGAATGGCTGATGAGCGCCGAATATATCGTATCGGGCGGCAACCCCAACGTGATACTGTGCGAACGCGGCATCCGCACGTTTGAAACAGCCACGCGCAACACATTAGACATCTCCGCCGTGCCCGTCATCAAACGCCAGAGCCATCTTCCGGTGATCGTTGACCCGAGCCATGCCACAGGTCTGTGGTGGGCCGTGGAACCGCTCGCCGTGGCGGCCATCTGCGCAGGCGCAGACGGTGTCATGATTGAGGTGCACGAGACCCCCACCGAGGCGCTTTCGGACGGCAAGCAGTCGCTGCTGCCCGAGAAATTCTCTGACGTGACGCAAAAGCTAAAGGGCGCGGCGGAGCTGATGGGCAGGAAGATATAATGGAAGCACGATTTACAGACAGCCGTATACTCATCGCGGGCCTTGGGCTGATCGGCGGCTCCGTCGCTAAAGCTCTTTCGGGCGCGGGCAGCACGCACATTAGTGCACTGGATACCGATATAGAATCCATCGAAGCCGCCAAAGCGCAAGGCGTGATTGAAGCGGGGTTTGCGGATAACGATCAATGCTTTGATATCGTGATATGCGCACTGCCGCCCCATGCCGTCCCCGCCATCTACGAGCAGGTAAAGCAAAGGCTTAAAGACGGCGGCGTGTTCGCCGAGCTATCAGGGCTCAAAACGGCGCTTGTGGACGCGCTGTATGATGCGGTTGAGCCGCGTCACGCGCTGCTGTGCCTGCATCCGATGGCGGGCAGCGAAAAGGCCGGGTTTGCTCATTCCAAAGCGGCGCTCTTTAAAGACGCGCCGCTGATACTGACGTCCACCGAAAAGACAACAGATACAGCGCTCGAATGGGCGAAGTTTTTATGCAAGGCGCTGCAATGCGGTGAAATGACGTGCCTCTCCCCCGCGCTGCACGACGCGGTGGTGGCGGATTTGAGCCATCTGCCGCATGTGGCCGCACTCGCGGTTTATGCGGTCGGTAAAGGGCTGGAGCGTTTCGCGGGCGGCAGTTTTCACGCCATCACGCGCGTGGCCGACTTAAACGCGCCTCTCTGGGCAGGACTATTGATGGATAACGCAGAATATTTGCAGCGGAGCCTTGCGCGACTAAAGCACAATCTCGATACGATTGACAGCGCACTGGCCGAACGTGACAGAGATAAACTTGAAATCCTTTTAAGCAACATGGCAAAAGGAGTAACCATATGAACACGCTGACCATGCGCGCGGGAACGTGCGAATACCCCGTATATATAGAAAAAGGGCTGATGCAAAGCATCCCTGAGCGTCTAAAAGACATGTTCCCACAAAGCCGTATTGCCATCATCACGGACGATAACATAAGCGCTTTGTATGCAAAGAACGTGACCGCCGCTTGTGAAGCTGCGGGTTTGCGCTACGATCTGCTCACCGTGAAGCCGGGCGAAGGCGCAAAAAGCGCGGATGTCTTTGCCCGTCTGTTAAGCAAACTCGCGCAGCGCAGCTATAACCGTGCGGATGTGATTGTGGCGCTGGGAGGCGGCGTCGTGGGCGATTTGGCCGGATTCGTCGCTGCGGTGTTCCTTCGAGGTCTGCGCTGTGTACAGATTCCGACCTCATTGCTTGCTCAGATTGACAGCGCCGTGGGCGGCAAAACCGCGATCAACCTGCCCGAAGGCAAAAATCTGGTGGGCGCGTTTCACCAGCCAAGTGCGGTATTTGTGGACACAGCTTTGCTGCAGACGCTGCCAGAGCCCGACTTTGCGGACGGCATGAGCGAGCTCATTAAATACGCGCTTATCCGTGACGCGGATATGTTTATACAGCTTGAGCAAAGCGGCACCATTCACGCGGATTCAGATATTCTCTCCTCATGGATCACGCGGTGCCTGTCCATCAAAAGAGATGTGGTCGCCGCGGACGAAAAGGACATGGGAGAACGCATGCTGCTGAATTTCGGACACACCATCGGTCACGGCATCGAACGCCTGTGCGCCGCACAAAAAAGGCCCATGACACACGGACGCGCGGTAGCCATCGGCATGGCGGCCATCACCGCCGCATCGGAGCGCATGGGGCTCACCAAGGCAGGCAGTGTGCAGCGCATCGCGGCTGTATTACAGAAGATGGGGCTGCCGCACGACATATCCGCATATGACAAAGACGAGATATTAAAGGGCATCCTTGTCGATAAAAAGAACGTTGCTGACAAACTCAATCTTGTGCTGATTTTAGAGCCGGGTCAGTCTTACCTGCACCAGATACCGGGCAGCGACGCAAAAAGCTTTATATAAGGAAGTCATTATGAACATTACCGTTTTACCCGGAACCTATCAAGGCACAGTCACCGTACCGCCCTCCAAAAGCGCTGCGCACCGTGCCATCATCGCGGCGGCGCTTGCAAAAGGGCGCAGTGTGGTCGGCAATGTGGACCTGTCAAGCGATATTCTCGCCACGGTGGGCGCGTGCCGCGCGCTGGGCTGCGATATTTCTATTGAAGAAGACCAACGGTACCACACGCTGACCGTGGACGGCGGGCTTGCCCTGTCGGGCGAAACCGTCATTGATTGCGCCGAATCCGGCTCGACTCTGCGTTTTTTTATCCCTGTCGCGTGCACGCTGAACGGCACGAAGACATTTACCGGACGCGGTCGTCTGCCCTATCGGCCCATAGACGCGTACTTGCGGATATTTGACTCACAGGGCATCCGCTATACCCGTCCTGCGGACGCAAATCTGCCACTGACCGTATCGGGCAGGCTCAACGGCGGCAAGATGTGCGTGGACGGGCGTGTGAGCTCCCAGTACGTGACGGGACTATTGTTCGCACTGCCCATGCTGCAAGAGGATTCCGCCGTATCCGTGCTCGGCGGCTTTGAATCGCGCGGATACGTGGATCTAACGGTGAACATGCTGCGCCATTTCGGCATTGAAATTGGCGTATCGGGTGACGAATACACCATCAAGGGCGATCAGCGCTATCAGCCGCGCAACATCGTTGTGGAGGGTGATTATTCTCAGGCGGCGTTTTTCATCGTTGCGGGCGCGATTGCGGGCGATATTACTATTGCGGGACTGAACGCGCATTCGCTTCAGCCGGACAGCGCCATCGTCTCCATCGTGCGGCGCATGGGCGCGGCCATCACGCCAAAGAACAATTCTCTGACCGTCAAACAATCAAAGCTTTCAGGCACGGTTATCGATGTATCGCAGTGTCCGGATCTTGTCCCGCCTCTTGCGATCGCGGCGGCGTTCGCAAAAGGCGAAACGCGCATCACGGGCGCAGCGCGGCTGCGCATCAAGGAATGCGACCGCCTGCACGCATTGGCGGTGAACCTAAACAGCCTCGGCATACAGGCCGCCGAAACGGACGATGAACTCATTATCCGCGGCGGCGTTCTTCGCGGCGGCACGATCGATACGTTCGGCGATCACCGTATCGCGATGGCGTTTGCGGTCGCGGCTGCGGGGGGCACAGGCGATATCCGTATACCAAATGGAGAATGTATCGATAAATCATACCCGAAGTTTTACGACGACTTAAAAGCATTGGGAGGAAATATCAAATGAGCAGTATATGGGGACGCCATTTCACCATCGACATATTCGGCGAATCACACGGGCCCAAAATCGGCGCGGTGATAAACGGCCTGCATCCCGGCACCGAGCTTGATTTCCCGCAGATCCGCGCATTTTTGGACAGACGGCGCGCAGGCAGTGAAGCATGGTCCACAAAGCGCCACGAGGCGGACGATTTCGAGATCGTGAGCGGCTACGCTAACGGTTTTTCCACGGGGACACCGCTCTGCGTACTGTTCCATAACAACGCCCAGCGCAGCAGCGACTACGACGAACGCCTCAATCGTCCGGGACACGCGGACTATACAGGCTATGTGAGATACAACGGTTTTAATGACCCGCGCGGCGGCGGTCATTTTTCCGGTCGGCTGACTGCCCCGCTCGTTTTCGCGGGTGCGGTAGCGGCTCAGGTGCTTTCTAAAAAAAGCATATACGCAGCCACGCATATTCGCCGCATTGCAGATGTGGAAGATGCCGCTTTTGACCTTACAAGCATTACGCATCAGCAGGCACAAAGCCTTGCCGCCATGCGTTTTCCTCTGATCGACGAAGCAAAGCGTGCGGCGATGGAAACGCAGATCAAGCAGGCCGCAGCCGAAGGCGATTCGGTGGGCGGCATCGTTGAATGCGCGGTATGCGGCTTACCCGCAGGCCTTGGCAGCCCAATGTTCGACACAGCGGAGAGCCGTCTGGCATCGCTGCTTTTTGCGATTCCCGCTGTCAAAGGCATCTCGTTTGGGTCGGGCTTTGGATTCGCTCAGATGCGCGGCAGCGAAGCCAACGATGCCTACGCTGTGAAAGACGGTAAAATTGTCACTGAGACCAACCACAACGGCGGTATTCTCGGCGGCATCACCAGCGGCATGCCCGTGGTATTTGAAGCGGTCATCAAGCCAACGCCGTCCATATCAAAACCACAGCAAACAGTGAACCTTAAAACGATAACGCAGGAAACGGCATCCGTGAAGGGACGTCACGACGCGTGCATTGTACCGCGCGCGGCGGCGGTGATTGAAGCGGCGGCGAATGTTTGCATGCTGGACTTGATGACAGAAAGGGGACTATAAATGGGATACGAGGAAGACATCCGCGATCTGCGCGAAAGAATAGACGATATTGATTCTCAGCTCGTGCCGCTTTTTGAGGCGCGCATGCGCACATCGGACGACATTGCGGCGGTTAAAAAGCGCTACGGCATGCCTGTATTTGACGCAGGCCGCGAAAACGCCGTTATCTCACGTGCGCTCTCGCGATTGGATGACGGCGCAAACGGCGAGGTGGCGAGGCGGTTTTTCCGTGCGCTCATGGATTTGAGCAAGCAGCGCCAGCACACACACTTAAAGCCCGGCGAAGACACAGGCAACCAAGAATGCAAGGTCATCGGTCACTTGGGTCTGCGCGGCTCTTTCTCGCATATCGCTGCGTGCCAGGCTTTCGGAGAAGACGCGCCGCTGAAAAGCTACGACACGTTTGAGGACATGTTTGAAGCGTTAAGGCGCGGCGAAATCGGTCGCGCGATGCTGCCGGCTGAAAACACCGAAACGGGCAGCATCACAGCCGTGGTGGATCTGCTCGCCAAATACGGCTATTACATCGTCGCTGAGCGTCTGCTGAAGGTAGAGCACAGTCTGCTCGGGCTTGAAGACGCGGTGCTGGAGGATATTGAGATGGTTTGCTCTCACCCCGAACCCATCGCGCAGTGCAGCCGTTTTTTGCATTCTCATCCGCAAATCAGCGCCTACCCCGCGCTCAGCACGGCACAGGCGGCCATGAGTGTCAGTGAACTAAAAAACAAAACAGTCGGGTGTATCGCGTCCGTTCAAGCCGCCAAGGAATACGGGCTGAAAGTGCTCGCAGCCAATATACAAAACAGCCAGGGCAATTCCACACGCTTTGTGGTGGTCGCAAGAAAACCGATTCTCAACGCGACATGCGACAAAACGAGTATCGTTTTTAAGGTGGAACACCGGCCCGGCTCGCTCTGCGATATGCTCAAAACATTCAACGGCATCAATGTGCTGAAGCTGGAATCCCGCCCGCTGAAGGACAGACCGTTTGAATACCTGTTCCATCTCGACTTTGAGGGCAGCGCGGAGGACAAGCAAGTCAAGCATGTGCTTGAGCAGGCCAAAACGTGCGCGGCGGATCTGATATGGCTCGGGTCTTATCCGCGTATGTCGCTGTAAGGAGACGTGATGATAAAGACAGGACTGATCGGCGGCAGGCTCTCTCACAGCCTATCGCCGCAGATACACGAAAAATATTGGTATCTCACAGGACAGACGGGACAGTATTCGCTGTTTGAAACAACCGAGAAAGAGCTTGGCGGGAGGCTAAACGACCTGCAAAACCAAGGCTTTCGCGGCGTTAACGTGACCATACCGCATAAAACGGCGGTGATGCAATATCTTGACGTCATCACACCCCAAGCGGAGGCCATCGGCGCTGTGAATACGGTGCATTTTTCTTCCGGACGGCGCATCGGCCACAACACCGATTACTTTGGTTTAAAATCGCTGCTGGAGCAAAACGGCTTTGCGCTTTGCGGCAAACGTGTGGTGATATTGGGTTCGGGCGGCGCGGCGCGATGCGCATTGAGTCTCGCCAAGAATGAAAATGCCGCCGAGGCTTTTGTTGTGAGCCGTCGCCCCGAAAAAGCCGACCCGGCTCTCAATGGCGTGGGCTACGATGCGCTGAACGTCATAGACACCATTGATGTGCTCATCAACGCGACGCCTTCGGGAATGTATCCCCACACGGACGAATGCCCCGTATCCGATGAGGTGATACAAAAGTGCGCAAACGTGGCAGATATGATATACAATCCGGAAAAAACGCTGCTGTTGAAGAAAGCCGCACTGATGGGCAAGCGGGTTGCCAACGGGCTTTGGATGCTCTGCGCACAGGCGCTCAAAGCACAGGAAATTTGGACGGGCAAAGCGTTTGACGCAGACATCTGCCGAACGATTGACAACGCGCTTAAAACCCCTGCCCCGCGCACCAACATCGTGCTCATCGGCATGCCGGGCAGCGGTAAATCCACTGTGGGACACCTTATCTCCGAGAAATTGTCTATGGAATTCGCAGACACCGACGCGCTCATCGAGGCACATCACGGGCGCATTTCAGACATATTTGCTTCTCAGGGCGAAGCGGCGTTTCGCGAAATGGAGCTTCAAACCGCGCGGCAAACGTCGCAGCGGCAAAACACCGTGATCTCCACGGGCGGCGGCATCGTGCAGACATGCGCCGCGATGGACGCGCTCAAAGAGACAGGCATCATCGTGTGTATCGACAGACCGCTTGAGACGCTTCTGAGTGAAATCGATACAGCGAACCGTCCGCTGCTCGCAGGCGGACGCGAACACCTTATCACGCTTTACAACAAGCGGCACACGCTATACCGGCAATACGCTGACTTAACGGTTGTTAACAACGGCACCGCGCAGCAGTGCGCCAAACAAATAAAATTGAAGCTGGAGGAAATGAGAAAATGAAAATACTTGTGATCAACGGTCCCAATTTAAACCTTTTGGGTTCGCGCGAGCCGGACATTTACGGCAAGCAGGATTACGCGGCACTGCTCGAAAAACTTGACGATTTCGCGAAAACACACAGTATCACGATCGACGCGTATCAGTCTAACAGCGAAGGCGCGCTGATCGACAAAATCCAAGCAGCTGCGGGCGTGTATGACGGCATCGTGATTAACCCCGGCGCATACACACATTACAGCTATGCGATACTCGACGCGCTCAAAGCGGTGAATATTCCAGCCGTGGAGGTGCATTTGAGCCATATTGCGGCGCGTGAGGATTTCCGCCACAATTCCGTGACGGCGGCCGGCTGCATCGGCCAGATATCGGGGCTTGGATTTCATTCGTATTTCCTCGCCATCGTGGGGCTGATGAGCCGGAGCAACGAAAATTGATGTTCAGCCCATTGATTACGCTGTGCTTCAGTAACTATGAAATTGACCGCATCATCGGGGCTTATCGCGATTAGGGGCTGAGCCGGGAAAAAAGCTACATCTAATAATAAAACTGTCCGATTCCATGTGCTGTTTATACCTGGGAGGGTTTTATGAAAAGAGTGATATTTTATTCTGCTGCATTACTGGCATTTGATCAATCGATGAAGCTGATCATTTCACATTTCTTCTTCAACACAGGCTTTGTGATCGTCCCCGGTATTCTGTCTTTTCATCCTATGTTCAATACGAATTTAACATGGGTCGCCAGTATGGCTGAGTTTCAGACGCCGGTCGCATTAATGGTCGCCTTGCAGGTGTTCTTTTTAGCCGCAGTCATCCTTGTTTATAGATATTTTATATATCTGCTGGATAACTCACGTACTTTAGTAAGTGGATTCTTTTGCTTTGCCGCGGCAGGCATTTGCGGTTCGTTCATCGATGTGGTGTTTTGGGGTGGCAGCTTAGATTTTGTGCGTTTGTTTAATTGGTTCACGTTTGACTTTAAAGACCTCTACCTCTCTGTATGTGTTGTTTTCCTTTTTTTATACTTAATCGGATACCAAAAAACGTATCATAGGGTAAGCAAAGAAGAGCGCAGGCAAAAAGGATTTCTGCGTTGGATAAAAAAAGGATGTCCGAATTCACAACATCCTTCTTTGTGAAGCAATTACGGAACAAAGTCCCTCATCTACTCCATCATTTCCTTTGTCACCTCGGCAATGTAATTTAGCGTATCCAAGGCCGTCATGGAAAGCGCACCCAAATCCCGCGCCGCGGCTTCACCCGCCTTGCCGCATATATATGCGCCGGATACAGCCGCTTCAAAGCCCGCCATTCCGCCTTCTTTTCCGCCGCACATCAAGCCGCCGATCACGCCTGTTAACACATCGCCGCTGCCGCCGCGCGCCATGCCCGGCGTTCCCGCCGTAACAAACATCGTCCGTTCTCCGTCCGTCACAATCGTCGTCGCGCCTTTAAGCAGCAGCGTCACACCATATTGCTTCGCAAAAACGCACGCATGCTCCAGCGGGCTTCGCTTTATCTCTTCAATGGATTTGCCGCTCAGACGCGAGAACTCCACCGGATGCGGCGTTAATACGATGTCGCCTTTTTTCTGCGCCAACACACCAATATCCTGCGCAATGATATTGAGCGCGTCCGCGTCGAACACCTTACGGATATCATCATGCGTCACGAGATGGCGTACAGCCGACGCCGCGCCGTCGCTGACAGACAGCCCCGGCCCCGCCACTAGCGCCGTTTTGCCTGTCATCAGCTTTTGCAGCCCGCCGATACAGTTCTCCGACAAACTGCCCGAAAAATCGTCCAGCGCAAACGTCATACTCTCAGGTAAACGCCCCGAAAAAACGCTTTGCAGGCAAGCGGGCACGCCCGCCGTGACGAGCCCCGCACCCGCACGCAATGCCGCGCTCACGCACATGATTCCCGCGCCCGACAGCCCTTGGCTTCCCGCAATACAGGCAAGCTTACCGAAGCTGCTCTTATGCGTATCGGCGTTTCGCCTCTGCAACATCACCTTATCAGCCAAGCCCATCTGTCCTTGAATGAACCCGTCTGAAACGCCGATCTCCTTGACGGTCAGCGTACCCGTATGATCGCGTCCCGGAAACAACAGATGCCCCGGTTTTACGCACTGGAACGTCACTGTCTCATCAGCGCGCACCGAAATACCGCGCACCGCGCCCGTGTCCGCGTCGATACCCGACGCGATATCGCACGCCACGATATATGCGCCGCTTTCATTCATCAGCTTTATCACTGCCGCGTAAAGCCCTGTCACATCTCGCGAGAGCCCCACGCCAAAAACCGCGTCGATCACCACGCAGCCCGAAAGAGCGCTAAGCTGTTCCTGTGCGGTGTCCTCGTTTTCAATCTCGATGATGCGCGAGCCGAAGAAAGCCGCATTCACGGCCGCATCACCTTTGAGCGCGTCTGCCTTGCCCACGAGACACACCTTCACCTCATAGCCCTTGGCTTCCAGCTGCCTTGCCGCCGCAAAGCCATCACCGCCGTTGTTGCCTGCGCCGCAGATCACAACAATTTTCGTTGTTTTATCAAAGCGCTGTGAAATTGCCATCGTCATACCGAACGCCGCGTTTTCCATCAACACAAGCGACGGTATTTTACGCTCTTCTATCATGTGCCTATCGAGCGCTTGCATATCGTTTTTTCGCAGCACAAATATCATTTTTCGTCTCCTTCCGCGATGACCTGTGCCACTGCGTACAGTGCTGAATGGGAAATGGACACATGCATACGCTTCACACCGAGTTCCTCCGCCTTTTGCCGTGCCTCACCCGAAAGCGAAATATAAGGCTGACCCGACGACGCGCGCAGCACTTCGATGCAGCGCATCGGTATATCACCAAGGCCGCAGCCAAGCGCCTTTAATACCGCTTCCTTGGCCGCAAACCGCCCCGCCACCGTCTCCATTTTTAAGCGGCACGCCTCAAAAATCCTGATCTCGGCATCGCAATAGATTCTCTCCATAAACCGCTCTTTGCTGGCCGCCTTGGTGATCCGTCCAATTTCGACGATATCCACGCCTGTGCCGATGATCATGCGTTTGCCTCCCAAGCCGCGTTAGCGATGGCTCTCGCCGCCACTTCCGCTCCGGCCGCCAGTATCGCATTGAAATCGCCCTCGCACTCTGCTGTGCCGAAAGCAAAAACCGTATCGCCGTCAAACATCGTGTGAGAGGGTCGGATGCACATCGCGATGCCATCCTGCCCCATCGCGGCAAGCTTATTTGCCTGCTCCTTGGTTAACGCAGCGTTGGTGCCCACGATACCAATTGTCGTGTTCTGTCCAGAAAAATCCAATCCGTCGCTGTCCATGAGCACATCGCTCACCCTGCCGCCCTTCATACCAGCTATCTTTTGACCTGTTGTGTGGTCATATATGTCTCCCAAAGCGTTTACCGCAAACCCCGCCGCGACGATCACGCCGCCGGACAGTAGAATCGACGACGTACCAAAGCCGCCGCGTGCGCAAAGCGGCATACCCGACGCCTTGCCGACCGTTGCGCCCGTCCCCGCGCCCGTTTTCCCTTGAGCCAGCGGCTTGTTTGAAGCGTTTTCACACGCCGCATACCCTGCCGCGGCGTCCGGCCGCACATCCGCACTGCCAAACGCAAGGTCAAAAAGCACCGCCGCAGGCACGATTGGAACACGCGCCACGCCGGTATCAAATCCCATTCCCTTTTCCTCCAGCCAGCGCATCACACCGTCCGCCGCCGAAAGTCCAAACGCGCTGCCCCCCGAAAGCACAAACGCGTTTGCCTGCTGTACCGTGTTCATGGGACGCAGCAAATCCGTCTCGCGCGTGCCCGGCGCACTGCCCCGCACGTCGACACCCGCCACCGCGCCGTTTTCAAAAAGCACGACGGTGCAACCCGTCTTTGCTTCCGTATCCGTATAATGTCCGGCCAGAACGCCGGATATATCCGTTAAGCTTCCGCTATACATACCCATTCTCTCCCCGCAGCGACACCTCGCCCGCCACAAAGCGCTTTATCTCACCGTCGCAGTTCAGCCGTATCGCACCATCGTCGTCATAGCCGGCCACCGTGCCTGTCTCACTGACGCCAGAGCCTGTCACCGTCACTGTGCCTGAAATCGCGCCGCGGCTTCGAAACGCATCCATAAACGGAGCCAGGCCTTGCTGTACGAATGTATCGTAAGCATCCATGAAGCAGTCGATCTCGGCGGCGGCCAGCAGCGTATTGTTGGCATCAAGCGCAAAAGCCGTATCGCGTATCTCTTTGTCAAACAACGACGCATCCGTGTTGATGCCGATGCCGCACACCACGAACTCCACGCCGTCCATATTCACCATGCTTTCTGTCAGTATGCCCGCCGCTTTTTTGCCGTCCACGATCACGTCGTTAGGCCACTTGATACGCGGCTTCACGTCCGTCACAGCTTCAATCGCGTTGCAGATGGCGACTGCCGCCGTAAGCGTGATGCCGGAAATCTTTTCCGGGTCTGTCTTGGGGCGCACAAGAAACGACATATACACACCCTGCCCCGGTTTTGATAACCAAACTCGACCCTTGCGGCCCTTTCCCGCCGTTTGCTCTCCGGCTATAAACACGGCATTTTGAAGCATCGTATCATGCGCCGCGTTCTTGGCTACGTCGTTGGTAGACGGCATCTGATCTGCAAAAAAAACAGGGATATCATGCCGCATATGCGCCCGCACATATTCCGCGCGCGGAATCTTGGGAGGCGAGAGCAACCGATAACCTTTACCCGTAACGCTCTCAATTTGAGCTCCGTCTTCCTGCATCGCTTTGATATGCTTCCACAGAGCGGCCCGTGTGACGCCGAACGCCTCACCAAGCACACCGCCGGACACAAAACCGTCCGCATCCTTTAATTGTTTGTAAATTGCATGTCTCAATCGTCTTCCTCCGAAAGCAGCGTACTGATCACGCCGTAATCAAAGCCGTGTCTGGCCAGCGCCGCATAAATCTTTTGCTTTTGTTTCCGCTTATCGTCGTTCTTTAGACGCGCTGCGGCTGTTTGAAGCTGCCTTCGCGCGTTCTCTTTCTCGTCTTCTTCGGTATATAGCTCCATGGCTTCATCGATAACGCTTTGTTCCAGCCCCTTTTCCTTGAGCCGGTATTCCACAGCTTTTCTGCCCCAGCGTCCCGTATGAACGGCACCTTGCACATACTCTTTGGCATAGGCTGCATCGTCCACATAGCCATAAGAAGCAAGTTTATCGAGTGCCGATTCCACCGCTTGCTCCTCAATGTTTTTCTCTTTAAGCCTGCCCGCAAGCTCTGAGCGTGTACGCATCTTGTGTGACAGCAGCTTTGCCGCGCTGTCGAAAGCATACTGCGCATTGTCCTTGCTCACTGCTTCTTGGAGCATACTCATTTGAATGGCCGAACCCTCTATGATGCCGAATGTCACAAGCGCCTCGGCGCCTAAAGACGCGGCATATTCACCGTCCACATAGATGTTATACCTGTCTTTCTTTTTCTTCTGCGGCTCAATAGCGCTAATCACACATTTTTCTTCCATATTTTCGATTATAAATGAATTTACATAAAACATAAAGCGCATATTTTTTCTGTATCGGCACAAAATAAAAAAAAGTATAAAACCGGGGAGGAATCAAATGGGCGTTTTCAAAAACACAGGTATTATGCCTGAAATTGAATCAAAGAACTTGACGATCATTGAAGACCAGCTTAAGCACGAGGCGCTGGCCGCGAAGAAAAGTCAAGTCTATTCGGATTACTTTCAGGATCCTGAGCTAAAAAGCCTTGCTCAACAATTATCCAAGCATCATAAAAGCAACTATAACAATTTGCTCGGCTATCTCGATACGCACAGATAAGGAGGTGTTAACATGCATCATCATCTTTCGGAACAGGAGCTTCTCAACGATCTATTGAATCAGGAAAAGCAACTGGTCACATCATACGCGACTTATTTAACAGAAGCTTCCTGCCACAATCTTAGAAAACTTTTATCGAGCCAACTGTCACAGACAAGCCATGATCAGTATCAGGTTTTTGAGCAAATGCGCGACAAAGGGTATTATAAAACTAAGGATGCAAGCGATAAGGAGGTACAGCAGGTCAAGAGTCATTTTAAAACCATGCCGGGAGAACTGTAACCGGACCATCTTAAGCTTGTCGTTCGTTAAATATCTCTTGTATATCTAAACGCGTCAAGTATCTTGGCTGCTCTTTCATTTGCACCTCAAAAAACGTATAATGTTATAAAATCATGTTTTAAAGGTGGTTGAACGTGTTTTTTATCGGCATATTCGGTATCGAGGATAAAGAGCGGCCTATCAAGGAATTCACGAATGTGGTCTGCCCAAGCTGCGGGCGGCTTACGTCCGCAGCATTCTTTGAGCACTATACCTATTTACATCTGTTCTTCATACCAACGTTTCGATGGAACAAGCATTATTACGTGAAGCTGCGCTGCTGCGGCGCGCTCTATGAAGCGGACGCCGCATACGCCGAACAGCTAAAAACCGCTTCCCCCATCGATTTTTCACGGCTCAAAAAGATATCCAGCGGATTTGGAGGATTTGACGACATGTTTGCGCGCTGTGCAAACTGCGGCGAAACATTCGATGCAAGCTTTGCCTACTGCCCTCATTGCGGCGCGAAAAAATAAGACGATGCCACGCATACAACATGACATATAGGTGTCATGTTCCTCATGCTATAATCAATATGAAGTTTTGGAAGTAAGAATAGCAGGAGGAAGTTTATGACTGGGGAAAACTATAACGCGCTGATTAAATCACTGTATTTTCCAAAAAAGCCCGAAATCATTGAGGTGCCGTCATTGCAATACGCAATGATAGACGGCACAGGCAACCCCAACACGAGCGACGATTTTCAAGATGCAGTCGGCGCACTGTATGCCGTATCGTACGGCATCAAAATGCTCCCCAAAAAGGGAGTCGTTCCTGACGGATATTTTGAATATAAAGTGAATGCGTTGGAAGGTCTGTGGAGCATGCCCGAAGGCACAGCGTTTGACGGCACCAACAAAGAAGCGTTTGTCTGGACGCTGATGATTCAGCAGCCGCCGTTTGTAACGCAGGCGCTTTTTGAAGATATCCGGCAAGGACAGCTCAAGAAGAAGAGAAACAAAGCGCTCACGCGCGTGCGTCTGGAGACGTTCAATGAAGGGCTTTGCTGCCAAGCACTGCATATCGGTGCTTTCGACGATGAACCCGTCACGTTCGACGCCATGCACGCCTTTGTTGAGTCACATGGATATAAACGCGCGTCTAAACAGCACCGTGAAATCTATATGTCTGATTTCCGGCGGGTGGCGCCTGAAAAGCGCAAAACCATTCTTCGCTTTGGTATCGAAAAAAAGTAACAGCAAAAAAACGGCTGCCCACAAACATCAGAGCAGCCGTTCTCAAAATTCCTGTTGGTTTTACAGCGCATCCTGTACAGCGCGGCGCAGCTTCAAAAAAGCAGTATTGTCCAGCATATCTCGCGTGCGCGGACGCGTCAAATTGACTTTGAACACATGAGCCACCTTGGCTGGGCGCTCGCTTAAAACCAGTATTCGATCGGACAAAAACAACGCTTCTTCGATGTCGTGCGTCACAAACACGACCGCTTTACGGTGAGCATTCCATACATCAAGCAGCCATTCGCGCATCTTAAAGCGCGTGAGCGCATCCAATGCGGCAAACGGCTCGTCCATCAGATACACGTCTCCCTCATCCATGAACGTGCGCAGCAATGCGGCACGCTGACGCATCCCGCCGCTTAGCTGATGCGGGTACATGCGCTCAAAGCCTTTAAGGCCAAACTCCTCAAAATGTGCAAGCGCCGCTTTTTGACGTTCAGCCTTGGTTACGCCGCGCAGTTCGAGCGGCAGCGCGATGTTATCCAGTACGCTGCGCCACGGCAGCAACAGGTCTTTTTGATGCATAAGGCACACAGACGGTGCGGCTTTTCGCACATCGCGCCCAGCCACGCTTACCTCGCCCGTATAGTCACTGTCTAGCCCCGCGATGATTTTGAGCAGCGTGCTTTTGCCGCAGCCCGAAGGGCCAAGCACCGACACAAACTCGTTTTCGCGCACATCGAAGCAGATATCCACAAGCGCCTCCACAAAGCTCTGCGTTTGCTCAAATATCTTACCGACGTTTTTCAGCGTGATGATTGTGCCCATACCGACCTCCATGTGATGAAATTACTGCACAAACTCGTTGGTAAATGCTTGCGTGGAATCGACCATCGTATCTAAGAAACCTTGATCAAGCAGCCACTGCGTGTAGCGATCCCACACCTCCTGTTTCTGCACACCAAAGCTCTCCGCATCATCGATGTACTTGGGCGACAGGTATTCCTGGCTGGCATGCACCAGCTCCGAATCCAACTCAGGCGCGTGCTTCAAGAGTATATCAGCGCTCTTAGACGGATTCTCAGCCGCGTAGGTATAGCCCTTAACCACCGCGTCCATGAACTTGCTGACCGTCTCTTTGTTATTGCTTATCATATCCTCGCTTGTGATAATGATGGGCGTATAGTAATCGAACACGGAATCCTCGAACCGCACAAATGAGAGCTCCACACCTTGAAGCTGCGCGTTGATACCCTGCCAGCCTTCATATATCCACGCGAAATCGATGCTGTTCATGTCAAACGCGGTGAGCGCGTCGGTATCGCCCATGGTAACGATGTTCACCTTGGAAAAATCTCCGCCGTCCTGCTCCATCATATATTGAATCGTCGCGGTTTCCATATCCATACCCCAGCCGCCGTATGTTTTGTCCTCGAAATCCTTGGGGCTTGCGATCTCTTTATCTGCGGGCGCAGCAAATGCCGATGTGTTATGCTGCAATATTGCCGCGATGGATACCACCGGGATGCCTGCATCACGCGCAAATGTTGTGGACTCCTGAAAATCGATGCCGAACTGCGCACTATCCGCCGCTATAAGCTGTATCACGCCGGTATCCGAAGGCTGTATGATCTCCACATCCAAACCGTTTTCCTCAAAATAGCCGTTTTCCACTGCCACATATATGCCTGTGTGGTTGGTATTGGGCGTCCAGTCCAGAACGAACGTCACTTTTTGAAGCTCGTCTTCTGTTTTTTCTGTCTCAGCAACCGTTTGCTGAGTCTCGACCGTCGTTTGCTGGGGCTCAGCAATCGTTTGTTGGGGTTCACTTTCCTCTTGCGGGCCGGCGCAAGCACCCAAAGCCGCAAGCATTGCCAGCGCCAGTATCAGCGCCATCACTTTTTTCATTTTCTGTCTTCCCTTCTTTGATAAAATTTATTGATTAGCCTCACGATTTTCTGTTCCATGGTATCGCCTTTTTTTCGGCGAAGTTCACGGCACGGAAAAGCGCGAAGCTTAACAGCACAATCACAAATATGTTGGCAAACAGCGCCGCCGTTTCAAATGTACTTGTGGCGCGCGAAAGATAAATGCCAAGCCCGCGCGAAGCACCTGTCCATTCGGATATCACCGCGCCCATCACACAGTATGCCGCGGATATCTTGAGCCCCGCGAAGAACGACGGCAGCGCGCCCGGAATAAGCACCGTTTTATATATTTGGCTTTTACTCGCCTTCATCACACGCATTAAATCCACAAGATCGGTGTCGTATGTTTCCATCCCCTCCGTTAAGCTGACCGCCACGGGGAAAAACACTACGACCACCGCCATAATAATCTTCGGGATGATACCAAAGCCGAACCAGATCGCAAGCAGCGGCGCAATGACCACGAGCGGCACCGTCTGCGAGATGATCATAAACGGATAAAACGTGAGTTTGACAGGCCGCGCCATAGTCATCACGATCGCGACCGCGACCGCAAGCACCACGCCGATGACGAATCCAAGCAGTGATTCGAGTATCGTCAGCGCCGCGTGGTATGCCAGCAGATCAAACTTGCTTACAAACTCCGCGACAATGGCACTGGGTGCAGGAAGCCTGTATTCCGGCACCTGCTGAACGCGTACAATGATCTCCCAAAGCCCCGCAAACACGCACAGCGCCGCCGCAGGATAGATTTTATTCGCGATATTTCCCGATTTTTTCATCGATGGTTGCACCCTCCGGCTTATAATCGATTTTGACCACAGACAGTACGCGGCTTGCGCCGTTATCGATGCAGACCTGCTGCGCCTTCTCAACGATTTTTAGCAACTGAGGCAGTTCGCCCTCCATCGTGGTACCCATGGGCCCCACCACGTATTTGATACCCGTTTCCTTGATCATCGCGATCACACTGTCGACCACTTCGTAAACTTTTTCTGTGCCGCCGGGCAGCACCTGAAGCTCCACATTGACTATTGGCATTATTATTTCCTCCTTAATGACGTTCAATTGCTTAAAATTTTATCGTTTTTGGCACAGACTATACCCATGTCATACTGAACGCTCACAGTCCGTTCCCTACAATGCGCTTATATTTTCGATGCATCCCGTAGGGGCGGGGTTTCCATGCCCGCCATTCTCGCACATTCAAAGGAAACAATAAGAGCCGTGTCCAAATACGGAACGGCTCAAAAAAATCCAACATTGCTAATTTCCTACGCCGGCATTACCCGTATCAGGTTCTCATGGTCGAGACAAAAACGTCTCCTCTCAGCCGATCACTCAGCTCCCATATGCTCTTATTCAACTCGCCTTGCATTGTATACGAAGATGATGATTGTGTCAAATGATATTTGTGTGATTGCTGTGATTTGCGCCCCCCGCTTCTTCACATTGCTCTCGTTTTTAGAATTTTCTTTCATATCCCTTATTAATATGATAATAACAGCCATACCGCATGGAACGATATGGCCGTTTTACATGTTTCACTTTCAAAGCCTCCTTTGCCAAAGGAGGCGGCACGAAAAGCGTGTCAAAAAATTCGCGAATCGGAGGATTCGCTTATTCAATAATCAAAGCCGCGTCCTTTGCCGGGCGAGAATTTAATTCAGCCTTCTTTTCCTCAAATCCGGCCTTGCCCATCAGCGCAAACGTAGCGATCTTGCCTTCCTCCACACCCGGCTGGTCAAACGCGTTAATGGCAAGCATCTCGCCCGCGTATGCCGTGGCCATCTCGAAGAAATACAGCAGCGCGCCCACCGTGTACGCATTCACTTGGCTCAGCGCAATCGTCATGTTCGGGCGGCCTGCCTTGCAGAGCGCGTATTCCGTCGCGCTGCGCTCGGCCTCCAGAAGCTGTCCGAACGTCTTGTCGCAAAGGAATGATATCGCGTCAATATATTCCAGCGCCTTTGGAATTACCAGGTCGTTTCTGAACTTGTCCACTTTGAGGAACGTCACAATCTTGTCGAAAGGCCCTTCGGTGTATAGCTGAATCTGCGAATGCTGGTCCGTCACGCCAAGCGCCTTCACGGGCGTCTGCCCCGCAAACACCTCGTTGCCATCGTTACCGTAACGTTTGCCTAATGACTCCGCCCAAAGCTGCGCGTACCAGTCGGACATGTACTTTATACTGTCAGCGTACGGAAGCATGACGCTTATGTTAAAGCCCTTTTTCATACCCAGCACATGCAGCAGCGCATAAAGCGCCGCGGGATTGCCCGCTTCGCGCGTGCAAAGCTCGTCCATATAAGCCGCGCCTTCAAGCATCGCAGAGATATCGTGACCGCATACCGCCGCAGGAAGCAGTCCCACGGGTGTCAGCTCGGAAAACCGTCCGCCCACATCAGAGGGAATGACAAACGATTTGAGCCCTTCCTTCTGCAAAATCTTGACCAACTCGCCGTTCTTCTCGTCCGTGGTGGCGATCATATGATCCTTGAGCGCAAGACCCGCTTTTTCAATGGCGCTGGCGGCATACATCATCTGCGACATGGTTTCAGACGTTCTGCCGGATTTCGTAATCACGTTGAACATTGTCTTTTTTAAATCAAGGCCGCCGAACACGCGCGCAAGACGCTCCGGATCCACGTTGTCCTCAACGATGAGCTTCATGCTGCCCTGCCCGTCCATCAGCGCCTGCTCCACAGCAATAGGCCCTAATGCCGAACCGCCGATACCCAGCACAACGAATGTATCGCACTTCTCTCTGACAGCCGCGGCAGTCTGAATAATGTCGTCCACAACGGCGGCTTGTCCCTTTGGCAGTTTGCGGAATCCAAGGGGTTTTGTTTTCAGCGCGTCAATCGCGTTTTTCAGCATACCGTCCGCATCGGCTATCTCCTTAGCGGAAAACCCGTGGGCTCCCACCATCGTCGTCATCGCGTTGTTAAAATCAAATTGAATTCGGTCCATTTTATGTCTCCTTAAGGAAATTTCTTTTATTATATCCGTTTTGATACGCAAATGTCACGTTTAATTTGACTGTCATGCCATATTTACATACATATGCAGCATATATATTGTCGAGGTGAATTGTATGGAAAAGAAAAAAGACCGCCGCGGTCTTTTTATGGCCTTCGCCGCCAGCGCGTTACTGCTGGTCGGCGCATTGGTCATTGCAAGCGTGATTTCGCCAAATGCCGTATCGGTGTTTGGTTCTCATTCTGATACGGCGCAGCTAACCGTTAACGTCGTGGAAGGATATACCGAAGCACCGATTAAAGACGCTTCCGTCGTTGTTGTCGAAACAGGCAAGGTATATCAGACAGACGAAAACGGCATGACGCAAAATATCAATGTCCCCGTGATTCGCGATACGCGCTACGACGATATCATGCAAAAGCAATGGGGAGAAATCACCCTGATTGTTTATAAAGAAGGCTTCATACCTTACGCGCTCTTTTACCTTCAGGTGATCGGCGGACAGACACGTGAAGGTGTCAAAATCCTGCTTTTCGAAGAAGGTCAAACAGAAAGCACGCAGCCGTTCTCCATCATCGAAGGCCCTAACCGCGTATGGGTGGACGCGCTGGTGGAGATGTACCGCCCCAAATAGCCTAGTATCTGTTTGGGCCTAAGCTCTTTATTCTTTTTATGGGAATGTTTGCTGTCAGCTGCGTGGCAGCGCTGCTTCTTTGTATATCCGAAGAATTCTTGATTTCGACATCAAAATCAGACTCTTCTACATCGAAATACTTGGAAATCACGCCGATAATATCTTTGCGGAGCATTTCCATCACATTACTGGACGGAGATGTGCCTGCGCGGTCATGAATCAACACAAGCTTTAAACGCTCTCTTGCAATGCTGCTGGAGCTGCTTCTTCTTCGTGCCATTCTATCTCCTCCTATTTTCCTCTGAGCAGTCTTCTAAGTACAGACCCAAGACCACTGTCATCATTTAGATCCATGAGCGGTATGTTTTCGCCCATAATCCGTCGGGTGATATTTCTGTATGCCTTTCCGGCGGGCGCCTTATCGGTCATCACGATAGGTTCGCCCATGTTGGAAGACCGGATGATCTTTTCATCCTCGGGAACCACGCCAATAAGATTAATGCCGAGTATATCGAGCGTGTCATCCAGCGCGAGCATATCGCCTCTTTTCACCATATCGATGCGCATACGGTTCACAAGCAGCTGGCAGTCGTCGATGCCTGCTGCAGACAATAGGCCGATAATCCTGTCGGCATCGCGCACGGCTGACACCTCAGGCACTGTGACCACAATGGCAGACTTTGCGCCGGCAACTGCGTTTTTGAACCCCTGTTCAATACCGGCAGGGCAATCTATCAGTATATAGTCAAACTCCTGTTCAAGCTCTTTTACCAGCACTTTCATCTGCTCCTCATTGACCGCCATCTTGTCACGCGTTTGCGCGGCGGGTACGAGGAACAATCCGTCGTAGCGTTTATCCTTTATGAGCGCTTGTTTTAAGCGGCATGTGCCTTCCACCACGTCCACAAGATCATAGACGATCCTGTTTTCCAGACCGAGCACCACATCCAAATTTCTCAGCCCAATGTCCGTATCTATCAGCACAACCTTTTTGCCTTCGCTGGCAAGCCCTGCGCCCAAGTTGGCCACAGTCGTTGTCTTCCCAACGCCGCCTTTCCCTGATGTCACCACAATGACATTTTCCATCTCAATACCCTCCAAAAAAAATGATGTCTTCTAACGGGCGCTGGATCGACCGGGTTTTAACGGCCTGATCACTATGCTTCCCTGTTTATATTCTGCGACTTTAGGCCCTTCACCGCCCGCATCTGCCGGAAATACGGCAATTTTGCCACTGATGCGAAGCTGCTTGGGAACAAGCACATTTGCAGCCACCACCACGTCTGCACGTCCCATAGCACCCGCGTGCGCCAGCCCGCGCAGCGAGCCCATCACGGCAATGCTGCCTCCGGCAATCACCTCGGCACCGTCGTTGACGTCTCCAAGCACCACCACGTCACCTTCGCATTCTATACGCTGCCCGCTGCGCAGCGTATGCGTAACAAACACGCTTTTTGCGTCAAAATATTCTTTGGATACCAGCGTCACGCGATTAATATCGTCCCCCGTGTCCGTCATCAGCTGCTTCGTTGTCTCTTTTGTCTCTATCGGTGCTTCGTCTCCAAACGCCACATTCGCAATGCCATATTGCTCATGCAAAAGCTGCGTCAGCTCTTTTCTTTGCGGCACCGAAAACAACTTGCCGCGAAAAATCACCTTGGCTTCGGAACCCGAAAAAAAGCCCTTATGCTTATTAAGCTTGTCCCCAATGGCAAGCTTAATCTCATCATATGACGAAGCCGGCTGCACCATAATTTCCAGCACACCGCCAGACTTTCCCTTTATTCTGATTCCCATATCAACCATCCTATATTGTTATCGAATAAAATTTCTACAAACTTGAGTTTTTTTCCTGCCTGCATGCTTATTTTGCTCTCTTATTCGCCTTCCGGCGTTTCAGATTCTTCCTCGCCGGTATCGGTATTCGTGGCGCTGGAGTCCCCAAATACCAGCGAACCCGAATCGGGTATTGTCTGTTCAGCCACGATATTCTTCTGATCGAAGTAATAAGTCAGTATGTCCTGCGCGATCCATGAGGAATAACCACCCGTAAAACCATTGGGAACATAAGACACAATGGCAATCTCCGGGTCATCATAGGGTGCGAAACAGACAAACCAGCTGTTATTCTCTAAGTCAACATCAGAAACCTCAGCCGTACCCGTTTTACCGCCTATCTTTTTAAGATAATCCTCATTGAAATCTTTGAAATATTTAGCTGCGGTACCGTCTTCGCCGGACACAACCTCTTTCATCCCTTTTTTTATGGCATCCAGATATTCAGCATTTGCATCCAGTGTATCAAAAATTTCTGGCTCTTTATCAAACAAAACCGTACCGTCCTGAGCAACCACCTTATCCACTATATGCGTTTGATAGACGGTACCACCATTAGCAAGGGCAGCCACATACCGTGCCACCGCTATTGGTGTCAACTGTATAATGCCTTGCCCCATTCCAGATGTGACCGTCATTGTTCTGGACCATTGCAGTTGTGACAGCGCTCCACTCGTAATTTGCTGGCTCAAAGCAACCGAACTTTTTACCGAAATACCCAGCATTTCTGACAATATCTGACGCACATGGTCACCCATTGATAACCCATTTTCATCCTTTAAAACATTACGGTCTGTTTCATCAGCTTCCCAATTTATACCTAACAGATAGACAATCTGTTTTGCCGCCTCTTCTATCTGAGTATCATCATAAGTTGTCCCAATGTCATCACCATATTGTCTAATAATATTCGCTATTGAATATTTACCCGTGCTCATAACCAGTTTTGGCAGGAATGTCGCCTGTTCGTCAATATCCTTACTGGGATCAAAAAGCAAATCCTGATTACCAACCATGCCAATAACTTCATTTGGCAGCTCTATGCCCGTAGAACTTGTCAGACCAAATTTGTCGGCCCATTTATCGAGCAGATCAATACCGAGCCTGTCAGCAAGGGTGCAAAAGTAATAGTTACAGCTATGCTCCAAACCCAAAACGATATCTTGGTTAGCATGTGCATCGTCATAATTACGTGTTTTCCAACATCTTGGCCCCTGAGCTTTTGCACCATTCTTCACAGCCTCCTCATTCACAACATATTGACCCTGACAACTGATTCTCTCAGTCAGTGTGGTTCCTTTATCGGGGTCTATTTCACCTTCCATCAGTGCAGCAAGCCCTGTGACCATTTTAAATATAGAGCCCGGTGTCGATCGACTAGAAATAGCATTGTTAAAAAGCGGCTTTGCAGGGTCATCTTTTAATACGCTGTATTCATCTTCAGAAATCCCGCCGATAAACAGGTTCAAATCAAAGCTAGGATAACTACCCATAGCAAGGACTTCTCCCGAGTGAACATCAAGCACAACCGCCGCGCCGGATACCGCTAAATGCAGCTTCTCTAAATCAAGACCGTCATACATGCTCTTTTCCCCTTTTGCCAATGCCTCTTTATTCACTTCATCAAAGGCTTTAGTCTGTTCAGCATGAATTTCGGGGATGTTTTTCGCAAGAGATTCCTCGACTACCTTCTGCATCGGTATATCCAGCGTGAGCATCACGTTGTAGCCTTGCGTGGGTTGTGTGGAAGAAAGCACGTTTTGTATCACAGCCATGTTGTCGATCTCCACAAGTTCCTTGCCCTGCCGCAGCGCGCTGTTGCCCGTGAGAAACGCCTCCATCGATTTTTCCACGCCTTCAACGCCCACAAGATCGTCCACTTTATAGCCCTTGGCGGTATAATCAGCAAGCGTCTGAGCGTCAGACATTTTTCCAAGGTAGCCGATCACATGCGCCGCCACGTCGTCTTTCGGATACACACGTACCGTCGAGTCCTCAATGCTCATGCCAGAAAGCTCGGCCTTATGCGTTTCAATTTCGGCCACCGTCTGCATATTCACGTTGTAGGCGATGGTCACCGGCTCGTAAGCCACCCACGAATTAAGCTGAGACTCCTGCCAGACGGAGAGAACTTTTCGCGCCTCTTCATAGCCCATTTCGGAAGGAATCTGATACTTGTCTCTTAAATTCAGATAGATTTCCTCAGGCGTCAGTATATAATTTCCCTTGTCGTCGAGCTTTGTGCTCACATACATATTTACACGCCAGTTTTTTTCACGACTCTTCTGGTTTTCCTCGTTTTCGATACCCCAATCGAAATAGTATTCATCCGTTTTATCATTGTACTTTATTACAAACGTGTCGATCATTTCGCCATCGTATTTTTCAACAATGTCAATGGTGTCGATAATGATGGACGTATAATAAGCCCTGTCCGTCTCTGTATTATTTGCCGGGTCACGGTAAAACTGCACATTATATGACTTTTCGTCATACGCGAGCGGCAAGCCGCTGCGGTCGAGAATGCTGCCACGCGCGCCGGGAATAGAAACCACGCGTTTGTCCAGCGTCCCGGACATCGCGGCATATTCCGCCCCGTTAACCAGCATCAGCTGTACAAGTTGTACGAAAATTACGATAAAAAGCGCCATTGCCAGCGCTCCAAATATAAAAAAGCGATTGCGTATGTTAACTTTCATGATTCATTCTCCAGCGGCATATTCCACCACACCTATCGGAGATTATATCACATTCTTTGTTTATTGTGGATAAAGGATTAAATTCCAAAAATTAATTTGCATTAATAAAAATATTGTGGAATATTTATACTTGTGTTAAAATGCCACAATCGAAACTGTTTAATAAATCCAAAAAATTTTATGGAGGAACTCAATGAGAAAGATTTTAATTTTTGTTTTGGCTATGCTGATGCTTGTGGTTATGTTCGCAGGCTGTGGGCAAACCCCATCAAACAACACACCAAAAACGGATGAACCCGCTCAAAATGGCGGCGAAGTTGAATCCAGCGAACCTACTGCCGCTGATGTGCAGCAAGAACCGGCAGACGATAACAGCACAACAAGCACCGGCTTCCCGGTTGCCGATTCCTACACAGCTTATGCAACCGCCAAGGAAGTTGTCCTGTCAAAGCTGGCAGACGGTCTTGGCAGTAATCTCGATTCGCTTTCCGCTTCGTTTACACTGCTTGGCGTTTCCATGGTTGATCTTGTCATGCTGCCGGTCAGCTTCTTCGGTATGGGAGAAGAATCCGTCATGATGGGATTGTCAATGTTCGGTTCTTCGGATGTGAAGTACACTGAAAACGGCAACAGCTACTCTGTCTCTTATATGGATTCCGAGGGCGTTGCCTATACGTTCAGCGGTACATACGATCCTGCTGCCGATGCGATGTCCTGCAGTTCCTCAAAGGACGGCAAAGAAAACTTTTTCTCTGAATATCGCAAAACATCCTTTGGGTATATCGCTCAGTACTATTTCATCAAGGACGACGGTACAACGTCCTTGTATCAGTTTGCCTCAAACGGTGAAGACGGCACATTCGGCATTTCAACGAGTGAGACCGCGCAGCCCGCAGCGCTCACCGGCAGCGAACCGGCCGATTTCCCGACAGCTCTGCCTGAATGGTACAGCATCTCCGGCTCAACAATTACAGGCAAAACTTCGGAAGGCACTGAATTAAGCTTCGAATATGTGCCAACGGATGCCGAGTAATTAGCAAAACGCGCTAAAAAAGTCTCCTTCGCTTTGAAGGGGACTTTTTTTAAAATGTTTCATAATGTATAGAAAAGGTATTGCGTGTACAAGAAGATTATGTTAAGATATTAACAGCTGTAAGACAATGAGGTCAACAGAGCATGCTTGCTTGGTTGATTTTTTTATTTGCTTTTATTTGGATTTAAGGTATGATGAGCACAAAGGCACACGCGTTTTGGCTTGGTTACAAGCAAAAATAATACTCAATTACTAATTGGGTGTTTGGATAAACCCTACAATAAATATTCACTAATCAAAAGGAGAGTTTTAAAATGGCGGAGAAGTACACAAAAAAAGACATCCTCAAAATGGTTCAGGAAAACGACGTAAAATTCATTAGGCTTCAGTTTACCGATGTGTTTGGTATACTGAAAAATGTAGCGATCACAGCAAAACAGCTTGAGCGTTCTCTCGAAGAGGGCACCATGTTCGACGGTTCCTCCATCGACGGTTTTGTCCGCATCGAAGAGTCCGACATGCTGTTAAAGCCCGATCCGGATTCCTTTGTAATTTTCCCGTGGCGCCCGCAGCAGGGCAAAGTGGCTCGTCTGATTTGCGACGTTTACACAACAGACGGCAAACCGTATGGCGGCTGCCCGAGAAACGTTCTTAAAAAGACTCTTGCTCAAGCGGCAGACATGGGCTATTCCATGAACGTCGGCCCCGAATGCGAGTTCTTCCTTTTCCTCACGGATAACGAAGGCAAGCCCACCACCATCACCCATGACGAGGGCGGTTATTTTGATTTGGCTCCCATCGACAAAGGCGAAGACGCACGGCGCGACATGTGCTTAACACTTGAGGAAATGGGATTTGAAATTGAAGCTTCTCATCACGAAGTGGCCGAAGGCCAGCATGAGATCGACTTCAAATATGGCGACGCGCTGATGACAGCAGACAACATCATGACGTTCAAAATTGTTGTGAAAAGCATTGCGGCTCGCCACGGCCTGTATGCCACATTTATGCCCAAACCGATTTTCGGCATCAACGGCAGCGGCATGCACACAAACCAGTCTCTGAGCACCAAAGACGGTAACGCGTTCTACGACAAGAAAGGCGAATTGGAGCTCTCTCCCATCGCTTATAACTACATCGCGGGTATCATGGAACACATCAAATCCATCGTGGCTGTTTCCAACCCGACTGTAAACTCCTACAAGCGTCTGGTTCCCGGCTATGAAGCCCCCTGTTATGTGGCATGGTCGGCTCAAAACAGAAGCCCGCTCATCCGTATCCCCGCTTCGCGCGGCGCCGGTACAAGAGTCGAGGTTCGCTGCCCCGATCCGGCTTGCAACCCGTATCTTTCTATCGCACTCATGTTGGCCGCAGGGCTTGACGGTATCAAAAAGAATTTAACTCCCCCGCCGGCGGTCAACAGAAACATTTTCAAGATGACCGAAGCAGAAATGGCCGAACTGGGTGTTTCCAGCCTGCCGGGCAACCTTTACGATGCGCTTCAGACGTACAAAGGCGATGCGCTCGTGAAAGAAACGTTGGGTGAACATATCTTCAATACTTACTATGACTTCAAAATCAAGGAATGGGATAGCTTCCGTACGGCTGTTCATCCGTGGGAAGTCGATCAGTATCTGACAAGATATTAATTCCTTTATTGCCCCAGCATGATCCTTGGGGCCTTAAGAAAGTTTTAGAAGGATGAGAGTCCTTTTAAAAGTGATAACTTCTTTGTCTGGCTTTTTGTTTCGGGGTGCCATTGGGTACTCCGAAACTTTAAAGCCCAGTAACATCAACCTCACTTCCAGTTATGCAACTGCTGTCAGGTTGTTTTTTTGTGGCCTTTTTTTATTGCTTGTTGATTTGGTATTTTTTAGTGTTCCTGTATTTACGATTCAATATGTTATTCAGAAATCTGAATCTCCTGTTTGCTTGCAACGCTCATTGTCTCCGCACAAAGCGCTTTGGCTTTATCCCAAACAAGCGAAAAAAAACTCCGGTCGTGATGGGGCATTGCGCCGCCCGTTGCGGGCGACAGGTTGATATGCAGTGCCGGACGCAAAAACTCCTGCCGAAACCAATTTTCGAAGCCCGCCGCGTATACGCCGGGGTTGTCGCACACTGTATTCATCGCATAGCCGGAGACCATGGAAAGCCTTTTTGCAAGCGTAAAAGCTTCTGTTATTTTTTCGTCTGTGTTATTGTCAGCGTAGTCTATCGTTTCTCCCTTTGCATAGAACGCCAGCGCTGATACAAAAGTGCGGCTCTTGCATACGCGCATCACGCTGAGCACCTCAGGCTCAGACGCAGGCTCTTCACCGTTGTACAGCTCTGAGGCGGGCTCCGTTATCACCGTATACTTTTTCTCCCAGAGCGACGGATATTGCCTGCCCAAATCGACGCCATTGATATTCGCCATCCACTCAGAATATGACGGGCGAACGCGCACCATTTTTTTGACGCGTTTTGCATTCTGCACTGCCTTAAAACCGCCCTGCACCAATGCCACACCGTCCGGATTGATCATGGGCATCACGTACATCGTACAGGATGAGAGCAGCTCACGCATATCATACCGTCCCACTTTATGGTTCTCAAATGCTGCCTTCACATACACATTGACCGCATACATAAGATAAGCGCTCGTGATATAATCGCGCGCATGGTGAGCCGCGCAAAAAAACACCTTTCTTTTCCCCGTTCCCGCCTGTATCAACGGCAGTTCACGGCCTTCGACGGAAAAACCGGCCATCTCGCAGCGTATCAGCTCCGGATATGTTATTTTAAGGGCGTCGATATCGCGCAGCATCTGAGAATGCGAGTATGCGGCCGTCGGCACCACGATGAATTCTTTCATTTAAACCCTCCCCCCTACGCTGATACTTCATATGTATGCGCCCGAAGCCACCCGCTATGACAATATCGTATCACCAAAAAATACATAACGGACAACCGCAGCGGGTTGCGAAATGTTCGCGCGACACCACAACTCGACACCGCGACTGACACCGCAGTTCAATTATATTTTGACATTTGACAAAGTGTTATGTATAATTTTATCATTTATTTCATATTCGGAGGATTTATGAAAAAGGCATTACTTGCGACTTCGCTATGTCTGATTATATTACTTTGTGCATGCGGCGCAACAGCGCAAACGAGCGTACAACTCACACCTACACCCACGCCCACAGACATCTTGTTTGAACCCGCCACATCCGGCCAGCAGCCATCCGCTGAGGCCTCGCCGTCCGCAGCTTCGTCTCCCAGCAAAACCAACAGCCTTTATGACCCCAGCATTTTTGTCATTGAAGCTTCAGGACAATGGCAGCAGGAGCTGGCGCCCGGATATTTTGCAAATAACGAATGCGAGCTCTATTTGAATAAAATTGATTCAAACGACAATCGTCAGGTCTCGGGCAGTTATCAGGGCATATTCTGGATGAAAACCTCGCTGGACACTTCGGAATTCATTTCCGATCTGCTCAAAGACGTGCCGGTAGACTTGTCTTTTGACGCAGGCGGTGAAGCCGTGTGCGACAATCTCGGCGTGTCGCTAAACACCACGGACGACAAAGCTTGGACCAACTACTGCATTTTAGATGAAAACGGCAATCCACTGCCGCTCACTCAGGATACGCCTGTCGGCAAAGGCAGCTTCGTGGTCGTTTCAAAAGCCGTATACCTTGAGGCGCACGGAAGCGGCGCGCAGGGCGAAACAATCAATTATTCCGACGCTAAAGACGGCGACATCATTGATGTTAATTACGTGATTCATGTTGAACCCGACAATATGGAATCTAATTCGCAGCGCAAGGTCGTGATATATATGAGCGGCGACGGTTTCAGTTATACGCTGGAAGGAACAATGAAACGCCTGCCCGGTTATCCCGAAGATGTGACGAATTACATGAACTCGAAGGAATACGAAAATTCCGCAAAAAGACATCTGAACGAATAGCACCATTATAATGCAAGGCTGACGCTGGCAAAAGCTCAGCCTTTTTTACGTTTAGTCGTTTGGTCAAGTTATCCTCACGGCCTGTCCTTATTTTCGGACATTTCTTATTGTAGTATGAACATATATTCTACATCGGGAGGTTTGAGTATGTGGGAAAGAATATTGATATCGAGCGGGTTGATCATCGGTGCCATCGTGCTGTTTGCGGGTTTTACAGCCGCACTGTTTGTTCTTGAGCGCAGAGAAACCAAAAAAATCAAGCGCACGGTTCAGCCCGTGCGAACAATTCGGTTGCAAAATTCAAAGCGTGCCGCTTAAAAGAACTTAAGCTGCGTGGGCTCCTGTTTTGGCCTCGGCATGGCATCGCTCGGCATGTCGTATTTTTTCCGGAGCTTTTCCACGGTTGAATACATCGCTTGCTTATATGCGCCGTATGCGGTTTTATCATTGTAAAGCTCTTTTAAATTGGCATATTCAGAGGAAAACCCTCTTTTTATGCTTTCAAAAAGCTGCTTTCTCGTGGCACTTTTTAGGTTCAGCGCCCCAGTCAGTACGTAATCGGCGCCTGCTTCCTTTGCCTCACTGAAAACGGCTTCGAGGCTTTCTTCGCCACTTGTGAGATACGGAATAATGGGCATGAGGTGCACACCGCACGATGCACCCGTTTTTTTAACCTCGCGAATAGCAGCCATGCGCTCTTGAGGCCGCGAAGACCCTGGCTCGATAAGGCCGGCCACGCGATTGTTCAGCGTGGTGACTGTAAAGGCCAGCGCCGCGCGGGACGCCGCGTTCACACGGCTTATAAGCTCTAAATCGCGCAGCACAAGCGTGGATTTGGTGCAAAGAATAATCGGAACCGAAAAATCCGCGAGCAAAGACAACACACGCGGCATCAGCTTGCAGTCTCGCTCGGCGGGCTGATAGCTGTCCGTGATGCCGCCCAGATTTACGGGCTCACGCGAAAAGCGCGGCAATTCGCGCCGCAGCACATCCGCGATATTTGTTTTGGCGTACACATCACCGAAAAAATCTCCTCCACCGATATAATCGTGCGTGTACAACGCGTAACAATAGATACAGCGGTGCGCACACCCGCGGTATACGTTAATATCGTATTTGAACGGCAGCCATTTTGAGTTGTGACGATACAGCGCCGTGCGGCACGTCGTCTCTATCACCCGATCCATACGCTCATTATACGCCCTTGACGCGGCAAGTGGCAACAATATCCACACCAAGCCCCAGAATATCCTTGATCACCACATCACCGATTTGTATAGGCGTCTGTGCTTCCCACACGTTGATCACCGTCATGCAATCAAGCAGCTTGCCCTTGGGCAGTGTATCCTTGGATTTCACGCTCACGAGACCCCCTCCTTTCACGCGCATCGTGGTGGTCAGCGTACGTCTCGGATCAGTCAGCTCCGCAAGCGCATAGTTCTCGCCGCGTTTGCATGTGTTCCCCGTTATGCTGACGATCTCACCGCCCTGCATTTGTGCCGTGATCGCGCAACCGAGCGGGCACACGATACATGTCAGATTCTTCGTTTCCATGTTATGCCTCCTCCACGCTGACTGTCACGCTGTCTTGTATATACTCATCGGTTAAGCAAAGGCTCTCCATCTCGCCCGGTGTGCATACCAGCCTCTTTTTTTGCGCAATCACCTTGCCGCCGCACCGCGCCACTGTGACACAGTTCTTGTATTCATCCGTCACGCGGAAAAACAGTGTTTTTTTATCACCGTCCAAACGCAGCCGCTGCGGCACCACATACCTAACGCCTTCTCCAGCTATCGCGGAGCAATATGCAACGGTGATATTTTCTTTGCGTAAATACCGGGCTGCCGCTGTGCCTGCCCGAGTGGCCTCCTCGGTGACAAAATCCACAAGGTCGTGCACCTGTACCGCATTGCCGCACGCGAACACCCCTTTTACAGACGTCTGCAGATGGCTGTCTACTTCGGGGCCGCCTGTCACGGGATCGATTTTGATATCCATGCCGCGCGACAACTCGTTTTCGGGGATCAGCCCAACGGAAAGCAGCAATGTGTCGCACGCGACATACGCCTCCGTACCTTGAATCGGTGCGCCTTTTTCATCCACTTCCGATATCGTGACACCCTCCACACGTTTAGTTCCGTGTATCCGCGTTACCGTATGCATCAGCTTCAGCGGTATACCGTAGTCATCCAGACACTGCACGATATTGCGTTTGAGACCACCCGAATATGGCATCAGCTCCAGCACCGTTTTTACATGAGCGCCTTCCAACGTCATGCGCCGCGCCATGATAAGCCCGATATCGCCCGACCCGAGAATGACCACCTCTTTGCCCGGCATATAACCATCGATATTGACAAAACGCTGAGCGGTGCCGGCCGTAAGCACACCCGCGGGACGGCCGCCCGGCAGCATCAGCGCACCCGCGCTGCGCTCTCTGCATCCCATCGCGAGCACAACCGCACCCGCTTCAATAGTACAAAGCCCCGTCTGCGTCCCCACCACAGTGAGCACGCGTGACGGCGAGATATTCAGCACCATTGTTTGTGTCAGGCATGTGATGCCAAGCGCCGCTGCCTTATCCTCAAACCGCGCCGCGTATTCGGGCCCGGTCAGTTCCTCACCGAACACGTGCAGCCCGAACCCGTTATGGATGCACTGGTTCAATATGCCGCCCAAATGCGTTTCTCTCTCAATAACAATTACATTATCCGCACCGTTTTCCTTTGCCGCGATGGCGGCGGCCAAGCCTGCGGGTCCTGCCCCGACAACTGCCACATCCGTTTTCATCTTGCCCCCTCCTTCGTCTTATTGGCGAGTATCCAAGACCCTTCCCCGCACTTGGTAATGTCGTTCAAATCTTTATCCAGTTCATGCGAGAGGATATCCATCACACGCGGCATACAAAAACCACCGTGGCAGCGCCCAAAGCCTGCCGATGTGCGCATCTTCACCCCGTCAACCGTGGTCGCGCCGCAAGGCCGGTGTATGCTCTGCACGATTTCCGCTTCAGTCACATGCTCGCACCGGCATATCACATTCGCGTATCGCGGATCAGTTTTGATAAGCTCACGCTGTCTTTCAGGCGTCGCATGAGCAAACACCTCAATCGGCTTGCGTATTCTTGTCGCACTTGTTTTCTTTGTGCCGTCCACGCCCATGGATACGAGCATGCCGGTCACATATTCCGCAATCGCAGGCGCCGATGTCAGCCCGGGTGATTCAATGCCCGCCACGTTTACAAACCCCTGAGCGCTTTTTGATTCCTCAATAATAAAATCGTGTCTGTTTCCCATGGCACGCAGACCCGCAAACACTGTAATCGCGCTGCGCCTATCGATTGACGGCACATACCGGCGTACGCCGTTCATCACGGCTGAAAGCCCTTCGCGGGTGGTGTCCGTATCTTCCTTGCCGGTAAACTGTGCCGTGGGCCCCGCGATCATGTTTCCGTGTGCAGTCGGTGAAAACAGCACCCCCTTGCCCTTTTCGGACGGTGCCCCAAAAATGACGCTGCTCACCTTGACAGGCTGGCTTCTATCGAACAGCACATATTCGCCACGCCGAGCGGTGATTGTGAATGCTTCGCCGCCTGCCATTCGTGATATGTCGTCCGCATACACGCCAGCCGCATTCACCACAAAACGTGTTTCAATACAGTTTGGGCCTGCCTGAATGATAAATCCTTTGTTTTTGCGGAATATTGCAGTCACTCGGCTGCTTAAATAAACCTGCACACCGTTTGCTGCCGCATTCTCCATCGCCGCAATAGCCAGCTCAAACGGGCTGACGATGCCAGCTGTGGGCGCCCACAATGCCGACTTGATTTGTCGACTGAGATTCGGCTCTCTTTTCCGCACTTCCTCGCCCGATATCTTCTTTACAGGCACACCGTTCTCCCTGCCTCTTTGCAGCAGCATATCCACGCTTTTATCCTCTTCATCGTCAAAAGCCGCCACGAGCGAACCGCAGTTTTCATACGGCACCCCCAGCTCTTTCACCACGATGGGCATCAACGCGTTGCCGCGCACGTTCATGCGCGCTTTCATACTGCCGGGCAATGCGTCGTATCCCGCGTGCACAATGCCGCTGTTGGCGCGCGTGGCACCTGCCGCCACATCCGCCTCCGCTTCAATCACACACACATTGGCATTAAGACAAGACAGCTCACGCGCAATCATCGCGCCCGAAATGCCCGCCCCGATAATGGCCACATCATAATTCATCGTCGTCATCCCTTTCTGTCTGCTTATTTAGGATAAGGCAGTATACCGATTGGTCTGTGCTTCCTAAATATAAAAAGCCACACCAAAAAATATCTGGTGCGGCTCATTTCTCCTGCCTGTTCATTGGTGCTATTATAACTCAAATACAGCTTTGTTTCAACTTATTTCAATGATTGATAGGATTAATCTCATTATTTATTGACGCCTATTTATTCATATATATATAATAACAGGTGTATCAATAATCTATTACATAGCAGGAGGGCAGCTATGGCGGGTCAGATATTTGAAAAGCTTTGGTCGTCAGCCGAAAACGCGTTTTTGCAGGTCGGCGTCTTTGTGGGCGCGGTGCTGCTCATATTCGGCTATATCAATTATAAAACGCAGGGACGCTTTGTGCAAAAGCTCGAAAACGCAAAACATCTTCAACCCGTCATCGGCGCACTTCTTGGCTTAACACCGGGCTGCGGCGGCGCGATATTCGTGATGCCGCTGTATTTAAAAGGAACGGTTACCTACGGAACGGTAATATCCACGCTCGTGGCGACCATGGGAGATTCCGCTTTTGTCATGATTTCCACTCGGCCTCTTGATTATGTTTTGGTCGCAGTCATCAGTCTTGCCGCAGCCATCATCACCGGTTATGTGGTCGATGGTTTGAAAATTGACGGTGGGTTCTCAAAAAGACGCGAGGCGTTGCTTAAGAAAAATGCCGTATCGGCACAAGAGC
Organism: Clostridia bacterium; assembly: GCA_003249555.1. Classification (GTDB taxonomy): domain Bacteria; phylum Bacillota; class Clostridia; order Christensenellales; family SZUA-584; genus SZUA-584. Next base: position 116,827 of record QKIQ01000044.1, on the reverse strand, counting down.
ATGCCAAGATGCAGAATACGCCCATGCACCATATCGGTCACGAAGACGGCGACAGCATCGACATACTGCTGCATCATCACAAAAAAGCCAGGCACGAAACCAGCCACATGAACCGCTTTATCCACAACGGCGCATATCAAATTTTCTGGGTTTTGATTTCTGTGGGGCTTGTACTGGGCGTCTCGCTTTTGTTTCAAGTGGATGTCAATTCTGATTTCGGCGTGCCGCACATCGGGACAGTTATCGGTATCGGCGGTATGATTTACTGCCTTTTCTACATGGTTATCGGCAAGCGCTTTATTAAAAATGAGGAACACGAGGAAGCGGAGCAAAAGGTGTTTTCGCTCAAAGAAACACTTGTACACAACGCGCAGGATACCGCTTTCGTCTGCGTTTGGGTGTTCCTCGCGTATTTTGTGTATGAGTTGTTTGTGGTCTTTGTGGGCGGCGAAGCTGTGGTCGCATCGTGGATGATGGCAACAGGGCTTTTCTCCGTGATTGTCGGCGCGTTAATCGGCCTGATACCCGGCTGCGGGCCGCAAATCATTTTCGTATCGCTATACGGCAAGGGCATGCTGCCTTTTGCGGCACTGCTTGCCAACGCGATTTCGCAGGACGGTGACGCACTGTTCCCACTGCTCGCAATAGACCGCCGTTCGTCCCTCTGGGCGACAGTAATCACCACTATACCCGCACTGCTACTTGGTATTGGCGCATATTACATCGAGATATTATTTTTCTAATAGTCATCAATTGGCATCATTGTCACCATCTTTTTCACATTTGCACAAAAGGCAGCCCTTGGCTGCCTAGAGAGTGTTACAGACTTTTTTCAAATAAATAGAATAAGCCTTCTTTGAAGTTTGCTTCACCAACGCGTCGGTATCCTAAGCTGTCGTATAACCGAAGCACATATGGATTCTGTGCAAAGGCGTCAAGCCGTACGGATTTAAACCCTTGTTCTTTGAATATGAGCTCCGCCTGCTGCATGGCCTGTCTTCCAAAACCCTTATGCTGATAAGGCGGGTCAATGCAGAGTCGGTGTACGGCGGCTGCAGGCTCAGCACAAACCCAGCAGCCATTAGCGTATTCATCATCCATCTGTGTGTTAAGCACAACGGCGCCAATGATCTCATTTCCTTGGCTCAATAAATACATATGACCGTTTTCAATATCTTCCCGCATTATTTCTTCCGACGGAAACCAGCCATCCCATTGGAAAATAAACCGCGCACTCAAATCGGAAACAGCACGTCGAAAAATCGCCGTCACGGTATTTATATCGTGGGCCTCCGCAGGCCTTAAGCAAATCGTCATATTATATCCTTATAGCCGGGTCTTTGGGACGGGCGCGGTACAGCACAAATTTGCGTCCCGAAGACGACACAGCCTGCGCCCCCGTGGCCTGCGCAATTTCGTTAACCATTTGAGCCGCGCTCACAGGCGCATTCTGCTGCACCGTTCCTTTGATGAGCTCTCTTGCGGTCAACGCTTCATCCACCTGTGTGATCACATTTTCCGTCAGGCCGGATTTCCCCACAAAGATAATCGGCTCCAAATTGTTGGCCATCGCACGCAGCGCGGCCCTTTGTTTACTGGTCAGCATAGCGTTCCTTTCTGATTCCTTACTAATCGACAAAATCAAATTCGAGCCCTTCTAGGCTCACTGTATCGCCGGTTTGCGCCCCCGCCTTGCGCAGCGCCTTTATGATACCAAAGTCTTTGAGCAGCTTTTGGAAGTGGCGCATGGAGTCCGGATCGTCCGGATCGGTCTTTGCGAGGATTTCCTGAATCACGTTGCCTTCCACGTAGTAAATACCGTCTTCTTTGACGATATCGAAGCCCATGTCTTCCTTTTCGAGCGCCCATTCCTCGATAACGCCGTCTTCTTCGACTGGCAAGGCAATAGGCAGCTTGCCAAGCATGTCGGACGCTCCTTCCAGCAGCACTTCCGTTCCTTCCCCGATTGCCGCGCATATCTCGAACACTTCAATACCCTGAGGTTTTAGATAATCTCGCAGGCGCTTTGCGTTTTCGTCCGACCCCGGCGCATCCATCTTATTGGCGGCCACAATCTCCGGCCGTGTTTCAAGCTCTTGGGAATAGCTTAAAAGCTCCTGCCTAATCACCTTGTAGTCTTCGATGATATCTCTTCCCTCGCTGCACGACGCATCCACCACATGAATCAGCATACGTGTGCGCTCAATATGGCGGAGGAAATCGTGCCCGAGGCCGGCGCCTTCGTGTGCGCCTTCAATAAGACCCGGAATGTCTGCCATAATAAAGCTCTTGTCATACCACTGCACCACGCCAAGATTAGGCGACAGCGTTGTAAAGTGATACGCGGCAATCTTGGGTCTGGCGCTTGTGCATGCGGCCAACAGCGTGGATTTGCCCACGCTCGGGAAACCGATCAGTCCGATATCCGCGATAGACTTAAGCTCAAGCATCACATGCTTACCCTTAGTTTTACGCCCCGGTGTGGCGAAATGCGGTTTTTGGCGCGTGGCTGTCGCAAACCGCGAATTGCCCTTTCCGCCTGTGCCGCCGGAAAGCAGCTTTCTTGTTCCCTCACGCATATCCGCGGCCACCCGCCCCGTCTCAAAATCCTTGATTACAGTGCCAGGCGGCACCTTAATGACCAGGTCTTCGCCTGTTTTGCCGCGCATGTTTTTCTTTTTGCCCATCTCGCCGTTTTGCGCCGCGTACTTTTGCTGAAACTTAAAATCCATCAGCGTCCGCATGCTTTCATCGACCTCAAACACAACCGCACCGCCGTCGCCGCCGTCACCGCCGTCTGGGCCGCCCGCATTCACGTACTTTTCCTTACGAAACGATACGGCGCCATTGCCGCCGTCGCCCGCTTTTATATATATTTTCGCTTTATCTACAAACATACCGTTTTTTATCCCTTTCCGCCCCACGGGCAGATATCCTGCAAGAAGCATTGAACGCAGCTTGGCTTGCGCGCGGTGCAGATTTTTCGTCCGTGCCATATCAGCCAATGATGGGCGTCTGACCACTTGTCTTTCGGAATACTCTCCATCAGCTGCTTTTCCGTTTCCAGCACATCTTTAGCATGCGCCAGCCCCAAACGGTTGGTCACACGAAACACATGCGTGTCGACCGCAATCGCAGGAATGCCAAACGCGTTGGACAAAACCACATTGGCCGTCTTTCTCCCCACACCCGGCAGCGCGATAAGTTTTTCCATCGTTTGCGGCACTTCACCGTCGTATTCATCCACAAGCTTTCTGCACGCCGCAAGCAGATTCTGAGCCTTGGTATGATAAAACCCGCAGCTTTTAATAATCTGCTCCAGCTCGATTTGGCTCAGGCTCAGCATGCCGGCCGCATCAGGCGCTTTTTCAAAGAGCACCTTGGTGACGCCGTTCACCTGTTTATCCGTCGTCTGCGCAGAAAGCATCGTCGCCATCAGCAGCTCAAACGGATTGGAAAAATGCAGTGCCGGCCGCGCGCCCAGGTAATGCTGTTCAAGACGTGTGAGTATCTCTCTTAAGTCACTCATATCCATTCCCCCGTTTGCTCCTCGTTATTATATCGGGAGATGCCATAAAAAACAAATCAAATTTTCCCCCAATGTTCCATCGCATAATTTCACACTGCGTGCAAAAAATAATCGTATGTTCAATGTCATTATCAAAACAGCGATACTGTATTTCTTCGCAATGCTCGTGATTCGCTTGATGGGCAAACGGCAAGCCGGAGAGCTGCAGCCCTTTGAGCTGATTATCGCCGTCATGATTGCAGAGGTAGCCGCCACACCGATGGATGGCCCGGGTGTGCCTATTACATACGGCATCGTGCCCGTTGTTGTGCTGCTTGTACTGCACAACTTGCTCGCGTATGTATCCATTAAAAGCGAAAAAGCACGCGCTTTTTTTTCAGGCAAGCCCAGCATCGTGATTCACAAAGGCATTGTCTGCCGGGATGAGCTGAAAAAGCTCAGCTATAATTTGAATGATCTACTCGAGCAGCTTCGCAATAAAGACGTGATGAACATCGGCGATGTGCATTATGCGGTGCTGGAAACGAACGGCGAGCTCAGCATCATGCTCAAGCCCGAAAAGCGGCCTCTTACGCCGCAGGACATGAATATGATGCCGCAAAATCCCGGTTTTTGCTACGATGTCATACTCGACGGAAAACTAAAAATAAAAAACTTAGAACGTCTTGGCTTTACGGTGAATCAGCTTGAGCATATCCTAAAAACCCATAAATTCAAACACGTCAACGATGTCTTTTTGGCAATGGTGGATGAAACAGGCAGCGTGCTGATTCAGGACTACCGGGGACATCAATCGACAGGAAGCATAAACAATGGCTAAGCGCATCGCAATCGTTGCCCTTCTCATCATCATACTCGGCGGCGCGCTTTGGCAGCACATTTACATTTCGGGTTCCACAAAAGAACTTGCCAATTTCTTAAACCAAATCAACGATGCGCTCGTTGCGGAAGATTACCCAACTGCCCTTAAAAATGCTCAGACGTTTAAAGATGCTTGGGGAAAAGAAAAGCATTTTTTCGAGACGCTTTTCGAGCATGAAGAAGTGGACATGATTTCTGCCAGTACGGCGCGGCTTCTTCAGCTATGCGCCGAAGAAAATAAATCTGAGGCGCTCGCCGAAACAGCTGAAACACTATACTACATTCATCACATATACGAAATCGACAGCGTAAAGTGGGAGAATATATTCTAAGAAAGACCCGTCTGTTTTTCTCTAACACCAAGAAAAGCTGTACGTCCAGTTGTCAGCCTTTGAATCAGCCATAATTTGTGATTCATCAAAAACAATCCGGCCGTCAAACCCCAGCTCTTTTGCCGCAAGCTCGAAATGGCAGGCGGCGATACCCATATCAATACGCTGCATTGTAAACCCATACATTGTATTACCTGCGTAATGCTTGTCGAGAGCCAAATAAAAGTGCAGCGCATCGCCTTTGCGAACCACGCGCCAAGGCTGTTTGTTAGACGCCGACGGGCCGATTCGCACCATTTCAAGGCAAGATTTTAGCTGTCCCTCTTCAATAAACAATGGTGTTTTCGCGTCACCGTCAAAAAACAGCTCTCCGAAGCGTTTGCGTTTTCGCGCGCCCGCGCCCGCCGCCACCATTTTTTCCGTTAACGTTTTTTTCTCTGCCGTATAACCGAGCGGGGATATTGCCGGCATAATCTCATCCTTGCCCGGCTTCATGAGCGCCGTGAACGACGCACGCTTGAATGTGCCGCCGAGCCAGCATGTGCCAAGCCCCAGCGCAGTGGCATAAAGCACGACTTTTTCAAAGGCATACCCAAAGCCTTCGATATCGTAACCGCTTTTTTTGACACAGCCCGCAAAAAAAACCTTCGCGCCTTTGATGAAGCCATAGGTGCCAAGCTTTCCCGACCCGCCTTCTACGATGTCAAAACGCACCTTGGCGTCAAACGGGTTTTCACAGGCGGTTTCAAAAAAGCTTCTCAGCATATCAAGCTTTTCCGAATCCACCGGCTTTTTCTCATATGTTCTGACAGACGTTCTTTTCTGCATGAGCGCAATCGCGCTTTGATTTAAAAACATTGATACCTCCAGATTAGAAACTCCATCGTTGTCGTCGCATGCTCACGTTGATCACCAATCCAAACGCGATCATGTTGGTCAGCAAATTTGACCCTCCGTAGCTTAAGAACGGCAGCGGAATACCCGTAATGGGCATCACACCAATGTTCATGCCAATGTTCTCGAAAATATGAAACAGCGTCATGGCGGCCACACCCACGATAATCAACGAGCCGAAATCGTCTTTGGCCTTTGTGGCAAGATACAGCGTGCGGAAAATCAATATAAAATAAAGCAATATCACAATCATGATACCCACAAAACCGATCGCTTCGGCGGTCGTAGCAAATATAAAGTCCGTCTGCTTTTGAGAAATATTTGAGAGCTTACTCTCACCGCCAAGCGAAAACAGCCCCTTGCCCGACACCTGCCCTGAGCCCACAGCTGTCTTGGCCTGTTTGGATTGGCGCTGCAAGTCATCTATTTCCTGCTGTGAAATCCCTTCTCTTGCGATGCCAAGGTAGGTGTATATCCTGTCCTTTTGCCAATCCGCCATCACCAGCCACGCTAAAGGCACAGCAATGCCCGCGCATGCAAAGAGCCCGCCCAGCAGCTTTAGGCTTGTCTTGGCCATAAACAGCATTGAAACAAACATAAACGCATAAACAAAAGCCGTTCCCCAGTCTGGCTGAATTAAAATGAGTGCAAAAGGAACCACGAAAACGGCAAGCATCGGCAGAATATCTTTTACCTTTGTTATACCACCGTCTCGCCCCTGTGTTTTTTTAGATATCATGTGCGCCATCACAATGATCATACCGATTTTACCAACCTCGCTTGGCTGAAACCCCGACGTACCGATGCGGAACCATCCCTTCGTCCCGTTTATTTCCGAACCAAACAAAAACACCGCAATGAGCAGGCCTACGATAACTATATATATCCATTTGTAGTATTCTTCGATAGCATGGTAATCAGGAAGCAACACAATAAACATGCCCAAAAGACTGACACCAAACCAAGACAATTGCTGAAACGTTCGGCTTAAATCCAGCTGTGTAATCGCCGCGCTTAAAGAGCCGGCATTTTCAGTCAGCGGCTCGGATTCTGCACTGGCGATGGCTACAAAGCTGAATAAAATCAGCACGATGATGTTGGCAAACAGCAGCCAATCTATGAACTTGAACATTCTCGGATCTATAAATTTCAACTTCAACGCACGACAATCCTCGTCATTCTTTACAAATGTATTTCAATTATAACACAAGTATTAAACATGCAATACCCCTGTCGCAGGATTTTTACATTTTGGATTCACATAACCAGTATACAAAAAGGCTGTTATCAAGTTTCTTCATTAAGAATATCAGAAAAAAGGCATATAGGGAAGTGTCTGTGTCGTAACCACAAACGCTCATTTTTGATGTGCCTCCTGGCAGAGCAGCGGCAAGTGCCGTTTGGATACTTGTAAAATTAAGTTGCGTTAGCGGCACCGCATTGTTATAATGAGGTGTCTTGATATGAGTGCAGAGTAGATTTTGTGCGTTAAGTGCCTTGGGATGGGATGTCGCCCGGGGACGAAAGGCTTTAAAGCCTGCGGTACGAAGTCGCGTCCGCTGCTAATGAGAACCAAATTCTCTTAATGGCGTATCTTTGCCTATATTCAAGGGAAGGAGGTTTTTTTGTATGAAAAATTTCAACATTCATACGCTTATTATCATGGCGCTGCTTGCGGCGCTGGGCGCTGTTTTCAGCGCGTTTCTCTCATTGGAACTGAATTTCACAGGCGTCAAAACGGTCGAGATTTCATTGACGCCGCTGCCCGTCATGCTGGCGGGCATATTCTTCGGGCCGCTTGCGGGCGGCATCGTGGGCTTCGTGTCCGACACAGCCGGTTTTTTTATGGGTGTGCAAATGGGCGCATACAACCCTGTATTCTCGATTACGATGGCGCTGTTCGGCGTGATTGCGGGGTTTTTCTATCTGCGCAGCAAAAAGAACTCCATCTGGAAGGTGACTGGAGCCGCCGTCACAGCGCAGATTGTCTGCTCCGTGGTTCTTAACACTTTGTTTGTCTGGCTTTTCTATGGTGTACCGATCGTGGTACTGCTTCCGCCAAGGCTCATCGGTGCTGCTGTCGAACTGCCGCTTTATGCGTGGCTGCTGATGACGCTGGTCGAAAGCTTAAGGCCGTTAATAAACAAACGTTTAAAGCTGGCACAAGCTTAAAAACCATCTGAGTCATACGATCATTTGCAGCCGTCTGGGAAATTCAGGCGGCTGCAAATTTATCTGTCGATCAAATATCCTTAACGATTTGTTATAACAGCATAAAAAAGAAATGCTTGTTACAACATCACTAATTGGGTTATATATAACTGGTAATTGTCATTGCGGCATAAGCTAAAAACGTATATATAAGGCGATGGCGCCTTTGAATAAAACCGAATTGACGCGGCTTTATTCAAGGTCTTTTTTATTTTTGAAAGGTGGTCATAATCGATGCGGCGCGCAGCATATGGAAAGACAGCAGCACAACCCGATATCAAAAGAATTCTGAAAAACAAAGACTTAACAGCGTATTTCCAACAGGTGGTTTATGTAACGAGAAAGATGGTCTGCGGAATGGAGGGGCTCATTCGAGGGACAGAAGCGGGAAAACTTGTTTCTCCCAAAGCGCTTTTTGATGCCGCACAAAAGAAAGGGCTGACGCTTGAGCTGGATAGATTATGCCGCGAAAAGGTAATTGAAGCTTTTGGCCGTGTTTATCCGCAAAATAAGGACAAACTGCTATTCTTAAATCTGGATGCTTCTATTCTTGATAACGTAATAGGCTCGGGTTATCTGATGGGTCAAGCGCAAAAGTACGGCATCAGCCCAAACAATATCGTGGTAGAAATTAATGAAACCAAGGTGCAAGACAACAAGGCATTAAAAGCATTCATTGACCAATACAGAAAAGAAGGCTTTTTGTTAGCGCTCGACGATGTGGGCGCGGGTTTTTCCAATCTGGATCGTATTCCTATCGTTAAACCGGACATCATAAAGGTGGATATCGGGCTGATCCGTTGTATACATCTTGATTATCATAAGCAAGAGGTTGTCAAGTCGTTGATACGTCTTGCCACGCAAATCGGCGCAATGGTGGTGGCTGAAGGCGTGGAAACGCAAGAAGAAGCCATTGAAACGCTGCGGCTGGGCGTGAACATGATACAGGGCTTCTATTTTTCCAAACCTGCCGAGCTTTCTCAAAGCCCTTTTGCCAACGAACGCATTGATATCCTCGCTTCCAGCTTTAAAAGCTATATGACGGATGTGCTGAAAAACGAGCAGCGCACATATAAACAGATTTCATCGATTGCCAAAAAAGCATTGGCGGAGCTGAATGGCTGTCACACGTTTAACGAGCGGCTGCAAAACATCGTTAACAGCCACAATGTGGTGGAATGCGCGTATGTGCTGGACGAGAGCGGTCTGCAATGCAGCAAAACCGTGTTTGGCAGCGGTAAGTGCGGTTCCCGCGAAAATCTGATTTTTTATTCGGCATGCTGCGGCACTGATCATTCCATGAAGCATTATTATTTTCAGCTTGCCAATGGCAAGCGTGACAGATATATGACGGAGCCATACGTGTCTCTCGCGACAGGTAACCTCTGTGTCACATTCTCTGAGATTTTTATAAGCAGGGATAAAATGAAGTACATTTTGTGTATGGATTTTTGTGAAACAGATAGGTAAGCAGACTGTTTACACCTTGCGCCGCTTACCGCAGTTTTGGCATACCGCGTATGTGACGATGCGCGAACGCCTGCCCCGAATCAACATAAAAAGAGCAATCCAGCCGATTACAGGTATGCAAAGCAGAAAAATGTAAAACAGTGTAAGCAGACAGCCGCGCGGGCGCTGCTCCGCTACAGGTGTGACAAACACATTCGTGCTACCGCATCGGCAACAAACCATACACGTCTCCTAAGAACTGAATTTATGCCATTATATCAGCTATTGTGAATGCAGGCAACGACACAAACGCGGTGGTGTTCTACGCGGTTATGTCGATTGTTCTCCCAGCAGCCTTTCTATCACAGAAACGTATTCTGCAGAAAACTTATCCCCTTCGTCTCTGATGATTTGAATCGCCTTAAAAGCGCTTTTGGCGGGGCGGTAAGGCCGGTAGGAGGTAATGGCGTCGAGGACGTCCGCAATCATCGCAATTTTGGCGTAGGGGTGAATATCGTCTGACTTTAAGCCGAAAGGATATCCGCTGCCGTCCAAACGCTCGTGGTGCTGTATAATTATCGCTTTGCAGTTATCACTTAAACCGCAGCCCTCAACGAGACTCATGCCATGCTCACAATGCTCTTTAACACGTGACATTTGCTCATCATCAAGGGAGGTTTTTTTTTGAATAATAGACGCCGGAACCAAAAGCTTACCCACATCGTGCAGCAATCCGCCAAGGGCGATACATTCAAGCTCTTCTTTTTTGCATCCCCGTTTGACAGCCATCATAACCGATAATACGGCAACGTTTATTGAATGTGCAAAAACCCAACTAAAACGAGCGTCAAGCCAGTAGAAAAAATCATTCCAAGCCATATCTTTTGAATCTGCAATTATTTGATTGACAATTTTGTTGGAATAGTTCAGAATATTAGCCTCAGATACGTTAAGATTTATTAATACTTGACCCATATTCGTATATTTATGATCTGACTTGTCTTCTTGTATATTCTCGTATTCAAGGTTTTCGACAACAGGTTTTGATGCTTTACTTTTGATCGAAATGTTTTCAGAATATTGTTTGTTTCTCTTTTTGTTTTCCACCAGCATTTGTCTCTCTTTTTTATTATGAATATGTTGTGTAAATACTTTAAAATAAATAACAGGTGCATATTATAGAGATTATAGTTGAAAATACTAAAATATACAAGTAAAAGTTATATTCTATTTTTGGGGTGATAAAGCGTGGACAACAGGATTCGTGAATTAAGAGAATCAAAAGGCATGACACAGCTGCGTCTGAGCTTAGAGCTTGGGGTAACGCAAGAAACAATCAGCGCTTACGAAACCGGCAAGCATAACATTAGTATGAAAACCCTGATTCAAATGTCTGAGATCTTTAACGCAAGTCTGGATTATATTATGGCACGGTCAAATTCAAGAGAAAACATAAGAAAATCTGATTTGACTGTTCAGGAGATTGAAATTATTTCCGGTTTTCGCAATCTCAGCCACATAAAACAAGAAAAGCTTATCTCCTATCTGGAAGGATTGCGTTCATAAAAACAGAAAAAACAAGCAGGGGTTATATCTGCTTGCTTTTACTTGCAATTCAATGTCTTTTCTATTTATTATATGAACGTCCGTATGCAACTTGCTTTTACAGCGCTTCCTTGTGCAGTTCTCGCGCTTTTTTGAGCATGTACACATATCTTTTCTTGGCGGCTTCCATATCATATATCGCAAAATCGATCAGGTCTGGGTCCGCCACGTTGTCAAAATAGTTCTGTGCCGCCTGCCATATGGCATAAGCACGCTTTACCTCGTCCGCGTATTCGTGGATTTCCATACCGCATCCTCCCTTTTATGGTTGATGCTGTGTATTATTGCCACATTATCATGTTTATATACCAGTCATTAGTATATAGTACGGCCCTCAATGGCGCGCGAAAGCGTCACCTCATCGGTGTATTCAAGATCCGCGCCGATGGGCACACCGTGGGCAATCCGCGTGATCTTTGAAACGAGCGGTCGAATCGTCTTTGCGATGTAAGCAGCGGTTGCTGTCCCCTGTACGTCGGGATTCGTTGCGAGTATGACTTCGTGGACATCTCCCTTGGCCAGGCGGTCTATAAGCCCCGCGATATTGATATCGTCCGGACCGATGCCGTCCATGGGTGAGATGACGCCGTGCAGCACATGGTACACGCCTTTAAACTCGCGCGTTTTTTCTATAGCCAGCACATCCTTGATATCCGACACCACGCAAATGAGGCTGCCGTCTCTCGCGGCATCTTCGCAGACATCACAAAGTGCATCGCCTTTTTGCATAAGGTTGCCGCAGTTCGGGCAGTAGACCGCCGATTTCTTGGCGTGAAAAAGATCCTTCGCGAATTCCTCCACGTCGTTATCGCTCATATGAATAATATGAAAGGCCAGCCGCTGCGCCGTTTTGTGTCCGATGCCGGGGAGCTTAGCGAATTGATTGATCAGCCGTGCGACTGGTTCGATAATACCGCTCAAAGCTAGAACATGCCTCCAAGATCCATACCGCCGGTGACCGCATTCACTTTGCTTTGCATAATACTGTCCGCCTTGGTCAGCGCTTCGTTGACCGCCGCTGTAATTAGGTCTTCCAGCATCTCGATATCGTCGGGATCAGCCGCCTCCGGAGAGATTTTGACACTGATGATTTTCTTGGCGCCATTAGCGCGCACTGTAACCACACCGCCGCCCGCTGTGGCCTCCACTTCTGTTTGTTCAGCTTCGGCCTGCGCGGCCGCCATATCTGCCTGCATTTTTTGGGCTTTGGCCAGCATGGAACCCATATTCATAGCACCGCCGCCGCCAAAAGACTTTCTCTTCGCCATGAGAAACCTCCTAATTGCTTATTTGTGTTGAAAATGTATTATATCTCTTCGACTTTATCCCCAAACATCGCAAGTATGTCCGATTTATCCTTTTTTGAACCGGATTCTTTCTCGATAATGATGCTCAGATTCATTTGTCTGCCTGTTATTATTTTCAGCGCTTCACGCACAGCCTTTTGCGCAGGAGCGTGCTTTAAGAAATCAGCAGCCACCTCCGCGTCGCTATCAAAAGTGATTTCCAACCCATCATCGCCCTTTTGCACCGCCTGTTTGGCCTTTATCGCATGGGGATACACAAAGTAATAGGCGTCAGCCTTTAACGCATCCAGCAGCTTCTTCCAAAGATCATTCGCGTCGCTGACACATTGATTTGTCGATATCTGCGCTTTTATTGGTGTCTTTTTAACCGTTTCCGCAACCGGCTTTTCGGTTTTAGGCACCTGCGCCTTCACAGCCTCAGCAGGCACAGCCACTGCCGGCCGCTTTTCCAGCGCCGTAAGACGCGCCTCCAGTTTTTCGATACGTGCGCTGTCGGGTGCCGTTTCATCATCCTCGGGACACATCAGCGCCATCACCGCCGTCTCAAGTACGATGTCCGCGCGAAGATTCTGGCGCATCTCGTATTCCTTTTGTATGAGTATGTTGAGCGCGCGAACACACGCGTTTTTACCGAAGCTATTGGCCCTGGCTTCAAGGCCACTGTCGCTTAAGTCACCCGCCCCGACGGACATCCACATCATGCGGCGAAAAGCTTCCGCAAGATCTTTGATGAGTGCGCGCGTATCCGCACCCGCTGTTAGCAGCGAGTTAAGCCGCTCCAGCGCCCCCTTTTCATCGTAGGCCGTGATGCAGCCGATAAGCTCATGGAGCATATGCGTATCGCCGCTGCCCAGCGCCGCAGTGACACTTTTGTGCGTGACTGCGCCAGATGCCGCGCACTGGTCGAGTATCGAGAGTGCATCGCGCAGTCCCCCTTCGGCCGCTCGGGCGATTGTGTCAAGCGCTTCCGGTTCAAATTCGTAGCCCTCGCCTTTGGCCACTTCGGTCAGCCGTGCGGTGATATCCCCGGCGGATATGCGTTTGAAATCGAAGCGCTGGCACCGCGAAAGTATCGTGGCGGGGAGCTTGTGCGGCTCTGTGGTCGCGAGTATAAATATCACATGTGAAGGCGGTTCTTCCAGCGTCTTTAACAAAGCGTTAAACGCGCCCTTAGACAGCATATGTACCTCGTCGATGATATAGACCTTATACCGGCAGACGGCAGGCAGCAGGTTCACCCGGTCGCGTATTTCGCGCACACTGTCTACGCCGTTGTTAGACGCCGCGTCGATCTCCACAATATCAACGGGGTTTTCCGCCGATGTTTCCACGCACGCATCACACTGTCCGCATGGCTCATTTTTCTGCCGCGCTGTGCAGTTCACAGCACGTGCAAATATCTTGGCCATGCTCGTTTTGCCTGTGCCTCTGGGTCCTGAAAAAAGGTATGCATGCGCAATACGGCCAGTTTCAATCTGTCCTGCTAGCACCTTTATGATATGCTCTTGCCCCGACACCTCTGCAAACCGCGCTGGCCGCCAGGTGCGGTACAAAGCTCTATACGCCATTTGTTCCTCCTGCACACAAAAATATGCGTAACTAATATATCATTTTACATTCTGTTTTGTCTACATGACGAGGCACATGCTTGTTCTGTTTTATCATATCTTATGATAATATCTCCCTAGATTATCAGATAAAAACGTGTCTGCTCGCACCAAACACACGTGTCAACAAACCTGTCAAACAAACTGTGAACAACCTATGTCGTTAGTTTTACAATTTATCGTTTTATGTTATAATACCTGACACAGACAGGAGGAGTTATGCTGAACTTATGGCGCAACCGACCCTTGATGGTCACCATCATCGTGGTCATTATATTGCTTGTGGTGCTGGTCATCACTGCGGGAGGCAACAATATGTCCGGTACGGAGAGTGTGATCGGCAGTATTTTTTCGCCTGTTCAAAAAGCGCTCTATTCCGCAACGGATGCCATTGGCGACTTCTTCGGCCGTATATTCTCCGGGAGCGATTTGCAGGCGGAGAACTTGCAGCTTGAAGCGAAGGTTGCCGAATTGGAAGGGCAGCTTGCGGACTACAACGAAATAAAGGCAGAGAACGACAGGCTTAAAGAGCTTCTTAATTTTGATACAAAAACGGACAACCTTGAATATAAAACCGCTCATGTTATCGGCACATCGCCGGGGCATTGGTTTAGCATATTTGAAATCGATCTCGGCTTGGCAGACGGAATCAAAGTCGACATGCCCGTCGTCAACGGAGACGGTCTCGTGGGTCGTGTGATAAAAGCAGGCGCGAACTACAGTCGCGTACTCCCCATCGTGGATTCGTTAAGCGGCGTATCGTGTATCGTCGAGCGTACGCGGGATACCGGAACCATCAACGGCTCCAAAACAGCCGGCAACGAAGAAGCTTTGCTTACTCTTGGAAATCTGCCGTTTGATGCCGACCTGATGCCGGGCGATAAGATTATCACTTCAGGGCTCACCGACACGTTCCCCAAAGGCATTGCCGTTGGCGAAGTTGTTGAGGTCAGCCAAAGCAACGATGGTATGAGAAACGAAGCCATTGTAAAACCATGGGTAGACTTTAATCATCTTGAGGAAGTGATGATTATCACATCGAAGCCTGTTTACATTGAAGAGGCATCCCCATGAGATTGATTATGCTGTTTGCCTCCGTTGTGATCAATTTGATACTCACGGGCACGGTTTTTGTGAATCTTAATATTGCGGGTATCGCGCCGGATTTGCTAATATGCACCATGGTATCCATCGCGCTGCTGGAGAAAAGCATGATGGGCGCCGTTGTCGGCGGAATATGCGGTCTCGCATTTGATATCATGTTTACAGGTATTATCGGTTCGTATACCATCCCGTTGTTTTTAACCGGGGCACTATTGTACTTTACAAGCACCCAAATACGATATATGGATAACTATCTTATACCCTTCATATTTGCCGTCAGCGCTTATTTTATTAAGGAACTTTTCAGCGCATTGGTCGTCTATATGCTAGGATACAGCTTTTCATTGCCGTATATGCTCATACGCTATATTCTCCCCGAAACGCTGGTAACCGGCATTTTCATGCTGGTTGTACATACTATTTTTAGACGGATATACAGTTCCCCCGCTATGCGTCCCAAGTATATCGACGATATCAAAAAGCTTCTTTAATTTATTTTAGGTATTGGTTTTGGCGGCATTGACGCCAAGGAGATAATAATGAAAAATACACAAGGCGGTGCACAAGAAAACACGACTGCCAACAATTTCAAAAGCAACGCTGTGACAAAGAATCAGCGGTGTATGCAGGACAAACAAAAAATCGAGGCACTTCGCGTACTTGCTCAGGAGAAAAAGCATGAAGCTGCCGAGAAAAAAAGGATACGCAGGCAATCACTTGCGTCAATGTCAAGAGAAGAGAAAAAGACATTTCTGAACAATGAAAAGGCACAGAAGCGCCAAACTGAAGAGCAAATAAAGGCTAACGCCGATAAGCGCAGAAAAGAATATCTATCCTTCTCCCCATCAGAAAAGAAATCCTACTTGAAAGAACAGCGATACAAGCGACGTTTAATTAAACGCGCAAAAAGCAGCTACGCGCCTGTACAAATCATCAAATACACGTTGCTTGCCGCGCTTTTGGCAGGGCTTATTTACGCTGGAGATATCGCCTACGGGACTTTTATCGACAACACATCAGCTTTTCAGAACACAGAAATGGCCGTTGTGGAACCTTCAAAGACGACCGCTCCCACACCTAAGCTCAGCGTTTCCACTACCGCAGCCCCCACACCCACGCCCAACCCATATAATCTGCTCTTGCAGCAGGCCGACCTCGATTTCATGAAAAACCGCGTCAACATTCTTGTGCTGGGTATCGACGAGAGCCTTGAGCGCGCCAAGTGGGAAACGTTCCGCACCGATACCATGCTGCTGATGTCTGTGGATTTTAACACCAACGATGTCTGCATGATTTCATTGCCGCGTGACAGCTATGTGTGGATATACAACCAGGATCGTGACAAGATCAATACGGCTTTTTCAAAAGGCGGCGGTTATAAGAAAAACGGCTTTGAATACGCGATGAAAACGGTATCCATGGCGCTCGGCGGCGTACCCGTCAACAACTATCTCTGTTTTGATATGAACGTTGTCAAAGAAGTGGTCGACGCCATAGGCGGCCTTTACTATGACGTGGACGTAGACGTCAGCATGTGCGGGCGGAAAATCGAAACAGGGTATCAATATATGGACGGTCAGAAGGTGCTCGATTATTGCCGTCAGCGCCACGGCAGCAGCGACATCGCCCGGGTTGACCGTCAGCAGCGCATGATACTCGCGATATTCAACGAAATCAAAAGCACAGGGCAGCTCAAAGATATTCCGGCCATTTATTCGGCCGTCACAGGCAATATATATACCGACTTATCGCTCAAACAGATTGCTTCGCTAGCGGCGTTTGCCATGAAGGTGGATTTGGAGTCCATTGAGCGCTATACACTGCCCGGTGGTTTTTTAAACATCGACGGCATTAGTTTCTGGGGTGTCGATTTAAGTCAGACGCGCAGCCTCGTCAAGGATATCTTCGGGGTGACAATCAAAATAAACGAAGCTGACGACTTGGCCACACTCAAAGCCTTAGCAGAAGAAAAACGGAATCTGGTAACAGCAGCCGAAATCACCGCAGCCAATGCCGAAGGCTATGTGAACGCCAATACGGCGTTTATTTCGCCTGAGGAAATGGCCGATTTTCAAAGCCGCACCGCAAATCTTCGAGCCGTGGCGGCTGTAAAAAACACCGAAGATGTGAGCGTCACGCTACCGCCCATTTATGCGGCGATCGATGATTTTAATGTTTATTTTGGATCATTTCAGGGCACGGTAGAGGCACGCAAAGCCCAGGCATCAGCCGCTCAGCCACCTGCGCCCGAATCACCTTCGCCTGAACCCCCGTTAGAAGCCAACACACCGGCTGCATAAGATATAATGAGTACAACCAAAAGAGCCGCAGATGGATAATTTCTGCGGCTTTTCTCTCGGCGCAAATCTTTGCGCCAAGCATAAAGGAGCATAAAGCGGTTGCTTGTTGTTAATTATCGCCAGCTAAGATTTTTTTATACCTTCTTTATAAAAAAAAAGTGAATATATTCAGGCATATTCTATACTTATCTTTTCACATCTGATATAATACGGACAATAAAATTCTGTAAAAATAGCGGGGTATTCATATGGTCGAGATCAAAGATGTCTTGAACAAGGGCGATATTAAGAAGTTCGTGAACTTTCCAAACAAGCTCTACAAGGGTGTAGAGAACTTCGTTCCCGAGCTTAAGTCCGAAGAATATTCCATGTACTCCCCCGAAACCAATTTTTCGTTTGAATACTGCGATGCGCGATTTTTCCTCGCCTATAAGGACGGCAAAATTGCGGGCCGTATCGGCGCTATCGTGAATAAAACCGGCAATGAGATGTGGAATGAAAAAAAAATTCGCATCACACGTATTGATTTTATCGACGACCTTGAGGTCTCATGCGCGCTTTTCGACGCTGTGGAAGGGTGGGCGAAAGAGCTCGGCCTTAACGAAGCGCACGGCCCCTTAGGATTTACCGACCTTGACAAAGAAGGTCTGCTCATAGAAGGCTTCGACCGTATGGGAACCACCGTTACCATTTACAACTACCCCTATTACCCCAAGCATTTTGAAGCACACGGATACGAAAAAGACACCGACTGGGTGGAATACCGTATACGTGTACCAGAAAAAGGTGACAAACGCGTTGAGCGCGTAAGCCGAATCGCGGAGCGAGTGATGGAACGCTTGAATGTGCGTTTTTACAATATTAAAAAGATGAAAGAAGCGGCCCCAATCGTCGTTCAGCTTTTTGATCTGTTAAGCGAATGCTATAAAGATTTATACGGCGTCGTGCCTTATACGGAAAAAGTGGCAAAAGATTATCTTCGCCGCTTCACTCCGCTGCTAAACCCCGACTTTGCCAAGTTTATCGTCGATCAGAACGACAAGCTTGTCGGTTTCGGGCTTGCCGCGCCGTCGCTGGCGCAAGCTTTCAAAAAATCCAAAGGCCAGCTGTTTCCGTTTGGCTGGGCTCACTTGCTTTACAGTGTCAACCACCCCAAAGAGCTGGAGCTTTTCCTTGTTGCGGTTCATCCCGAATATCAAAAATCCGGATTGGCCGCGCTGCTGCTCAACGATATTACCGCATCGGCCATGCGCCGAGGTATCCAGTTTGCTGAATCCTCACCCGAGTTGGAGGACAACAAAAGCGTTCAGGATTTTTGGAAAAACTACGACGTCGAGCAGCACAAACGCCGCAGATGCTATCATAAAAAGCTCTCTTAGCGCCTCCTTAAGCGTTGCTCTCATATATCTGGAGATTGCGCGCGGCAGTCAGCATCACGGCCTCCTCCATGGTATAGATGCCTTTGGCTTTACCCATAAGCCACTTTGTTGCGTAAATCGCGCCCTGTCCAAATGCCGCACGGTTCAGCGACTCGTGCACGATGCGTATTGTCTGATTGGGAAGCCCGAACACAACTTCGTGCTTACCGACAATACCCCCGACGCGTATTGAGTTCACATGCTTGTGGCGGTCCAACCCCAAATCCTCCGCTATGCGCAGCGCAGTGCCCGATGTATCCGGTTTGCCTTTAAAATGCTCTTCTATAATTTCAATATCCGCATCAGGTACAATTCTTTGCAGCACCTTAGATACTTCAATAAGGAAGTTAACCCCCAGCGTAATATTTGGCGAATATAGCACAGGAACAATATTGCCAAGTGCTTTTAGCTGATCGAGCTGTTTCTTTTCATATTTGGATATCGCAGAGACAATACGCGTTCCAAAACGGGCAGCATGCTTGTATATGTCAACAGCACTGCTCGCAGAAAAGTCAATAATGACGTCAACAAAGTTTTCTTTGAAAAAAGTTTCCGGATCTATCTCGCTGATTGGATAGATCTTTCCTTGTCCAAACTCATAGCCATGCAGATGGCTCGCGTATTCCCCTTCATTCTTTCGTGACTTTCTTAAGACCCATTTTAACTCGCATTCGTCATCTTTAATGATTTCATTCGCTACAACAAATCCGGTTTTACCAAAACCGAACATTCCAATTCTTATTTTCAACGAATACTCCTCCTTAACTGTTAATAAATATTTCTCATGTTTAGATATCGTCTGTTTTAAACACATAATGCTTCAATAACCAGATGATAACCTAAATCAAAGTCGGTAAAGAAAAGAACACTAAACCAACTGATATAACGACATAAAAAGTATTTTCTTTCCCCTCACGATGAAAAAACCGCGATCAAAGGGGTGCCACCAATACTGCCAAGCAAAACGAATAATAAAGTGCAGACGATGCAGCGCGCCGGAATACCCGACGTATCATTTGCCAGTGCAGTGTTCAAGATATGCGAGACACCCCTGGCATAAAAACCCGCATTTTCGCGGTGTTATTTGTTGGTATATTAATCATAACACAGCGCGCTGTCCAATGCAAGCTTGTGCATTTAAATGCATTTTAAAGAATACGCTTAATAAATTACGTATTTTTCCCCCAAGGAAGAATAATCAGCCATAATCACAATATTTATGGATTCGTTTCTGCCATTATATAAATCTATGGTTTCTTATACAATATATTATAGTGAATGCTACAATATGAACGTACATAACTATCAGTCAAAAATCATATTAATTTTGCATCTATTTGCTTTTCTATTTTGTTTGCAGGGTGTATACTTGCATTTAAGCATACAGGAGATAAATTATGGAGACACTTCGCATCCGTTTCGGACTTGATATCGGATCCACAACCGTTAAATGTGTGGTACTTAATCAAAATAAAGTTGTTTTCAGCGACTACCAAAGACATTTCAGCGATATCGCCGGGAGCGTTTTAAAGATGCTCCAGCACGCCTACAAAGAAGTCGGCGATATCGATATGTATGCCTGTGTCACAGGCTCAGGCGGGCTCAGTGTTGGCAAGTGGCTTAAAATACCATTTGTACAGGAAGTCATTGCGGCAAGCAGCGCCGTGAAGGCTTTTATTCCCGGTACCGACGTAGCGATTGAGTTGGGCGGCGAAGACGCCAAAATCACATATTTCTCAGGAAGCACCGAGCAGCGCATGAACGGTACATGCGCGGGCGGTACGGGTGCTTTTATTGACCAGATGGCATCGCTTTTAGAGACTGACGCCGCAGGGCTCAATTTACTTGCTTCGAAAGCCACACATATTTACGACATTGCTGCACGGTGCGGGGTGTTTGCCAAGAGCGATATCCAGCCGCTTATCAACGAAGGCGCGGCTAGGGAGGACATCGCGGCTTCTGTATTTCAGGCTGTCGTAAATCAAACCATCAGCGGGCTTGCTTGCGGTCGTCCCATTCGCGGCAACATCGCTTTTTTAGGCGGGCCGCTGCATTTTCTGTCTGAGCTGAAAAACCGTTTTGTAGACACACTCAAACTCAAAGATGAGAATATTATGGACGCGCCTCACGCCATGATGTTTGTTGCAGCAGGTGCAGCCATTATGGCGGATAAAACAAAGGTCAGTCTGTCAGATCTGCTGCAAATGGCGCAAACCGCATCGGCGTTTGAAGACACATCCGTGTGTCTGCCTCCGTTATTCGCAAGCGAAGCGGATTATACCGCATTTACGCAGCGCCATAAAAAAGCCGCTGTATCCATACAGCCTCTTGAAACATGCAAAGGCCCCTGCTATCTGGGCATCGATGCGGGTTCGACCACAACGAAGGCCGTACTGCTTAATGATGACGGAAACATCGTCTATTCGCATTACGGCGCTAACAAAGGCCGCCCGTTGGACATGATTCGTGAGATATTATCAGATATTTACAGCCGTCTGCCAAAAAGCGCTTATATCGCGCATGCGGCTTCCACGGGC
The DNA here is from genome assembly GCA_003249555.1 of Clostridia bacterium. GTDB lineage: Bacteria > Bacillota > Clostridia > Christensenellales > SZUA-584 > SZUA-584. The sequence goes on along the minus strand of QKIQ01000044.1, from coordinate 95,673 downwards.
TACGGTGAGAACCTCGTCAAAGCCGCTTTTTCGCTCGACACAAGCGAGGTGGAAACAGTTGCGCATTATACGGCAGCGCAGTTCTTCCGTCCTGATACCGATTTTATACTCGATATCGGCGGTCAGGATATGAAATGCATGCGCATCAAGGACGGTGTGATCGACGAGGTCATACTTAACGAAGCGTGCTCGTCCGGATGCGGATCATTTCTTGAAACCTTTGCGGCTTCGCTGTCCTGCTCAATACAGAATTTTACCAAGCATGCACTGTTCGCACCGCAGCCTGTCGATTTGGGCAGCCGATGCACGGTGTTTATGAATTCCAAAGTGCGTCAGGCGCAAAAGGAAGGCGCGACGCTGGGCGGCATCTCGGCGGGGCTGTCGTATTCCGTCATAAAAAATGCACTCTACAAAGTCATCAAGCTCAAAAATCCTGATGAGCTTGGCAAAAATGTGGTTGTTCAGGGCGGAACTTTTTTGAACGACGCCGTGCTGCGCGCGTTTGAGCTACTCTCGGGCCGCGAGGTGGTGCGTCCTGCCATTGCCGGGCTCATGGGGGCTTATGGCGCGGCGCTGATCGCCAAAAAACGCTGTCCGGAAGAAGCGGTATCGTCAATTCTTTCAAGCGAAGCGCTTGATGCCATGCACATCACACAATCATATGCGCGTTGCGGTCGGTGTGAAAACAACTGCCGTCTTACCGTCAGCCATTTCGGCGACGGTCGCAAATTCATATCGGGCAACAGATGCGAACGCGGCAGCGGACAAAGCACTGCCAATACCAGCCATTCTCTGCCGGACATGTACAACTATACCTACAAACGGCTGTTCCAGTACCGGCCGCTTGACGAAAGCGATGCCAAACGCGGACGCATCGGCATCCCGCGCGTGCTGGGTATTTACGAAAACTATCCGTTCTGGCACACCTTCTTCACTGAGCTGTCTTACCGCGTGGAGCTTTCTCCCCGGTCCACACGCAGCGTCTATACGGCGGGTATTGAAAGCATCCCGTCCGAATCGCTGTGTTATCCGGCCAAGCTTGCTCACGGCGCGGTGCGTAAGCTTGTTGACAGCGGCGTCAAAACGATATTCTTTCCGTGTGTGCCCTACGAAAAGAAGGAGCAGAAAAAAGCCGCCAACAACTATAACTGTCCCATCGTCACGTCATACGCGGAAAACATAAAAAACAACATGCCTGAAATCAAGGAAAACGGCGTGTCTTTTCTGATGCCCTTCCTGCCGATGGACACCATCAACCGCCTTACAAAAAGGCTGGTGGAAGAGTTTTCTCATATCCCCGCGTCTGAGGTGAAGCGCGCCGCAAGGGCCGCTTGGAAGGAAAAGCTCAACTTCCAGAGCGATATCCGCCGCGAAGGCGAGAGTATCATGGCCAAAGTCAAACACGGCGAGATGCAGGCCATCATTCTCGGCGGCCGCCCGTACCATATCGATCCGGAGATCAATCACGGAATTTCGTCCATTATCACATCGCTCGGGTTCGCTGTGCTGACCGAACAGAGCGTTGCGCATCTTGGTGAGTACAAGCCGCTGCGCGTGCTCGACCAGTGGATGTTCCATACACGAATCTATGCCGCCGCTCATCTTGCGGGACGGACGGAGGGTCTGGAGCTCGTGCAGCTTAACTCATTCGGATGCGGGCTGGATGCGGTGGTCACCGACCAGACACAGGAAATATTAGAAGCTTACGGCAAGATATATACGCTGCTTAAAATTGATGAAATCAACAACACAGGCGCGATTCGCATCCGTTTACGTTCGCTCGCCGCAGCTGTGGCTGAGCGCAAAAAGAGACGTGTCATCCGCGATATTGCGGATGCCGTCAAACAGCGTGCTTACGCGTATAAAAAGGTCGTCTTTGAGAAGGTCATGAAGAAAGACTACACCATACTCTCGCCGCAGATGTCTCCCATCCACTTTGATTTTCTGCGCGCCACGTTTGAGTCTTCTGGCTACCGTTTCGAACTGCTTCCCTCTGTGGATACAGCTGCTGTTGATGAAGGGTTAAAATACGTCAACAACGATGCCTGCTATCCGTCCATCATCGTCACAGGACAGCTTATCGAAGCGGTCAAATCCGGGCGTTACAACACGGACAAACTTGCTTGCATCATCACGCAGACAGGCGGCGGCTGCCGGGCATCCAACTACATCGGGTTTATTCGCAAGGCGCTCAAAGACGCGGGCTTTAGCCATATCCCCGTCATTTCTCTGAGTGCCTCAGGCCTTGAGAGACACCCAGGCTTTAAAATCACACTGCCCATGCTGCGTCGGGCAATGCGCGGCATGATATACGGCGATCTGCTCAATCGGCTGACGCTTGCCACACGTCCTTACGAGATGGCTGCGGGCGACACACAAGCCATGTATGAAAAATGGCGTGATATTGCCCTGACGGATATTAAAAACTTTCACAAGCGAAAATATCGCCGTCATATCGTAGAAATGGTCAATGAGTTCGATAATATTCCCGTCACCGATGAGAAAAAGCCCGTGATCGGCGTGGTTGGCGAGATACTGGTAAAATACCACCCCACCGCCAACAACCAGATCGTCAAGGTGCTTGAGGAAGAGGGTGCCGAGGTTAAGGTGCCTGATCTTATTGACTTTTTGCTGTACTGTGCTTACAATACCGGCTTCAAATATGAAAAGCTTGGACGGCCGAAGCTGTTTATGCATTTTGGCAGCTTCGCAGTATCGGTGATTGAGCGCTCACGCAAGCTGATGCGTAAAGTGTTAAACCAGAGCAAACGGTTCTCCGCACCGTCGTTCATCGATGAAAAAGCCCGTGCCGCGGCAGAGTTCTTATCTATAGGCAATCAAACGGGTGAAGGCTGGTTCTTAACAGGTGAAATGGCGGAGCTGCTTAAAGAAGGCGCTGATGGTATCGTATGCGTACAGCCTTTTGCGTGTCTGCCCAACCATATCGTGGGCAAAGGCGTCATACAAGCCATACGCACGCGCTTCCCTGAAGCCAATATCGTTGCTATTGATTATGACCCGGGCGCAAGCGAAGTAAACCAACTCAACCGCATTAAACTCATGCTCTCGCTTGCACACGATAATAAGAGCAAACCGAGCAGATAATTCATCATATTCTATAGAGCAAAACAAAAGGCGCCCCGGAGTGCCCAGAGCGCCAAAGTGTTTTCGTGGTTAATATTTGCCGAAGTCGTCGTCGTCCAGCACAATTGTGCCTTCTGCCATATTGGCTTTTGGAATGGCTTTCACTGCTTCCGCTTTATTGATAGCAGCTTCGCTCTTGTTTTTGAGAATGAATTTGGCCACCATATCGCGCAGCATCTCCGCCTGACTCGAAAGTTCTTCACTGGCAGCCGCCGTTTCTTCGGACGTCGCAGAGTTCGTTTGCACAACGCTTAACATCTGATCAATACTGTTGTTGACTTGCGCAATCCCCGTAACCTGCTCGTTTGACGCTACTGCAATTTGAGCCACCAGATCCGCCGCTTTTTCCACGCCAGCCACAATGTTTGAGAGCGCATCGGCCGTTTTATCCGCAATCTTCGTGCCCGAACCCACAATGGCGATTGAATTCTCGATCAGTTCTGTGGTCTCTTTGGCCGCCTGCGCACTTCTACCTGCAAGATTTCTGACTTCTTCAGCCACAACAGCAAATCCTTTGCCGTGTACGCCGGCTCTCGCCGCCTCCACTGCCGCATTGAGCGCGAGTATGTTTGTCTGGAAGGCAATATCGTCTATCACCTTGATGATCTTTGAAATATTTTCAGACGAATCTTTAATCTTCTCCATTGCCTGCTGCATCTCTTCCATCTGACTGTTGCCGGATGCCGCATCGTTCTTGGCCGTTTCCACAAGTACATTGGCGCTGTCGGCATTCTTAGCGTTCTGACTTGTCTGTGCCGCAATCTGTGTGATCGTGGATGTCAATTGTTCGATTTCGCTTGCCTGTTCTGTCGCTCCCTGAGATATTGTCTGGCTGCCGTCCGACACTTGTCTGGTTCCGGATGCAACCTGCGTCGCCGCCGTATCAATTTCAGTCAATACGCTGTCAAAGGATTCTATGCTTTGATTGAGTGATTCCTTAAGCGCTGAAAAGCTGCCCTTGAATTCGGATGTGATGCTGACTGTCATATCGCCGCCCGCAATACTGCCAAGGATATGCGTCATCTCATCGATATAGCGTTTTAATGTCTCCGTCGTGCTGTTAAGCGCATCTTTAATAAGCGCAAAGTCGCCCTTAAAATCACCTGCCACGCTCACATCGAGATTGCCTTGTGAGATTTTGCTCAGAACCCCTGCGGACTCTTTGATAGGTTCAATCGTCGCGTCCAGCGTTGAATTAATACCTTCGACGATTCTTCTGTAAGTTCCCTGATGCTTTCCGGCATCGGCGCGTACGCTCAGCCGGCCTTCCATGACCGCTCCGATGAGCATATCCGTATCGCTTTCCAGTTCCTTAACGGCTCCCAAAATGGTACTGACAGCATCACGCATCTCACCAATTTCATCCTTGCTGGAGGCCTCTGAAAGCTCAAAATCCGTTTCGCCCGCGGCAAGGCGTTTGACGTTAGCCGCCAGTCTCTTGAGTGGGCGGCTAAATCCTCTGGCCGTCATTGTTCCAATTACGACTGATAAGATAAGCGCTGCCGCCGCTGCACCTATCGTAATTATGAAGACTTGAGATGCTGTCTCTTTGCTGATTCTCGCAGCCGACGTCGCATTCTCTGTGGTTTTATATTTAAAATCGTTGATTGCTGCTGATACATCTTCTTCAGCGAGTCTGAGATCTCTGAAGTGCATGAGATCATCCAGCACTTCTGCTTTATTGCCCGCTTCAATCTTCACCATCGCGTCCTGATATAAGACCCAGTATTCTTCGTAGGTTGTTTTTAAAACCTGATAGGATTCTTGTGCGTCATCAGCTGCCAGTGACTCTAGCATATAAAGTGAAGATGTATACGCACCGGCTTTTGTCTTCATTGATGCTAAATATACCGTCGTGTTATCTTCATCAGCCAGCAACGCCTGTCTTAAAAGAATACACCCTTCGTTGAAAGTATCAGCCAGTGAGGCCACCGATCGGACAGGCAGCAGCATATCCTCATACATTTCAGTGACCGTATCGCCAAGCTCTTTCGCGTTTGTGGCAACATAGATGCCCATTCCTGCGCATAAAAGCGCAATGATAAGAAACCCAAGCAGCAGCCTCGGTGCGATTTTCATGTTTCTAAATATAGATGCTTTGCGTTTTCTGTCTTTTTTATTTTTCTTTCTTTTCACCTTATCGGCGGACTGTGTTTTTTTAGCCTGTTCTCCAACCGTTTCAATAGAAAAATCCTGAACAGTCTCCTGTTGTTCGGCGCGTTCAATGCCCATTTCGGTGCTCTGTTTCTTTTTCCTGAGTTGTTTCATAATTGGTATTGTGCCTCCGCGTTTATTATAGTCGACTAATTATTACGAACATAATCATTAGTTCGAACCATGAAAATCAGCCACAAGAATAATGACAATTGGTCAAAAATCCTGCAGTCTTGTCATCACTTTGCAATAAATATATAAAAAAAGAATTAACTCAATATAACGGCATACGTTCTTCTTTATATATCGGATTATTCTCGTTATTCTTTAGTTTTTTCTTGTATCCAGGTAAATAAAAAAGCTGTTTATCAGGCATATCCCGGTACATAACGGCTAGCAGCGTCATTATTATTTGATTCTTGAAAACAGCTCATTGTGCAGCAGCTTCACAGTGCCACTTAACCGTGTCCCGCAATCGTTTGTTCGAGCGAACGCGGGCTGTAGCCAAGCGTGCCTTCACGAGTATCATAGGCGTCTCCTGCTATATTTGTTCGTTTTTGACCGGCACCATTGCCAGCACGACGCTGATGATATAGAGCACAGCAGTGACAGACTGCCATGGAAACCCGCATATCAGCACGATGAACATCACCAGTGTCATCATCACGGAACCCGCCACATGATGCCACTTCACGACCACCGCGCCCGCAATACCCAACACATTGGCCGCAAGAAGTATGATCGCGCAGGTCTGCACGCTTACCGCGTCGTGCGGCATGATGATATCCTTAGCCGAATAGGGCAGCACCGAGAACATTGACAGCACCGCAAGCACAACACCCGTTATTCCCGCGGCCATGCCAAGGCCGATTTCCGTCTTTCGCATAAATTCCCCTTACAAACAGTTTTGCCCGTATTATACCTCACCTTTGACCTTTAGGCAACGCGCTTGGGCTCCTCCCTCACTGGCTCTTATATTTCAACCGCGTGGCATTGCCGCCGCGGATGTGTCTTTCTTCCTTGTTCTTTTTGAGCACCTCCCCCACAGCCTTGGCCATAGCCGGCGAGATGGCGGTGAGACGTTCCGTTAAATCCTTGTGTACTGTGCTTTTGCTGGTGCCGAAAGTCTTGGCCGCTTGGCGAACCGTCGCGCCGCTTTCCATCACATATTCGGCAATGCGCTGCACCCTGTCTTCGATATACTCCTTCATACACTTGCTCCCCCTTTGTACAGACTTGTTACATGTGTATGTGTGACGAAGGGCTTGTATGTATGCATATAACTAAGACAAGGTGTTCGTATCGATTCCTCCTTTTGCATATCGTCTTTATTTATTAGTGTCTTTACCCTCGCAAAAGGTTATAACTGCTTCTTAATAAATGGCAATTAATATTATCTATTATAATGATCAGCAAATATAGTTGCTAAATATCTTTTTCTTTTTCCCCATTCTCCCCCTAAAACAACCCAGATATCATTCATTCACAATCCTCACCCGCGTGCCGATCGTCACCATACCAAAAAGTTCTTCTACGTCTTTGTTGTGCATGCGGATGCAGCCCTTAGACGCAGCTTTTCCGATCGACGCGGGGTTGTTGGTGCCGTGAATCCCAATATGCGGCTTGGAAAGCCCCATCCATCTGGTGCCGTACGGTCCGCCGGGGTTCAGTGCCTTGTTGATAACCGTAAAGCTGCCTTTGGGTGTCGGCGTCAGCGGCTTGCCCACCGCCACCGAATAGGTTTTGTAAAGCTTATCCTGCCGGTAGTAGTCGAGCTTCTTAGATTTTAAACGCACAACGATTTTGTCAGCCACGAATGACACGCCCCCATACTTATATGATTATCATATGCAATATTATTTTGAGCGTTGCTTTTTGGCGTCCCAGCAGATATCAAAAAAACAAGGCACCCCACGTATGAACATGTGATACCTTGCTAAGAGAGATATATGAATAAGTTGTGTTATACAGTCGCAAGCGGCAGTATGCTGTCGGCAAAGAAACGCCGTGCCATCTCCGGCGTCACGCTGTGTTTCTCGCTTCCCACCTGCACCATCACGCCTTTGTTTCGGCACTGCTTCATGCAAAACGTGGCTTTCAGCGCCACGCGCTCATGCAGCTGGTGATCTTCAATCGCTTGCTGAAATATCTGAATCACGTTGTACGCGCCCTTTAAATGGCACGAGCTCCCGATGCAAACGCTGACTTCAATCATGATCGCAGCCTCCTTTGCCCTGATAATGAACATGCAGCAGCTCATGTACACGGCCCTTGAGCAACCCGCTGTACAGCGAAAGCATCAGTGGGTTTTCCTCGGAACGTTTGATATTACTCATTCTGTCTGCGCGGTACAGCGCTTTGCCGCGCAACGCCGCATCTTCATGCGTACCGGATGGCTGTCCCGCGCCGTTCACGCAGCCGCCGGGGCACGCCATCACTTCCACCAGGTCGTAGTGCGTGCCCGATTTTATTTTCCGTATCAGCTCATCAGCGTTTTTCAGACCGCTCACCACAGCCACCTTGAGCTGCTTGTCGCCGTATTTGACGGCGGCCTCCTTCACACCTTCCATACCGCGCACGCCGTTAAACGCCATCGCGCGCAGCGCCCCTGCCGACTTGTCGGATGAGACATAGCGCATGACCGCTTCGGTCACGCCGCCCGTCACGCCGAATATCACACCCGCGCCCGTCACCGCACCAAACGGCATATCCACCGCTTCGGGCTCCAGCTCCGAAAACACAAGGCCCGCCTCCTTTATCATTCGAATCAGCTCCTGCGTGGTGAGCACATGATCCACCTGCGCGATGCCGCCGATTTTGAATTCGTCCCGCGCGGCCTCGAATTTCTTGGCTGTGCAGGGCATCACCGCCACATGCACCACGCGTTTGCTGGATGTCGCATACTGCTGCTTAATGACAGACGCAAACATCTGCATGGGCGAGCGGCATGTGGACACATGGCTAAGCAGCTCCGGGTAATTCTTCTCGCAATATGACACCCACGCGGGGCAGCACGAGGTGAAAAGCGGCAGCGGCTTTCCGTCTTCCAGCTTTTTGATGAGTTCGCCCGCTTCTTCAAGCACAGTCAAGTCCGCACCCGTGGAGGTGTCGAACACCTCGTTGAAACCGAGCCGCCGCAGCGCTGCCACAACACGCCCCATCTCGTTATCGCCTTCCGATAGCCCCAGCTCCTTTCCGACCGCCACGCGCACCGCAGGCGCGATCTGCGCCACAACTTTTATATCCGGATCGCTGAGCGCTTTCCAAACATGCGGCATATCGTTTTTGACCACGATGGCGCCTGTGGGACAAACCGCCGCACACTGTCCGCATCCCACGCAGTTCGATTCTGCCATGGGAATACCAAACGCCGTGCTGATCGTCATCTTTGAGCCGCGGCGCGCAAAATCGATCGCGCCCACGTTCTGGATCTCGCTGCACATGCGCACGCAGTCGCCGCAGAGTATACATTTGCTCTCGTCTCGAGATATGCACAGCGACGAATCGTCCACAATGGGCTGCTGCTTGCGATTGGTAAAACGCACACGGTCGATGTTGAACTGAACGGCAAGCTCCTGCAAACGGCATTTGCCGTTCTGGCTGCATGTGGTGCAGTCGCGGCAGTGGTTGGCGAGCAGAAGCTCCAATATCATTTTCCGGTATTTGCGCAGGCGCTGTGTGTTGGTATGCACCGTCATGCCCGCCTTGGGTGGCGTGGAGCAGGAGGCCTGCATACCGCCCCACTCGTCTTCCACCATGCACATTCGGCACGCGCCGTAAACGGACAGCTCCGAATGGTAGCAGAATGTGGGCAGCTCGATGCCGACCTTGCGTATCAGCTCCAGCAGATTCTTCTCTCCGTTTATTTCCACGGGAATCCCGTCTATCGTCATATAATTCTGTTTCTGCATGTTTTACGCCTCCTTGATCGCATGGAACGGGCATGCGTCCACACAGGCTCCGCATTTGATACATTTTGCCGCGTTGATAGTGAACGTCTGCTTGATCTGCCCGGATATCGCGCCCACAGGGCACACTTTGGCGCACTTCGAGCAACCCTTGCACAGCGCCGCATCAATCGTTATCTGCTTCAATTTGGCGCAGCTGCCCGCCGGACAGCGTTTTTCAAATATATGCGCCTCGTATTCCTCTCGAAAGCTTTTCAGCGTGCTCACCACGGGGAACGCTGCCGTTTTGCCAAGTCCGCACAGCGCCGTCGCCGAGATGGTATCGGCCAGTTCTAAGAGCAGCTCGATATCGCCTTCACGCCCGTCTCCCGCCACGATGCGCTCAAGTATCTCCAGCATGCGCCGTGTGCCCTCGCGGCACGGCACGCATTTGCCGCACGATTCATTCTGTGTAAAATCCATGAAAAACCGCGCGACCTCCACCATGCATGTGCCTTCATCCAGCACCACGAGCCCGCCTGAGCCGATCATCGCGCCCGCTTTTTTAAGCGAGTCAAAATCCAGCGGCAGGTCAAGATCCGCTTTTGTCAGGCATCCGCCCGACGGTCCGCCAATCTGCACCGCTTTGAACGCGCTGCCGTCGCGCATGCCGCCGCCCACATCAAAAATCACCTCACGGAGCGTCGTTCCCATCGGCACCTCGATAAGTCCGGTGTTTTTGATGTTGCCCGTGAGCGCAAACGCCTTTGTGCCGGGGCTCTTTTCCGGCCCGATGCTTTTATACCAGTCCGCGCCGTTTGAGATAATCAGCGTCACGTTCGCAAACGTCTCCACGTTATTAAGCACGGTCGGCATATCAAAAAGCCCATGTTCCACAGTGCGCGGCGGTTTTACGCGCGGCATGCCACGTTTGCCCTCGATTGACGCGGTGAGCGCGCTGCCCTCACCGCACACGAAAGCGCCCGCGCCGCGGTTGATGTGCAGATGGAAACAAAAATCTGTGCCCAAAATATTGTCGCCCAGCAGTCCGCAAGCGGCGGCTTCTTCAATCGCGTTTTTCAGGCGGCTCACCGCAAGCGGATATTCCGCACGCACGTATATGTAGCCTTGTGTCGCGCCGCACGCATAGCCCGCGATCATCATGCCTTCAAGCATCCTATGGGGATCACCCTCCATGACGCTTCTGTCCATAAACGCGCCGGGGTCTCCCTCATCACCGTTACACACGATGTATTTCTGAGCTGTCTGCTGGCGCTTCACCTGTGCCCATTTGCGCCCCGTAGGGAATCCGCCGCCCCCGCGGCCGCGCAGATTCGACGCGCTGATCTGGTCGATCACCTCATCTCCCGTCATATCAAACAACGCCTTTTCCAGCGCCGCATAACCGCCCGTGCCCAAATACTCGTTTATTGATGTCGCGTCGATACGGCCGCAGTGCTCCAGCACCAGGCGCGTTTGCTTTTGATAAAACGGAATTTCATCGTGCTTGGGGTATGCCTTGCCGTCATTCTTGTACGCAAGCCGCTCAATAAGCTCGCCGCGCCGAATGGTTTTTTCAATGATTTCTTCGCAGTCCTCAAGCTTCACTTTTGTATATAAAAACCCTTGTGGCTCAATCAGCACAAGCGGACCCATTTCGCAAAAGCCGTGGCAGCCGCTCTTTTTAAGACCCACTTTTTTTTCATGCGGCTCCTCCTGCAAAAGCACCTCGCAGGGGATACCGCGCTCTTTCATAAGCGCATGAAGTCTGTCATAAATATCTAACGAGCCGCTGGCGACGCAGCCCGTACCCGCGCAAACCAGTATCTTTTGTTCTTCTGCCGCCAGTGCGCGGGTGTATGTGTCGCGGGTCTTAGTCAGATCATGTCGGTTATTCAGCATGTGCTTCACCCTCCTTTAAGCTATTGATGAGCTGCGTGGCTTTGTCGGGAGTCATTGCCGGATACACCTTGTCGTTGACGGTCAACACCGGCGCAAGACCGCACGCGCCGAGGCAGGACACCGTCTCCACGGTAAAAAGCAGGTCGTCAGTGGTGGCTTTTTCTTTAGACAAGCTAAGGTCGCTGTAAAGCCGCTCCAAAAGCGATACGGATTTTCTCACATGGCAGGCGGTGCCGTCACAGATCTTGATCACATATTTGCCCTTGGGCTCCAGAGAGAAATTCTCATAAAACGTGGCCACGCTGTAAATACGCGCCTCACTCACGCCAATTTGCCTTGAGAGATAGGCAAACACCTCACGCGGCAGATAGCGGTAATGCTCCTGAATGCCTTGCAGCACCGCGATGATGGCCCTTGGCTCACGCCCGTGAGCGTTTAGAATACGCTCGACAACCGAATAATCAAAAACGTTGTTCATAGGGTCTCCTTTATATCAATACTAAAAATAACTGACTTTGATTTTTTTACCCATTGCTTTAAGGCACTCCGACAGCCGATCGATCAGCCGCATTTTGATGCTGAAACCGATGGGCAGATCGGGGTTCTGATGCGCAGGATTCACCGCACGGCCCACAAAAAAGTTGATATCCGTGGCTTCCTCAAAAAGCATACGCGCAATGCGCGACGCACCGTCTTTCTTTTTTTCAAAATCAAGAAAGCATCGGCTTCCGTTTATGTAATCCTGCGCGTAGGTCAACACCTTGTTAATGGTAATAACCCCCTCTGTCACGAGATCGATGCCCCTGATTTTCGCGATGGGCGGCACCTCGGGGTCGGGGTATTCAAGCAGCGGCTGCATCGTCTCCCCAAGATGCTGCGCTGCCAGCGTAGACGTTGTGCCGCCGCAGACGATGTGCTGACCTTCCTTGGAGAAAAAAAGTGCCATCATTTTGCTCACATCGTCAGTATTCGCCGGCGGACCGATCAGCAGATTCATGGGCTTTCTCGGGCGGATCTTAATGGTGCAGACCGTCGCGTCGTCGCCCGGCTCGCCCTCATAAAGCCTGTTGCACTGATCCAGCAGCACCGAGGTCAGCGCCTTGGCGGTATAGCCGCGCTCGTACATCGTTTCCATATACGAAACAATGTTGCCCCTCTGCCATCCAAAGTTGAGCGTTTTACCCACGCCCGCGTGTACCGCGCCGTCACTGAACGCGATAAGCGCGTCATCCTCGCCTATCTCAATGCGCGATTTGTATATCGTCTTGCCCGCAATCTCCATCGCGGTTTCGGGGAAATCGACAGGTTTGCCGCTGCGCAACAGCACCACATGCGGGTTGTCATATTGGATAATCTCCGCTTCACGGTTATCCGTTACGCGGATAATCGTAAATGTCGAATATGCGATCTGGCGCGTTTTGCACACTGGCAGCGTGGCAGCCAGCGTTTCCACGCAATCCTCAATCGGCATCGATTGTGCCATCATTGTCGATATAATCTTTGCTGTCAGCGTGGAGAGTATATTCGCTTTTACACCGCTGCCAAGACCGTCCGCCAGCACCACCACAACGGATTCGTCATCCTGATGCACCACGTCGATATGGTCTCCGCATATCTGCTCGCCATGTTTATTCAGGCTGTGATAGCCGATATCTGTCCACAGATTATTCATCGAAAAGCGACTCCTTGAGCCTGGTCAGCGCAATTTTTGTCTCCGCCGTTGTTTCGCCAAGCAGCGACGCGATCTCCTGAACGGTGCGCATTTGCTTTTCAATCACTTTGTCGGTAATCGCGATGGTGCGGCGGCTGATGTCCTCTTTTTTCCCGCGCGAAAGCTCTTCCTCCGTCACATCACGCATAAATCCGATCAGTATATGGTAGCTTTCATCGAATACCACCGTCTGCTCCACATATCGCCTGTATTCCGCAAGATAAACGCGCTTGTTATAAACATTCGCGCCGCTTTGCAACACCTCATAAAACACCTGAGGATCGAGTATGCGCTGCACCTGTTCACCCAGCACATCGTGGCTGTCGTTCACGTTCATGATCCGGCAAGCGGCACTGTTCACCTGCTGTACTTCAAGTTTTTCGTTGAGCACGACAATGCCGTTGGGCGTGTTGCTGATGATGTTATTGGAGAAAGACTCGGCTCTCTCTTTAAGAAACGGCAAACACATCGACAAATCAGCTTTGCCAAGCAATACGGCGACCGCTTTTTCGCGGCACGTGTTGTAGCCGCAGGTGCCGCAGTTCAGCTCATGCTCGGGACGCGTTTTTCCCATGCGGCGCAGCACCTCCTCGATGGCGCTGCCGCCCGGCATCTGACGATGCAGACCTATATAGCCGATTCTTTTTTCGAGCTCCTTTGCGTCTGGCATTGTGACAGCGAAATCCTCTCTCCCTGCGTAACGGTGCACTGCCACATATTCGCTCACAGGGGCGCGGCGGTTTTTCTCCATACCGGGACCGCCGATGCAGCTACCCGCGCACGCGGACATCTCGATAAAGCAACGGGACAGCTTGCCGTCCACGATATCCTTGAGTGCGGCAAGGCAGTTGTCCATACCATCTATACTGATATAGCTGTAATCGGGATTGCGCTTCTCCATGGTATTCAATATACCGCCCGCTGTTGGGAATAAACGGGCGCGGCCTTGCACGTTATCATCAGGCATGGTTTCAAGCGTGACACTGCGTTCTTTAAGCCACTCAGTTAATTCCTCAAAAGTGAGCACACAGTCCACTGCGCCCGGATAAGCCTCCGCTTCGGCTTTCTTGGATATGCAAGGCCCGATAAACACCGTTTTTGCCTGAGGATGCCGCTTTTTTATGCTCTGACAGTGCGCCATCATGGGCGATGCCACCTGCGCGATATGGCAGACCGCTTCGGGATAATGCTTTTGTATAAGCAGATTCACCGTATGGCAGCACGATGAAATGAGCACGCTCTCTTTCGCTTCGTCAACCATCTCATCGTAGCGTTTTTTGACCATAGTGGCGCCCAGCGCCGTTTCCTCCGCGCCGCTGAATCCCAAGCTATTAAGCGCCTTTTGCATTGAAGCGATCGTCATCCCTTCGTAGTTCGCCACAAAGGACGGCGCAATGCTCGCATATACCGGTACGCCGCTCTCAATGAGCGCTTTGGCCATTTCAATATCGTTGCGGATCTCCTTGGCATTCTGCGGGCATACCACAAAACACTGTCCGCAAAGCACACATTCCTCGCCCACAATCTGTGCTTGATTGCTGGAGAAGGAGATGGATTTGACGGGACAGCGCCGAATACACTTGTAGCAGTTCTTGCAGTTAGATTTTTTGAGCTTCATATATTCGTTCATGGTGTCTCCTGCTCTTCGCCTTTTGTTGGCGCTTTTTTGCTGTTTTTCAGCACATGGGTGTCAAAAAATTGCAGGAAGTTTTCCGCACAGACACTACATATAATCTCGTTGTCTATTCTTACTGTTACGCCGCTGGTACAGCGCCCCAAGCAAAAAGCGGCTTTCAGCTCCACCGATTCGGTCAAGTTGTTTTCTTTCAGATGCTTTTTGAACAGCTCGATAATCCTATATGAACCTTTTAAGTGGCAGGAGCTGCCCACACACACATCGATTTTCATTGGATTCCTCCTCACCGTTCTCATGTTTATATGAATGGCCCGACCGGCCAAACAGCTTACTAACAGGCTACTGATAAAAAAATTGGATGTTTTGATCCAGAGCTGTTTTCGTTTGGCAGGCCAGGCTGAGGGATAGCTTATTTCAGTGGTTTTCTCCCGCGTGTATCAGCTCGGATAAATGCTTGGAAAGCACCGAGAGTGACACCGCCATATTTTCATGCTGTAAAATCACATTTTGCGGCACGTTTAGATACACGGGCGCGAAATTCCATATCGCACGGATGCCACTTTTTATGAGCTTGTCGCACACGCCCTGCGCAGACTGCGCGGGCACCGCGATGATGCCGATATGCACACCCAGACGCTCACAAAGATCATCGAGCTTGGGCATAGGAAATATCGTCTTGCCGTGTGCGTCTTTTCCCGTCAATTGAGGATTGGTATCAAACGCAGCGACGATATTCAGTCCGTAGTCTGAAAAACCTTCGTAGCTCATCAACGCCATACCAAGGCTCCCCGCTCCCACAATCACGGCACTGTTGGTGTCTCCACAGCCCAAATACTTTTCAATGTCCTCAATCAGCGATAGCACCGCATAGCCCACTTTTGGCTTGCCTCCCCCGCTGACAGCGGCGAGGTCTTTGCGTACCTGCACCTGATTGAGCCCAAGTTCTGCCGCGATGACTGTGGCGGAAATATAAGCGGGCCGATCATTAGGCAGCGATTTTAAATAACTCAGATAATGCGGCATACGTTTGAGTGTTTGTCTGGATACCGGATTCATGGGCGCTGCCTCCAATCTTTTTTGTGCAGGGCGGCGCGGTAAACCGCACCGCCTTGCGTTCTTTAAAAATCGACTTCAGTGCCGTAATAGGTGCAAGTCAAGAGCTTTGCCATCTGTTCCGGCGTGATTTCTCTTGGGTTAGAACCGGTGCACGCGTCTCCCACGGCGAGTGCCGCAATATTGTTCACCTTGTTCTTAAACTCCGCTTCATCGATGCCGAACTCTTTAAGCGACTTGGGGATACCGAGTTTTGCGTTGTACGCATCAATTTTGCTGCATAGCTTGCCGACCAGTTCATCGTCTGCATCACCCTGAATGCCCACGAACCGAGCGATATCCGCGTAGCGTGCCGCCGCAGTTTTTGCGTTGAATTTGATGACATAAGGCAGATAGATCGCGTTTGCGCAGCCGTGCGGTATGTGCCCCGTAGAAAATGCCGCGCCGGTCTTGTGTGCCATAGAGTGCACGATGCCAAGCAGCGCGTTGGTAAAGGCCATACCCGCCAGGCACTGTGCATAATGCATCTGCTCTCTCGCGTTTGCGTCTCCTTCATATGAAGCAGGCAGATAATCGAACACCATATCGATAGCCTTAAGCGCCAGCGGATCGGTAAACGGCGAGTTCAGCGTGGATACATACGCCTCTACCGCATGCGTCAGCGCGTCCATACCTGTATGGGCTGTCAGCGTGGGCGGCATCGTCTCCGCGAGTTCGGGATCCACCACGGCGATATCCGGCGTAATGTTGTAGTCCGCAAGCGGGTATTTCACACCCTTTTGGTAGTCGGTGATAACGGAAAATGCCGTGACCTCGGTCGCTGTGCCGGATGTGGACGGTATCGCAAGGAATTTGGCTTTCTGGCGCAGTTCGGGAAAGCTGAACGGCGTGATTAGCTGTTCAAACGTGGTGTCGGGATATTCGTAAAACGCCCACATCGCTTTGGCTGCGTCGATAGGCGAACCGCCTCCGATGGATACAATCCAATCGGGCTGGAATTTGCGCATAGCCTGTGCGCCGCGCATCACCGTCTCCACAGACGGATCCGGCTCAACGTTTTCAAAGAGCTCCACTTCCATGCCCGCTTCCTTTAAGTAGCCAACGGTTTTATCCAAGAAGCCAAACCGCTTCATAGAACCGCCTCCCACCACGATGATCGCTCTTTTGCCCTTAAGCGTTTTTAAAATTTCCAATGACCCTTTGCCGTAATATAGGTCTCTCGGTAATGTGAATCTTGCCATTGTGTTGTCCTCCTATAAACTTTAATGCAAATCGTTTTATTTGATAATATTTTAACAATCTTTCGGCATATGGGGTAATATATAAAAGGCATATCGATATATGTTTATCGATATGCCTGTATCGATTTGATTGTTTGTGAAAAAAATTGAGGCGTTTTTAGGATGCCGCACCTCGCATAAGTGTAATATGCTATGTTCTTATTTCGCAACGACCTCGTCGCGTACAGCGTAAAGCCTCTCAATAAACGCGTTGTCCAGCTCTGTTAATCGGTAGTCTTTGGGATAGATAAGCAGATCTTCGTAGGTCTCCCCCGTCTCCGCACATGGCTTTTGCACAAGCCCGTAGCAGTCGAGCAACTCGGCAGGCATGGGCGACACCCACATATACGTGGCAGGCACCTTGCGCAGCAAATCAAACTGGCTCCCACGTTCATATACATATATGCACCTTTTGCTGCGTGCCGTCTCCGCCTTCATATCCTTCGCCGCGACGACGGGGATCATAAGGTCACCGTGCGAAATCTCGATATATTCATTAAGATCGTGATAACCGAACTTTTCTTTTGCCGCAAGAGGGTGCTTTTCTGACATCAGCACCACATACTGATAATCAAGCACATTTTCACGGTTAAAGCCTTTGTCGTCCAGCAAGCTGTGAAAATAGCTTTTATGCGCATGCTGATAACGAATAATGCCAAGATGATACCCCTCATCAGTTATGTTATTAATCGCCGCCATAGAATTTGTCTCGTTGAAATTGATCTCAATTTCTTTATCCATATCTAGTGTATTCACAAAGCACGTAAACGCATGGGCAATATAACTCGCACGGGGAACGGATATCGAAAAACGCTGCTTGTTTTCGGATTCCGGGCGATAAAGCGCTTCCATCTCGTCAATCTGGGCAATGATTTTTTTAGCGTAGCTCAAAAACTCGCCGCCCTTACCGGTTGGCAATATGCCTTTGGAGGTGCGCTTAAATATCGGCATGCCCAATGTAGACTCAAGCTCCTTGATGGCTTTGCTTAAATTCGGCTGGCTCATGAAAAGCTTTTCGGCAGCCTGCGTGATAGAGCCCGTTCGTTCCACTTCAACCGCGTATTTCAAGTGCGAGATGTTCATGTGCATACCTCCTGCATTTTTAGTGTTTCCCACATACAGTTTTGTTATCGATATGTTTATATCGATTATTTTATACTGATTTATTTTCATTGTCAATTCTATCCGTTACTAAAAATAAAAACGGTGCCGTCGTTTGTTTTAACAGCACCGTAAGTTTATATAATGTCATGCGGCAATAAGGTCACGCCGCGTCTTATTATTTGTCTTCCTGCTCTTTCTCAGCTTCTTTTTTCATGTATTTCTCGAAACGCTCTGCACCTTCATCCTCCCACCATTTCTCATACACATCATCGAACCGCCGGTTTTTCATCGCGTCGCGATGCATATGCTTTACAAACTTATGCTTTGGCGGATGCATATAGTCCTTTTTTTCGTAATGATCTTTATGCCCCATGCCACCGAAAAGCAGCCGTGCAAGCAGCGCGATACCAAAGCCCTGCCAGTAGGTAATTACGCCAAGTCCGAAAAGCTCCGGCATCAGCCAGTTCCACAGCGCCATGATGAGCACACCAATCACAAGGGCGAATAACGCCGCCACAAACGTTCCGATGATGATACCGCCCAACACGCGAATAAATCCATACGTGTGTTTATTGTTATTTTCCATATCTTCCTCCTGTTAATTCTCATATTCATCCAAAATAATATTGAGTTTCTTCATTGCCCGGCTTTTTCGCGACAGCAGCGTACCGATAGGCTCACCCGTCTGCTCGGAAAGCGCCTTATAGCTCTTTCCGTTAATCTCAGTCTCCACAAACACGAAGCAGGATTTTTCATCAAGCATTGCCAGCGCCGCTTCCATATGCCGTTTGAGTTCTTCGCGAACAGCCTCGTCTTCCGCGGAGCCTTCACACTCTTTGCCCTCCATTTTATCCGAGAGCCGCTCTCTGCGCTGCTTCTTTACCATGTTCATTGCGCTGTTTCTCAGTGCCGCATAGATATACGACGTCAAGCTGGCTATGGTGTCCGATTCAACGTTCCCCAACAGCTTCATTGCCGTTTGCTGCACGATGTCTTCCGCATCGTATTCATTCAGCGAAGAAAACGATTTGCGAACATAGTTTTTAAATTTGTTAAAGCTTCCCGCAAAGATTTCTGCGAGCGTGCTGCTCATCCGCTTCTTCTCCTTTCGCAATCTACTCACTCACAGAAACAATACTGGCGTATGCGTTCATCAAGATGGATGATCTTTTGAGCCGCATGCTCTCCCTGCTTCGTCAGCCTCACGTCTCCATACGGCTGGTGAAGCACGTAGCCCTTTTTTGCCAGACTTTTAAGCGCATTGCTCGCGCTTGGACGCGTCACTTCAAGCGCCTGCGCAATGTCCGCCACATATGTGGCTTGGTGTTGTCTCGATAAATAGTATACAGCTTTTAAATACATCTGCCCCGAGGCCGTCATATCTTCAACTCCTTTTGGACGGTTCTATCCTTAAGACAAACAAAAATCCGTTTTATTGCATATTGTTTGAAAAAATATTGTTAAGTTCTTTCTATTGGTCGAAATATGCATACATATGATATATAATGAATCATCATATCCCGGAGGATATTTTATGAACGATGGCATCAATCTTTTCAATGATACATTAACAGAAGCCGTGGCGAAAAACAAAAGGTTTTTGCTTAAACGGCCTGCTTATATTCCCGCCTTTGCCCGTATCGCCGCACACATCAAGAAAGCCAACAAGATGCGTGCGACACTGGCCCATAAGGAAAACCTTGTTGTTCCGCCCGTTTTGATTATCAGTGTAACAAACGAATGTAATCTTGCCTGCACAGGCTGCTATGCCTGCCATCAAGACCGCGACAAAAGCGCCGAAATGAACACCGCTCAGATTGAACGCGTCGTGGATGAAGCCAAAGCACTTGGCGTATCCATCGTGATGATCGCAGGGGGCGAGCCGTTATTAAAACCCGGCATTTTAAAGCTCCCCCAAGCACATCCGGAGCTGCTGTTCGTGATGTTTACCAACGGATTGCTGCTTCACAATGAGACAGCCGCCGAAGTGGGTAAACTCAAAAATTTAATTCCTATTATGAGTCTTGAGGGCGGCGAAATCCTGACGGATGCACGGCGCGGTGTCGGCATTTACGAAGCTGTAACGGATACAATGTGCCGTCTCGATAAAAACGGCTGGCTTTTTGGCGTTTCCGTCACACTGACCAGCGTCAATTACGATGACGTTGTGCGCTCGGATTACCTGAAAACGATGCAGGATTTAGGATGCCGCGCGGCGTTTCTGATCGAATATGTACCCTGCGGCGCACAAGATCTGTCGTTGTGCCTAACAGACGAGCAAAAGGCGCATCTGCGTGCCGTCGAAAAGAACTTGTATAAAGACCACGACATGCTCGTCGTATCTTTACCGGGCAACGAAGACCCGTACAGCGGCTGTCTCGCCTCTGGTCGCGGTTTTTTGCATATCAGCTCAAGCGGCGCTCTGGAGGCCTGTCCGTTTGCGCCCTATTCGGACACAAGCGTCAAAAACATGCCGCTCAAAGAAGCGCTGAGATCAAAGCTCATCAAAGAGGTGCGCAAGAACCATGACCAGCTCAAAGAAAGCCGGGGCGGCTGCGCGCTCAAGGAAAACGCCGAATGGGTGATGTCTTTGCAGAGAGACGATCGATAAAAAAGCAGAACCAGGGCGATACCTGCTTCTGCTTCACGTTTGGGATTTGAGGTTGTCTTATCTTTTACTGGCCAATTGCCTTGTTGAGAACGTCTTCGTAGTATTTCTTGGGCCGAACACCCACAGCGCTGTCAACCACTTTGCCGTTTTTGATAACAAACACACTTGGGATGCTCATCACGCCAAATTGCTGGGCAAGCTCATGCTGCTCATCTATGTTGACTTTACCGATGACGGCTGTCTCCTTATATTCCTCACTCAGCTGATCAATCGATGGCCCGAGCATGCGGCACGGCGCACACCAGGATGCCCAGAAATCGAGCAGCACCGGTTTATCCGAATTGACCACGTCTTTAAAATTTTCCATTGTGATGTTTTTTGCCATATTAATCATCCTTTCATATGATACTATTACTATATTGTCCTTTCGACAAAATAAGAATACAATACGGCAAAAAATATATCTGTGACATAGTTACCTATTCACAACGAATTTTAACAATAATTTTGCCCCGCCTCAATTCGAGTAAACCGCGCTCTCCCATAGTCTTGAGCTGTCGGGTAATCACCTCGCGGGAGGAACCAAGCTCCACCGCCAGTTTTTCATGCGTCGTATTTACGATGCCGTCCGCACCTGCGTGGCGCTGCAGATACGCCATAATCCGTTCTTCAATGCTGTTAAATATCAGCATCTCAATTGTCTCGATAGACAGTATCAGCTTTTCCGCAAGGCCATTAAATATGTATGTCCGGAAGGAATCGGAGCGGTAAATCAATTCTTTGAACGTATCGGTCGGGATATTGGCGAGCACGCTATCCTTTTCGGCTTCAATGGAAAAGTCGTATTCCGAGTTCCCCATCGCGCAGACGCCCGCAAGCAGACAAAGCTCGCCTTCTTTGATACGATAAAGTGTCATTTCTCGGCCTTTTTCCGAAATACGAAACAAGCGCATGCGACCCTTCATGACCATTGGAATACCGTTGCATCGGTTATTGTCACCTATCATGATTTGGCCTTCGGCGAGATCTTTGCGTATCACCGACTCATGAAGCAGCTTTTTATCTTCCTCGCTCATGCCCGCATAAAAAGGAAATCTGTCGAAAACGCTTCTGTCCATTATATCCCTCCTCACTTTTTTTAATTCTTTTATTATATTCCTTACCATTGATGGATGCAAAGGTGTAAACATCCGCATTGATTGTTATTTTTTGAGTACTGCTATATAATGCTAATGTATTCTGTCAAGGACTGAGTTTTATGAAAAAGACGCTCTTATTATTAGTTTTCATGCTGATTTTGCTGCTTTTTGGCTGCATGAACAACACGGCCGCTCAAGGCGGCGTTGTGGTGCGGGGCTCATCCCCCACCGAACCAACAAAGATCATCGTGCCTGACAGCGATGACATCGTTTATGTGTCACAAAGCGGCGCCAAATACCATACCGCAGACTGCCCCTTTGTTGACGACTCTTTCATACCTGTCACGCTGGAGCAAGCGCTTCAGGAAGGCAAGCAGCCGTGCAGCCGCTGTCACTGACCGTTACAGAAACCGTTTGATAAACCCGAACTTTTCCGGATACGGCGCATAGCGCGGCAGATCAAACGCTAGGTGGCGATAAACCACAGACCGTTTGTGGGAAAACGTCTCAAAGCTGTGGCGCCCGTGGTATGCCCCCATACCCGAATGGCCCTTGCCGCCGAATGGCAGGTGGGGATTCGCGCTGTGAATGATGGTGTCGTTAACCACAGCATCTCCCGAAGAACGCATAGTGAGATATTTTTGTACACGCTTTTTGTCCGTGCTGAATATGTAAAACGCCAGCGGCGTCTCCATCCCCTGCAGCGTGCTCAGCATCTCGTCCTCGCCGTCGTAAGCAATCACGGGCAGCACCGGCCCGAATATCTCCTCTTGCATCACCGCATCATCAAACGTCACATCCTGCATCACCGTGGGTGCAATATAGCGGCTCGACGCGTCCGTCTGTCCGCCGCAAAACACCTTTTTTGAATCAATCAGGCCGCTCACGCGTTCAAAGTGAGCGGGCGTGATGATACGCGGAAAATCAGGGCTCTTTTGCGGCTCTTCTCCGTACATGCGCGCAATTGTATCCTTAAGCGCATTCAAAAGCCGCGGCATCACCGCGCGCTTTGCCATCACAAAATCCGGCGCGATACACGTCTGCCCCGCGTTTAAAAACTTGCCCCAGCAAAGCGATTTTGCGGTTTTTAAGATGTCCGCGGTCTCATCCACGATGACAGGGCTTTTCCCGCCAAGCTCTAATACCACAGGCGTTAAGTTCTGCGCGGCTGCGCTCATCACCACCTTGCCGACCTTTGGCCCGCCTGTGAAGAATATAAAGTCGAAACGCTCGGCAAGCAGCGCTTCATTAACATCGCGGTCGCCCTCAAACAGCGCCACGTATTCATCCGAAAAACAGTTCTCAACAATGCGTTTAAGCAGCGCCGCCGTGTGCGGCGTATAGCGCGACGGTTTCACGACCGCCGTATTGCCTGCCGCCAGCGCGCCGATCAACGGTGCAAGCGTCAGCTGCACAGGATAATTCCACGGAGACATAATCAGCGATACACCGAAGGGCTCGTACGCAATCGTGCTTTTGGCGTGCAGCGTCGCCATTGACTTTCGCACAGTGCGCGGACGGGACCACGCTTTCAAGTGCCGCTCAAATTCCGTGATGCCGCTTAATATGAGCCCGATTTCTGTCGCGTATGTTTCAAACGCGCACTTGCCAAAATCGTCATACAGCGCTTTTTCGATATCCCCCTCACGCCTTTCAATCTCAGCTTTAAGCTTTTTGAGCTGCTCAATACGAAAAGCAATGTCTTTTGTTTTGCCTGCCTTGAAAAATTCGCGCTGCCTTAGAAGCGTCTGCTTGATTTCATTCATACCGATATCTCCTTTTTCTTGAGATTTCATACTTACATTATACACGATTTAGCAATATATTTGCAGAATCATAAGTTTTTTTCGTTTTTTATGTTCCAAAGATTCAATACTACGGGTATAATAATGAAAATATATTTCTAATGAGGTCTTGTAATGGAACTTTTAAAAGAGCGAATCCGCAGAGACGGCAGAATCAAAGACGGTAACATTATCAAAGTGGATTCTTTCTTGAATCATCAGATTGATATTGATTTACTCAATGAGATTGGAAAGGAATATAAACGTCTTTTCAACAAAGAGAATATAACCAAGGTTATCACAATCGAAGCCAGCGGTATTGCTGTAGCCTGCCTCACAGCGCGGTATTTTAACGTTCCCGTGGTTTTTGCCAAAAAATCCGAGAGCAAGAACATTGACGGCGATGTTTACAGGACAACCGTTACCAGCTATACCCGCGGCAAAGACTATACCGTTATTTTGGAAAAACGCTATTTAACCTCTAACGACCGGGTTTTGATTATTGACGATATTCTTGCTACGGGCAAAGCTCAATTGGGCCTTTTAGACATCTGCAAACAGGCGGGTGCCGCCGTAGCCGGCATCGGCGTTGTGATCGAAAAAGGTTTTCAGGGAGGCGGAGACAGATTAAGAAAGACTGGATATAATGTGCAAAGCCTCGCCATTATTGACAGCATGGAAAACAAAACGCTTCAGTTCCGCGAGTAAACCACTTTACAAATTACGCATTATGAATTTCTCATTGAATGGATTTCAGCCTTTTGAATCGTCCATTCTTTTTTTGTCGCATTTAAAAAGCAGAAAAACAACGACGAAATGCGCTTCAAAATTTTTTTGCACAGTACCTTGCATTATACAGTACCGTGTGGTATATTGTATTTAACGGAAAGGGAGGTGCATGGTTGAACACCCAATTAAAGAAAGGCGTTCTGGAACTTTGTGTGCTCCAGCTGCTGCAAGAAAAAGACCGCTATGGTTACGAGTTGGTGGCAAAAATTTCGACGAGCGTGGAAATCAGCGAAGGGACAATATATCCACTGCTGAGGCGACTTAAAAACGACGGATATGTGAGCACATATTTGGAGGAATCCAGCGAAGGGCCGCCCAGAAAATACTACAAACTCACAGAAAAAGGCGAAGAAACGCGCACAGCGCTGATTGCCGACTGGTACGCGTTTACCGGCGGCGTCAACCGCATTTTAGGAGGGCAGAGTGAATAAAGAGCAGTTTTTGAAGCAGCTCGGTACACACTTGAAAAAGCTAACGACGACCGAGCGTAACGATATTTTAAGCGATATCGAAGAGTTTTTTGTGTATGCTGCCAAGGAAGGCGAAGCGGAAGCAGATATTGCCGCACGTCTCGGAGATCCCAAAAAACTGGCAAAAGAGTATCTGGCGCAGAGCCATATCGCCAGCGCTAACGAAAAACGGTCACCCAAGAATGTGTTTCTCGCGTTCATGTCTGCCGCGGGCTTAGGAACCGTCAACGCGCTGTATGCCATCTTTGTGGTGGGCGTCGGCTATGTGATTATCAGCGCGTTTTACGTCGCAGCTGTATCAATCGGCCTAGGCGGTATTGCGGCGATGGTCGCCGGGACGCTGGCACTGGCGGGTACGGGCGTATTGGTGTGGCTCGCGATCATCGGCGGCATTGCGCTGATCTGCATCAGCATATTATTCTTTATTGGCATCATTAATCTTTCAAAAATGTTTCATAAAGGCAATATGGCTTTTCTCAACCGAATTTCGAATAAAATCAAAGAAGCAGGAGCAAGAAAATGAGTACAACAAAAATAATTGTGTTAATCGTGAGCTGTGTGCTGTTGGTTTGCCTGATATGCGCAGGCATCATCATCGGCACAAGCTTTGGCAAAGGCGGCTTTGGTGTTTTGTTTGGCAGTTTACAAGGCGAATCGTTTAATATTAATGAAAGCACAGTTCTTGATTTAAACGGTATTGACAGCATCAACGTGCACTGTGTAGCCGGCAAAATCATTGTGGCGGAAGGCGATCCGCATGCGTCTCTGACCGGCAGCGTTTTATCGAACACACCCAAGGATAATTACCTGGCGGTTGAAAAAAGCGGCAGCACGCTCACAGTGAAGTTTGATTCCAACGTGGTTTTCCCCCAGACAATCAACAGCAATGTCACGCTGAGCGTTTCATTGCCCAAAAGTGTGCTAGCAAACCTCAATGTATCGGGCGCGTCCGCAGACGCCGAAATCACCAGTATTGATCTGAAAGACATGCGTGTGGATACGGCGAGCGGCGTCACCACCATATCCAACTGCACGGGCGACAACTTGCATATTTACGCAACATCCGGCAAAATCGCTCTCAGCGACTCGCAATTTGAACGTGTTGATGCGGGCAGCACCTCGGGCATTGTGAACATTCAGAATGTCATTGGCAACGTGTCCGCAAACTGCACCTCGGGAAACACAACCGTCCAGGACATCACGGGTTCCGTCACAGCGGGCAGCACTTCGGGCGTGATTCGCATCAGCGACGTGACAGGTGATATATCCATCACCAACACCTCGGGCGGCGTGTCTGTCTCGCAGAAGCATGAGGAGATCGGCAACATCCATGTCGCTCTTATCAGCGGCACCATAGATGTGAGGCTGCATCCCGATGCCGCTTTCGACCTTGACGTGAATACCACTTCGGGCGGTTTCAAAACCGACTACGATGTAACCGTCAGCGGCAGCATGTCCAAGAAGATTGTCGGTGAGGATCTCTCCGGCAAGGTAAACGGCGGCGGCGCGAAGGTAGATTTAAGCACAGTATCTGGCAGCATTCGCGTCAGTAAAATAAACGAATAAGTTTTCCGGCAAAAAACCGTTAACCGCCGGACATAAAAAAGAGCCATAATGCGAGGCATTTGTGGCTCTTTTCTTGCACTATTCTTATATTGTTGTCCTTAAAATTCTTCCATATGGATATGATGCGTCTTTATCCTCAACTATTTTCAATCTGTTTTCGGCAATCATTTTGTTTATCCTTAAAGCATACCAGCCGTCTGCAACTCCCAAAGGATAATTACGCAAAATAGTCCCAATAAGTTGAGCCATAACAAATTCTTTATTCGGAATACTTTTTATTATTATATGGTCATAAAAATCTTCAGGAACAGAAATTAAGATGCCATTAACCAACGCCCGTAATGCTGCGTTTTCAGTTCTTAGATCATTCCACAGACAGCTTTGCGAATGTTTTTCCACGGTTGAAACTCTACGTTCCAAAGGCAAGAATAGATAAAACCAAGCAGGATCAATTTGCGCCCAATCTGAGTATGATAGAATCGTTTTTTCAGTTTTTCCCCAATATTGAGGAAGCATGACCACACTTAAATGGCAATCAATGTTCTTCAAGACATAACATACAAAAGCAAAGGCACAAGCCGAAAAAGGGGTATGGCTGTTCCAGACTCTTATAGGCTCCCCCTCTTTTGCGGCATCAATCAATTTATCAATATCTTCACGCTGTGTCTTGAAAAATTTTTCGCTATCTTCAAAATTTCCAGTACCAAGCACTTTGACAAATTCACTTTTACGTTCATCGCTGTCAATTTCGCCGGAAATATCACCAATATCCAAGTTAAGACCAATACATACGACATCATTGAAGCTTCCTTCAATAGCATTACCTTCAAAATGCTTTTTCAGCTCTTCTTTAGATGGCTTCTTGCCAATATATCCGATAGCGCCGCCAATCACATTGTTTTTGCCATAACTTTTTGCCATTTTTAAAGCACCTTTGGCGCTATCACTAAAGACAACTTCCATTCTGTCACTACCCCCTGTCACATTGCTAACTTTCACTTTTTCTTATGCCTGTCAAGCCTGACAATTTGTATGTTCGTTTATTCGTTTATTAATCGTGCGGGTTTTTGCAACAGTTCAATGATTCTCGCGGTAAACAGCGCCGCCTGTGCGCCGTCGATACTGCGGTGGTCATACGTGAGCGACAGACCCATTTTGAGCCGTTTTTCGATCTTCCCGTCGTTGTCCATCTCCAGACGCTGCTCGATGGCGCACACACCGAGTATGGCGCTCTCGGGCGGGTTTATCATCGGTGTAAACACCGTCACACCATAAGCACCGAGGTTGCTCACCGTAAACGTACCGCCCGTGTATTCGTCGGGCAAGAGCTTTCCCGTTCTTGCCTTATCAAAAAGGGTTTTTGCGTTATTTGATATCTGCTCAATAGAGAGCGTATCCGCGTCTTTGAGCACAGGCACGATAAGCCCGTCTTTGCGCGTCACCGCAATACCGATGTGCACATGATCCTTAATCACAAGGCCTTCGGGCGAAAACGACACGTTGATATGCGGCTGCTCTTTCAGCGCTGTCGCCGCAGCCTTCACCACAAAGTCGTTCACAGTCAAATGCGTCCCGTCCGCCCTGGCATTGAGCTCACTGCGCATCGCCGTCATCGCCGTCACGTCTGCGATGCTGTGCTGCGTCACAGCAGGAATATCCGTATGGCTTTGCAGCATGCGACGCGCAATCGTGCGACGCATTGCAGAATGCGGCACAAGCCTGTTCCCTCCATGCGCCGCCACGTCTGCCGCCTTTATCTGCCCAAAGCTGCCCGAAGGTTGCACACTGCCAAGCGGCACACCCTTTTGCCTCGCCAGCGCCCGCGCCGCCGGAGTCGCCAAAACACCTGTATCTGTACGCATTGCGGCTTTCGGTCTCATCCATGTATGAGACATTGTCTGCTTTTCACGCATCACGCGGATGGGCTCGTCCATGGGCAGTGGTTCATCAGGCTTGCCGATATAGCCGATTGTCTGTGTCACAGGCACCTCTGCGTCCGCCCCGGCACGAATCTTGAGCAGCACACCGCTCTCCCCCGCTTCAATCTCCATTGTCGTCTTATCCGTCTCTATTTCTAGCAGCGGATCGCCCGACTCCACCTGCTCACCTTCTTTTTTCAACCACCGAATCACGCGACCCGTTTCCATCATCATGCCCGCTTTGGGCATAATTACGCTGTATGCCATATGCGCCCCCCTTTAGCCTCGCACCAGCGACAGCGCGTTTTGAACGATGACCTCTTTGCCGGGTACCGCATTTTTCTCCAGCTCAGGGCAGTATGGGATAGGAACATCGAGGCCGCAGCACCGCCGGATCGGCGCGTCCAGCTTGAAAAACGCTTCGCTGTCCGCAATGACCGCGGCCAGTTCGCCGCCGAAGCCGCCCGTCTGACAAGCCTCATGCACGATGAGCACGCGGCCCGTTTTTCCGACGGACGCGATGATCGTCTCCTTATCGAGCGGCACAAGTGTGCGCGGATCCACCACCTCGACGCTGATACCCTCGCTCTTTTCCAGCTTCTCTGCCGCGTCCAGGCACACAGGCAGCATGCGTCCATATGAAACGATGGTGAGATCGCTCCCTTCGCGTTTGATATCCGCTTTTCCCAACGGCACCGTATAGTCCCCTTCGGGCACATGTCCCTTGGTGCGATACAGCATCTTGGGTTCAAAGTAAAGCACAGGATTGTCGTCGCGTATGGCGGATATAAGCAAGCCTTTGGCATCAGCCGGTGTAGACGGCATCACCACTTTCAGCCCCGGCGCATTGCAGAACCATGCTTCGGGGCTTTGGCTGTGCTGCGCCGCTGCGCCCGTACCCGAGCCAGACGCCGCGCGTACCACCATGGGCACACGCGCTTTGCCGCCGAACATGTAGCGCATTTTGGCGGCCTGATTGACAAGCTGATCCATCGCAATGGTCAGAAAGTCACTGAACATGATCTCCGCGATGGGCCGCATACCCATTGCAGCGGCGCCTGCCGCCGCCCCCACGATCACAGCTTCGGATATCGGCGTATCCTTCACGCGCGTCTCGCCAAACTCTTCAAACATGCCTGCCGATACGCCAAATGCGCCGCCATACAGCCCAACATCCTCTCCCATTAAAAATACACTTTCGTCGCGGCGCATCTCCAGCATCATCGCTTCGCGGATGGCCTGCGCATATGTCAATTCCCTCATTCACACTCTCCTTTATGCGTATACGTCGCTTAAAACGGTATCTTCGGACGGATACGGACAGCTTTGCGCGAACTTGAGCGCGTCCTCTATCGCCTGTTTGGCACGTGTTACCATGTGCTCCAGCGCATCCTCCGTGAACAGGCCGCCGTTAAGCATGACCGCTTTCATGCGCACGATAGGGTCTTTTGCCTTCCACTGCGCGATCTCGTCTTTGGTACGATATACATTCGCATCGCTCTTGGAATGGCCGAGAACGCGATACGTGTCGCACACAAGAAGCATGGGGCCGTTTTGCCGCACATACTCCCTCGCCTCTTTGGCTTCGTTGTACACCGCAACAGCATCATTGCCGTCTATGCTTTTGCCCTTAATGCCGTAGCTCATTGCGCGCAGCGAAATGTCGTCAATATTCATGGCCCGTCCGCGGCTCATCGACATCCCATATTTGTTGTCTTCGCAGACAAAAAGCACGGGCAGTTTCCATATGGACGCGAGATTGAGCGCCTCATGGAACGAGCCCTGGTTGGTGGCGCCGTCGCCGAAAAAGCAAACGACGATACAGTCTTTTCCTTGCATCTTGGTGGCAAGGCCTGCTCCTACCGCAAGCGGAATACCGCCGCCCACAATGCCGTTGGCGCCCAGATTGCCGCTTTCCAGATCGGCGATATGCATGGAGCCGCCCTTTCCCTTGCAGTAACCCGCTTCCTTGCCTAAAAACTCGGCCATCATGCGCGGCAGATCGATCCCCTTCGAGATGCAGTGCCCATGCCCGCGGTGCGTGCTTGCAATCACATCCTCGCTTTTAAGCGCAGCGCTGACACCCGCTGCCACCGCTTCTTGCCCCACATAAAGATGCGTGGTACCGTGTACCGTACCCATGGAAAAAAGGTACGCTACCTTCTCCTCGAAAAACCGGGTGAGCAGCATTCTTTCATAAATTTGCTCAAGCTTGTTTCTATCTATATTCATTAATCTTCCTTTCATTGTCCAAAATGCTTAACCGCATTACATATTATCGCTATTTATTTTCTGTTTTTCAATAACATTTTATCATATAACTTGATTATTGTCTGTGAATTTTCTTGTTATACCCCTAAAGCCAAAACGTTGACGTTTGGGCACTTAGGTGCTAAAATTTTAATATTTGCAAGACCAAAATGCAAGAAGGTCAAATACGCTAAGGAGACTTCCATGAACAAAAGAAAAATTCTCGCGCTGGTGCTATGCGCATTACTCGCTTTTTCCGGCGGCTGCAGCCTTATTGACATCGATCAGGAAAAAGCCGATGCCCTTGATAAAGCCAAGGTGCTCGCCGAATATAAGGATACGGACATCACCAAAGGGCAGGTCGTGCAATATATGACCCAAAGCCTTTCACAGCAGGGAGCGACGTTGGAAAACGTGGAATCGGACGAAAGCTATTGGGAAACATATAAGGAAAACATTATACAGGAATTGGCTGTCAATGAAATGGCGCATGAAAAAGCGGCGGAGCTGGGACTTAATCAATTGACCGAAGACGAAACCGCTGAAATTGACGAGAATTTCAACAGCACCATAGATTCCATCAAATCTTATGCGGAATATGTGGCTCAGTCTGCCGTGGATTTGGATGATACACTCAGCTACGATGACGAATACGAAAAAGCGTTAAGCTACTACTATGACGAAATCGGCTACACAGCCGAAACGCTTCGCGCACAGATGGAAAAGGATTTCATTTTCAACAAAGTATACGACTATTTCATCAAAGACATCGCCGTCACAGATGAAGAAGTTAAGGAAAGCTACGACAGCAACGTCAGCATCCAGCAGGGCAACATGGAGAACGACCCGTCGTTTTTCGAAATGCAAGCATCTTTCGGCGGACGGATATTCGTGTATCCGGAAGGATACATGAACGTGCGGCATATCTTCCTTGCCTTTGATGACGAAACCAAGAGCGCCGCAGCCGCCGCTTACGGCGAAGACGATACGACGAACTATAACGACCTTATAACAAAAGGTCAGACGGCCCTGCAGACAAAGATCGACGACATCCAGTCCCGCCTTGCTGCCGGTGAAGATTTCACCGCGCTTTTGGACGAATACAACGAAGATTATACGTATTCTTATGAGCCGAATAAAACCGAAGGCACCGTCACCGGGCCTTACAAGCAAGTGGACATCCCCGGTTATCTTGACGCCGTGGCAACACTTGCAACGGAGGGACAGATCAGCGAACCGGTCGTTAACTACAACGGCGTTTACTTCATACAGTGCGTGAAGCTTCTGGCAGGCGTTGTGCCCTTTGAAGACGTCAAAGAAGAATTGACCTCCGAAATGCTGTCCAGCAAACAGCAAAACGAGTGGTACGATATCACCCAAGGCTGGGTGGATGCGGCCAAGGAAGACGGCACGCTCAAAATGTATCCCGAAAGATACTAAAACACTTTTACGATAACAAGCGTCTGCAATATGCGGGCGCTTTTTGATTGCACGGGAAAACAAAAGCCGTATATGCATTTGCAATCGATCACAATATGCTTAACACAAAAATAACATAAGCCAATGAAGAAGTGTTCTATAATGGTATCATAACCAGCAAATGATACGCATTTTTTATCGCGAGGTGATCATCATGAAGAAAAAAGTTTTATTCATATGTGTCCACAACTCGGCAAGGAGCCAGATGGCGGAAGCTTATCTGAAATTGCTCGGGGAAGATCAGTTTGAAACGGAAAGCGCGGGCTTTGAGCCCACCGTCATCAACCCTTTGGTTGTAAAAACCATGAAAGAAGAGGGCATTGATCTTTCGGATAAAAAGACGCAGGATGTATACGACTTACTAAAGCAAAGCCGTTTTTTCGGCTATATTGTGACCGTTTGCGAACGCGCAAGAGAAACGCAATGCCCTACGTTTCCGGGCGTTGCGAAAAAGCTCCATTGGGATCTTGAGAATCCGGAAGATTTTACGGGTACGGATGAAGAAAAGCTTACAAAGGTCAGAGTGTTAAGAAACAAGATCAAAAAGCTCGTTCAGCAGTTTATTGACGAAGAAAGTGCCGCAATGTGACCAGTTTGCATCAAAGCGGCTTAAAATCCCATCGCATTTTATGTGGGCTTTACAAATAATATAAACTCATGTATAATCAGCACCGTATTATAAGTATCGTTTGCGCATAGTCGCAAAGCATTCCCAGCGAATCGCGCTTTCAAACAAGTCGTATTTTTAATACACCTAGTACGGGAATTGTGACCCGTACGATGCAGAGGGGCTTTCCGGCTCCGGCGTAAATGTACGAACTTGTGGCGTCATAACAATTTCGAAAGATCTTGCTATATCGGCATGGTCTTTGTTTTTTATGTAAACACCGGAAAAGAAAAGAGGATAAATTGAAATACTTTGAATTGCTCTCAGAAGAGATGAAAGCCACGCTAAAAAAAGCAGGCTTTACCCAACCCACCCCGATTCAGGAAAAAACGTTGGAGCTGATATTCGGCAAGTGGGACATCATGGGCATTGCCCAGACAGGAACGGGCAAAACAGCAGCGTTTGCCGTGCCCATTATTGAAAAAACGTTTATTAACAACCGCAAAACACAGACACTTGTGCTTTGCCCTACCCGCGAGCTTGCGCTGCAGATTACAGACGTGTTCCGTCAGCTTTCCGCTCATGTGAAAATCCGCACGGTCAGCATTTACGGCGGACAAGCCGCGAGCGTACAGATCCGCGCGCTTCGCGCGGGCGCGCAAATCGTTGTGGGCACACCCGGGCGAGTGAAAGATCTGATTGGCCGCAATGTATTGAAACTACAGAATATCCGCACCGTGGTGCTCGATGAAGCGGATGAAATGCTTAATTTCGGCTTTCTGCCCGATATCAAGGCCATTCTCTCACAAGTGACAAACGACCATCAGACGCTTTTGTTCTCTGCGACCATGAACAAAGCGGTGTCGGGCGTTGTGAAGCAGTTTCAGCACGATGCGGTACGGATACAGGTCGGCGAAGGCAACGAGCCTGCTGCGAACGTCAAACAATCTTATTTGACGATCGGCTCACGCAACAAATATAAAGCGGTAAAAAACCTGATATCTATGGAAAACCCGCGGCTGGCACTTGTTTTCTGCAACACCAAAAGGCAGGTAAAGACACTGCAGCGGCAGCTGGTAGAACAGGGATTGCCCGTAGGCTGTCTGCACGGTGATATGAGCCAGTTTCAGCGCGACACCACCATGGATGCATTCCGCAAGGGTAAAACAAACGTGATGGTCGCCACAGACGTCGCCGCACGGGGCATCGATGTGAAGGATATCGATCTTGTCATCAACTATGATATACCCGACAAGATGGAATACTATGTCCATCGCATTGGCCGCACAGGCCGCGCAGGGCATTCCGGCCGGGCATGCACACTGGTGAGTCCGCAGGACTGCGGCCGCATCGCCGATATTGAACGGCATTTCCGCGTGAAAATCATCGAAGAAAAGGCTATGTAAAGATTCATATACAGCCTCAAAACGCAAGATAAGCGTCTGCAAAATATAGGCGCTTTTTTTGTTTTCGAGATATCACAAACAAGTGTTTCAATCATGCCACAGCGTTTATAAAACTGATATGGACAACATTATTAAATATCTAAAAAGCAACTATGATAATTGGCACAACAGGGAGTTTGGTTCCGTTGACAGCCTTGTTCTTTCAAAGCTATCTTACGTGAGGTTTGAAAATATCGTTCCCCTGCTCCAAGACAGAGCGAGGCCCGTTCAAATATACGATCTGCTCAAGGCCGAAATGTATGAATCGATGTTTCAAGACAGTCGCGATATCGATACTTTCCTGGATTTTCTAAACGCACTTGCGGCCAACCCAAGATTTCGTCAAATACAAATGAATTATTATGTCAACAACTCCGACCCCATAACTGAGAAGCAGTTTTCCGCTGTGACATTCCTTCTGGATGACAACACGTCATACATCGCTTTTCGCGGTACGGATTCCACATATATTGGCTGGAAAGAAGATTTCAACATGGCCTATATCAGCCCCGTTCCCTCACAGGAGGAAGGGGTTATGTATCTGAACGCTGTTGCCAAACGCCTTTCACGCACGACAAAGCTCCGAACCGGCGGACACTCAAAGGGCGGCAATATTGCGGTTTATTCCGCGATAAACTGCCATCCAAAAACGCAGAAACGCATTATCAGCGTATACAACCATGACGGTCCCGGATTTAAGGATAGCGTGTTTGACAGCGCCGAATACCTGTCAATCAAAGAACGTATCCATACCACACTACCGGAAGAGTCGCTCGTTGGCATGCTGCTTCAGCATCACGAGAACTACGCCGTCGTTAAGAGCAGCCAGCGCGGCATCAAGCAGCATGACCCACTGACCTGGATCATTGAAAACGGTGATTTTGTTTATACCGACAGCATCAAAAGCGACGTATTGCAGCGCAACAATACCCTAAACGAATGGCTGCGCATGCTGTCGGATGAAAAGCGCAAAGCCATTATCGATGTGTTGTTTTATGTGCTGGAAGAAACGCAGACAGACAATTTTCGTGATCTTACAGAGGAATGGCAGAAAAGCGCAACATCCATACTATACGCCGTAAAGAACATTGATCCCGAAACAAAGAAATTCGTTTTTAAAACAATCAGCGAGCTAGCCAAGCTATCCATAAAAAATCTTTTCAAATCAAAAGACACGCACGCTTAACGGGCAACTGACATTTCGCAGCGAATTGTCTTTTGGTAAGTCACGGGTATCACGTCAGCGGATATCATAAAACGTCACGTACCACGCGGCGAACTTTTTCAACCCTTCTTCCACAGACGTCTTGGGTACAAACCCGACTGCGTCTTTTATCCTGTCGATGGCTGCATAAGTGGCAGTCACGTCTCCCTGCTGCAACGGTTCATACAGCTTCTGAAAAACAATGTCTTTTTCCGATGCTTCACAGAGGCTTTTCTCCAGCTTCTCAATAAACACCGTCAGGCTTTCCGGATGGCTGTTCCCAACATTATACACACAATGAGGAACACTGCCGGCCGGATAATGGTTCAATGTTCTTTCAATGCCTTCAACCGCATCATCAATGTAAGTAAAATCTCTGTACGTTTCGCTTTTTTGGTTATTGTAAACCGTAATGGGTTCGCCTGCGAAGTATTTGTTTGTGAATGAAAAGTACGCCATATCTGGGCGGCCAAACGGACCGTATACCGTGAAAAACCGCAAGCCTGTTGCCGGTATTTTGTAAAGGCAGCTATATGCGTATGCCGTCAGTTCGTTCGACTTTTTGGTTGCCGCATACAGTGAGATGGGCCTGTCAGTCAAGTCCGATTCAGTTAAAGGGCCTTTTTCGTTGAGACCATATACCGAGCTGGAAGACGCATAGACAAGGTGCGCTACCGGGTATTGACGGCATGCTTCAAGCATATTATAAAAGCCGACTATATTGTTCTGTATATATGCATCGGGGTTGACCAAAGAATATCTCACCCCCGGCTGAGCAGCCAGATGAACCACGATATCCGGCCGGTACGCTTTGAAGATTTTACCGGCCGCCTCTCTTTTCGAGATGTCCTCTTTAACAAACACAAAATTTTTAAATATTTCTAAGCGTTTTAAGCGATCTTTTTTCAGGGTCACGTCATAATAGTCGTTTAAACTGTCCACCCCAGTAACCCGGCAGCCTTTCTCCAATAAACTTTTGCATAAAAAGTATCCGATAAACCCTGCCGCGCCGGTAATAAGATACCCCTTTTGAGCGTCCGTTTCTACATTGTTCATCTTCATTGCCCTCATATCGTTATTATTATGTACACACGACGCATCAATGCCTTATTCTCTGTGTCTCTATGCATACGCTTATACAAACAAGGATGTTCTTTTGCAAGCAGAAC
Organism: Clostridia bacterium; assembly: GCA_003249555.1. Taxonomy (GTDB): domain Bacteria; phylum Bacillota; class Clostridia; order Christensenellales; family SZUA-584; genus SZUA-584. The sequence goes on along the minus strand of QKIQ01000044.1, from coordinate 59,370 downwards.
ATCCCCGCATGAACCTATGCCCAATCCCATCACGCATTAATCATCATCAAGTTCATCAAAATCATCCAATTCTTCACCCGGCAGTTCTTCGCCTGCATCCGCTTCGCTAAAATCATTAATGACTCTTACGCTTAACGTTGTCATACCAACAATCTCGGCACCCAGCTCATATTCTATCTGCGCTTTGATAAAAGCACCGTCACGGCCATTTGTCACCGATGTCCCCATACACTTGGGCGCTTGCTCTATCCATGCCCGGACATCTTCATTGCTGTATTCTTCTGCCCCTTGAGCACCGATAGTCACCACATCCGAGAACTTCGTGCTCATCTTTGCCACCTTTGTATCGCCGTCCAGCGCATACCATAGATGCGTATCAAACTTCATGTTTACCCTGACTGCTTTTCCCTTTACAACGTTTCCTTCAAAGGAGCAGCCCAAAATTTCAGCATCGGTTATGATACATCCAAGAATTTGTGTGGGTCTATCGCTTTCATAAGTATTGATATCTATACCTTTGCTGAACGCTTTTGTTCCCTGACCGTACGCGGCCTTTGCAATTATTTTTTTAATTTCCTCCATACTTCTCCCTCTTTTCCAAAACCTTGATTTCTTTTCGGCATGCTATTCCACAACCTCAACCACAAGCCTTGCATCTCCGACAACCGTTGCCGCTATTTTTATCAACGCCACAACCTTTATTTTATTTCCTTCCAATGTCACATCGGCTATTTTGGGAGCATCTTCAATGTCCGCCGAGGCAGTCACCGGGCCGACCGGCCTTCCGCTCCGCTCCAAAATAGGTATGTTCTCGTGATACACAACCGATGCCGTCGCGACAGCCGTATCATGTCCGTTGTTGAACCCATACCAGGCATGCAGATTAAAAGACCCTTTGACGGGCACATAATAACGGCTTTTTTCAGGCACTTTCCATTTCAGCGCCTTTGGTCTTTCAACGTTTGTGATGGTGCATCCCATAACGCAGTCAGCCTTAACGTCCTTCGGCAATTCCATATATTTAACATACTCTATGACCTTGGAGCCCCTCCCGCAGGTCGTTTTGACAATTATCTCTCGATGATTATTCGATTCCACCAAAAATCCCCCTTCGATATTGATTTTTCAGCACATTTTTCCTCATAATTTATCTGTTATATACTATTCTTCATTCATACTTATGTGACAGCTGCATAAATCTCCGCATAAAAAAGGGACTCACCCTGTATAGGAATATGTCCCCATCGTATTATTACGAAATCTTATAGCATTAAACGGTGAATAAACCGTTCAGATCCGCAGCGACCCTTTCCCATGAATATTTATCCTCTGCCAGATTTCTTCCAGCCTTGCCCATCTCCAACGCAATAGACGGCTGATCCAACAAATAAGTGATGGCATCCGCAAAAGCCTGAGGCTGGTTATATTCACTGATCACAATGCCATTCCCGGCTCCTCTCACCACTTCCGCATTGCCTCCTTTGTCGGTGGTGATAATGGGAAGCCCCGCTGCCATTGCCTCGTAATGCACCCTTGCCAAAGGCTCTCTCCATTGCGATGCGCACACAAAAACATCTCCCAGATAATAATGAGAAACAACGTCCTTTGGAGGAAGAAAACCGGTCAGTATAATGTCCGTACCCAGTTCCTTCGACATCTGTTTGACTTGCCGCACATAACTGTCTTCCTGATTTTCACCGTACCATTTGCTTCCGACAATCACAAGAGCCGTATTCGGATGAGTGAACAGCACTTTTCCTATCGCTTTCAGTAGAATATGGGCACCTTTTTTGGGACTTAGTCTGCCGACATAAAGCACAACTTTCTTATTCACCAAGCCATACTTGGCCTTAAGCTGATTCTTTATCGCGTCGGCTTCATCAGACCATACAGGCTGATACCGATGAATATCCACACCGGAATAGACAGTGTAGATCTTAGACGAAGCCTCGGGATACAGTTTTTTTATTCCGTCGGCAACAAACCTGCTGACCGTCGATATGAATTTGACTTTTTGAATACATTTCTCGCCGTCAGCTCTAGATATCTTGGACGGCAGAAACATCTCATTGTGTATGCTTAGGCTTACTTCGGCATTCGGAAACACTTCGACAATCTCATTCACCCACTTAGGCCGGTTGAAGACGTGTATCAAATCATAATCATCCTGCATACGGTCAATTACATGATGAATATAATTCTGCTTTGTCTGGCCGCTAACCCGCACAATATGAACATGGCGGTCATCTTCCTTCCTCGGCAAAACGGGATCTTCCACACAAAACACAGTGACATCATGCTTTTCTTGGATATATGGCAAAACCGCATCAATATACTGCTGAATAGCACCGCCGCGAACGGGAGGTATCGGCAGTTTTTCCGTACAGATCATCGCTATTTTCAACAGTATCCCCCCTCTATGAGTCTGCTCAATATGCTCAGCTTAGACATCTCGAGACGTCCGATTTTCTCTATGCTTGAAGGATTGACCGATTTGCTTTTTTGAAATTGATTTTTCACACTACCGAAAAAGGCATGCGGAAACAAGGTGTCAATAAAAATCATTTTTTTATCGTTACCGGTCAGCGCATTTCCTTTCTCATACCATGATATGATATTTTTCATTGTCCCTTCGTTCCAGTCGTCTTGGCTCTCCATCGTTTTAAGAATAATCTTTCTTAAGTCTCTGGCCGGCAGTTCAAATGTGACGCCGTCCAAATCCAGCACGCAGACTCCCTCAGGCGTCAGCAGCGCGTTACCCTTGCCATAATCCTGATGACACAGCACCACCGATGAAGAACCCGCACACGACAATTCGTGATACGAAGAGCTTTCAAGATACGCCCTTGCTTTTTCTCCCAAAGCCAATATCTCATCTATCCATTTCAGGTATGCGTCATAAACAGCAGCACCTGCTTTTTGCTGCGAGATTTTTCTCCATTCATTCATCCTGCCAAGCATCGAGCGGTATTGATCCGGCCATTTTGCAAGCTTTGTCGATACTCTGGCATCCTTGGGCGGTTTGTACCCTTTCGAACTTTTATGGAATATACCAAGCCCCTTCATGGCTGCCATAAAATCATCTTTGTTTTGAAATTTAAGCTGTGCGCCTTCCACCCATTCATATAAAACAAAAAGCTCATCATGAAAATTGGTGATTAGCTCACCATCTCTATTCGCTATAATACAGGGTACAAACCCGCCGTTTGCTTTTATATACTTTTGCGCTTCTGCTGAAAATAACGCTTTATCGAGCGATTTGTTTAGTCTTTTCAAACATGTCACACCATTTTTTGATATGACCTTCCATACGGTCTTTATGCCGCCCTGCTGAATAATTTGTATTTTAACCGGAGTGACATCGTATTCTGCGAGCACCGTACGCGCAATATCCTCCAAGCTCATTTTAATTTCTATCATCTTTTCCCCCTGCATTAAAATTTATCGAAACTCATTTATGATCGCTTCGTATTGATCTAACACAATTTTCTTGGACTGTTCTACAGCAATCATCTCTTTTAAACGGCTTAAATATTTTTCTTCAGTCCAATCCTTTTCTCTTCGGCGGTAATATTTATCCATGATTCCGTTAAACAGATGCGGATAGTTTAAATCCATTTTCACGACAGCCCATTCGTCGGCAGTCAACGAGTTTTCTTGCTGATACCAGCTCAAGATTTGATGCAGCAGCGAAGAATCCCATATCCCGTTTTTCTTCATCACTTTATTTAGCAGCTTTCGAATGTCACGGGCTGGCATATCAATGGTCAACGAATCGGTATCTAATATATACACCTTGCCTGAAGGATTCAGCAGGATATTCCCGGCTGCAAAATCCTGATGGCATAGGCCTCCGCCAACGGCTACTTTTTTCACCCATGCGAAATATGCAGGGCTGCTTAACCCGCATATTGTGTCTTCCATTCTCGCAAGAAACGAAGGAAACACCTCAAGAATAATTTTGCCAAACTCACTATGCTTCGTCTTGCTTTGTTCTTCGTCATGCAGAGCCTTTAGCCTGCCGATTTCATCGCTGTCATCCGACAGCCAATGGCCAAGATGCCGACGCACTTTAGACCCCTCCGGTGGTACAAAGCCTTCCGATGCCTGGTGAAAGCGCGCCATCTCACGAACGAGCGTCTCCAGTTCCTCCGGTTTTCTGTAATTTGGATTAACACCGTCCACGGCGTCTATCAGGATAAAGCAGCTTTCACCCACTTTCACATAAGATGCGTCGTCGCTCGTTTTGTTGACTGTGGGAATATGAATGCCTTTATCCTGAAGATGAGAAACTGCCGCCAGTAAAAAAACAAGCATCGACTCCGAATTGGGATGTTTTTTCAGAACCTTCATGCCTTTTGTGGTGTCTACCCACCAGACACCTTTCTTCTTTTTATATGACTCCATCCGAATCCCCTTAACTGTATATGGGTATTTATTAAGCACTTCGCTTAGGGGTTCGTCGTTTAAACACCTTATCATTTATGCCTCCTTGTCCTCACTATAATAAAAGGATGCTCTAGCTATGTAGAACACCCCTGCATAAGAGCTTATGCTCTATGTATCAAACACCTTCACGCTCAGCGCCCCTTCGCCGATAACCTCCGCTTCGAGCGCATATTCCATCTCAACGGCAAACTGATTCCCTTCCGGGTTTCCAATGACTATGGGCTCCAGACATTTTGGATTCTCTTTGATCCAGACATCCGCCTTTTCATGGCTGAAGGTCTCTGCGCCTTGTTTGGCAACCTCAATATGCTCAAAGAATTCTGCGCTCAATTTGGCGACCTTGGTGTCGCTTTCTGTCCGGTACCAAATATGTATATCGAAATTGACTTTTGCTTTTACTTTTTTACCGGCTCCATTATCTACTTCAATGCAAGAACCCAACACCTTGGCTCCGCAAACGCGGCAGCCTAAAATTTCAGTACTTTTTTGCTCTTCATCGGCTGTCACGCGTATGATTTTGCGAAATGCCTGTGTTTTTTTACCGTACACGGCATCGGCAATAATTCTCCTGCTCTCTTCCAAATGACCTGCCTCCAATCTAATGAGGGTTATACCCGGCAAAGTTCAAACCCTTTACCGGGCAACGATTATGCCACATGAATCCAGCAGCGTTACTCTTCTTCCTCCATCTCTTCCTCTTCTTTCTCTTCGAGCTCCTCAGCGTTTACCCATGTCACTTTAACCGCGAATGCGCCGTCGTATTCATCTTCCTCAAACTTAAGCTTATACGTCAGTTCTTTATCTGATGGAATCGTGACCTTTTCCGACTCAACCTCAACACTGTTCTGCATAAATTTCCTCGGCAGATCCTTTAATAAATCATAAATCTCCTCTTGAGAGCCCACATATTTATCCTGATATTTCATATTATATTTCCATCCTTTCAATATTTGGTTATGTTATATAACATTATATTCATCACCAAAACACATGTGACCACGAAACAAACGAAAATGGCATGGGTTCATCTACCGATTCCCACATAAGCAAATCCATTTTGTTCAATGTACTTGCGCTCAAACATATTTCGAAAATCAAAAAAAACCGGTGATTTCATAATCTCGTATACTTTAGCGAGATCCATCGACTTAAACTGAACCCAGTCCGTGAGAACAACCAATGCATCCGCCGCACTTACCGCATCGTATTCACTCGCACAAAACTCAATGCTGTCCGCAATCGACTGAAGCCTCCACTTTCCTTCCTTCCCCCCCTGAGGATCGAATATTCTAAGCCGTGCGCCGCTTTTTGCAAGTTTCTCCAAAATCGTCAGCGCGGGCGCTTCCCTCATATCATCTGTTTGCGCTTTATAGGTGATGCCGAGAATACCGATGGTTTTGCCCTCAAGACAACCCAACACCGTTGTCATCTTATCCACCACCCAAAGCTTTTGCCTTTCGTTCGCATCAATTGTTTGCTGAACCAACGAAAGGGCAACGCCATGTTCCTTTCCCAATTTCACGATGGCTCTCGTATCCTTCGGAAAACAGCTGCCGCCGTATCCTGGCCCCGGCTCGAGAAAATCAGCACCGATTCGCTTATCCATTCCGATACCCAAAGCCAGCTGACTAACATCCGCACCGACCTTTTCACAAACCCTCGCCATTTCATTAATGAATGTGATTTTCATCGCCAAAAAAGCGTTTGACGCGTATTTAATCAGCTCCGCTGTCTCGATGCTTGTAAAAATAAGCGGAATGTTCTTGTCCATTTGATCGTAAATCTGCGTCATTAACGCTTCCGCCCGTAACGATTCAACGCCAACAACGATACGATCAGGATTCATAAAATCATAGACGGCTGACCCTTCACGCAAAAACTCAGGATTCGATACAATGTCAAACGAATCGTGACGCCCCCGCTCTTTCAGTATTCGGCTGATGGTCTCTTTGACTTTTCGCCCTGTCCCTACCGGAACGGTGGATTTGATCACAATGAGCTTATACCCATCCATATGCTGCCCGATATCCTGACTCACGCGCATTACATGCTTAATATCAGCGCTGCCGTCCTCCAAAGAAGGCGTACCCACTGCAATAAATATAATGCTGCTTTTCGATACCGCTTCTTCCGAATTGCACGTGAACGAAAGCCTGCTTTCTTGGACGTTCTGTCTTACCTTATTCTCCAGCCCATTTTCGTATATGGGAATATTCCCTTTATTTAACAGTTTTATTTTATATTTGTCACTGTCTGCACATATCACTGTATTGCCCATATCAGCCAGACATGCTCCCGCGACAAGACCGACATACCCTGAACCAATGACTGTTATCTTATTCATCAAGCCTTACCCCTTCTGTCTGTGAAACAGCAAACCATCTGCTGTCTTTTGCTCAACTAGCTGCTTAACACCAATATATTCATGAAATATATGAACAGTGCTTACGCGCCAATACCGATTCGGGATAAGAGCGGATATAAAGCGAATTGAAAAAGCCGCCTGAAATCAGACGGCCTAATGCAATATGTTACTGACGATATTCTATGATTTTTTTTTACCACTGCAGCAATTGCTATTGCCCCCGCAGCAACAGCCGGCATTACCGGCATTAGCTGACGCTTCTTCTAAGCCCAGCACTTTGTACGCCGCTTTGCGGATGGCTTTCGCGGGAATATCTTCGTATTCGCTGCCGTCATAAATAACAGTTCGGCAATAGGTTTTCTTTCCCAGCAAGGCTGAACACGACTCGCACTCATTTTCGGACACCTTTATATCAAGAATATCCTCTATCGACATACCGTTGAACAGGATTTGATTTGATTGAGAAATCTGGCTGTCGTCCAGCTTGGTCTCTGTCATCACAATTTCAATCCCCTTCGGTGCCAAGGCTCTTTTGAGTCTTTTGATTTCGTTTGCGAGATTCTCTCCTGTATCATAGCAGCGGTCACACGTCTCACCCTGCACGTCAAGGTGCCTGTATTCTACGTTCAGCGTTTTCAAAACTTCAAGCCTCCCAAAAACGTTTATGCTTCGTCCGCGATGATTTTCTTAATTTCCTTGGGTTTTGGCACACGGCCCATTGTCTTGACTTTTCCGTTCACCATCAGCGCTGGTGTACTCATAATCCCCGCCTGCATAATTTCGCACATGTCTGTGATATAAAGTATCTGCGCTTCTATATTGAGTTCCTTCACTGCATCCTGTACAAACTTATGCAGTTTCTCGCAGGACGCACATCCTCCGCCTAACACTTTTATTTCCATAAATGTCGTTTCCTTTCTATAATACTGAAATAGTTGTTCTAATGCCGCCTAAACCGTTTCTGTGCAATTGCACCCGCCTTCGCAGCAGCAGCCATCACCACAGCCGGTTTGGGACGCGTCGCCAAAGTACGTGATGGCGCCGTTTGGACAAAGACTGCCGCAGCCGGTACACCCTTGGACACAGCCTTCAATATATGTCACGACGGGTCTCGGCGCTTTTTCCTTGTCGTAAACCCCATGTGTGCATTTATCGACACATATTCCGCACTCGGTGCATAATTCACCGTTTATCAACGGATACCAAGTTTTAGACATTTTGCTCCCCCTTTAATAAATCATGTATCTTTTCCTTTAAAGCCATGACTTTTTGCTCAATGGTCTTTGCCGTCATCACAAACTCTTCCTTGGGCTTTCCTGTCGGGTCGTCCAGTCCCCAATCCTCACGATGCCTGCACGGCAGATACGGACAGCTCACGTTACACCCCATTGTAATCACCACGTCCACCGGCGGGATGTCCGCCAGCAGTTTCGATCTTTGCGTTTCGTTCATATCGACGCCATACAGCTCTTTGATGACAGCCACCGCATCCTGATTGATCTGCGGCTTGGTCTCGGTCCCCGCCGAATAAGCCTCAAAAACATCCGATGCTTTCAGCTTGGATATCGCTTCCGCCATCTGCGACCGGCACGAATTATGAACACATACAAACGCCACTTTGGGTTTTATCATTTGTTTTCCTCCTATTCAACCTACATCAGCCAGAATCCAAACGCGTTGAACGCATAGCCGATGATTAATATACCGACTACAACGATGCCCGCAAAAATCAGCAGCAGCTTTGTTTTAACCACTTTTTTCAGCAGTATCATAGAAGGCAGAGAAAGCGCGGTCACCGCCATCATAAACGACAGTACCGTGCCGATACCCACGCCTTTGAGCACAAGAGCCTCCGCGATAGGCAGCGTGCCGAATATATCCGCATACATCGGCACCCCCACCACTGTGGCGATAAGCACCGAGAACGGATTTTCGCCGCCCAGTACGGCCAATATAATATCCTGCGGTATCCAGTTGTGAATGGCCGCGCCAATACCCACGCCGATCAGTATGTACAGCCACACCTTTTTAATAATTGCAATCACTTGATCCTTGGCATATATTATTCTGTCGTGCCGTGTCATTTCGGGAGCATCTATCTCGGCTGCTTTGTTTTTAAAGACAAACGGCTCCACATATTTCTCCAGCTTCATCTTGCTGATCAGCGTACCGCCAATCACAGCCAAAATGATACCCACAACCACATACGCAATCGCAATCTTCCAGTTGAATATGCTGGCCAGCAGGAGCACGGACGCCAAATCCACCAGCGGCGAAGATATTAAAAATGAGAATGTCACACCGATCGGCAATCCCGCACTTGTGAAGCCGATAAACAAAGGTATGGATGAGCATGAGCAAAACGGCGTCACTGTTCCCAAAAGTGCTCCTATCGTGTTCGCTCCAATGCCGTGGAAACGTCCCATTATCCTGCGTGTGCGTTCAGGCGGAAAGTGGCTTTGTATATATGAAATCACAAAAATCAGCACAGACAGCAGTATAAATATCTTCACTGTATCGTACAAGAAGAAATGAATACTACCGCCCACACGTTCAGCCGTATTCAGACCAAATACGTCTTGCACAAGCCAATTTATTAAATCGCTAAGCCACTGCATTTTTAGCAGCTGATCATTTAGCCATTGAAATATCGTCATTTTATGCCTCCTAAATAGTCACAAGTTGTTATATTAGTTCCCCGCCGGAAACCAGTGCCGTGTTCTGTTCGCGATGCTGACCAGTGTGAGCATCACAGGGACTTCCACCAAAACGCCCACGATCGTCGCCAAAGCAGCGGGTGATTGCAAACCGAATACCGAAATTGCCACAGCCACAGCCAGCTCAAAGAAATTGCTCGCTCCGATCATTGCGCCGGGCGCTGCAATGTCGTGCGGCAGCTTCCATGCCTTTCCCCAGAAATACGCGATAAAGAATATCAGGAACGTCTGTATAATCAGCGGCACGGCTATAAGCAGAATATCCGCAGGCTGCTCCACAATCTTTCTGCCTTGGAACGAGAATATGATGACCAAAGTCAGCAGCAAACCGATGACCGTCACATTATTAAACTTGGGAATAAATTTCCTCTCAAAATACGTTTTTCCCTTGCTTTTCGTCAGCATGCTGCGCGTCAGCCATCCCGCAGTCAGCGGAATAACCACAAACAGCGCGACTGATAAGAACAGTGTTCCCCACGGAACACCGACGCCCTGAACGCCGATGCCGCCCCACGCAAACAGGAGACCAACAATGGGCGCAAACGCCGGAAGAATGATCAAATCGTTGGTGGCCACCTGCACAAGCGTGTGCGCAGGGTTGCCCTTTGTCAGATGACTCCAGACAAAAACCATGGCGGTGCAAGGCGCCGCGCCCAGCAGAATCGCCCCTGCCAGATAGTCTTTCGCTGTCTCTTGCGGTATCACCGAGCCAAAGATGATAAAGAAGAAAAGATAAGACAGCCCAAACATGGTAAACGGCTTAATCAACCAGTTGGTAACCCATGTGACCACAAGCCCCTTGGGGGTTTTGCCGACGTTTTTGATACTTGCGAAATCCACCTTGAGCATCATCGGGTAAATCATGAGCCATATGAGTATGGCCACGGGGATAGACACATTATAATACTCAAATTGACCCAGAAAATTGGGAATCACCGGCGCCCAAAGTCCAATCACAATCCCCATACCCATGCAAAGAATCACCCATATGCTTAAGTATTTTTCAAAAAATCCGATGCCCTTATTCTCGCTCATTTGCTAAACATCCTTTCACTATTCATTGCAATTGCAGGGCTTACATTCGCAGTTTTCCTTGCTGCTAAGCAGATGCGTTAAAAAGCAAAGCAAATCGTCTGCGCGTTCTTTGTTCAGACCGTAATGCATCCATGCGCCTTCGCGCTTTCCTGAAACTATGCCGCATTCGGTCAGTATTCTCATGTGGTAAGACAGCGTCGGCTGCGTAATGCTGAACTGCTCAAGGATTTTACACGCGCACATTTCACCTCTTGAAAGCATATCCACGATTTTGAGCCGCGTCTCATCCGATAACGCTTTTATCACCGGCACATATTCCGCATAATCATGTGACATTTATGTATTCGCTCCTTAATATATAGACAAGCGTCTATGATATTGATATTTGTCTATATCATTATATGCGCAAATCTTTAATAATGTCAAATTGTTTTTAACCAAGCAAAAATCAGTGTGGCAAGTATAACGAAAAACAAAACGAGAAAAAACAAGATATGAACAACACATAGCTGTGAATGAAAATGAAGACACGAATCAACAGCTCAATGAATTCCCAAGCACTTTTTGCCCCAATTATTTCAACACCTAGGCATTGTTTCATCTACTGAGGTGATAAAAAAACATATGCGAAACCTTCTCTCACCAGGTTTTTAGCCGCTAGAATTTTCTTTTGTGCCAAATAGCCGGTGACAGGAGAAGGAGGATCGGATACACTTCCAACCTGCCAATCAACATATCAACGAACAAAATTATCTTGCTAAATATTGAAAAAGAAGAATAATTGCCTATAGGAGATACCATTCCTAAGCCCGGCCCAATATTGTTAATGCACGCAACAACGGCCGAGGCGGTCGTTTTCATATCAAACGCGTCAAAGGATATAAGCAAGGTTGACACAGCTGTGATGCCAAAAAAGACCACCATAAAAACGCCTGTCCCCCTTATCACATCTTCATGGACCGGGATATTATCAAGTTTAATCAGCTTAACTGCCGAAGGGTGCAGGATCCTTAAAGCTTGACGTTTTATGGCTTTGAACATGATAATAAATCGGGAGACTTTAATACCACCGCCGGTAGAACCGGCAGATGCGCCAATGAACATTAACATCAAGAGCAAAAACTTGCTTAAAGTGGGCCACTGATCAAAGTTTGCCGTAGCGTAACCTGTCGTCGTCATGATAGAAGCCACCTGGAAAGACGAATAACGTATGCTTTCATCAAAGCGTTGATACACTGTGCCGGTAATATTGACTGCAATGACGATCATCGAAATGAGAACAATGCTCAAATAGACCCGCAGCTCCTCATGCGAAAGAAAACTCTTAAATTTTTTAGCCAGTAATAGGAAGAACGCACTAAAATTTATACCGAACAAGACCATAAAAACCGTAATCACAACTTCAATGTATACGCTATGATATGCGCCTATAGAAGCATTCTTGACTGAAAATCCGCCCGTTCCGGCAGTACCGAACGTATGCACAATGCTGTCATATAAAGGCATGCCGCCAATAAGCAATAGCAAAATTTCAAGGAGGGAAATGCCGATATATATCTTATAGAGAATTATTGCGGTTTTGCGGGCCTTGGGGACCAGTTTCTCCGTGGTGGGCCCCGGGCTTTCCGCTCTCATGAGGTGAAGCGGATCTGCGCCCGAAAGAGGCAATATCGCCATAACAAACATTAAAACGCCCATGCCTCCAATCCAGTGCGTAAAGCTGCGCCAAAAAAGGATGCTTTTATCCAACATTTCCACATCGGACAGAATACTGGCGCCGGTTGTCGTAAAGCCGGAAATAGATTCAAACAGGCTGTCTATAAATGACGGAATCGAGCCGCTGAGAAAAAACGGCATGGCGCCAAACAAAGATATAATTACCCATGACAGCGATACAGTTATGAGTCCCTCTTTTGCGTAAAATGATCTTTTCAAGGGCTTTTTATAAGTCAATATAAAACTCAGCACAAGCATAACTGCGATTGTTGCACTAAAAACCACGGTTGATTCATATTCACCGTAAATAAAAGACACGATAAGCGATAAACCCATAAAAATGGCTTCGAATCTGATGACCTGTCCGCATAGGTTTTTTATCATGCCAAAATTCATAATACGTGTCCTTATTTATTTGAAGATTTCATTTAAGTCTTCCAGTTGATTCATTATCGTCGTCACGATAACATGGTCACCCTCTAAAATCGAGTCGCTGCCCTTTGGGATAATAACGGTATTATTTCGAACAATGGTTGTAATAAGAATATCATTTTTTAAAGGAAGCTCCGATAAAGGCTGTCCAATATGCTTTGTTGACGAGGTGGCGACAAATTCGACAATTTCAGCTGATTTACCCATTATGCGATACAAGGTTTTGATATGACTCCCCTTTTCTTTTTGCATTCCCCTTACGTAACGAACGATATGATTCGCCGCAATATATTTCGGGCTTATTACCCTGTCAATACCGGCTTTTTGTATCACGTCGGTATATTTCAGCCTGTTGATTTTCGTGATGACCTTAGGCACATCTTTATAAGCCGCATACATAGACATAATGAGGTTTTCCTCATCCATATCAGTCAGCGCAACAAATGCATCAACTTTCTCTATGCCTTCAGAATCCAAAAGCTCTTTTTCCGTTCCGTCTCCATAAATAATAAGCGCTTCGGGAACAGATTCGCATAATTGTTCGCATTTGCTTTTACTTTTTTCAATTATTTTTATTTCGACGCCATATTTGATGAGTATATGGCTCAAATATTGGGCGATTAAACCGCCGCCGACCAGCATGACCGTTCTCACCTTGTTATCACGATGCCCCAGCGACATAATGTATTGACGGATGCTCTCATATTCACCTGCTATGTAAATATGATCGTTGGCTTCAATAACAAAATCCCCTTTTGGTATGAATATTTCCGCCCCTCTGTATACCGCACAAATTAGCACATCCGACGAGTAATTCTGGTGAATTTTGGCTACCGTCAGACCGGCCAAAGGGTTTTTTTCATGAACTTTATACTCGACCAAATACACCCGATCACCCGAAAACACGCCGACATTGATCGCAGACGGAAAACTGATTAGATTTGAAATTTCCATAGCTGCGGTCAATTCGGGATTGACGACCATACTCAACCCCATCTCGTCCTTCATCATATAGATCTGCTCGCTATATTCAGGATTCCTGATTCGCGCAATTGTATTTGGTGCGCCTAGCTTTTTTGCCAATAAACAGCAAAGCATATTTAATTCGTCCGTCGATGTGGCGGCAATAACCAAATCCGATTGGCTAGCTCCTGCTTTTTCGAGAACCGAGACGCTTGCCCCATTTCCCTTTATCGTAAATACGTCAAGGGATTCAACGGTTTTTTGCAGGACGTCTTTTCTGTTGTCAATAATCGTTATATCATGGCCCTCTCGGGAAAGATGCTCCGAAAGAGTAAACCCTACCTTTCCATCTCCTACGACGATGATTTTCATTTAATAGCCTCCGTCAAATCTACGAACTGTCAGATTCATTTTGAGTAGGTATTATATCATATGATATATATCTTTCTCAATAAATCCCCTAATAAACATCAGTTTTACGTTTAAACTACAGTATAAAACCATTTAATAACTGAAGAATTATCAATATCGCGTCGTTTAAGCGCATCTATTTAATTAATAATTCTGATATTTTGATTAAATATTGCTGATTATGCTTATATATAATTAATAGAATTTAATACCTCATCGAAAGCAGAAGAAACATATTTAATATAATCTAATTGGGGTATCATGATGAAAATCGATTATATTCTGAGTTTTATTTTATTTTTGTTTTCTATCATAACATTGGCCAGTTGTTTTTATGCGATAAAGCAATTAATAAATAATTTCAATAAATCCATCATCTGGTTGATCGTTTTTTCATTTGTTGTTTTTGTCTATTGTTTTAGCTACTCCATGGAACTCATCTGCACAACACTTAGGGTTATGGTAGTCTTTAACACAGTTAAAATATTAGCTATTGCTGTATCTCAGAGCATTACTTTATGCATGATCCTGGCGCTTTTATATCCTGCAAAAAAATTTAAAATTAGCTTTTTTGTAATTATTTTTATAATTCCTGTTATCACCATTGTGCTTAGAATAACAAGTTCTTACCACACGCTCTATTATCATAGTTTTTCAATCACCGAAGGAATCTTTAAAACGCTCAAATTTAAGCTTGGCCCGTGGCACTACGTTTATGGTATACATGGAGTCAGTATTTCTTTGATCGCTATTGGATTATTAATCAAAGACTTTATCGTGAATATATATAGGCGTGAAAGATCAATTTTATTAATCTTTGCAATTATGTTTCCTCTTACCCTTGGAATATTAACGATTATGGAAGTTTACGTATATGAAATTATTCTATTACCTTATGCATTTCCTTTTACAGCATTGTGCTTTTATATCGCCGTATTTAAACACCAACTATTTAATATTATACCGCTTGCTTACAAAAGAGTATTCGAGTGGACTGATGCCGGAATTGTTGTGATGGATAATAAATTGAATGTGATCGGTTATAACCGGTCCTTTAACAATATCTTTCCCTATATAGATATATCCACATGCAATTATAATATTAAGGAACTTATTAAGGAATACAGCCAGCTGGAACAAACAGTATTTAATGATACTGAAAGCAAAATAAAGGTATCAAATAAAGACGTCGATAGGTACTATACGGTAGATAATGCGTATTTATTTGATAAAAAAAATGCTAAAACCGGACAAATGTTGAGTTTCGTCGATATTACGCAACTTGCGAAAGTGATGTCACAGCTTTCAGAGCTTGCCTTTGTCGATTCGCTGACCGGTGCTTATACGCGAAGATACTTTGATAAGCATGCTAAGCTTGAGTTGGAAAGGGCTAAAAGATATGCTCATCCTATTGCATTGATCGTGATGGACTTGGACAACTTCAAAAGTGTGAATGATAAATATGGCCATCTGGCCGGTGATAAGGTGTTAATAAACATTGCAATATTATGTAATGATTTGATTAAAGAAAACGATATTTTTTGCAGATATGGCGGAGAAGAATTTATGCTGCTTTTGCCCGAAACGGATGCGGCTGGTGCAAATGTGCTGGCGGAAAAAATACGAGCTTTGATTGAAGCGAAAGAAATCACATTTAACAATCAAAAAATCAATATTACGATTAGTTTAGGCTATACCGGTGTGAGTCAAGTCGTTGACGAAGAATTAGAGCTATTATTTAAGCATGCTGATGCTGCTCTTTATATCGCTAAAGAGAAGGGTCGGAACAGAGTTCAGTTTTTAGCATGTGAAGAGTCAACAGACTAATAATTAGGAGAATAAGCTTCCACCCCTGAAGGGGTGGTTTTTTCTATGATAAATAAAAAGCGCCGAGTATTCATCGGCACTTTTGTGGTGAAGCCACGGAGATTCGAACTCTAGACACCTTGATTAAAAGTCTCGCATATTTTGCTATCATATGCATAATGAAGGGTTTTTTCATTGTTGTTCGATGTATAGAATGCACGTCTTGCATATCCGTTTGCACACCTATTGGCACATGGTTCTCCAGTTCCGCATGAAATTCTGATTAATATCCACACCATCATTATCCCGTTACCGTCTTGGTCAGTAAATATTTCTTATAAATTAGTTAATTCATCATATTGTTATTCTTTAGATTGATTACTATGATTATATTAACGTTGAAATTCGCAGGTATTTAATGTAAAACTCCGGTTTGCTCTGCATCCGCCGTGTTATTGAGAATTTAATACATACAAGCCTTAATAGCATGGCATAATTTGAGGGGACATCGGGTCACTTGAATGAATATTGAATGCCCGTTATAATATTTATAATCAACTACGAGGAAAAAGTATTGATAGGCAAAAAGTTGAAGAAGCTGAATACAATAAGTATGCAGCTGACGTTGGCATTTTCGTTGCTTCTTATTTTTATGGTGGGCGGCATCATTGTTGCCGTTAGCATTTTATTTTCTGAGCGCTTTATTAACCAAAAAATAGAGGTAGCGCAATCTTCACTTGAATCCGTTGCGGATTCCATAGAAAACAGAATTGATGACATTCGCAAAATGATGAAATAATCGATTCCGTATGATTACATTCGTGCGTATATGGATTCGGGTCTAGATGCCTATTTTCTTGGCGGAAACGTGCCCGGCGGTTTCATGGGCAAAAAAAATTACGACAAATTCGCTTTGCCATATGAGAAAAAATGCATTGATCTTTGCCAAAGCGAGGGAACTCCCTGCATATATCACAACTGCGGTCAAATCATGCCGCTTATCGAATCGTACAAACAGCTGGGCAGCCGAATTGTTGAGCCCTTTTCTCCGCATCCGCTTGGAGATACCGTTCTTGAGCGTGCTATTGATCCCATAAACGGCGACTATATTATGCAATGCGGTGTCGATCAAGTGAATGTGATACAGAAAGGCAGCGTGGACGATGTCATCGAGGTAACCAGACGAACCGTGCTCACCGCAAAAGAAAAAGGCTGCAATATCATTCAAAACGCCGATTTTTTTGAATTTGATACACCTGTTGAGAATATAAAAGCCTTTGTTGATACGGCTTTAAAATATGGAGTATATTAATGAATATAAAAAGAACGCATTATAAAGATATTGATGCCTGTGAAATAACCGACGGTTCCCTCGCTGTTACAGTTTCAGATTTCGGCGCTAAACTGCAAAGCATCCGTTATTTTGGTAAAGAATATCTCGTTCAGAATAACAAATCTGACAAATACCGATTGTCAAAGTACGGCGATTGCTTTACCGAAGGTGAATTATCAGGTTTTGACGATATGTTTCCCTGCATATCCGCAGGAAGATATAAAGGGGAAAACTTCTCCGGTATATTGCTGCCCGACCACGGTGAAGTTTGGTCGCGCACATGGCAGCATACTATAACCGATCGGGGTGTGGTTTTGTCTGTCAACGGTGTCGCGCTACCGTATACGCTGCAAAAAACCGTAAGCATATCTTGTCCCGATATAACTCTCAGCTATACACTTACGAACAACTCCCAAAGTGCTTTTGAATACATTTGGGCGGCGCATCCTCTGTTCGTGCTTGAAAAACATACGCAGCTTGAACTGCCTGATGTAAAAGAAATCATCAACGTGTGCGGCAAACAGCGTTATTTGGGAAACGACGGAGAAATACATCCCTGGCCCATTTCCAATGCAGGAAGGGATATGAGTCTTCTTGATCCGGCATACAAGTGTCAGAACAAGTATTATGTGGAGAACGAACGCGATATGAACTTATCGCGTATCCGTTATCCCGACAATACGACCGTGACATTCCTTGCACAAAGTGGGGTGCCGTATCTGGGGATCTGGACCGATGAAGGCATAGACATGAATTGCGTGGCTCCCGAACCGTGTACCGGTGCATACGACGCGCAGGAGCGCGCACACACGAGCGGTAAAATCAGTCGAATTGAAGAGCATACTTCCTGCAGCTTCGGGCTGACCATATCATTTGAAGGAGGAGCAGATAAATGAATTCACGTGAAAGAACGCTTATGGCTCTTCACCACGAAGAACCTGACAGGCCCCCGGTATCAGCCACATATACACCTGAGGTCGCCGCTATGCTGCGTGCGAAATACGGACAGGACAATGAGGATCTCGGATATGTGATGGGCAACGACTTAATTAAAACTGCGGTGGGTATGGAAATGAGCTATTATCTTTATCCCACCGAAACGTATACTTGCAAATTCGGCGTTGAATGGAAAAACGTCGAAAACGAGACCGGCGCTTATACGGAGATAACAGGCGGCGCCCTCACCGACGATGAAAACAAAGATAAGCTCGCAAACTACAGTATCCCCGATCCCGACGAACCCACTCAATATGAAGCATTTCAAAAAAACGTCCGGCGTTACGGTACAGAAAAGTTTATTGTGGGTTCATGTCAGTGCTCAATATTTGAAACGTCATGGTATCTTCACGGTATTGAGGCAACGCTTATGGACATGATTGCAGACGAAGACTACGCCAACGAATTGTTTGACAAGATTATGCAATTCCCCCTTAAAGCAGGACTGAATATGATAGATATGGGTGCGGACATGATCTGGCTTGGAGACGATATCGCGACGCAGCAAAACATGATGATGTCGCTGCCCATGTGGCGTAAGTATTTCAAAACACGCTACGCAAAGATTTTTTCAGCTTTTAAAAAACGTAATCCAAATATATTTATCGCGTATCACTCATGCGGTAACTGTCAGGAAACATTCGACGATTTTATTGAAATAGGGCTTGATGTGATTAATCCAATACAACCGCTTTCTATGGATCCCATCAAGATAAAGAAACGTTACGGAAAGCAACTGACTCTTTTTGGTGCGATCGACGTGCAGATGCTGCTGCCCTTCGGTACCGCAAAAGACGTGATTGCGACTGTGCGCGATTATAAGCGGCGGTTGGGCGCCGGCGGCGGTTATATACTGTCTCCCGCGCATCATTTCCAATCAGACACCAATATCGATAATATTAAAGCGTTCTATGAGGCCGCGCTCGAGCCCACAGAATACGAGAGGTAAAAATATGTTTGATATCATGCAAAGATATGAAAAAAGAATATCCAATACGCGCGAAAGGCTCAAGGCTGTATGGAACAGACAAAACGATGAACCTGTGTTCATTATCTCAGATGTCAATTACGCCCTCTGCGGCCAAAGCGACTTTCCGGAAAATTACTTTGAACCTTCCGTTATGTTTGACTACCAGAAAAACAAAATAGAACGCCACATGAGTGAAATAGACGATGATTATATTCCGGTATTTCATCCGTGGTACGGCACTGCCGTCGTACCCTCCGCGCTTGGGATAAACGTACGTTTTCTCAAGGGTATGGATCCGTCTGCTTCCGGCACCGTACTCAGTGACGTAAATGATATTAAAAAGCTCCGTGTACCCGATTTTAAACACGACGGACAGTTTCCCGATGTGCTGCGTTGCCTTAAATACTTTCGCGAAAATACCGACGCTCCCATATGTGTAACGGATACTCAAGGACCCTTTAATATTGCGCTTACGCTTGCCGGCGCAGAAAATATATTTATCTGGATGTACGAGGAAAAAATGCTGGTACACGAGCTTATGGAATTCTGTACACATATCTTGATACAGTGGATCAACACACAAAAAAACGTGTTGGAGCTTTCACCCGACAAGGGCGCTTATCCCCACGCTATCGAATTGCCCGAAGGTTTCGGCGGCGTTGCTTTTTCGGATGATGACGCGGGCGTGGTCAGCGAAGTGCTTTATAGCGAGTTCGTAATTCCTTATAACGAAAAGCTTCTCAAAGCGTTTTCGGGAGGAACGATGCATTTCTGTGGTTCCGCGCGGCAACAGCTAACCAGTATAACAGGCATGAAAGGCATAGGCGGTGTCAATAACTTCTGCATGTCGGATTTTGAACAGATACTCGAACTCAATTCCTTGATGGAAGGCAAAGGCGCTGTCATGGCCTGTGATTTCAACGCCGTGGACCCCGCCGCATATTGTGCCGGGTTTAAAAATACGGTCAAGGATATACGCGGGATCGTCAACGGCATTTTCATTGCTCCTGATATGCAGCTGGATGGCAACAAATATGTGTATCAAACCAAAAGCAGAGACGAAGCTGTTGAGCAGTATCTGCATCAATTTAAGAACTGGTAAGAAGGGGAAATATATGACTTCGAGAGAACGAATTATTACAGCGATCAATCACAAACAACCTGACAGATGTCCCATTGACCTCGGCAGCAACGGACAAACGGGTATGAACGTGAGCACACTGTACAAGTTCCGCAAAGCGCTTTGTTTTGACGAATACAGACTCAATGTGCAGGAACCGTTTCAGATGCTTGGAGAAATTGAGGAAGATGTCAGATGCGCTGTCGGCGGAGACGTCATAGGCCTTTGGAACACAGACAGCATGATTGGGTACAAAAACGACAACAAAAAGAAATGGCAGCTATCTGACGGCACGCCTGTGTTTATGGGGTCGAAGTTTGAATACGACGTAACAGAAAAAGGCCACACGCTCGTTTATCCGCAGGGCGAAAGATGTGCAAAGCCAAGCGTATGTATGCCCCCGGGAGGATCTTTTTTCGATTCCATCGATCATTTTGATGAGCCCTTCAACATGGATATCGGCGAAGACGATTTGACCCCATTGGAAGACTTTAAGAACGATTATTCGGTTGCCACAGACGAGGAAGCCCGTTACTGGGAGCAAAAATCGCACGAACTGTACGAAGGCACTGATTACGCAATTATGGGTGTGCTCGGCGGAGCCGGTCTGGGCGACGTCGCTCTTGTTCCCGGACCGTCACTTACGCATCCCAAAGGTATACGCACTATTGAAGAATGGCTCCTTGCCCATGTGCTGTTCCCCGATTATATCGACGAGGTGTTTACATATCAGACTGATATAATGCTAAAAAACCTCGAAATATATAAGCAGGCGGTAGACAACCGTATACAGGTCATATGGGTATCCGGTACGGACTTCGGTACGCAAAACGGTACAATGATAAGTGTTGATATGTTTAAAAAGCTGTATAAACCCCATTACCGGATTATTAACGACTGGATACACCAAAACACGGAATGGAAGACTTTCTATCATTCGTGCGGATGCATAAACGATCTGCTCGATGACTTTGCCGACATGGGCGTGGATTGCCTGAATCCTGTGCAGTTTAGTGCTATGGAGCCAAAAGGAATGTCACCCGCTGTACTCAAAGAAAAATACGGTGATAAATTCGTATTCTGGGGCGGTGGTGTAGATACACAAAAAACGCTTCCGTTTGGCACACCTGACGATGTACGAAGAGAAGTCCGTGAGCGTGTGGATATCCTGAACCGCAACGGCGGTTATGTCTTTTCTTCAATACACAATATCGTCGCTGAGGTGCCTTCGGAAAATCTTATTGCGATGTACGAAACGGTGCTTGGCAAAAAGCTTGTATAAATGACTTTAGTAAATATTTTCTAAATTATATTTTTTTGAGAATATAACCATCGATAGTCATCACGATAAATTAAGCGAATAAGCGTTGGCACACATCGAAAACACCAAAGAAATGAAAGCGCCGTGCTTACTCCGAAACCAATGTGCTGGCACGAGGTCTTGCGTACATGGCGATCTTCCACTTGCTTCCGTCTTCACCCCATATATCGTCAACTACAACGCCTCCCGCGCTGCCTTTGGCTTCAATAACTTTACCGTTACCCGCATAGATACCCACATGATGGATCTGTCGCCAACGCCCTTCGGTGCTCGCTGTATTTGACCAGAAAATCAGGTCCCCAGGCTGCAGCTCGGCTTTTGATATTGTATATCCATTATCAAAGCAATATTTCGCCTGTTTCACCGATGTGCCCGGCAGGTCAATGCCGGCCTGTTTGTAGGCCCATTGTGCCAGCGATGAGCAATCCACGTAATCCCCCTGACCCCGATATGTCGTGGAATATGGATCGCCCAGACGCGTCATCGCCGCATCGACTACAGCCTTGCCTGTCGCGCTTGCTGACGAATCCGAAACAAGACCCGAGAAGCCGGTTGATGAAACACCCAGCATTGCAGCAACAGCGTCTGTGTCTGAATGGCCCGAAATCGCTAACAAAAGGCTCATCATTATAGCTTCGGAGTCTGCGCCCTGACACACCATCATCCGCAGATTCATAATTAGTTCTTTTTTCTTATCTGCGTCAGATATCGCGTTAGTCGACGCGCTGTCACTTTCGCAGAACTGCTCGGCCAGCAAGGCAGCAAAATCCTTACTGACAGACTGGCTGCCTGAATTTGAACTCAAGCCTTTGTTTTGAACCTGCATTGCCAGCAGGCTAGTTGGTGAAACCCCGTTCATCTGCACTCCTTGTCTTCCACCTTACGGTGGGTTGTTGCAGCATGTTCGCATGATCAGCCACGTTTTGCATCAAGCATTTTTCCACTGATGCTGTCAGAACATAATTATTATTAAACACATTTTCGTCATATCAAACGCAAAAAACCATCTGACCACTGTCTTCACACGCTTGAACGCTAACTCATGCGTATCTCAGCAAACATCCTCCTGCCCGGAACCTAAAACTTCTACCACAAAAGGTTCATTTAATAACTGTAAAGCATAACAAACATAACTTTTGAAAAGCTGATTCAGTCAACTTAAAGCCTCATTGCTTATCAATATGCAGTATCGTCTGCATCATCACATTTGCACCCTTTAAGCAGTCTTCAACCGAAGTGTACTCCAGTTCGCAGTGACTGTGACCATCCACACTGGGCACGAAAATCATTGTCGACGGAATCATATCTACCACGTACTGCGCATCATGACCCGCACCACTATACATTCTCTTGCTTGAATAGCCAAACTCAGCCGCGCTTTTTTCGACATATTTCACAAGTTCAGATGAAAAATCGACCGTCTTGCGTGACCATGCTTCCTCATAGCTTGCTTTGCACTTCTCTACCTCAGACGGAATCTTCTTGATAATCTCAACCACCTGCTTTATCACTTCGGGATTTTGATGCCTTGCATCCAAAGTAAACTTCACCTCATCCGGGATTATCGTGTGAATGTTCGGATGTGCCGAAATCTTACCTGTGGTGTATACGAGTTTGCTGTCCAGTTCATCAAGCTCATCGTGCAGATATTGTATTGTTTTTGCTGCCGCATACAGTGCGTCTTTGCGGTACTTCATCGGCGTTGTACCGGCATGATCCGCCTGTCCGACAAAAGCAAACTCGTAGTTGACCATACCACATACCCCTTCAACGACACCGATCTCCACACCTTCCTGCTCGAGCACCGGCCCTTGCTCTATATGCAATTCCACCAACGCGACATATTTGTCTGCCGACATACGGTTTTCTTTGCTTCCCAAGAATCCGCTTTCTTCAAGCGCCTGCGCAAAAGTATATCCGGGGATGTCTTTAGCCTCCGACGCCAACATCGCTTCCTTGCCAAACTTATTGCAAATCACTCCCGAAGACATCATTGCAGGTTCAAAACGCGCCCCTTCTTCGTTCGTCCATACCATCACAGTAATGGGATGCTTGTGCGGAATATTTTCTTTAACAATCGTCTCCACCGCTTCCATCGCCGTCAATACGCCAAGTACGCCATCATAGTTGCCGCCTTGCTTCACCGAATCAAGATGCGACCCTGCAAGTATCGCTGGCAAATTCTCCGTACCCGGAACTGTGGCGTACATATTCGCCATATCGTCTGTCACCACCGTAGCCCCGATCGCTTCCATCCGTTTTTGAAACTCCGCACGCGCCGCCAACGCTTCAGGCGAAAGCGATAACCGTGTGATACCGCCCTTTCCCGTATCTCCAAATCGGCTGAACGTTTTAATTTTATCTTCCATTCTCTGTAAACTGCAAGATATCATGCTATACAACCTCCTTAAATTGTTTGCTTTTTTGTACTCGCGGCCCCGGCACGATCGCACCGGCAGGGCATACCGCCACACAAAGATGACACCCGACGCATTTTGCCGCGTCCATGATCGGCGCGCCCGTCTTTTTGTCCTGTTTAAGCGCCTGATGACCGCCATCGTAACAGGATACATAGCAGCGCCCGCATCCAATGCATTTGCCTCTATCAAACTTCGGATAACAAATGCTTTCGCGGTTTAAATCGTCCGCATCAATGATCCTGGGCAGTGCTTTACCGACGATATCGGACACACCCCCGTATCCGTGGTCACTGAGATACAACTTCATTCCCTCGATCATATCGTCAATAATTCGATACCCGTACTGCATCACCGCAGTAGTCACTTGTATATTTTTGCAACCAAGCGCCATGAACTCCGCCGCATCACGCCATGTTTCGATGCCGCCCATACCGCTGATCGGCACGTGTTTTAATTTACAGCAGCTTTTCATGTCGTGGATGAACCGCAGCGCGATGGGCTTTACCGCCTTGCCAGAATATCCGCCGACACTCGTTTTACCTTCCACGTCCGGTCCGGAAGAAAACGTGTCCAGATCAACATTCATCACACATTTGATCGTGTTGATTGCCGCTATACCCGTCGCCCCCGCTTCTATCGCTGCAATTGCCGGTATCTCCATGTTTCCGATATTTGGCGTCATCTTGGCAAGTATCGGCAAATGCGTCCCCATTCTCACTGCCTTCGTATAGCTTGCCACCAATTCCGGACTCTGCCCCACATCACTTCCCAGCCCGTTTGCTGCCATGTGAGGGCAGGAAAAATTGCATTCAATGATGTCCGCTCCTGCATCGGTCATCATCTCAGCAAGTGCCGTCCATTCCTCATCGTTTTGCCCCATGATCGATGCAATAATGACCTTGCTCGGATAGTCCTTCTTCAACCGCGAGATATAACTGACGTTGCTTTCCAACGAGCATTCGGATATCTGCTCAATATTCTTAAACCCGACAAACGGCAGCGCTTCTTTACGAAGGGCGTCAAACCTTGGAGATACTTCGTTTGGCACAAACATACCAATCGTTTTGAAGGCAACGCCCGCCCAGCCCATGTCAAACGCTTTGGCCACCATATCATAATTGCTGCCCACCACAGACGATGAAAGAAAGAACGGATTCTCGCAGTGCACGCCGCAGAAATCGATAGATAGATCCACGTTTTTTTGTGCGGTCTTGCGTTGTGTTGCCAGCTTCACCATCATTGCGTCGATCGGAACAGGCCGATTTAGCTTCGCTTTCAAGCACGCCTGCAAACACTCTTTTGTCCGGCACGATGCACACGGCAACGCATCCGGCAATCGATTGACCGCGCCCGCCATATTTTCCAGCCGAAGTGACCGTATCATTTCCTCCAGCGCGAGCCCGTGCGGGCAAGCCTTGGCACAAGGCGCGTCGTTGCAGAGCAAGCAGCCACTCGCTTCCTCCATTAAAAATGGTTCTTTATATAACAAATGACTCGTGTTCATATCTTCCATCCTCATTTACGCGGTTCACGCTTAATATACTGCCCGAAGCCCGGTTCGCCGACAAATTTGCCGTTGTCATAAACCAATTTTCCCCGAACGTACGTCTGAATCGGGTATCCGTGAACCATCTTACCTTCCCATATCGTATGGTCATAATCAGAATGCATATTTTGAACAGAAATCGTGACATCCTTTTTGGGATCGTAGATCACAATGTCTGCGTCCTTTCCCACTGTCAGGGAGCCTTTGCTTGGGCATCCAAAAATCTTCGCGGGATTCGTTGCACACAATGCCACTGCCCGATTAAAGGTGATTTTGTCTTCATTCGCCGCCGACAGCATATACGGATACAGGTTTTCAATGCCGGCGCATCCATTCGGGATCTTAGTAAAATCGTCCTTACCCCAGTCTTTCTCATAGCTTTGGAACGGACAGTGGTCCGTCGCAACCGTATCGATCATACCGCTCTTAATCGCATCCCAAAGCGCATCCTGACTCTCCTGCCCTTTAATCGGCGGCGAACAGACAAAATTCCTGCCATCCTCTCGCTTGTATACATCACATGTGAATTCCAAATACTGCGGACAGGTTTCAATATAAATGTCGTAACCTTTCGCTTTTGCCGCCGCTGCCGCCGTCAGCCCCTCTTTATCTGCCATATGCACGATATACAGAGGCGCATCTACCGATGTCGCCCAATGTACCGCTCTTTTGTCGGCTTCTGCTTCCACAAATTCGGGGCGGCTTAGATAATGATACCAAGCCGACAGCTTGCCTTCATTTTTGAACTGCTCGATGTTCATATCGATCAAGTCCGGATTTTCCGCATGGATGTTGGTGATCGCGCCCGCAGCTTTCGCCTTTAATAGCACCTTGACCAGCGTACCATCATCCACCATCATGC
This sequence comes from Clostridia bacterium, assembly GCA_003249555.1. GTDB lineage: Bacteria > Bacillota > Clostridia > Christensenellales > SZUA-584 > SZUA-584. The sequence goes on along the minus strand of QKIQ01000044.1, from coordinate 32,908 downwards.
CTTCCTTTTTATACACCAGAAAGCATTTAAAGCTCGTTATGCCATAGCTGACCGCATCCTGAAACTCATCCAGTACGGCACCGCCGTTCAAATCGGTAATACAGCAGTGGAATGCATAATCCACACATGCTTCCGGATCACACATTTTCTTTCTTGCTTCCACGGTTTCGATAATGCCCTGACCTTTACGCTGCAACGGATAATCAAATACCGTGGTCACACCGCCGCACGCCGCCGCCCTTGTACCCGAAAGATATCCGTCTGCGGAAACCGTCCCTCCAAACGGCATGGCAAGGTGTGTATGCACATCGAGCGCACCCGGCAGCACCAGCATTCCCGTTGCATCAACCGTTTGCTCCGCTTGCATCGTCAAGCCGGTGCCAATGCAGACGATTTTCCCCCCGCTTACCGCGATGTCGCCGACAAAGCTTTCTTCTGCCTTGATAATTGTACCGTTTTTAATAAGTAAATCCATCGATCGAAACCTCCTTATATAGCAGGGGGCGCTTGCTGCGCCCCCATCCTTCCAAAACGCTTATTCGCTAAGCTTATAGACCAACACCAATCCGGATCTCTGGAACACCTGCGCCACTTCCATCAGGCTCATACCGCCGGCATTTGCCGCAATCAGGTTGGATACCCATGTCACGCCGAAATCGACCTGACCGGTGTATACAGCTGTGGTTTCACTGATGTCACCACCGCCCGGAGTGATGGTCACGTTAAGACCGGCTTCCTCATAGTAGCCCTTATCCAGCGCCACATAGTAGCCCATAAACTGCGCCTGCGGCAGCCACTTAAGCTGTACTGAGACGTCCGTCTTTTCGGGTGCCTCCAGTGTACCTTCGGATGCCATTGCATCTGCCCAGTAAGATCCGTCGCTGATATCCGCCAGCGTCAATGCCGACAGCGTTTCGGCAGCCGCAGCGTCTTCGAGCTGAATATATTCTTTGGCAAGATCCAATGTCTGCTGCATTGCGGCTTCATCCATGTAGCCATAATCCGATACAGCGTTGCCAGCCATATCCGTTTCGACTAGCTTTTTCACCTCAGCCGCCATGTACGCCTGATGCTCGCTGGATACCGAAGAGCCATACTTATACACGATCTCAGCTGCTTCTTCCGGGTTAGCACACGCATATTCCCAGCCCTTCATGGACGCGTAAATGAACGCCTTCACCGTATTTGGGTTTGCTTCCGCAAACTCTTTGGTACAAAACAGGTTGTCCTCGAGCATGGCAACACCTTCATCATTCATGTCGATATAATCAACGCTGTCACCGTAGCCGTAGCCGCCCTCATAATCGTTCTTTACCAGTCCGAGTTCGTTGTACGTCATCGCAGATGCCAACGTGATAGAACCGTCATCAAAACCGTCCATGTCAAACGCCTGACTCAAGTACGTGGTATCCTGTCCGTATTTGGTCAGCAGCGCTTGCACTTCATACTCATTGCCAAGACCCCAGTTGCCCACCTTGCCTTCACTTGCCGCCGCAACAACGATGCTCTCGGTCGTTACTTCCGTTGGTTCTTCTGTTGTTTCCGATGATTCTTCCGGCATTTCAGCAGATTCTTCTGCCGTTACTTCGGTCGCTTCAGCTGATACCTCAGATGCTTCTTCCTTTGCGGGGCTGCCGCAAGCGGCAAAAGCCATCATGACCATGACGCAAACCATTACCAGTAATAAAAATCTCGATTTCCTGTTCATTTCTTTCCCTCCTAAAAATTTAAATTTATATCCAGCTGAATTCCGCTTTATTACTTGCGGCCTTTCAGCAAAATACCTTCTGTTATTAGCAGAATAACGTACAGCGTAATTCCAATGGCACAAGCGACAAGGATATACGCCCACGCTGTCGCATACTGCGCCAAAACGATGTTCTCCCTGATCTGCCGACCGACACCGATAATATACTCCGCAAAATACTCACTCACCAACGCGCTGATCACGCTGACGGGTACGCTGACGCGAAGCGCGGTGAAGATGTACGGCACACAGTTGGGCAGCCGCAGCTTAATAAATATCGTGCGATTGCTCGCCGCGTACGACTTCATCAAATCCAGAGAGAATGGTTTAAGTTCCGTCAATCCCCGGTACGCATTAATGCTCATGGGTACCATGCAGGTCAGCATCACCACGATCATCTTCGCGATCATACTGCGCACATCAGGGCTGTCGCTTAACCCCTTCGTAAGATTGTTGATGATCGGCGCAATAGCGATAATGGGTATCGCATTAAACGCAGCCACCACGTTAAGCCCGCCGCCGCCCCATTTTGGAGCTGCCGTTGCCAGCATTCCCAGTGAAAACCCGACTGCGGAGCCGGCAAACAAACCGCCGAGCGCCACCACCAGCGTTGCCCACACATTTTTCATGATCGTTGGCGCGTTGTCGCCGATGATACGCAGGACGCGGTCTGGCAGAGGCAATGTAAATGTATCGGTGCCGAGGATCTTATGCAGCACCTGTGTCTGCCATAGCACAACGATCACTACACCGAAAAGCACGGGATACAAAATCGTCATAAAGGCGCTTTGGTTAAGATTTCTTTTCTTTCCACTCATGTTGTTCACCTCTTCACGCGCATTTGCGGAGATACGATCTTTTCAATCACACTCATCAGATAGTAGCTTAGAATCCCAACAAAAGCACTGAAGAAAACAATTTGCCAGAACACATAAATCGTCATCGCGTGTTTTAAAGACTGAGACAGCATACATCCAAGTCCGCCGCCGCCCTGTAGTGTATCCACAAGTATCGATGCCGTAATCGCCATCGGCGCGGAAATCTTTAGCCCCGTAAACAGATACGGAATACAAGACGGTATCAGAAGTTTTTTATATATTTCAAACCTCGTTGCCGCCAGCGAATGCATCAGCTCGTGTTTTTCGCGCTCGACCGATTTGAACCCCGCCAACGTATTCGTTGCCACCGGATAAAACGTGAGTATGGCAGCAATGATAATGCGGCTCTTGTCGATATCCTTCGTCATCGCGAGGATAATCGGCGCCATCCCGAGTATCGGTATCATCTGAATGATCATCAAATACGGAAACGCAATTTTCTCGATCGGGACAAACATATTCATCAGCAGCGCAAGCACAAACCCGACTGCCGCGCCGATCAAAAAGCCAAGCCCTGCACGCAGCAACGTTATCCCTGCATTGCTCAGCACTATCTGAAACGCTGTTTGAGTTCCGTTCACCAAATTCGAGCTAAAGATCGATTCCACGATCTGATGAAGATGCGGCAGCACATTTTCCGGCGAACGTTTCGTTCCCGCCACAATGGTTGCGCCAATCTCCCAAACAATCATGATGCCAATCACCCAGACGACAACAACCATCTGTCTTGATGAAAGCACCTTTTTTATGCTCTTCATGCCTATACCCCCTCGAAGCTGGCCCTCACTTTGGCAACAAGCTCGTTGAATGCTGCCGTTCTCTTGATAGACAGCGTCCGCGGTCTTGGAATATCAATATCCACCACTGCAGACACTCTGCCCGGATGTGGCGACAACACCACCACACGATCCGATAAAAACACGGCTTCTTGAATGTTGTGTGTCACAAATATCACCGTTTTGTTGGTTTTGAGCCAAATTTTCAATAGATCCTCATGCAGCTTTTCTTTGGTGAATTCATCAAGCGCGGAGAACGGCTCATCCATCAGCAGTATCTCCGGATCAATCGCTAGCGCTCTCGCGATACCCACACGCTGCTGCATTCCGCCGCTTAATTCATGCGGATACTGCTTGCCAAACTTATAGAGCCCGACCATTTCAAGCATCTCAGTTACCTTAGCGGTCCTATGCTTTTTGGGAAGCCCTTTAAGTTCCATGGGCATACACACGTTGCGTCGCACCGTCCGCCAGTCATACAGCACCGGCGACTGAAACACAATGCCGAATTTCTTCTCCAGCCGGATTTGCCGAGGCTGCAATCCTCTGACCGAAATGCTTCCTGATGTGGGCGCCTGCAAATCCGCGATCGCCCGAAGCAGTGTGGTTTTGCCGCAACCAGACGGCCCCACCAGCGAAATAAACTCCCCTTCTTCCACTTCTAAATTAATGTTTTGCAGCGCCTTGATCGGCTCTCCGCCGTTTTTGTCCGGGAAGCTGACACATAATCCTTTTATGCTAATTTCTAATTCCTTTTTTAAGCATTCCATCGTATCCATATCCGGCTCTCCTTTTCTGATCTTAAAAAAATAAGGGCGCAAAGCTATTAAACCTTACGCCATTGTAATTCGTGTGCTGTTTAATTCCTCTACCAGAGTCGCTTGTATATCGTTACCATATCATCTTTAGAAACCTGCTTTATCGTGTTTGCCGGACTGCCGCTCGCCAAGGCGTCGCCGGCCATTTTATCGATACACAAATCAAACTCGTCTTGGTCTATGCCATATTCCTTTAATGTGGGGATATTCAGCATGCCGCACAGCTTATCCAGCGCGTCAATAAACGCTTGTGCCGCTTCTTGAGCACTGTCATCCGCATCGGCCGCACCGATTACCCTTGCGATATTCGCAAACCGCTCATAACAGCCATCCAGCACATAGCTTAGGCACTCCTTTATGAGCATCGCATTGGAAATCCCGTGCGGCACGTGGAACAGTGCGCCAATCGGTCTGCTCATACCGTGAACCAATGTGACCGAAGCATTGTTGATGCAAACCCCTGCTTCATATGCGGCAATCGTCATCTCTTCCCTTGCTTTTAAATCGCTTCCATCGGTAAACGCCACTGGCAGATACGCGAATATGCGCTTTATCGCGTCGAGCGCGTACATATCAGTCAGCACATTCCCTTTGCGCGATGTATATGATTCAACCGCATGTGTCAGCGCGTCCATACCCGTCGATGCTGTGATCTCTTTGGGTGCGGATACCGTAAAGACCGGATCGACCACCGCCAGCGTCGGCAGCAGCGCATCTCCCTTTAACAGCATCTTGACATCATTTTTCGTATCCGTAATGATCGTATACTTCGTGGTTTCCGAACCCGTTCCCGCGGTGGTGGGAATCATCACCATAGGGGGCAAATCTCCATCGATCTCCCTGCCCAAATAATCTGATATATCCCCGCCCAACGTAACCAACACAGCAACCGCCTTCGCGCTGTCGAGCGGACTGCCGCCGCCAATCGCGATTAAGAAATCACATTCGGCTGCACGGTATGCTGCCGCGCCCGCTTCAATCATCTTGTTTGTGGGCTCTCCGGTAATGTCGTTAAATACCTCAAATGCGATACCCCATTTGTCAAGCAGGTCTGTAAGGGTTTGAACAAGCCCTGCTTTGGTTACATGTTTTCCAGAAACAATCAACGCATTTTTTCCAAGCCTTTTTATTGCCGTTTCGCTGTTCTGCAATGCGTTTTCCCCTATTGCCGTACGCCCCGGCATGGTAAACTGATACGCCATGATGCCACTCCCATAAACTTGCTTATATATACTCTTTATCAACGACGCCAAGTACCTCGTCCAATTTTGCTATTTCTTCTGCGATTTGCTTTTCGGTAATGGTCAACGGCGGTGCAACAATGATGATATTTTCATGCGTATACGTCATAAACCTTCGTTCCTTTAGCATGCCGAGAATGCTTTTCATCACACCGCTGGGATCTTCGCCGTACGGCACCAACGCTTCGCGCGTTTCCTTATCCTTCACCAGTTCAACCGCAGAGAACAGCCCGATGTATCTCACATCTCCCACACAAGGATGCTCATTTTTCAGTCTCTCCAGCTGCTCTCCTAAAGCCTTTCCGGATCTTGCGACATTTTCAAGTATGTTTGCTTCCTCGTAGTATTCGATGCAGGCGACCCCTGCGGCACAGCCAAGCGGATGCCCGCTGTACGTTAAACCGCATGAAAGCAGCTTGTCATCAAAATAGGCCGCAATTTCCTTACTGACCGCCACGCCGCCAAGTGGCACATATCCGCACGTAACGCCTTTGGCAAATGTGACGATATCCGGCTCAATGTCGAAGTTTTCAAACCCGAACATTTTGCCGGTACGGCACCATCCTGTCATAACCTCGTCGCAGATCATTATAATGCCGTATTTTTCACAAAGTGCTTTGGCACCGGGCAAATATCCTTGGGGCGGAATAATCACGCCGTTTGAACCGGTAATCGTTTCGAGCACGATCGCTGCGATGGCATCTTTGCCTTCATACCGTATTTGCTCTTCAAGTTTTTCAAGATAATATGCCGTGGCCGCTTCTTCTGTCTCAAAACGAATCGCTTCCCTATACACATACGGGTCAAAAAACTTGACAAAACCCGGAATACCCGGTTCGAGAGCAAAGCGTCTTGGCTCACCCGTCAAATTGCCCGCTCCGAACGATGCGCCATGATAGCTTCTGTACCGACTCATCACCTTGTGTCGGCCTGTCACAATTCTCGCCATCTTCACAGCGTTTTCGTTGGCTTCAGCACCCGCATTGGTAAAGAATACCTTGCCAATGTTGTCCGGCATCAGCTCTACAATTTTTTTTGCCAGCTTGGCTCTGGATTGAGCACCGTAGCCCGGCCCAACGAAGCAGTACTGATCGACCTGCGCTTTAATCGCATCTCCGATCTGCTTATTGCCAAAACCAAGATTCATATTGACCAACTGTGACGACATATCAGAGTACCGGTTACCGTCGTAGTCCCAAAAATATATCCCTTCCGCTTCTTTGACCGAAATCGGATTTATATCTTTCTGTTTACTCCAAGACTGTAAACTGTACTTTTTTAGTGTCGCTCGGATTTGTTCGCCCGTCACAATAATCCCCCCTTAAAAAAACAAACGGCAACAGAGTTGTTAGCTCCATCGCCGTTTCACTTCTTTTGCGCTTTATAGCTATATTATAAACCATCAATATTATTTCTCAATCGTTAAGTGACTAACAATAATTGTGCAACTGCACACGTCTTCCAGCTTTGCCCTATAAAATATTCTTGATCATAAAAGCCAAGCTAAGTTCGACCTTATCTTGCAGATCGAGTGGGTTGTATCCCGTGATCTCCTCAATTTTCTTCATCTGGTTCGTAACGGTGTTTCGATGCACATACTGCTTTTCCGCCGCGATCTGAAGACTTCCGTTATTCGCTAAATATGTTTTAAGCATATTTGTTAGGCTCGAATCATTTTGCCGATCATACCTCTCAAGTTTGCCAATAACGCTTCGATAAAAATCCCGCAGGATCGTTTTATCACCAACCGCATACAGCACTTTATAAATACCCAATTCATCATAATAATCAAATGTCTTCTTTCGTCTTTTAGCCATCTCCATTGCGGATAGAGCTTTTTCAAAGTTGTCCTTTTGGTCATACATACCAATTTGATTAGAGCTAATACCCATGTGTATGGGATCGTTCTTTGTTTCTAACGAAACACATTGAACAAATTCACTGACAAAATCCGAAATCCCTTCATCCGTATAATTGACCAGCACCAAAACGATGTACTCTTTATATGCAAACCGTATAAATAAATCTTGAGTACGTCTTGCAATCCTTTCCGCTATCAGCGCAATCCGATTTTTAATGGTATCTGTGTTTTCAACATCACCATTACCAAGCAATATACTAATAAAGCAAAAGCGATCATCTCTTTGGAATCCATATCGCTCCATCTGCAAAACTTGTGTGTCTATATCTCCAATATTAAAAATGATATTTTTAATCGTCGAAGCCGTATTAATCTCTACATTCTCATTGTTCATAATTCGATAACAGAAATCCCTGGTCATATCCACCATTCTTGTTTTCCACGGAATTGTAAAAAGCGGCATACTGACTTCATTGCAATAACTCACAACTTCTTTAGGTATCTCTTTTGTATGCGGTCCGATGTTTACAACAAAAGCACTGACTCCCGCTACGTACAATTCTTTTGCAAAATTTAGAAGCCAGCCAGAATCTTTGTTTAATATACCTGCTGTAAACACAAGTTCATTGCCATGCAAAAAAGAAGATACCTCGACATCTTCAATGATGTGTATCCATTTCACCAGATTATCGAGCCCATCTTTTCCGGCTACCAATTTCATTTTATATAAAAACGAACCGTTCTTATACAGTTTTCTAACCGCTATTGCCATTTTATACCCTCACATGTGTTTTCGTTCTTTCAAAATAACAAAGGCGTCACATCCATAGATACAACGCCTTTGTTATTTTGATACTATCATGTTAGCTGTTTTTTTGCAATGTCCAATACCATTATATTGTTGTTATCACGTGATAATGTCATCTTTCAATAAATTGCGCTCCCACTCTATATTTCTAGCTTCACAATTTGCGCCACCTTTTGACGCCCAGTGACAATACGATCAGCACGAGTGCGGCCCCCAACATATAAAGGTAATGGACATTATCCTCCAACAATAACCATGCACCGAAACCCTCCGGCATTGATTGAATATTCCCCTTCATCTGGACTCCGGGCTGAATCTCAGCTCCGGGCATCTCGCCATCGAGCATCGCTTCCGGCGGCACGCCTGTCTCCATATCTTCTCGCATAATTCCCATGTCTTTTTCAGTCATAATGTCTAGCTTTTCATTTCTGCCGCCCATTTTTGCCACTGCATCAAGCATGCCTTCTTCAGTGCCTATTATTGACGGAATATTTCCGGTATTATTCCCTTGCCCGTCATTCGTAGAAGCAATTTCTCCCGAAAGCTGAGCCGCTATATTTTCTGTCCGAGCCGCAACAAAATCTATCAACGCGGGCGAATCATTGCCCATCATACCTTCTTTGTCCATCTGAGCATCCGCCGTTTCTTCATCCGTGTCATAAAGCGCATTTAGAAAAGCCTCATATGACGCATTCGGATCTGCTTCGATATGTTCATCGATCAACGCATACAGTTCTTCCACTCGTTCTGTAAAAGTATCGATTTGCATCGGTCCTTCAATAATCTGTTCCAAATACCCGCGATATCTCTCAAGATATTCGGAATTTGAAAGCAGTGCGTCAACCAACGGATAATTCTCCACGGCGCCTGATGTCGGTTCGTCAATTAACAGCTGTGTGACATCAATGGTGTCTTGACCGCTTCCGCCAAACGGCATAAATGTCTCATTTAAATCCCAGGGGATCATCATATACTGCCCGTCTTCTCCATACAGAAAATAGTTGTGAAACATACCGCCGACATAACTATCAAGATTAATGATTGCAGTATCTACTGCCAGATATCTCAATATCATATCGACATTCAGAACTTCCTCTATATCTCCGCCATTGTTTAAAACATCAAGCATATTAACCAGCTCTTGCTCACCCATATTATCCACATTTGTTTTTTCGATCATCCCTGTATACGAATCATAATCGTCATCGATATATGCAAGATCTGCGCCAATGCCTTCCGGTTTATACAGATCACCCGTGCCGTTCTCAAACCATCCCGCCAGCAATGTTTCATCTACCTGCTGCACAGCAAGATATACACCGAAAAGCTCATCATTGATATATACATCGCAAAATACTGTTTCCGGTACAGGCAGCCCCATCTCTTCCATAATCTCATAAGCCAGCGTTTCCCGAATATACGTATCGTCTCCGTAGCAGTTATTGAGATTGATGTCCGTTATGCCATACACATCCTGATCAACGTACTCATCGAACTCCAAATGCAGGCTGTATCCGTCTTGGCCTTCCTGCACCGCATTCATCAGAGAGCTGTTCCCTTTAGGACGAATGGCAATATTCTCGATAACGATGCCGTTGTACACCACGCTTGCAGGCACAGACACCTCGTTTATGGCGTTCTCACTCATGTATTCAAACTGGCTCTCATCCATGTAGATACGCACTTCGATCACTTCATCATCCGGAAAAATAAATGCTTCCCACTCATCCGGCCTGTTATCTTTCACAGTGCATGCATCCGATACTTCAAAATTGCCTTCATCATTTGCGAAAACCGTTTCTGTCACAAAGCCCATTCCAAGTACGACTCCGGCAATCATTATTGCTCCGATAAATACCCACATTGCCCTTTTCATAATATCATCCTTTAAGCGGCGAAATCACCGTCATAGCTGATCATTGCCACATTAGTGACACTTTGCATCTCGTCAATGGCATTGACCACTTTCAGATTGTCTTTTTTTGATCGAATTTCGACAGTCATCTCGAAGCCGCCCTGCGACTTTGTTTTGGACTTCACTTTATACGCACCAATCTTTTCGTTAAGAAGCTTGAAAATGTCATCTTCTACTGTGCCGCTGTCATAGTTCACAATGAGCAGCATTGGTCCGTTGCTCGATCTTACCTTGCTGAACACAATGAATATGACGCCCATGATCACTGCAGATATGATAGAAAGTACATATAGTCCAGCACCGACGATAATGCCCGAAGCGATTGCCCAAAACATATAGACGATATCGATGGGATCTTTTATCGCAGCTCTAAAACGCACGATAGACAGCGCGCCCACCATGCCAAGCGATAGTATAATGTTGCTTGTAACCGCTAAAATAACCGTTGATGTAATCATGCAAAGCGCCATAAGCGAAATATTGAATGTCTTCGAATACATCACCCCTTGATAACTGCGCTTATAGACCCAGAAAACAAACATACCGATCGCGAATGATAACAACAATGTCGCTGCAATGCCCAAAGCTGTTAAATCACTGCCTGCCAAGTCTGTCCCCGAAATAAAATCTTGAAATGTCATATTCTTTCCCCCTCAGTTTTGATGTTTTTTATTAATAATCGCCCTATTACGGACAATCTTTATAAACGTTCTTATGAATATTTTGTCCCTTAGCCAAGCATGCGGCATGTGGCATATTTAGATATTGCTTGCATGTTTCCGCTGCCGTGTTGTATCATGTCTTTTATCACTGCGGGCAAATATCCCGTATATTTTACTTCCAATATCGTTTGTGCCTCGTCCATAGCCGGTAAATATGACACAGAAGAGAACAAGTCGTGCTGACCGATGCTTCCGTTCATGTTCACATCCATCGTGATACGCACATTTCCGTACCGGTATATAAACGCTTTTCTGCGGTAATCCACAATCACCTTAGGCCTTAGTTGTCTTGTCTTGGACAATATATAAAAATCACGCAGCACAGGGTTTTTTGTATCTTGCATAAATGTGAGATCACCAGCTATGATGCGGTCATACTCTTCACGTGTGATCGTGACCGAATCCTTTATACACGCATTCGCGTTTTTTGCTTTTCTCTCTAACTTTATCACCACATCCTGCCCGTTATAAATACGGATGCGGAACTTTTTTCTTTTGGTAATACCCGCAAGTTTGTCATACACTCCGCTGTCAATATAATCATCAAAATAAAGGCTGCTAATACGGTAATACCCTTGCTCGTCAGCGTTTTTATCGAGCGCACATATATGCTGCAATCGGCTCGATATCACTTTAGCCTGCTGCTTATTAATCATATATTTGAGTTCATTTCTGTATACTTTTTCCATGATGCTTACCTCTTTTTTGTTTTTGCCGCTCGTTATTTCATGCGTCTGCTTTTGTATATTTAGACTTTAAATCGCTTCCCTTAAAGAAACCTTGAAAGTTAATAAAAAATTCTCCTACACAAACATCTTCCAGTATAAATTCAAAAAAACAGCCGCCTGAATATCTCAAACGGCTTTTTTCCTTATAATCGGGTATTCATCTCCCTTTTATTACAGCGTGACATCCAATATGGATACAATCTCTTCCTGATATTTTGCGCTTGATAAATATGCTTGTAACGCCTCGCCAAAAATATCCTGCGACATTTGGCTTTCTGTTTCCTGTGTGCCCATAAATTCACTGCGCATTTGCATCAGTTGCTCGGGCCGCGGCAGATTCAGTGCGTTGTCTACCCGAAGCGCTTCTCTTTCTCCCGAATTGATTCCTCCGTCGCCGTCAGTATCATACATGCTGATAATCTGACTCGCATCGAGATTTAAGCCCATTGCTGCAGAAAAATCGTCAATCTCCGTTTCACTCCAAAGACCATCGGCGTCCGTATCGAGATCGAGCTCCATCGGCGGCGGGCCGCCCTTTCCTCCCTGACCTCCCGGTTTGCCGACACCTTGCGGGCCACCCTGCTGCTCACTGTTCTTATTCTGTATCGCGAGATTTGTGGACGAGAAAAAGCCGTTTTGCTGCAACGAATATATCATGCCTGTTCCTTGTATCGTCATACTGTCACCTCCTTTTTGCTTCTTTTTTAATGTGCGTTTTCCCCGATTATAATGTGCTTTTGCAGTTATCTCTTTACGTATAACAAGTTATCAAACAAACCTTGAAGAAACCTTGAAAATAAAAAAAGCCTTGAGTTCGTATTTCTGCGAATAAAGGCTTTTATAAGCTCTTTGGCGGCTCTATCTGTCGCTTAGTATGACGCGAAACAACATAAACTCCCCTAACTTGCTCTCGGTCTCAATCCTTCCGTGGTGCATATCCACGATGTTTTTCACGATGGACAGCCCGATGCCATAACCGCCTGTCTCTCTCGCGCGCGAGTCGTCCGTGCGGTAAAACTTCTCAAACAACCGATCCTTTTGCTCTAACGTGACGCCCTGTCCTTTGTTGAAAACTTCGATCGTTTTTTTTGCTCCCTTCGCGGCCAGCTTCACGGATATCTCAGAATCATCTTCCGAGTATTTAACCGCGTTGTCGACAAGCGCTTCCATCATCTTCTTGATGCTCCGTTCGTCACCATTGTAAACAACGTTATCTTCTATTTCGCACACGATGGTTTTGCCCTGCTCAAACGCGACAACCTCGAACGGCAGTACAGCGTTCGTGATCGCACGGCTCAGGTTGAATACTGCAAAAGTTTTTCCCCCGTCAGTCGTCTCTGTTTTTGCGAGAGTCAGCAGGTCATGTATCAGCGCGTTCATACGCCGCGACTGAGCTTTAATCTGTTCTAGCCATTTATTACGCCCAATCTCCATTTCCATCACGTCCGCGTTTGCGGACAGTATTGAAAGCGGCGTTTTTAGTTCATGGCTCGAGTCTGCAATAAAGCGCTTTTGCTTTTCAAAAGCTTCCTCGACCGGTCTCGTTGTCAGCTTCGAAAGCACAAACACAATGCCAAACAGCATCACCAAACTGGCGCCGCCGATGAAATACGACAGATTCCGCAAATCATCGAGCATCACATCTTGTATGCTTCTGTCCGCAAAAACAACAATTTTCCCATAACTCTTTTCCTGAACAAGATAACGCATTGAGTCGATGACGCCCTCAGTATTCCCCAAAGCCATAACGTCGCTCACATATTGCTCAGCAGCTTCACTCTCGATATTGGATCTATCATCCAGCATCTCGATAATTTCGCCGCTTGAATCTACTTTTACCGCGAAACCTTCTATCAAATCCTTCTGGCTCGGCGGTTGCATGCCCGGCGGCGCCTCGGCGTTACGCGGCTCACCGTCATGTATCGCCAAATCATGCAAATGATCTAGAAGCTGCTTATCACTCTGCCGATTCATATACACGTTCATTGTGATCAGGATTGCGGCAAGGAGAAAAAACAGCGCTCCCATCGTGATCGCGATGAACCGAAAGCGCATTCTTCTAATCATCGACGACCTCCAGCGAATATCCAACGCCGCGGTGCGCTTTGATTTTCACCTTAGAGCCAAGCGCGCTAAGCTTTTTGCGCACAAATGATATGTAAACCTCAACAGAGTTGTATTCACCCTCAAATTCATATCCCCATATTCTATCCACAAATTGTTCTTTGGATATTATTTGCTTCGGATGTTCAACTAACATTTCGAGGATATGATACTCTTTGAGACTGACTTTAATCTCGTCCCGTTCTGTAGATATTTTCAGCGTATTCTTGTTAATCATGATGTCGCCAAACTTCTGATCATCGCTGACAAACACATCTTTACGTCGCGAAACCGAACGAATACGAGCTAATAGCTCCTCAGTGGAAAACGGCTTCGTGATATAATCGTCCGCACCGCAATCTAGCCCCTCCACCTTGTCTTCGATCTCAGACTTTGCAGTCAGCAACAGCACAGGCGTCGAAATGCCTTGTTTGCGCAGCTCATTGAGCATATCAAGTCCGTTCATTTTTGGCAGCATAATATCAAGCAGAATAACGTCGAACACATCTGAAAGCGCGTATTCCAAGCCTTCCACACCGTCATAGACCGCATCCACAGCGTAGCCGCTCTTTTTCAATAATTCACACAATACGTTTGAGAGCGGTTTTTCATCTTCTACGATCAATATCCTCATACTCGCTTCCTTTCTGTTTTTACACTTAATCATACATCGGTAAGCGTTTATGACAATATTATAACACAAAGCTTGAACATAGCTTGAAAGGCAATAATATCTTCATAAGATAATAAAAAGGGCCGGTGCTAATTTTCAACGCTTTACCACTTAGATCCTTGTCCGAAATTTTAGCACAGACCCATATTTATCACTCCATATACGACTATTTCACTTTGCTCTTTCTCAAAATCAGATACATCGTCACCGCAACCCCACCTGCAACCAAAAGGCCGCCCAGTATCCACCAGATGACAGTCAAAAAGCTAGCGCCAACCTCTTCCACATCCAAATGACCGATTACATCCTCTAATTCCACCTGCACGTCAAAATCACCAAGCGGCATGCCTTCATTGTCTAGAGCCGCGATCTGGATCACACCATCAGCATTTAAATCCGCGATGTAAATTGTCATCTCAATTGTCTCTCCACTGTCCATGTTAATCACTGTTCCGTCGGGCAGCCTGACCGCCACCGTGCCCTCCGGGAAATCCGACACATTGATAACAATCGTTACTGTGCCTACATCCTTATTTTCTTTAACGGTTTTCGGCGTGATAGTCAGAGCGGCCTCTGTCTTCGTCTCGCCGGCATCACCTGTATCCGGAATATCCTCATCTGTGTCATTCGTCTGTCCGGTCATCTTTCCCGTCATATCATCGCTCGCATCATCTCCTGCATTATCCCCCGCGTCATCATTGGCATTTACGGTTATGTTTATGGTCACATTCAGAGAAACGCTGTTTGGATTAATAACGCCGCTCGGAAGTATCGCAGTGCCATCAACAGTGAAGGTCTTCGTACCCCTCGAAGATGGATCATACGTGCAAGAAGCCATATTCCACTTCACGTACCCTTGCACATTGCCGCCATCCGTGACCAATATGACCGTTTCGGGCAGACCCAGCGCCGTTGCTGTGTTGGCTGTCCCATTGGCTACTCCGGTGATAGAAACGGGAGCAATGATTCTCACAAGCGTTCTATCTGTGGAAGCCGATTCTTGGATCACGATGCACAAATCCTGTACATCATTGCCCGCCGCGTTTTTCACTTTAACAGTGAATTGGAAGGTGCCTGCCTCAGTGGGCGTACCTGATATGATACCCCCGCTTGACAAGCTCAGCCCATCCGGCAGATCGCCGCTGTCGATGCTCCATGTGACGGGCGTATCGCCGTCAGCTGCAAGCGTCTGGCTATAGACGGTGCCCACCGTGCCGCTATTCAATGAAATCGTCGTAATAACCGGAGACTTGACCACTTTTTTGAACAATGCAGTTACAACAGCGTTCTGATCGGGCATCACATAGGTGGTAGAGACGTTTTGGACATCCTCAAAGCTGCCCGAAGTGGCTGCCCATTTGTCAAATTGAAAGCCTTCGTTGGGTTCGGCCTCAAGGACGATTTTCATTCCGTTGCCGTAATAGCCACTGCTTCCCTCTGCAATACAACCTCCTGTTCCTGAATTAATAGCCAACGCATGGGGTGCCAATACCGTTAGCGTACCTATCGAAACTGAAATCGCTTTATTGCCTGCCGTTTCTTCAGATGTCACGATAATCGGATATTCGCCCAATGGTAGTTTGGAAATGTCATCAGCTGCAAACACAAAATCCACAGTCCCATTATCATTCAGCGTCACCGGAACGAGTATGCCCCCGGCATTGGCTGTTAATGTCAGCGATTCAGGGAAGCAATTCGTCAATATCGCGGTTGCGGTTTGTTCCTCAGCCATTCCTTCCAGAACAATAAAACAATTGCCGCCGATAAGATCAGGCGTGGCTTTACGGACGATGAGACTGCCGATGGAGACAGACGCTATGGCGGTATTGTTTTCTGTCGCTGCGGCAGTCACTGTGATCGTATACACACCCGCTCCGAGTGCGTCAAGCTGTGCCTGTGAAAAATCAAAGGAGACTCGTCCGTCTCCTGTGATTAAAGTCGATACATCAATGTCCGCCAAATGGGCTGTGAGCGTCATCTCTTCCGGATAGCTGTTACTCAATAAGGCCTGAGCCGTTTGGGAACCAACGGAACCGATGGTCCCCGCCAGGTCGCTGCTGCCAGTTAGGATGGGGGTTATCGGTGATACTGTGATCGTGCCGATGGCCGCAGTGACGGCGGTGTTATACTCAGCAGTTGCAGATGTCACCGTAATGGAATAGCAGCCGACGGTCAGCGTATTCAGGATATCTGCCGTCAAAAGAAAGGAAACGTCACCGTCGCCAATACGGGAGGCTATGACGCTGGCGTCCGCGATATGTACCGTCCACTCGAGCTCCTCAGGATAGCTGTCGGTTACAACAGCGGTCACGGTTTGCGCCTCCAGTCTGGAAACCGTTCCGGAAAGCAAATTGCTGCCTGAAACAGCCGGCCTTGCCACCGAAAGCGTAATCGTACCGATCGATGTTGTTACATGCAAATTGTTCGCAGAAGCATAAGTCTCTACCCAGATCATATAACTGCCCGGCTCAAGCTCATTAAGTTCCTCTGCTGTAAAGTCAACGGAAATGCCACCGTCCCCTGCGCTGTGGACGAAAGTCTTTTCGATGCCCGTACCGCTCACATTCGCACGCATTGTAATATCTTCGGGATAGCTGTTGGTCAGCATCGCCGTAATCGTTCGGGTTTCCAATGTGCCCACGGTGCCGCTGATGATATTGGATCCGCTTATAACAGGCGCGGTTTTATTGATTGCCAGCTTACAAATCAGCGTGGACTCAATGGCCGCGTTGCATTCTGTCGCGTCTGAGCTCATGGTCACATCATAAGTCCCGACCGACAGCCCGTTGAGATCATCGCCGGGAAAAACAGCAGATACTGTTCCGTCTCCGGAGCGTGAAGCCGTCACCGACAGACCAGCTACGGATATTGTAAAAGTGATCGGTTCGCTGTAGCTGTTTGAAAGCGCGGCGGTAAAGGTTTTATCGCCGACGCGGCCCACGGTTCCTGAAACGGTTGTTTGGGTCCGGGTGAGCTTAGGGTAAAAGGACACGCCGCCGCCCTGATTGACCACAGCGCCGCCAGAGCTATTGTCGATCGTGCCGAAATTGTTAATCGTTCCTGTACTCTTATTGTAGATCGTGCCGCTGTTTGTTATATCGCCATTATTGGTAAAGGTACCGTAATTGTTTATGGTAAAGGTGTTTTCAAGATCATCATTATTAGTGAAGGTTCCATTGTTGTTGATGGTTCCAAGACCTGTACTATAAAAACCGTTCTCATTTGTCAGTGTTCCGTTGTTTGTCAGTGTGCCAAAATGCTGGAACGACCCGCCGCTGTTGATCAACTGCCCTCCGCTTGCAATCGTCACTGTAGAGCCATTGACGATGTTGCCGTTTCCGCCGTATTTGGATACAATACTGAGCGTTCCCTCAATAGCGATTGTACTACTCATATTTTGCAGCGATACCCCCTTGGAGATGGTCAACGCAACACCGTTTTCGATCTTAAGCGTTGCGCCGCTGGGGATTGATAACGTCTTGCTGTTTTCCATTTCTATGCAGATTATATCCTGCGTTACCGAAATGATATCGCCGCTACCCACGCTTGATAACGCGGTTTTGAGCTCCTCATAGGTTGTCACGCTAACATCGCCTGACCCAGCCAGTGCCACAGAACCCAATCCGAATGTGAGCCCAGTAAGTATCACTGCTACACACAAAAAAGCAAGCAGTGTTATTTTCTTCAAGCTTCAAGACCTCCCGCCCGACGAAGTTCAAACGCGCATACGTCTCTGAATATATTATAAATAAAAAAACTTCGTGGCGTACTGTCCTTAAGGACAGGCAATCACAAAGTCTGTAAATTGAAATTTCTATGTTATCAATCCTGCACTTAATAAATGACATCGCATCCATTTAGCAAGCCTTAATTCCAAACTTTAACATAAGATATTTTCCCGTCCAATCCGTTATGCTCATGGTAAGCGACTTTGATATGATCATTTTCATAACTATCCTCAAAGCTATTTACTTTGATTAGACAACCGCTCTTTTTGACATAGATATCTGTATAGTCATCCGTCTTGTCTCCGTCCGGGGCATCGGTCACCCGGATTGTAGTACCGGCCGGTACATTATGCAGTTGGACGGAACGAGCTGCGTCGTTATAGTCTATGTCGTAATCCGTGTCCGTTAACCAATTTCCCCCGAAAACGTAAGTATGCGGTTCAGAGGACATAAGAATGAATGGTTCAAAATTATAAGGCGCATATCCAGTAGCTGTAACGTCGTTGTTCGGACAAAATATGATGGTTCCGTGTTTGTCGTCAGGGATTGGCCAGCCAAGGTCTTTGTTCTTGTCAGGTTTGTAGTTAGTGGATTCCTCCGTTGTCATATCCTTCGGCGGATCGGGCAGAGACGAACTCCCAACTGTAAGATCGCTTTCTTGGGTGTCTTCGGCATCGTCATTCTCGGCCATACCCAACAGATTGTCGCCGTTAACCGAAGCGTCTATTTGCTGGCAACCGGTTAATATAACACCTACTATGAATATAAACGATAACAAACTAAGCACTGATTTTTTGATTTCCATGATGTACCCTCCCCCGACACTTTTCTGAAATTATATCAAGAATAAACAAAGCTAAACACTGTCCTTAAGAACAGGTCGGACAAATAGGTGCCACATTTTTTTCAGAGTTTACCTTTTTTTCCGTAAAGCATTGTTTTTCGGAAAATCCTTTTTAATACTGCTTTTGTACTGCCATGCAAAAAGATAATCGCACATAAATATAAAACGAGTGGGATTACTGCGCCGATAACCATATACGTCGAGGCAATATACAGGTTAAACAAGGCATGGAAAGTAACAGCAATAGTAAAAAAACCGAAAAGTGTGGTCCAGATATTTCTCATGTCTTTTCTAACGGTTTGTAAGCCGTACCCTACGACGGCTGTAGACAAGCCATGCATGACGCAGACAGACAGGCTGCGAATGATAATGTATAGAACAATATGATCGTTATTATTCATAACAGTCATGATATAAGAGTAGTTTTCCTGAATGGAAAAGCCAATGCCGCTGGCCATAGCTATATAAAGAAACGAAGATTCTCTTTCTTTTCCAATGATGAATAAGAGTAATAAAGGCAGGGCTTTAAATAATTCTTCGACGAGCGGAGCGGTAGACACACTCATAGTCTCTGTATTCAAACATAGAAGGTCACCGATAAACCCGTTAAGCATTGCGCATATAAAAAAAGCACAAATACCCCAAGCATAGAAGATCAACACCTTTTTGCTTTTTTGATCTCTTATGAATAATATCAGTAAGATGTTCGGGATCAGCGACGCCAAAAAGAAGACAAAGTTATTCATCATGTTTCTTGTTCCTTTTATGTATTCCGAGAAGAATCAAAGCAAAGCTGACTGCATAAATCGGATCGGCGTACAAAAACACAGCATCTTCCTGCAATCTGGTTTGAACAATAAGCAATAAATCAGCCAAGGCCAGAAGAAGGATTCCCGCACCTGTTCCCCCATGTGCGTCGGGCGATGTTCCTTTTCCGAGCAGATAGATAACATATGCGATGATAATAGCAAAGAAAATGCTGTAACCATCCGAAAAATAAAAGCTCTTTTTATAGAGTATCGTGACAATAACAAGTGCTAAGGCTACCACAGCAACACTATCGGCGATAATTGCTCTGCTTCTTGGGTAGATACTGACTTGAACATGACCGCCCTTTGTTTGTAATGACGAGATGATAAACAAATAACAGCCCAAAAAACCAAAATCGGCGACTGACGGGTAAGGGAGCCCTTGCTGGCCTACAAACAAATATGAAAGCCAATAAAGCTGACCCAAGGCCCAACAGGATAAAGCAAAACCCAACAAATATGAACTTTTAACATCCGTCATTCGTGACCATGAAATAAAGCAGCCGAAAGCGGCGATTAATGCAAAAAACAATTGCTGAAAGCTGGAAATCAAGATGATGCTTTTCTGATAATCATTTCCCAAAATTAGTACACCATAATAACAAATGGCAAAGACAATGGCCGACAAAGAAAGAATTTTAGAGAGCAAGCTCGTGTTCGTTTTTATAACTATGGCCTCCTTACTAATTATTTTTGTCGTCAGACAACCGCTCAATCATGTTTGTCCGGGATGCAAAGTTGATGAGCTGATTGCGGTTTTGCAGATGCAGCTTGTCGATAGAAGTTTTGACATGGTATTTTACCGTACGCTCGCTGATCCCAAGCTTCTCCGCGATATCCTTATAAAACTTACCCTGCGCCACGAGCGATAGCACTTCGCGCTGCCGGTCAGTCAGCGCATTTTGATCGTTGACATTGATTTTGCCTGACATCAGATCGCTTAAGATCTTCCCTGCCAATCCAGGCGAAACCGGTATCTCATCATTTTCAAGCGCCTCAAGCACCTCAAATAATTTGTCGCTTTCAAAGCTTTTAATAAAATAACCGCATGCCCCTACCTTTACTGCATTGAATACGTCATTTTCATTTTCAGAAGATGTGAGAATAACGATCTTAATTTCCGGAAAGCTGGAAGCAATAAGCGATGTGGCTTCCAAACCATCACATTTGGGCATAAATATGTCTATCAACATAATATCCGGCCGAAAGCGCCGCGCCATTTCAAAAGCCTCCAAGCCGTCTCTGGCGCTGCCAACGATTTGATAATCTCGGGTTTCAAGCAGGTTTTTCAATCCGTCCGCAAAGAGGGCGTGATCGTCCGCTATAACGATTTTCATTCTACAATTTACCTCCATGAGATAGTCTGATCACGACCTTGACGCCACCTTTGGATTGAGAGAAAATTTGCAAATCCGCTCCCATTTCCCGAGCGCGCTCCCGCATAATTGAAAGGCCATAATGATGTCCATCTTTTTGCTCATCGGGATCAAATCCAACGCCGGTGTCTTCTATACAAATGATGGCAGCATCGCCATCTCTTTTCAAAGATATTTCCACCTTGCAGTCTCCTGCATGTTTTCTGACATTGGTTAGTGCTTCCTGTATAATTTTCATCAGAGTAACTGCCTGTTCATTCTCTGGAAAACCATCCGGCAATTCATCGTCAAATGTGATGGCAACGGGAATCGTCGTTGTCTCACCGAACTCAAAAGCATACTGTTTAAGCACCGCCGAGAAATTTCTGTTTCGCGGAGTCATCCCGCGCATCTCCAGAATATATTCTCGGATATTGCCGTGGACGTCTCTTGACGCTGTAATGAGTTCATTCAGACTTTTGGTTGCTTTATCATTTTTTCCTTGCGCCAGATACTCCTTGACTGCTTGTGCCTGCGCATTGACATAGCCAAAGATCTGTCCCAATCCGTCATGCAAATCACGTCCCAGTCGTTCCCGCTCCTGCATGATGCCCAGGGTCCTTTGCTGCTCTATGATTTTTTGCGTATTAGCCTTTTGCTCCGTAACATCGTTTAGTATAAACAGACGGCCTGCTTGATCGCCCTGCCTGTCTCTGACCGGGTAAACCTTGAGCTCATAGCAGTATTCTTTATCAGCTTTTCGATAGGGAAAGATTCTTAAATCCGATGTGTCCTCGGGCCAGGTATCGTTTGAAAGTATGGAAAGTTCAGCAATATCCTTTCCGATCAAATTTGTTTGCCCGGGCCCAAGCATCTGGAACGCTGACTGATTGATGTCGATGATCTGGTTCTCTTTGTCAGCAACAATGACGCCGCTCTCCATGGTTTCTATAAGCAAATCGCGGGCAACGGGCATTATGTTTAAAAACTTATGGCGATAGATACCCCATGCCATAAGCAGTGATGCCGGACCGAAAAAGGCCGGTGATAAATCGTATCGATTTGCGGGAAACAGATGAAAATAGAACCCAATGTTTGGAAGCGCCATGAGAGCCATATACAGCATAAGAACAACGGCTTGCTTCCGATATAGAGAATTTTTTTTTCTTGCAACTATCATCAAGATGACAAATGAAGTCATGATCATTCCGTATGTAAATAACAGATAAAGAGGATAGACCATTCCGTAATCTTTATTTATTGTATAAGGAATCGCTGACGTATTCAACGAAAAATCAGTACGCATGAGACCATGATATGGATCTGTCAAAATAATCGCCCAGAACATGAGAGCAGACAGCCCAACGATGGAAATGCTTCTCTTCGTTATATACCTGTCGTATCCTGCAAATCGAACGGCCATTATTAAAAAGGCCACCACCGAAATCATCATACCAAGGTATTCCATGTCCGCCCAAAACAGCTTAACCGCCAGTGGCTTTCCCATCAATTCAAACGCCTGACAAAATACACTCCATGCCGAGGCAAGCATGACGATGATGAACTCTTTAACGCCGACATGATGACGATATTGAATTCCAAATATCGAAAGAATGATGAGGGTAGCGAAGGAAAACGATGAAAAAATAATGTAAGGGAAAATCTGATAAATACGCCACACCCCCCTTTACTTCATTAGACTTTCTCAATCATAAATTTTAACCTTATGGTAAAGATTTATATAGTGCCCCCCATTGTCAACACAACTTTTTGCAGATGCTAAGTTATGTCCTTTCTCCGGTTATGCTGGTATTGTTTCTTGAAGTCTGAGGTGCTTAACTCATGGATACATCCTCCCCGTCAGGTCCGTATCCATTGTAAAGCAATCCATCAATACTGTAAATATATTAAAAGAACGTTATATTAGTCACACTCGATAAACAGTATTGCGTTAAACCGTTAAAGATACAGTAAAAGGTCAGATAGCCTTGTCAACCGATATTTGGCCAGTTGAGAGTAAATCGCATCCCCGATTGCAGCGCTATCCATACCACCCGCCACTGCAGCCTCAATACCTGCCTGCGCGTCCTCGACGACAATACACGCATTAGGCGACACGCCAAGGCGCTCGCTGGCAATCAGGAACACTTCTGGGTCGGGTTTTGGAAACCGAATATCGTTTCCATCCGATACAGCATCAAAAAAGATTTCGAGGCCGAGGCGCTTCAGAATAAACTTGGTGTTTTTACTGGAGGATCCGATTGCGAGCTTCATGCCTCTTTCCCGTACAGCATCTAACGTTTTACGAACATCGTTTCCCAGATCATCCGGTGTCATTTTAACCAGCATAGCTCGATAGATTTCATTTTTTCTATCGGTGTACCTGATTCTATCTTCAGGTGACAGGGTTCTGTCATTGCTTTTTAAAATAATCTCAAAGCTCTGTTGCCGGCCGATGCCCCTCAGCCTGTTTCCCAACGCTTCATCAAAATGCACACCCAACTCTTCAGCAATTTGCGCCCATGCCTCGTAATGATACCGGTCTGTATGGCATATTACCCCATCCAGATCAAAAATAACCCCCTTATACTTCACCATTTTCCCCTTCGATTTTGATAGTTAGCAGGTTTTCCAACAAGTATGGCTTCCCGTAAACCGTGATTTCCTGTGGCGTACCGTCTTCCAGATAAAATGAACATTGATCCCTAAAAACCTCCACGTTAATGAGGCTATTCCGATAACGAATATGGAACTTATAACTCGTCCATTTGGCCGGCAGCGTCGGAGCGAAAAAAATGCCGCTCTCCTTTAGGCGAAATCCGCCAAAGCCATAGACGATAGCCAAATAATTTCCGCCCATGTTGGCAATATGAAGACCATCTTTCGTATTTTTCTGATGATCCATTAAATCAAGATTCAATGAGTTTCCAAAATAGACGAAAGCCTTATCTTCCATGCCCAGCTTTGAAGCCATGATACAAAAGATACTCTTCGACAACGACGAATCGTGTGTTGTAATTTTCTCGTAGTAATCGAAAGAATTTCTTATCGTTTCTATCGATTGGGTGTCTTCCAGTATGAAATGAGCCAGCACGGTATCCGCCTGCTTGCAGATTTGATGACGATACAGATACAGCGGATGATAGTGCAGCAACAGCGGAAAATTCTCTTTGGGGATCGTCTCAATATCCCAAATTTTCTTCTGCAGGAACGAGTCGTCCTGCGGGTTGATCTTTAGTTTTTCATCATAAGGCAGCACCATTTTGTCCGCCGCATTCCTGAACCCTTCCACCTCTTCGGGCATCAGCTTAATCCTGCTGATCATTTCTCGAAATTCTGCCATTTTAACAAAGCGTTCATACAGTTTTACCGCCCAGCGCAAATGGTACTGAGCCAGTACGTTCGTATAATAATTGTTGTTGACCAAACAGGTATATTCATCCGGGCCTGTCACAGCGTTGATGTGAAATCCATCACATTTGAATATCCCAACATCCATCCATAATCTGGCTGTTTCAAAAATGATCTCCGTACCTTGTTCATGCATAAAAGCTTCATCATCCGTCGCCAGATAATATGCAATGACGGAATAAGCTATATCCCCATTGATATGGTACTGCGCCGATCCGGCTGGGAAATATCCGGAGCATTCCTTTCCCATGATCGTCCGCCATGGATACAGCGCACCTTTTTCATGCCCTAAAATCCTCGCGTTGAGTTTTGCCATTTCCAGCGCCTCATAGCGATTTGAAATCAGATTTCTTGATATTTGCGGGTTGGTCACTGTAAAGAATGGCTGGACATACATTTCGGAATCCCAAAAATACTGTCCTTCATATCCTTCACCGCTAAGCCCTTTGGCAGCAATGTTCCCGTATTCGTCTTTGCTGGCCGTCTGCATTAGCTGAAAAAGGCTATACTTGAGCGCAATGTCCAATGCATCATCTCCCTGTATCTCTACATCGCAGTTCTTCCAGTATTCAGCCAAATAATCCTCCTGATACTGATAGAGCTCTTGCATCGATATGGATAACGCTTTTTTCATCTCGGCCGCGGCATAGGCTTTGCAATCTTCCACGCGCAACGAATCCGCAAATACCGAATATTTAATCAGCTTAACAGTTCCCCCCTTCTGGGTCGAGGTCACCATTTGGCACCGCGCTGCATTATCACCAATGATAAACTGGCGCTCCGTTTCACCCGACAAAAAATTCTTAACGCAGCTGCACACCTCCAGATTCGATTTTGATGTAATTGAAGTGATATATGATGTGCCGTACTGAATGTTGCAGGACATCGGAGTCAGGTACTGCTCATCTTCATCGGCCGTACGGGGATCGCTCGGATCGAAAAAATTGCTCACGTTACCGCTATGCTGTGATTCGATCATGATATCGCCCGAGAAATTGCCAGACTTGATCTGGTATTCAATGGTGAAAAGGGATAATTGATGAAAGGAGGCCATACGGATAATCGTAATCTCCAGCTCTTTTCCGAGCGGAGAACACCAAGCTACATACCGGCCGGTCACGCCTTGCTCCACATCTACCCAACGCCGGCTCTGAAGAACCTTACCTGTAAACATACTGAACGGCTCTTCGTCAAAGTATATGTTGATAGACTGTGTATCTGCTACATTCAGCATTGTCTGCTTTTCCTGAACCAGCCCATACAAGTTCTCTGCCTGCTTTGCTTCCTTGAAATCATAGAACCCGTTGATGTATTGACCGCGTATCGTTTTATACGCGTCCGGGTATCCTTCTTCGAATGCTGAACGCACCCCAATATACCCATTCGCATTATGAAAAAGCGACTCATGCAGCAAAAGGGTATTGTTATCCAATTTCACATCATTCAACTCGAATACTGATCTCTTATTCATCGCTATCCTTTAATTTCTGTCAGCTTTTTAAGTAACACTCGCATGGATTTCCATGAATTCAAGCGGTATCGTGCATTGGTCGGATCCATACCAATTTTGACTGAAAGCGCGTTGCTGGGCAGCACAGCAAAGAGATCCTCGTCGGTGTAATCATCCCCAACGCCTAGTATGAAATCGTACTCTTGCTTATACAAAAACGCAGATGCGCCTTGCCCTTTGTCTATCCGGCTGTCTTTCACCTCCAGAACCTTGTTCCCTTCCTGGATTCCCAGGCTCATCGATTGGATCGTTGAAAAAAGTGCCGACCGCACCTCCCCCAACTTGACGGCTACCAAATCCGGTTCGCAGTTTCTGTAGTGAAACGCTAGTGAATAATCCTTCTCTTCGATCAGTGCGCCGGGCATGCGGTCCGCATACATTTGCATAATATTTTCCACTCTATCTTTCCACCGATTGTCCAACGCAGCCGTCATGCTCCATTCCCCGTCCAGTTCGCGCCGCCATAAGCCATGCGCTGCCAGCATATGCAAACGCAAATCGCCAAGCCATTCCTCCAGTGAATTCCTGTCTCTACCCGATACAATCACCACTGTATTCTTCGGATCTTCCACCAGATTAAATAATAGCTTTTTGAGTTCCGGATCGGGTTTGGCTTGATTTGGTATCGCTTTAAAACCGACGAGTGTCCCGTCGTAATCTAGAAAAATAATGCGTTTTTGGGCTTTGGAATAAGCATCCACGACAATGGAACCGTTATTATCGATGTTTTGAGTTACCCTTTGGCGCGCGTTATCGGCGCACTGGTCAATGGATTTGATGAATTCTTCCGCCCAAAAGTTTACGCTATACCTTCTCAACCGTTTATGGATCACCTTGTTGATCTCAATTTTGTCTTCAGTGGGCATCTCAAGCGCTTTTTTGATTCCATCAGCGATGGCGATGCAATCATTCGCATTCACGACAACCACTTCGCCAAGTTCACTGGCCGCTCCGGCGGTTTCACTAATTACCACCATCCCTTGATAATCGGCTCTGGCCGCAATGTATTCTTTAGCCACCAAGTTCATACCGTCACGCAGCGGTGTAACCAGAAGTATATCCGAATACTTGTACAGCGCGGTCAGGCTTTCCTGAGAAAAGGTCTGGAAATAAAACCAGACAGGCATCCAATCCACGGTACCATGGGTGCCGTTAATCTGGCTAACAAGTTCAGAGATTTCGCTCCTTAAAGCTTCATATGAACTCACCTCAACCCTTGAAGGCGCAACGATGAGATGGAACCGCACTTTCCCTTTATATTCAGGATTCCTAGTCAGAAATTCATTAAATGCCCGTATTCTTTGCGGAATTCCCTTTGTGTAATCCAACCGATCGATCGACAGGATGATCTTTTCACCTTTTGTACTGTTAACGATCCGTCTGACCTCTTCCTGAAATTGGGGTGTGTTGTATTCTTTTGCAAAACGGTCGTAATCGATCCCCATTGGAAACGCATCAACCTGCACATACCGATTCTCGAATGCGATCTGGTTCAAATTGTGTTCATATCCCAAGAGACGGCGAACGCTGCTTAAAAAATGGCGGGCATAGTCGTAGGTATGGAATCCGATAAGATCCGCTCCCAGTAATCCCAATAATATCTCATTCCGCCATACCAACAGCCGGTAAATTTCATAAGAGGGAAACGGTATATGCAGAAAGAAACCGAGCTTAACATCAGGAAAGTGATTCCTGATCATTTGTGGCAGAAGCATTAGTTGATAATCGTGCACCCAGATCGTATCGTTTTCTTCTACGATTGTCTTGATATAATTAAAAAAACGCGTATTGGCATGCACATACATTTCCCACAGTTCTTGATCGTAGTCAGTCACTCCTGTAAAATAGTGAAACAACGGCCAGATCGTTTTGTTGCAAAACCCATGATAAAATGCATCCACTTCATGCTCGGACATGAAGACCGGCATGCATTTATACTTCTCTTTAAATTCCTTGCTGAGTGTGCCTTTTTCCTCCTCGGTCAGATCATCATCCGTAACTCCCGGCCAACCAATCCACAAGCTGTCCGTATTCTCCTGATAGCTTCTAAGGCCTGTCGCCAAACCTCCGATGCTTTTCTGATATTCAAAGCCGTCTTCGCTCCTGGTAATTGTAACTGGCAGGCGATTCGAAATGATAATTAGTTTTCCCATAAATTTTCTCCTTCCACGACATTATAATTGTCGATCAATCAATATTTTTTACTCTTATATTCTTTTTACAAGAATGAGATTAAACTTAATAAGACATCTATTGTGATAAAAGCCATACAATTTTATTTTTTGCCGGTATGTTTATTAAAGGAGAGGACCTTTTCTTACAGGCAGTTCATACACTCTGAGGAATAGGCTTTGATTACGCTTTAGCAATTGTTGATTTTTTGAACATTAGGTGACCGAGTAATATTTGACTAACTGTTTATTGCATACCTTATATTAATATAATACTACACTTGCAAACATTTTTCCAGTAAAGTTTAATTAATGTGTTTAATCAATGTATGTGTCAAGAGCAGATAGAACACATACGCCCACACCGATTTCGCCGTGATACAGGCTCTTGGCAGCCAGAGTACACAGGCTGCCACCATATCATATATACATCCGCAAAGCCCATCGAGAGCTGCCGCCGCGGGTAGCATTGAAGTGCTGCTAACGGGTGAAAAAAATAGAACCTGTGGGCACCAGTTCCGCAAAAAAACTTTCGTTTTTTGTTCGTCATTGCTATTATATGTTGTAATTTGACTTGCTCTTCTATAGATAGATTTGCTCGCTTCATATTACCTCACACGCTTAATATATCATGTATAATACTAACATTAGCACAATAAATAATTGCTAAAAAACAAAAAGTGCCGAATCCTTAGTATTCATCGGCACTTTTCAGTGGTGACCCACCGGAGATTCGAACTCCGGACACCTTGATTAAAAGTTAATATCATCACTTGCCTATTTTACCGAAAAAAGCGGACTTTTCGCGATGAATACTGACAATTCTCTAAGCAAGTATGCGCAGAAATGTACGGTAAAAATGCGGTCAAAAGTGCGGAAATTTAGAATAGTGCGGTAAAAATGCGGTCAACTCCTGCCGCCGACTCGACTGTATGTTAGCATCATTCTTTATCCTTTGCAGGTATCACATAGATGGTGTTGGCCTCCATGATGTCCCCCGGCTGACATTCCATTGCATGGCATATCTTTTGAATAACGTCAAACGGCACATCTTCACGTCTTTGCATCTTATTTAGAATGGCAACGGGAATGTCGAGCCTTTTGGAAATATAAGATAGCGGCATCCCCTTAAGCTCTTGCATCCGGAAGAATGGATCAAATGATATTATGGTCATTCTTTGCTCATTATCATTTTCGCTCATATTTCTGTACCGTCCTTAAACCGAAAATGATAAATAAACTCTGCATCTATAGCCTCTGCAATCTTATCTAAATCAGATGAACTAAATTTACCTGTTTTAAGACGCTGTCCGAACGCTTGGGGCGTCGTCCCTAATCGTCTCGCCAGCTCCGTCTCTGAGACCTTTGCATATGTTTCAGCCAGCTTTATTTTAGTTGGTATATCCATATCATCACCTCCAACTAGAATTATAAAGAATAACCTTTTGTACGTCAATAAATTATTTTAAATTTTAAAGAAATAACTAAAGTTTTCTATTGACTTCTTAAAGGAAATCGTTTAAAATGGAAACATAGAAAGGAGGTAAACCTCATGGGCAAGCACAGACAGAAAAGCGATGACAAGGCCGAATCCGTCAAGATAAACCTCATCATCGCGATCATCAACCTCATAACAGCGCTGATACTGCTCCTAGAGAAGCTAAAGCGTTAAGAGGTCGAGGGGATGACTCCCCTCGCCTTGATGATAACAAAAAGCTCATAGAGGTGTCAAGAAGATGGATGTAATTGTATATGGATTGATTGCGGTAAGCATAGGGCTGTCAACATGGTCGATAGTCATGTGGATTAAGAGAAGGAAATGAAAGGAGCTATTTCAGTGAAAACATCCGAAATGAACGAAAGGCAAAAGAAAGCGTTTTTCAACATCAAGTACGCAGCTTGTGACCTGATCGGAGGTCTTGAAAATGCCGCGTCGGACTATCCAGCAGGGAGCAAAGAACATCAGAATGCGAAAGAAGCACTCGCTGACCACGCCGCTCTCGTTTCACTAATTTACAGCATGGCAACGACAGATATTTACCAAGAAGGCTCCGTGTCTTTTGGAAATGCCGCTGCGAGCTACATAAAGGATATTCGATTTTGCGGTAAGGAATGGTTAATGGAGCGGGTGGAATCGCGTGTGCGCAAACTAGGTTACTGATAAATGAACCGAGCGGGAGCGGTCGATCTCCCGCAGAAGACCCCACCTGATGATGGCCTGTTTGGGTACAGGCCGAAACCGATGATCCGGCAAGCTGCCGGGGAGGTCGTGGGAACCCATCGGCACACGGGAGATCAGCCGCCCGTTTTATGAAATAGATCGATCTTTGACAAATACATATGAATGCCGCTGTGAGCCGCTGTGGCGTGTTGCAACAAAGGTAAACGCGCACGGAGGTGCAAACACCTTATGGAGAGCGTTGGCGGCGCTCGTGTGGTATCGCGTGCGTTTTTGTGAAGTTGTGTTATTCGGGTGTTTTGAGTTTTAAGACAATAAAAAAAGAGCTCCAAACCTTATAGGCTGGAGCTCATTTTTTAGGCAGCGTCCGGGAGAAATACCGTCGCTAACCGTCATTTACAATTTAGGGATTTTTGCCGATTTCAACTTGTCGATCAGATCATGTGTAAAGTTGCTGCCGCTGCCAACCGCTATGCCTGTAAGGATACACCCAACAATAAAGGACGCAGGAGTTAGGCTCGACAGCCCGATTACAATAAATAGGTTGACATGAAACAAAATGCACAATGCGATACCGAGTGCAGACGAAATTAGGAACCACACCCATCCCGGAGGTTTTACCGGGGTTATACCAGCCTTCACCGCTTCGGCAATTTTCTCGACAACGAGAGCCAGCAACACGACGGCAATAAACGCATCAATCGTGCTCGTTCCTGCAACCTCATCACCATCAGATGCAAAAGCAACGGGAACAAAAAAGACCGTCATGATGACGATCACCAACAGGATAGACAATACTTTTTTCAAATGAATCACTCCTTTTTTTTATTTTTGCGGACTGAATCAGTCTCGCTTTTAAACCTTGCGGATAAGCGGCCAATGATGAATCCGACAAAGGCAGCCATCATTACCGCAATCACTTTTGTTGTGTCATCCAAGCGTTTCACGCTCCTATGATCAACCGAGCAGTGCTGCCCATGTCTCCGGGCCGACAATGCCGTCCACCTTGAGCCGCTTAGCACGCTGATACTTGATTACTGCATTCTTGGTGTTCGGGCCATATACGCCGTCAATGGAACCAGGACTATACCCGTTATCTACAAGTGCCTGTTGGACAGCGCGCACGTCTTCCCCCCTGCACGTATACCGTTTTGCATTACTATCATACAGGCACTTTAGCAAACGCGTAAGCTTGGCAGTAATCGGAACTGAATTGTAGGCGTTGATCTCTGTAGCGAAGAACAGCGGCATCCCGCAAACGCTCCACCATCCAGAGCCGTTCTGGTTTAACGTCTCGATCACTACGCCGTCGTCGCGCCCCTTGGCATGCTCAACATGCAGCTCGTCGTCGATCACATAGCCAACATGGTACGCTTGGCCTTTTTTTGATCCGGTCTTGTACGTCCGAAACACCATGCAGCCTTTTTTAAGCTGCGCACGCTGAATCACGCTGCACTTACTAAGCAAACCGTTTGCTGTGATGTCGCGCGGTATCGCGCCCATGTCAATTAAATTTTTTGTTCCAAGGCCGCTGCAATCGTACTCAAGAATCACCTCGGCTGGATACACTGTCAAGCGTTTCTCGTAAAGCGCCAGTGCTCTCTTGACGTTCGTCACGCTCGTCTCGTGTTTTTTGATGCGCTCACGTGACGTCACCTTGCCTTGACCGCCCCAAACATAGATGTCCCTTCCGGCAGACGGCTTGATTCTGCCGATAAAATCATTTACATTTTTCAATTTTCTCACTTCCCTTTCGTTAATTAAAAAAACGGCTCTCGCCGCTCTTCGCCTAAAACATGGCCTTAACTGCCATCTCGTTCATGAAATCCTTTTGTTCGTGCTTCACCTGTCGCGCATATTCCAGCGCATCGGTCATGTCGCCATTGCATTTTTTATCGCGGATCGCTATCGCGTTAGCTTCGCCAAGTGCAATCGCCGCGCCCAAGCCGCGGATTATCATGATCTCATTCTTTTCCCTTGCTTTCTCAAGTTCTTCCCGCTTTGCCTCGCGTTTCTCATACTTTTTTTGAAATAGCCAAAAACAAAATCCGAATGTCGCGCTTGGTACGCCAATCGAGAGAAGAACCGTCCATAAACCATCCATTACCTCACCTCATTCTTTATTATTCAAAGCCGGCAGGCTTTAAGCTGTCCGTTTCCACATGTAGCAAGTGATATATGGTTGTAAGTTGTTGTGCGCTTGTCCTGCGCCCACATTGCCTGTGCCTGTTGACGATGCTGTAATGCCATTTGTGCCGTTTGTATATTGAGCGTTAAAATAAGCCCCTGGATTTGCAGGGCTGTTGCCAGTTCCGCCATCTGGCAACGAATGGTTATGCTGGGGAATTTCCGTATTAATAAGCGTGTGTGTTTTTTCACCGCCTGTTTTTTCCACCGTGTTAAACTCCGTCTGACTCGTATCGACACCGACAGGTACACGTCCACTACCCCACGCCACCCATGTACCACCATACTCTGAGGATGGGTTTGTCGCGCTTACCGACATGATAATATCACCAACACGATACATGGATTGTTTAACCGCAGATATTAAATTTGCAAGCGTGTAGCCGTCTTTTAACGTTTTGCTATTTGTCCCGTCCCATTGTGGGAATTTTGCATCAGTATTTG
>QKIQ01000015.1 GCA_003249555.1 Clostridia bacterium | reverse complement strand
GACGATCGTGCTGGCAAAGGGTTATGAAGCGTCGGACGCGCTTGCCAAAGAGCTTCAGGAGCACGTCAAAAAGGTCACTGCACCGTATAAGTACCCGCGCGTAATTGAGTTTGTATCCGAACTTCCCAAAACAATCAGCGGCAAAATCCGCCGCGTTGAACTTAGAGAAAAAGACAGGGAGAAATAGGGAGATAGGCAAGAAACGCCGCGAATATCGCGGCGTTTCTTGTATCCTGGGTGTTTTTCACATCGTTTGAGTATTGTATCAATACTACACCTTTTTGTTCACTTTTTAACACTTTTTCATATACAAGAATTTGTGCAAATATGCCCGCCATTACGATGATGCGTGATCTGCCGCCTTTAGCGGGTGGCTTTCTTCTCATCTGCGGGGTTCTGCCGAAATCTTTTTTATCCGACGACGATGGGCTCGCTGTTCCGTAAGTCAGTACGAATTTAGCGTGGCAGCAAAATTTTGAACAAAACGCCCCTTTCGGTGTTGGCTGCGGATATGGTTCCGCCGTGCAGCGACACAATATGGCGCGTGATGGCAAGCCCAAGGCCCGTTCCTCTCACCGCCGTTTGGCCTCTGTAATAGCTTTCAAATATATGCGGCAGGTCTTCCTCTGCGATGGGCTCTCCCTCATTTTCGACAGAAATCACAATTTGTTCGTCTTGCGCCGCAAGCGTCACAAATATTTCTCCATAGTCAGGCGTATGTTTCACCGCGTTGCTCAGTACATTGCTGAGCGCCTGCTCTAGGCGAAGCCGATCGCCAAAAAAAGCGCCGCCATCCGGCAAACCCATCCGTACATGAATCTTCTTTCCGTCTGTCAACGCACGGTATCGCGCATGAAGCTTGTTTATCATCTCCTGAAGGCTGAACTGTTGTTTGCATAGCACATACGCGCCCGCTTCAATCTGAGACAGATTCAAAAGATCGTCCACCATGCTGCTGATCTTTTCGGCCTCATCTATAAGTATCTGATACACATCAGCGGTCTCATGCGCCGCATACAAATTATCGGTCAGCGCCTCTGCGTAGCCTTTTATCACAGAAAGCGGCGTTTGCAGCTCGTGCGATACCTGAGCGGTAAACTGCGCGCGCATCTTCTCAAGCGTTTTCTCCTTTGACAGCTCACCTTTAAGCTGCGAGATGGTGTTTTCAAGCCGCGTCATCAGCAAATTAAGCGTCGCGCCAAGCTGCCCGATCTCATCGCGTCTATTCCCTTCGTAGCACAGTGAAAAATTGAGCTGCCCCATCTGTGAGGCAATCGCGTTGAGCTTGCGCAGCGGGCGAGACATGCTTCTCGAAAAGAAAAACGCAAAAAGCACAAATGCCGCCGCATTGGCAATGCCGAAATACAAAAAGAATTTCTGCACCAGCGCCACCACGCTGTCCATGCTGCCGAAAGACACGCGGCCCAGCAGCAAGCCGCCGTCCTGCGTCTGCGACAGATACGAAAGCCATTGGCTCTGCCCCATACCCATACCTTGGCCGGAATTGGTCACAAAGCATTTTCCGATATTCTCCGGCATCATGCCGACATATGCGCCCTGCCGCCCCATCATACCGTGCATGCCGACCGGTTGGTCCACGCCTTCTTCCAGATAGTGCAGCGACACGCCGTATGCGCTGTAATACGTTTCAATCACGTCATCCACATCAGCACCTGCGTCCATCTGCGCTGCCGCTTCGTTTGTGCGCACAAGAAGCATCTGCTGCTGCTGTGCGTAATAATAGTTGACAAAAAAGAACTCGATCACTGCATATCCCACAGCGCATATAATAATGCAAAAAAGCATCATGTATGTAATCATTTGCCGAAACAACGTCTTTTTCATTGAGTGACCTCAAACATATAGCCATTGCCGCGCTGCGTTTTGATACAGCTGCCGCAAGCGCCAAGCTTGCTGCGCAGCCGCTTTATCGTCGTATCCAGCACGCGCGTGTCACCATCGTAGTCGTAACCCCATATGCGTTCGAGCAGCCTTTCACGTGATAAGACCACCCCTTTGTTGTCGATGAGATACATGAGCAGCGCGTATTCGCGCGCGGAAAGCTTGGCGTCCCCATCCGCCGTCTCTGCCGTCTGCGCCTGCGTATTCACCTTGAGCCCCGGCAAGTTGATGAGAGTGCTTTGCGACAGCTTGCCTGCGCGCTTTAGCAGGGCCTTAACGCGCATCACAAGCTCACGCGGACTGAATGGCTTGGTCATATAATCGTCCGTTCCCAGTTCAAAGCCCTGCAGTCGGTCCGCCTCATCGCGTCTTGCCGTCAGCATGATGACCGGAATATCACTCTCCCTGCGTATTTCTGTAAGCACCTGCCAACCGTCAAGCTTTGGTATCATGACATCAAGCACGGCGATATCAACCGGCGTATCCAGCCAAATATCCAGCGCCTGTTCTCCGTCTGACGCTTCATATACGGTGTACCCTTCTTTTTCAAGATACCGTGTGACAAGCTTTAATATGCTTTTCTCATCCTCAGCGACAAGTATGCGAACGCTCAATGCTCCGCCCTCCAAGCTTATTTCGTGTCAGCTTGATTATAACACAAGTGAAGGAAGCCTAAAACCAGCCTCCTTCAAGCGGCAAACTATCGGTTCTGTCCAAAACACCTGCCTGTGCCATCCCGCGGGGGCTGCCCATCACCGTCACACGTGCCGTCGCAATCTTCTTTTCCCGCAAGTTCGGTATCGCATGTGCCGTCGCAGTCGCCACTTTCTTCACCACGCCCGTACCGATGTCCTGTGCCGTCCCGCAGCGCCTGCCCATCACCGTCACACGTGCCGTCGCAATCTCCGTTTCCCGCAAGCCCGGTATCGCATGTGCCGCCGCAGTCACCGCTTTGTTCGCAAAGCCCGTACTGATTGCCTGTGCCGTCCCGCAGCGCCAGCCCAACACCGTTACACGTGCCTCCCGCAAGCCCGGTATCGCATGTACCGTCGCAGATGCCATTTTCTTCACAACGCCCGTACTGATTGCCTGTCCCGTCCCGCGGCGCCAGCCCATCACCGTTACACGTGCCCTCACAGTCACCGCTGCATTCGCTCGATGATATCACGCCGTTTACGGCAGAGCCGCCGAACGCAAACGCGGAGCCAACCCCTAGCGCCATCACCGCCACCACCACGGCGGCAATGATTAATACCTTTTTCTTCATTTCCATTCCTCCTTTTCTTTGATGATGGTCACAGTATAAAACGCCAATGTGTCATTAATGTGTCAAAAATAAAAAACCTCCACTTTTTTTGAACTGAACCCCGAAAAACGGACATTGAGAGAAAAAGCCTCCTGTTGTAGGATAACTATAACAGGAGGTATTTATTTTGAAGAGAACATGGACAAACGTAGAAAGCTTAGCGCCAATGATAATGAAAATGCGCAGCGAAGGGTTTACAAGACAACAGATCGCCGATGCCCTTGGGCTTAAGAAGATACAAATAAAGAACTGGATTAATAGATACAATCATCGTCAAAATGCTCTTCCTAAGCCTTCTAGGCATAGAGGCAGACCAAGAACACGGCCAATTACCACCCCGGAAGCTTTAACACTACGAATAAAAGAACTTGAGAGAGAAGTGGAACTATACCGGTCTTTTCTTCAAGTTGCTGGAAGGATGTGAAGCCAGAAATCAAGTATATCGCCATTCAACAAAATGCAGGTAAATACCCGGTAAAACAAATGTGCAAGTTTTTTGAGGTGTCCAGAAGTGGATACTATGCGTTTCTTAAACGACCGAGAGTCAATTATGTAGAAGAAGCATTGGCTCAACAGATTTCTCAATGTCAGAGGGAAACAGGCTGTACCTATGGATATCGAAGGATATGCATCTGGTTGGAACGTCATGGACTGCGGGTAAACCATAAAGCAGTTTTGAGAATCATGAATAAGTATGGATTATTGGCGCAGATTCGACGAAGAAGAAAGTATCAACAGATGAGCGATCAGTTACATCGATATCCAAACTTGCTCAATCGGGATTTTAATTCTGAAAAGCCAAACGAAAAGTGGGTAACAGATATCTCTTACATCAAGACACCGCAGGGGACGCTGTACTTGTCCATGATCCGGGATCTATTCGATGAAAGCATCGTTGCTTATCAAATGGGTACGGAACAATCCGTTAATATAGTATTGAACACTATTCGCGCAGCCAAAGAAAAAGAAGTGGTCACTGGAGAGCTGCAACTCCACAGTGACCAGGGGTTTCAATACACTTCCCATGCATATTTCAACCTGACACAAAAGTACGGCATTACGCCGTCTATGTCAAGGCGGGGAAATTGCTATGATAATGCGATGGCCGAAAACTTCTTCAGTATACTGAAGACAGAGTGCATCAGGAGGTACAAGCCAAAGACGATCAACGAGGCTCGGATCTTGATTGAGAATTATATCCACTTTTATAATCATGAGCGTATCCAGATAAAAACAAAACTGACGCCGCTTGAAAAACGACGCCAGTTTACTTAATTTTTAGAATCCCTACGACGAGACTGCCGAAAAAATTGTGTAAACCTTCGTTGTCAGATAGAATAAAAACAACGGAGGTTTTTTTGAATGGCAAAAAGGGAAAAGAGCTTGATGAGACAGCTCATTGAGGAACGAGGCATCAAAGATATCGCTGGAGTTCAAG
>QKIQ01000039.1 GCA_003249555.1 Clostridia bacterium | reverse complement strand
CGCCAAAACAGCCATACCGATGATACACCCTACAAAACAGACGATCGGCACAGAAATGGAGACCGCCATATGCTTGGCCACCGTAGACAGCATGAAGGCCACGCAGTATCCGAACACGATGGTCACGGCGCACATGACAAACTTTGGAATAAAGTAAGCAAAGAAGCCGATCTCGCCCGATGCCGTGAAGTTCGGGAACGCGTAATCCGAGAACCCCAATAATATACCGTTTGTCACGATGTTTAATACCGTGCCCGCAATGTATATCCCAAAGCAGATGATAAGCGCCGCAGTGAATTTGGACATCAGTATTTTTGTGCGCGTTTTCGGGCGAATCATCAGCAGGCGGATGGTGCCCAACTGGAATTCACTCGCCATCAGCCAGCCGCCGAGAACAACCGCAAACAGCGCCACATATACGGAATAATAAAGGAAACTGTGCGTCCGGCTTCTCGCTCCTTCCGGTACAAATTTCATATCCGGTTTGTCGGCATCAAGAGAGCTTTGCGCCACAAGTATCTGGTTATTATAATCGTCAATCTGCGCCTGAATGGCCGCCTTATAACGGGTGTATGTTTTATACTGTTCAACGAGATATTGCTCTTTATTGAAATCCTTTTCACTCAATATGGTCGTATATTGAAGGCCTTGGTTCGCCTGTTCAATGCCGGACAGCGCGGTATTTTGCCACACAACTTCACCAGGCACAATGTGCTTTTCAAGACGGTACTCAAGCAACGGAATATTGGTTGTTTCTATCAGAGCGATCTGTTTTTTCATGTCCTCGATATACCGGTTTAACTCTTCCTCTTGTTCCAGATGCTCAATGATCGTCTGCTCCTGAATCTCGATTTGTTCCTCAATGCTTTTAATCTGGGTCTGCTGCTGCTCGATACTGATCGCGATATATTCTTCAAAATTGTTGTTCTCAATCACGTCGAACAGCCTGTTCATGTAACCATCCGCCTTATCAATGGCCGCCCGGCGCTCCTCAGGGGAAATGTTGACGTATGTCTTGTCGTAAGTATCCGGGTTAATCCCGCGGCGGTAATTTAGCGCTTCGATCATCACATCCTTCTGTGTTGTCGCCGCCTTTTCGTAAATGTATTTATCATACAGCATGGTGGT
Organism: Clostridia bacterium; assembly: GCA_003249555.1. Lineage (GTDB taxonomy): Bacteria > Bacillota > Clostridia > Christensenellales > SZUA-584 > SZUA-584. The sequence continues at coordinate 3,534 of QKIQ01000039.1, read as the reverse complement.
ATCCCACAAAAGGTTTGCTCTGTAATCCTGATAGGTTAAAATCACCTTCGCTGCACGCAGATAGTATTGCAATTCCATTTGGCCCATTTCGAGAGCAATATCCATCGCTTCGGGCTGGGTGAAAAACGAGCTGTCCAAATTGCTGTCCATTTGGGACAAATCTTGAATGTTCCAGTAAAACGGATTATCCGGCATGATGGTGACGCCGTCTACCGTAAGGGGCTCCTGGCCGTTATCATAATAATAACCATCGTAAGCCATCGCTTTCTCATACATGATCGGGCCGCCCGGGTAACCGGGATAGTAAATATCCGCCGCGTTCATCGAAATGGCACCGATAACGGGTATCGCGATGCTTAATACCAGTATGAGAATGCCGATGATGAGTAGGAATTTCGACCTGAAAATATTCTTTATTTCCAATGCGGTTTGCTTAATAAAATCCATATCTATACCCTCTCTTTGCTATCTGATCTGCGTCTTGGTGCCGGTCGTCATCGAAATGAAATCCTGCTCCAGTGTTCTTTGCGACTGATTCACCGCGTACAAATCAATGCCCATGCTCACCAGATCGCGGATGATCGAAGGGATCTGGTCGCGCTTCATCACAACGGTGACACCGCCGTTCACCTGCTCGCAGTTCGCCTCCAGCCCTTTGAAATACTCATAGGTCTTTTCTTTGTCGCTCGTGATAAAGCTGTAGCTGAAGATATCTTCCGTATCCGATTCTTTGACCTGTTCGATGGTTTTTTCGCCGATGACAACGCCGTTGTCGATAATGTATATCCGGTCGCACATCAGCTCCATTTCGGAGAGCAGATGGCTCGAGACAAACACGCCGACATCCGCGTTTTTCGAGAGGTATTTCAGAAGGTCCCTTAACTCCTTGATGCCGATGGGGTCAAGGCCGTTTGTAGGCTCGTCGAGCACCAGCAGTTTTGGGCGGTGCAGCAGCGCCTGTGCCAAACCGACACGCTGCCTCATGCCCAAAGAATACGTTTTGACTTTATCGTCGATACGCGCTGCCATTTTGACCAGCTCGACAACGTCGTCAATCTGCTTTTTGGAATCGCCTTCATACATAGACGCATAATAAGAAAGATTTTGCCTGCCCGTGAGCCTCTTGTACAGATCCGGGTTTTCAACGATGCCGCCGATGTTTTTCATGGCATTTTCAAAATCCGTGACGATATCGTGCCCGCATACCGAAATATGCCCCGATGTGATTGAAAAAAGCCCCATAATCATTTTGATGGTCGTGGTTTTACCCGCTCCGTTTGGTCCCAAAAAACCGACAATCTCACCTGAGTTCACGGTTAAAGATACATCGTCCAGTATCTTCTTCTTTTTTATTACCTTTGTAAGGTTTTCAATCTTTAAGAGCTCCAATGAAATATCCTTTCCCGCGCAAATGCACAGACAGTTTTTATTTTAGACGTACGATACCAAAAAAAGTTCCATCTTTTTTCAGTTATTATATCAAAAAAATTATAATATGGAATATGCTCTTTACATACTTTATACGCAGCGACGAGAACATTCTTTGGACACAATAAGCAAACGCAAAGAAAAAAGGGAAGACTGATCCCTTCCCCTTTCTTAAATTCGTATTTTTTGCATTGATTCGTTTGGCTATGAGCTATCTTTTCCCCACGATGCTCTCGTAGTCAAACAACTCGTCCATTTCGGCAAGCTCGTTGACCATGAACGCGCGTATATACGCTTTATCGCGCGTAATGGAATGAATGTAATAGCCGTTCTTTAAGTAAAACGCGACAGATGATCGCATACGGCTTGCCGTGTGCAGCGCAATCGCGCGGACGCCGAGCTCAATGCACTCGCGCCGTACCTTCTCTAAAAGCAGCCCGCCGATGCCAAGAGACTGAAATTCGGGATCGACAGCGAGGCGTGAGAGATACGCGATGCCCTGATCGAGCACCTCAAAACGCACGGCACCCGCCACCTCGCCGTCCACCTCACAAAGATACACATGCTTTTTTTTGATATCCTGCCGTATCGCCTCGTCCGTTTCATGCAGCGCCGCCACGTTTTCCTCGCGGCGAATTTCACGTGCGTAATCTGTGAACGCTTTGCGCGTCACACGTTTGATATCGACCAAGTCGTTTTCTGTGGCCTTTTTAAAGACGATACTCTCCATCATTGATTATACACATCCTCTTTTTGCATGAAATCTCTATTCTTGAAGATCAGCGTCCCATCAGCAGCGCCATCACAGCTTTTTGAGCGTGAAGGCGGTTTTCCGCCTCGTCGAAAACCACGCTGTGCGGCCCGTCGATGACCGCTTGGGTGACTTCCTCGCCTCTGTGCGCGGGCAGACAGTGCAGAAAAATATAATCCTCTTTGGAGCGCGCCGTCAGCTTTTCGTTCACCTGATAATCGGCAAAATGCTTGTATTTATCCTGCGCGCCGCTCTCTTGGCCCATGCTCGCCCACACGTCGGTATACACAGCATCTGCGCCGTCTGCGGCTTCGTTTGGGTCATGCGTGATCACGATTTTAGAGCCGCTTTGTGCTGCCGCTTGTTTGGCGTCGCAAAGCACGCCCGCATCCGGTTCAAAGCCTTCGGGGCACGCCACAGAAATATCAAGGCCCAGCTTCGCACAGCCCACAAGCAGCGAATTCGCCACGTTGTTGCCGTCTCCGATGAACGCGAGCTTGCCATAAAAGCCGCCCTTATGCTCATAATATGTCATCAAATCTGCGAGAATCTGGCACGGATGCAGCAGATCGGTGAGGCCGTTGATCACAGGAATCGTGCCGTATTTGGCGAGATCCTCCACGTCGCTCTGCTTAAACGTGCGAATCATGATGCCGTCCACCATGCGCGAAAGCACCTGTGCGGTGTCGCTGATGGGTTCGCCGCGCCCAAGCTGGATATCGTTGCTGCTTAAAAACTGCGCGGTGCCGCCCAATTGATAAATACCCGCCTCAAACGACACACGCGTGCGCGTGGAGCTTTTGGTGAATATCATCGCGAGTATCTTTCCCGCAAGCAACGGCGGCTGCAACCCCTCTTTGCGTTGTTTTTTTAGCTTGAGCGCAAGACTCAGCACCTGCAAAATCTCGTCCGGCGTGTAGTCGGACAACCGAAGCATATGCTTTTGCGCGAACGTTAATTTTGGCTGGTAGCTTAATAGATCAATCATTTATCGTCACCTCAGTTCGTACTTCAAATATTCACGAAGCGGAATATGATGTTCTTCAATATCCTTGGCGCTCATCACGGACAGCAGCGCACCAAGCGTATCCATCGATGTGATGCACGGTACGTTAAATTCCATCGCCGTGCGGCGCAGCACGAACCCGAGCCTGCCAACAAGCTTGCCTCTGGTGGGAATATTGATCACCATGGATATCTTTTTATCCTTCAGCGCAAGCACAACATCGTCCTTTTTCATCAGCTCACATTCAAGCCCCTGCTCACAAAAATATGCATATGTTTGGTCGGTGCAGGCAATCGCAAACCCCATCTCCTTCATCTGCTTCGCATAATGAAGCGCCTCTTGCTTGTCG
>QKIQ01000108.1 GCA_003249555.1 Clostridia bacterium | reverse complement strand
AAAAAAAATGATGTCTCTTTACCGGGCGCTAGAGTGACCGGCTCTGCGGTTTTAACGGCCTGATCACAATGCTTCCCTGTTTATATTCTGCCACTTTGGGTCCGTCGCTGCCTGCGTCTGACGGAAATACGGCAATTTTGCCGCTGATGCGCAGCTGCTTTGGCGCGAGCACATTCGCCGCCACCACCACGTCCGCACGCCCCCGCGCGCCCGCGTGTGCAAGGCCGCGCAGCGTACCCATCACGGCAATGCTACCTCCGGCAATCACCTCGGCGCCGTCGTTGACGTCTCCGAGCACCACGATATCGCCCTCACACTCTATACGCTGTCCGCCTCTGAGCGTATGCGTCACAAACACGCTCTTTGCGTCAAAGTATTCCTTGGATACCAACGTCACCCCGTTTGGCTCGTCGCCCTGTTCGGCGTCCTGCTTTTTTGCCTCTTGAGGCGCAGCGTATTCCTCCGTGTCAAACGCGACGTGTACAATGCCGAGCTGCCCACGCAGGATTTCCTTCAGCTCCTGCTTTTGAAGTGCAGTGAGCTCTTTGCCGCTAAAGACAACCTTCGCATCAGAACCCGAAAAAAAGCCTTTATGCTTATTAAGCTTGTCTCCAATGGCAAGCTTAATCTCATTATAAGTTGAGGACGGCTGCATCATTATTTCCAGCACACCGCCCGACTTTCCTTTTATTCTGATTCCCATCGCACCCATCCTCTATTGTTATCGATTAAAAATTCTACAAACTTGAGTGTTTTTCCTGCCTGCGAATTCTTTTTTGCGCTATTCCGTGCCGTTTGTCTGTGTCTGTTCACTGTCACCATTTTCGTTATCCGCTTTTGTTTCGCTGAGATTCTCATAAACCAGTGAACCCGGATCGGGAATTGTCTGTTTGGCGACGATCTTTTTCTGGTCAAAATAGTAAGTCAATATATCCTGCGCGATCCATGAAGAATATCCGCCGGTAAATCCGTTGGGTACATAAGACACAATGGCGATCTCCGGATCTTCATAGGGCGCAAAACAAACAAACCAGCTATTGTTTTCCAGATCGACATCTGAAACCTCAGCCGTACCCGTTTTGCCGCCAATTTGCTCAAGATAGTCTGGATTGAATTCCTTGAAATATTTAGCTGCGGTACCATCTTCGCCTGCAACCACCTTTTTCATACCTTGCTTGATTGCATCAAAATAGGCAGGATCGGCGTCTAGCGTATCAAAAACTTCGGGCTGCTTATCAAACAGCACTTTGCCATCTTGAGCCACCACCTTATCCACAACATGCGTCTGGTAAACAATACCTCCATTGGCAAGCGACGCAACATACCGTGCGACAGCAATTGGAGTCAGCTGCGTAATACCCTGTCCCATACCGGTAGTGACTGTCAGAGTTAAGGACCATTGCAGTTGTGTCAGTGCCTCCTGTGTGATTCTTCTCATCAAATCTCCTGATTTTTTTGTAGGAATCCCAAGCTTATCCGAGAGAATTCGGCGAACATGCTCGCCCAGAGACACACCATTCTCATCCTTTAAAACATTGGCATCGCTGGCATCGTTTTTCCAGTTTATCCCTAATAGATACACAATTTCATATGCCGCTTCTTTAACCAACTTTTGATCATATTCAGTATCAATGCTTTGGGCATATTCGTTGATCATATTGACGATAGAATATTTTCCGGCCTCCATTACCAGTATAGGGCGAGACGTCGCTTGCTCGTCAATCTTTTTGGAAGGGTCAAAAAGCAGCTTCTTACTCCCAACCATTCCTACAACTTCATTAGGCAGCTCAATACTCGTTGAACTGGTTAGGCCAAACTTGTCCGACCATTTATCCAAAAGATCAATGCCAAGCCTGTCCGCAAGCTCACAGAAATAATAGTTACAACTATGCTCCAATCCAAGAACTATATCTTGCCCGGCATGATCTGAAATGCAGCCAGACTTTTTCCAACACCTTGGTCCCTGTGGCTTTGCCCCGGTTTCAACAGCTTCCTCATTCACAACATATCTATCTAAGCCGTCAATTCTCTCTGATAACGTTGTTTTCTCTTCCATCAACGCAGCAAACCCCGTCACCATCTTGAATATGGAACCCGGTGTGGAACGGCTGGAGATAGCGTTGTTGAAAAGCGGCTTTGCCGAATCATCCATTAATACTTGATATTCCTGCTCTGATATTCCGCCCACAAACTTGTTAAGATCAAAGCTGGGGTAACTTGCCATTGATAACACTTCACCCGTATGCACATCGAGAACAATCGCCGCGCCAGATACCGCAAGCTTAAGCTTTTCAATATCCAATCCGGTATAATCCAGTTCTCCATCCCTGTCATTGTCCTCATTTTTTATAAACCTTTCAACCTGTGCATCATGAATTCGCGGCACATTTTTTGCCAGAGATTCCTCGACAACCTTTTGCATCGGGATATCGATTGTGAGCATCACGTTGTATCCTTGCGTCGGCTGTGTGGCAGACAGCACGTTTTGAATCACGGCCTTGTTGTCAATCTCTACCGTTTCCTTGCCCTGCCGCAGCGCGCTGTTGCCGGTGAGAAATGCCTCCATGGATTTTTCGACGCCTTCCACGCCCACAAGGTCGTCCACATCGTAGCCCATATCCACATAATTGTTTATCTTTTGCATATCCGCTTCAGTGTCAGACGGCATTCTGCCAAGATAGCCGATGACATGCGCCGCCACGTCAACTTTGGGATACACGCGCACCGTTGAGTCCTCAATGCTCATACCCGAGAGCTCCGCCTTGTGCGTTTCAATTTCAGCCACCGTTTGCATATTCACATTGTAAGCAATGGTGATTGGCTCGTAGGCCACCCACGAATTAAGCTGAGACTCCTGCCAGACAGAAAGCACCTTACGCGCCTCTTCGTAGCCCATCTCCGGCGGAATCTGATACTTTTTCCGCAGATCCTTATAAATCTGATCAGGAGTCACGATATAATTTTCCGCGTCGTCAAGCTTTGTGCTGACATACATGTTGACCCGCCAGTTCTCTTCACGTTTTTTCTTCGCGTCCTCGTTTTCGATGCCCCATTCAAAAGAAAACTCATCCGTTTGACTGTTGTGCTGAATGACAAAGGTATCAATTATTTTACCGTTGTTATTTTCAACAATATTTATGGCATCGATTATGATGGATGTGTAATAGGCGCGATCCGTCTCAGTGTTTTTGGTCGGATCGCGGTAAAACTGCACATTATAAGACTTTTCATCGTATGCAAGCGGCAGGCCGTTTCGGTCGAGTATGCTGCCGCGTGCGCCCGGAATGGAAATCACTCGCTGCTTCAGCGCACCCGACATCGCGGCGTATTCCTCTCCGTTGACAAGCATCAGCTGAACAAGCTGTACAAAAAGCACGATAAAAAGCGCCAGTGCCAGAGCTCCGAATATAAGAAAACGGTTACGTATGTTGACTTTCATGAACAATCTCCTGCGGTATATTCCACCACACCAAAGGTGATTATATCATATTTTTTATACAATGTGGAAAAGCTCCTGTTCTAGAAATAAAAAAATAATTGTGAATTGTACCGATTAGGTAATAGCCTCACCGTCAACGCCTTAAGTGTGTAAAAAAAACGGCAGAGCTTTTGGCTGGGTTATCCAGCCTTGGCTTTGCAGAATGTTTAATCGCAAAAGCGCATTCCAAAAGCGTATTCATGAAAACAGCCCAACCGCGATGGCCGCAGCACGACTGAGATAAAGCAAGTATACAAAAAGTTTGTGAATTATGACGCAAACAGACCCAATTTTGTTGACCATTCTTTCGAAAAAATATATAATATCAATCGATTGTGAACAGACTGCTTTTTTGGCATCATGCCGATCCTGGTGGATTTTTATGTTTGACACATGATTTAATCATTTAAGGAGGATAAATATGGCTACTAAACAAACGATTGATGGCAATACGGCCGCTGCCCATGTGGCATACGCGTTTTCAGACGTCGGCGCGATCTACCCCATCACACCCTCATCGCCCATGGCAGAAATCTGCGACGAATGGGCGGCTCACGATAGACGGAACATCTTCGGTCAGAAGATGCGGGTTGCTGAAATGCAGTCCGAAGCCGGCGCGGCCGGTGCCGTTCACGGCAGCTTGGCGACAGGCGCTTTCACTTCCACCTTCACGGCGTCTCAGGGTCTGCTGCTTATGATCCCGAATATGTACAAGATCGCAGGTGAGTTGCTTCCGTGCGTGTTCCACGTATCCGCAAGAAGCCTTGCCGCACATGCGCTCTCCATCTTCGGTGACCACAGCGACGTTATGGCGACACGTCAGACAGGGTTTGCCATGCTGGCAGCCAACAGCGTGCAGGAAGTGATGGACATGGCCGCAGTGGCTCATCTGGCCACACTGAAATCCAAGGTGCCGTTCGTTCATTTCTTCGACGGTTTCCGCACATCCCACGAAGTTCAGAAAATTGAGACGCTCGATTATGAAACGCTTGCCAAACTGGCGGACAAAGAAGCCATCGCTGATTTCAGAAAGCGTGCGATGAACCCGGAACACCCGCATCTACAGGGCACAGCGCAGAATCCGGATATCTACTTCCAGAACAGAGAAGCAGCCAATAAGTATTACGATGCCACTCCCGCTATTGTCGAATCCGTCATGGACGAGTTCTATAAAGCGTTTGGCAGAAAATACGGCTT
>QKIQ01000103.1 GCA_003249555.1 Clostridia bacterium | reverse complement strand
GGTACAGCGTGAAGAAATGGAGCAGGTCACATTATTTTCATGGGCGACTTGGCAGGAACAATTATACCCTGATCTCAAGTGGATGTATCACGTTCCTAACGGCGGCAAGCGCAACAAGGCGACTGCAGCCAGGCTCAAGGCGGCGGGCGTAAAAGCTGGTGTGCCCGATGTGGTTCTACCGGCACCAAAAGGGATATATCACGGGCTTTATATCGAAATGAAATCTGGCGACAACAAGCCGACGGCAAAGCAAAAAGAATGGCTTGAATACTTGAAGTCTGCCGGATATAAAACAGCAGTGTGTTACAGCTATGAAGAGGCTATTGATGTGATACTGGTTTATCTTAAACAATAAATCCGGGGGCATAGAGTGGACGCTTACTTAGAATTTCTAAAAACCAAAATAGACATCGCACAAGAGAGCGGTTTTACCGTGGATCCTGCTGAGATAAGTTCGGCGCTCAAGCCTCATCAAAGAGATGCGGTTATATGGGCTCTTAAAGGTGGGCGGCGGGCATTATTTGAAGCGTTCGGTCTCGGCAAGACATGTCAGGAGCTCGAGTTTGCGCGCATTGTTGTTAAGCATTGCGGCGGCAAAGCATTGATAGTTATGCCGCTTGGCATCAAGCAGGAGTTCATTCATGACGCGCTGGAGCTGCTTGGATGGCCATCAGTGCCAGAGTACGTGCGCAACATGGCCGAAGTTAAAGCGGCAGCGGGAGATATTCTGATCACCAATTATGAGCGCGTGAGAGATGGTGATATAGATCCCACATACTTTCCCGCGGCGATACTCGACGAAGCCTCTGTGCTTCGTTCGTTTGGAAGCAAGACATATCAAACGTTCCTCGATCTGTTCAAGGGTGTGCCATATAAGCTTGTCGCAACGGCCACACCATCGCCAAACAAATATAAGGAGCTCATCCATTATGCGGGGTTCCTCGAGGTGATGGACACCGGACAGTCTCTGACAAGGTTTTTTCAGCGCGATAGTACTAAGGCAAACAATCTTACTCTTTACCCACATAAAGAGGATGAGTTCTGGCTATGGGTGGCGTCATGGGCGTTGTTTATAACAAAGCCGTCTGATCTTGGATATGACGATACCGGCTTTGATCTGCCGCCCATGGAAATCAGGTACCACGAGATACCTGTCGATCATGCAACCGCGGGCGCCGACAAAGATGGACAGATCAAGCTTATCCGTGAAGCGGCGGCGGGACTTCCGGATGCAGCCCGCGAGAAGCGCGAGAGTATCAGCGCGAGAGTGGCAAAGGCGGCACAGATTGTCAACGACGAGCCAGAGAATCATTTTGTGCTATGGCATGACCTTGAGGCGGAGCGTCACGAGATTAAAAAGGCGCTGCCTGCAGCTGTCGATATTTACGGAAGCCAAGACCTGGACACAAGAGAGCAGCGCGTTATCGACTTCTCCGAAGGACGCACACGGCTGTTTGCCACAAAGAAATCGCTCTCAGGATCCGGATGTAACTTTCAACGGCATTGTCACCGGGCTATCTTTATCGGAATTGATTATGAGTTTAATGACTTCATACAGGCTGTGCACCGTATATACCGCTTCCTGCAAAAAGAGAGAGTCGTTATTGACATCATCTACACTGAAAGCGAGAAACAGATACTCGAAGTGCTACTGCAAAAATGGGAGCAACATAAATACATGACCGAAAAGATGATAGCCATTGTCAAAAAGTATGGTCTCTCGAGTGCATCAATTCAAGAAAAGCTTATGCGAACAATGGGGGTGAAGCGCGTGGAAGTCAAAGAAAATCACTATAAAGCCATCAATAACGATTGCGTCGACGAGACGGCCAGAATGGATGAAAACAGCGTTGCCTGCATCATCACCAGCATTCCGTTCGGCAATCACTATGAGTATTCGGCCAGCTATAACGACTTTGGCCATAATCCAAATACAAAGAAGTTTTTTCTGCAGATGGACTTTCTAACTCCAAATCTGCTGCGCGTTTTGCGTCCCGGGCGGGTGATGTGTATACATGTGAAAGATCGTGTTTTGTTTGGTAATGCCACGGGTACCGGCATGCCGACCATCGAGCCTTTCCATGCGCTGTGTATACAGCACTACATGAATCACGGCTTTCAGTATTTCGGGATGATCACAGTGGTGACGGACGTGGTGAGGGAGAACAATCAGACATACCGCCTTGGATGGTCGGAGCAGTGCAAGGACGGCACCAAGATGGGCGTAGGCTGCCCTGAGTATATACTGCTTTTCAGGAAGCTTCCAAGCGACACCAGTAAGGCCTATGCGGACGTTCCTGTCACAAAAAGCAAAGACGATTATACCCGGGCGCAGTGGCAGATTGATGCACATGCGTTCTGGCCATCATCCGGAGGGCGGCGGCTGACAAAAGACGAGCTGTCCGTGATGCCCGTCAACAGGCTTCAAGCGGCATATCGTAAATATAGCTGCGAAACCATCTACGACTATAACGAGCATGTAGAACTCGCCAAAAAGCTCGATGAAAAAGGAAAGCTGCCCGCGTCGTTTATGGTGGTGGCTCCGGGCAGCTGGTCGGATGAGGTGTGGGATGACATCAACCGTATGCGCACATTGAACACCTCGCAGAGCAGAAAACGCCAGCAGATGCACGTATGCCCGTTGCAGATTGACATCGTGGAGCGGCTGATCAATCGCTATACAAATAAAGGTGATGTGGTATATGACCCGTTCGGAGGCCTTATGACAGTGCCCGAATGTGCCGTGAGAATGGGGCGCTATGGTATAGGTTGCGAGCTCAACACTGATTACTTCCGTGATGGTGTTGGGTACCTGAAGGCGGCGGAGATGAAGGTGGGAATGCCGACACTGCTAGATTTCTTGGAGGCTTAAATGTTTTTGTTTTTATTAATTGTATGTATGGCTTTTTCCAAACGCATACAAAAATATGCGTCTGGCGCTGTCTTCAGCAGCAGGACTCCTATTCAGTTTGATGTATTTAGTTTTGACAAATTTCTAAGAATTATACAGAGGAGCGGCACTAATGTATATCAGCTATAAAGACCTAAATATTGAACAGCAAAACAACCTCGATTATAAGATTGAGACAGCCGTCAAAGCTATTGCAACCGGCTTTAATGTATCAAAGCACAATGCTTCGATTGCATTCAGCGGCGGAAAAGATAGTACCGTTCTTTGGGATATAATTCGCCGTTTCTTTCCCGAGGCGGCGGATAAGGTATATATCATTTTTGGTAATACGGGCGTCGAATATCCGGAAAGTTTAAGCTTTGCCCGTCAGATCGGCCGCGAATGGGGCGGCGGCAAATTCTTTGAAGCAACGCCGCTCAAAACTGAAAGTGTTGGTTTAAAGTATGCTGCCCAACAGGAAATATTGCAGTATTACATCGACAATAGCCGTGTCGGTGAGCTGCTTAAAGACGACGGCAAACTTAAGAGCACAGCTACATTGGAAGGCGCCTGCCCGGCACACCTGATGGACAAGTTTCAAGACGAGCGCCTTATCTGGTGCGAGGGGCAGCGTAAGAATTACTGGTGGTGTGTCGATCAGTACGGATGGCCGCTTCTTGGCAAGGCGTTTTCAAAGCTCAAAGCACATCGTATCAATATTGACTGTTTTCTCAAGTTTTCAAAGAGCGAGAGCGAAGATCCTAAACTGCACGCATACTATGATATCCTGCGCGAAGTGAAGATATCACAGGCGTGTTGCGACACGCTCAAGAAAGAACCCAGTGAGAAGCTTCAGGCAGAGCTACACGTTGATGTGATATTTAAGGGGCTTATGGCGGCGGAATCACGCTCACGCCAGACAAATTTCATATCGCGTGGATATCTGTTTGAATCATCAAGGGCACACCTTGCCAGCGATTCATTCTTTCACTGTAATCCGCTTTCAATATGGACTGATGATGATATTTGGGAGTATATCAACCGTTATCACGTTCCATATTCACCTCTTTATGATATGGGGTGGACGGATAATGAGGGCGTATTTCATAAAATTCAGCGTAACGGCTGCATGGGCTGCGGGACTGATCTTCTCTATCCTAACAACCACATGGCCATGCTGCGTCGAACGCATCCAAAGTGGTGGGAAATGTTTATGCGTAAAGGGATGGCGGCGGAGCTTAATAAACTGCGCATCGCAAAAAGTAACGGGCAGTTGTCATTATTTGATCTGCTTGAAACGGACAGGCTGATTGATGAGCGGCCATGTATCTTTGACCGCATCGACAAACTTGTGATGTTTGATAATACAGTAAACCCGGACGATATGCTTGAATACGATCCGGATGTAGCGTGAGGTCCTTATGAGCGATAACAGCACCAAAAAAGGCACGGTCATATATAACGATTTGCTTGATAAATGCAAACGCATGGACGATGCACAGTTCGGCCGTACCATGCGCCTTATACTACAATACGCCGAAGAGCAGCAGCTTCCAGACTTGGATGACGAAGATCCGTTCATCGCCACGATCTTTGAGTTTGTGCGGCCGTCTATAGATAGTGACAGAGCCAAGTGGGAAAAACGGTGCGAAGTCAACCGCGAAAACGGAAAAAAAGGCGGTCGGCGCAAAGCGACTGAAAGCGAAACAAACCCAGAAAAAACCCACAAGAACCCATCGCAAAAAAATGAAAGCGAAACAAACCCAAAAGAACCCGATAACGGAGAACGGAGAACGGAGAACGGAGAACGGAATAAAGATAAAGATATTCCGCCTGCCGGCGGTGAGCCTTGCGGCTCGCACCAATCTGTTTTTGATCACTATCTTACGCTTGGGCTCGTAAAACACAAGACCTTCACACCCGAGATGAAAAACGCCATTGATATAGCGCGACGGCGCGGCGGCTACACGTGGAATCAGCTCA
>QKIQ01000031.1 GCA_003249555.1 Clostridia bacterium | reverse complement strand
AATACATAGAACACGATATCCGCGATGCGCGCAACCAAATGAACCAAATCGGCGGATACGATGTGCCGGGACTGGATGAAACATCACCCGACCGGGCGAAAACCAAGACGTATAACAAGAAGGACATACGAAGAATACTGGCGTTTTCGGACGGGTTCTCAGGGTACTATAACGAAATGAAGCTTGCAAGCTCGCTTGACGCGTTCTATGAAATTGTTGTCAGCCATGACATCCACACGATTTATTCGACATTGCGCGCAGCAGAAAAGCAGGATGATCAATGCAACGACTGCCCCAGATTTAAAGTGGGTGATGATGTGTCACTGGTGCTGGCGGCGTTTGATGAGTGAAGCAACTAAGGAAGAACAAGCAAAAGGGAGCATGTTAGAATTTTAGACAATCTGCTAAGATGGAAAGAGCGAAAGAACGCTAGAAATCGGAGGCGAAAAAATGGGAGAATACAGAAAGAAATACGACGATGACTTCAAGAAAAATGCGGTCAAGCTATCGTATGCAAGCCCAAAATCGGTAAAAGAGATAGCAGACGATTTGGGGATTCACGAAAATCTACTGTACAACTGGCGGCGAAAATATACCGCTGATGATGATAAAACGAAATTCGCCACGCTTGAAGAAGAGAAAAACCTGATAATGAACTTACTCATATGACTTTAAATACAAAAAACGACACTTATGAATCAGACAAACCTATTATTTGCCCCTTATGCGGAAGTAGAATGAAAATAAGATACAGCGGTTCTAGTGTATTTGATAAATACTTCTTCAGTTGCTCACGATTTCCGAAATGTACATGTATTATAAGAATACCTTGTCTTAATAAGACTTATGTTATGTACCAAACGCCGTTTAGGAAAAAGATTGTGATATCATTTAAACATATTGGAGTTCAGGTATTTTCAAATCGGGCGACCCTCAAAAGCGGGCGCAGGCGATCGTGAAGGCGGTGACGAATTACAACGATCCCGGCATCCTTGCAGAGCTGTCTGAGGACCTCGGTGAAGCGATGGTTGGTATCAACGAGCAGGAAATTAAGCTGTTGATGGCGGAACGCGGCATATGAGGATTGGGGTACTGGCACTTCAGGGCGGATTTGCTGAACACATAACCGCCCTGAAAAAACTCAACATCGATACCTTTGAAATACGAAAAAAGCGGGTTCATCAATATTTCCTGGATAAAATCACATCCCGCGAAGCAGGTGTATAGACGAACAGCATATTCGCCGTTCGCTTGGGTGCAGCTGTGCTTTTATTGTTCAATCAGGGTTTTACGGCGATATGGATTTTCAATTAAAACAAAAAATGAATGAATAAATAATAGAACTTGCAAAAACTTGGTTAGATTTTTGAAAAATCAAAGGCTTTTTCTATTGACAGATTTTTGGGGCGCTGATATAATGGGTTCAAGCTTAAGTATAAGGCAAACAAAGTAAATCAAAAACGCATGACCATGAATGGGCATGGAACATACCGTTTTTGACGATAGATTTATAAGAAAATATCATAGGATCGTCCGACATTGTCGTCATTTCGTGTTTGAAATGACGTTTTTTGTTTTCGCAATCGAAAGCGAAGGGGTGTAATTAGCATGCCTGTTGGCTTGTGCCATATAGCGGAGTCTGAAAAAATGCTCCTGAATGGGAATAAGGCTTGGTTTACTATGAGTTAAAAATGCAAGAATGAAAGGCAATGGCGTCATTTCGGTGGCGTCATTTATTTTTTTATGGAGGTTATTGATTATGAGACAGGTAGCAATTTACGGCAAGGGCGGAATCGGAAAGTCCACCACCACTCAAAACCTAACGGCAGGCTTGGGTGAAATGGGCAAGAAGATAATGATTGTGGGCTGCGACCCCAAAGCAGACTCGACGCGTTTGATTCTCGGCGGTTTGGCGCAGCAGACAGTGCTTGATACGCTCCGCGAGGAAGGTGAAGACATTGAGCTCGATTTGGTGCTGAAGGAAGGATTCGCGGGTATCAAATGCGTGGAGTCCGGCGGTCCGGAGCCGGGCGTGGGCTGTGCGGGTCGCGGTATCATCACGTCTATTGGTTTGCTTGAACGGCTGGGAGCCTATGAAGCCGATCTTGATTACGTTTTTTATGACGTTCTCGGAGACGTTGTGTGCGGCGGGTTTGCCATGCCGATACGAGAAGGCAAAGCACAGGAGATATACATTGTGGCCAGTGGCGAGATGATGGCATTATACGCGGCCAACAACATATCAAAAGGTATTCAGAAATATGCGCGCAGCGGCGGCGTTCGGTTGGGCGGCATCATCTGCAACAGCCGTAAGGTGGACGGCGAAGCGGAACTCGTGGCTGCGTTTGCCAAGGAACTAGGCAGTCAGATGATTCACTTTGTGCCGCGCGACAACATGGTGCAGCGTGCGGAAATTCATAAGAAGACCGTGATCGACTTTGATCCGACCTGCAACCAAGCGGATGAATACAGGGCGTTGGCCAAAAAAATTGACGGCAACGACATGTTCGTGATTCCGTCTCCGCTCAAGCAGGAACGCCTTGAAGCGCTGTTAATGGAGCACGGCATACTCGATATTTAATCATTTGAGAGGAGAAAAAACAAATGCTTTTAATCAGAGCCATTGTAAGACCCGAAAAAGTAAACACAGTTATGTCTGAATTGATGGAGGCTGGTTTCCCCGCAGTGACAAAGCTTGATGTATTTGGACGCGGCAAACAGCGCGGCGTCGTGGTTGGCGACATACAATACGATGAGATTCCCAAGGAAATGTTGATGCTTGTCGTGAAAGATGAAGACAAAGATGACGTTGTGAAAGTCGTTATGCGCACTGCACGAACCGGTGAAAACGGCAACTTTGGGGACGGGCGTATATTCATCAGCCCGGTATTGGACGCTTACACCATCAGCACAGGCAAACTGGGGCTTTAAGGAGGAAACTATGAAGGAAGTCATGGCGTTCATACGAACGAATAAGGTCAACGTCACCAAAAAGGCGCTGGGCGATGCCGGGTTTCCGGCGTTCATGTGTCGACGCTGTATGGGGCGCGGTAAAAAGCAGATTGATCCGGCGCTTCTAAAGTACGTGATGGATACCGGCGAGATCCCCGTGTCAAATGTGGGTGAATCGTTCACGGAGGGAGCACGGCTAATTGCAAAGCGATTCTTTACACTGGTGGTGGAGGACGACAAGGTTGAGCTGGTCGTCAATACCATTATCGATGCCAACCAGTCGGGAAGCCCCGGCGACGGCAAGATATTTATACTTCCGGTGCTTGAGACATACAAGGTGCGCACAGGGGAAGCCATACTGTGAGAAAGAGAGGCATGCAATGAATAAAAAAGACAAGGTGCTGGAGAAATACGGCGCCCGGGTTTATAAAAACCGCAAGGAACATGTACTGGAGGTAACGGATGAAACCAAAAATATGCCGATTACTGCTAATACGCGCAGTGTGCCCGGCATTATGACAAACCGCGGCTGCTGTTATGCCGGCTGCAAGGGTGTGGTGCTCGGACCGCTGAAAGACGCACTGACCATCACGCACGGTCCCATCGGATGCGGATTCTACTCGTGGGGAACACGCCGGAACAAAGCCAAAACACAAAACGGCAAAAACTTCATTCAGTACTGCTTTTCGACGGATATGCAGGAACCGGATATCGTGTTCGGCGGCGAAAAAAAGCTGAGAACGGCCATTGATGAGGCGATGGCAATGTTCTCCCCCAAGGCGATACTGATTTGTTCAACCTGCCCCGTGGGGCTCATTGGTGACGATATTCATGCCGTTGCGGCGGAGGCCGAAAAAAAGTACGGCATCACATGTGTGGCGTTCAGTTGCGAAGGGTATAAGGGTGTCAGTCAAAGCGGCGGACACCATATCGCCAACAACGGGCTGATGCGCCGTGTCATCGGCACTGCTGATGTTGTTTCTGATGAAAAGTACAAAGTGAATCTGCTTGGTGAGTACAACATCGGAGGAGACGGCTGGGAGACCGAACGGATATTGAAGCGCATCGGGTATGAGCTGGTGTCGGTATTTACGGGTGATGGCAGCATTGAAGCGCTGCAAAAATCCCACACGGCAGAGCTCAATCTGGTCATGTGCCACCGGTCTATCAATTACATTGCCGAGATGATGAAGGAAAAATACGGGATAAACTGGCTCAAGGTTAATTTCATCGGCTTGGACGCGACGATACAGTCGCTGCGTGATATGGCCGAATACTTTGGGGATGAGGCGCTTAAAAGCAGAACCGAAGAGGTGATTGCGGATGAACTGGCGGCCATTGAAGAAGAACGTGCTTACTACCGCACGAAGCTTAACGGCCGAACTGCGGCGCTGTTCGTCGGCGGATCGCGTGCGCATCATTATCAAAATCTGCTCGCTGATTTTGGCGTGGAAACGGTACTGGCTGGGTACGAATTTGCGCATCGAGACGACTATGAAGGCCGTGATGTGATTCCCTCCATCAAGGAAGACGCGGACAGCAAAAACATTGAGAGTATCACGGTTGAGCCGGATGAGAAAAGGTTTCGTGCTTATCTCTCCAAAGATAAGTACGACGAGCTCAAGGCCAAGATACCGCTCGAAAACTACGGGGGGATGATTAAAGATATGAAGACGGGCAGTATTGTGGTAGACGACTTAAACCACTTTGAGACGGAAGAATTTATCCGCGTTTTAAAGCCCGATTTCTTCTTTTCGGGTATCAAGGAGCTGCATTCTTATGATTACAGCGGTCCGTATTCCGGTTTTACCGGAGCGATACAGTTTGCGAAAGACATCACAATGGGGCTGTACGCACCGGCATGGAAATATGTGACCCCGCCGTGGAAAAACCAATCGACACTGCAAGCCAAACTGGCGGGAGGTGAAGACTGATGTTAAACATGACACCTGAAAAAATAGCGGAGCGCAGTGCGCTTCGTATCAACCCGTGTAAAACCTGTCAGCCGGTGGGGGCGCTGTATTGCGCGCTCGGCGTGCACAAATGCATGCCGCACAGCCATGGTTCGCAAGGCTGCGTATCGTATCACCGCACATTCCTGTCGCGGCATTTCAAAGAACCGGCTATTGCGTCCACCAGCTCGTTTACGGAAGGCGCTTCTGTGTTCGGCGGCGGCAGCAACCTGCGCACGGGGGTGAAAAATGTGTTCGAGATATACAATCCGGACATCATTGCCGTTCATACCACGTGCCTCAGCGAAACCATCGGTGATGATGTGGGCAGCTATATCTTGGACATTGAAGTGCCGGATAATAAGCTTGTGGTGCACACCAGCACGCCAAGCTATGTCGGCTCGCATATCACCGGATTTTATAACATGATG
>QKIQ01000090.1 GCA_003249555.1 Clostridia bacterium | reverse complement strand
AATTCCTCAGACAATTAATTATGATGTAGTTGATTCTTCACGTCAAATAAATGATTATACAAATAAAATATTATCTAATATTGCTGAGATTCAGAAGAACCCTAATATTACACAGATCAAAATTTGTATAGCTGCATCAAGCGCTTTCGTTTTTGCATTGGGTACTAAATTTAGTAAAACCCAAAACAAAGAGACCATTATATTTCATTATCAAAACAACACATATCCATGGGGAATTAATGTTTCAATGAAGTCTCCTTATATAATAATAGAAAGTTAACCCGCGTTGCAATAGTTAGTCTTATAGTATGAGAATGGATTAAATAATAAAACTAATAGATTTCAACTAGAATATACAAGTAAGAAATAAATTAACAAATCGGGCGCATTCCACAAGGAGGCGCCCTTTAGTATACCCGAATTACAGAAAGGAGCTGAGGTACATGACTCAGACAGGAGATGCGGCAGAACAGATCGTCAGCATGGCGACAAATCTGACCGTAAAAGGAATTGAGGTGGCAACCAACCTCGCGGGCAAAGGCGCGCTGTCGCTCGCCACATTCCTCATCGCAGCGTTGAAAGACCAGAAACGCACTAAAGGCAAAACGAGGATGCAGGCGTTCAACGGCAAGCCAACCAAAGTGTTCGTTATCAAGACGAGTGAACTCAAACGCTTTGCGGAGGAAGCGCGCAAATACGGCGTGCTGTATGCCGCAGTGATCAACCGCAAGCAACCGGACGGTCTGTGCGACATCGTGGTGAACGCCAACGATGCCGCCAAGGTCAACCGTATCGCTGAGCGGTTCGCCCTGTCCACCGTCGATGTAGAGAAAATCCGCGAGGATATCAAGAAGGCACGGGAAACTAAGTCAAAACAACCAGACGCTGAAAAGGAGCGCTCTGCCCCACCATCCGAGAAGACCGGACATACCATGAATGATAACATGCTGGATGAACTGTTGAACGGCCCGAAGAAAACGGAGCACAAGCAGCCCACGGACATGTCAAACCCTACGAAGGCGGGGACGGAAAAATTGACTCCGTTCGCGCCTTTCTCAAAAACCAAAGACGCTATCGCTGAGCCTGAACGCCCGTCCGTACGGCGGCAGATAAAAGAGATCAGGAATGAACGACAGGAAAAAAGCGCTCCTGCCAAAGACAAGACACGACAGATCACCCATCAGCAGCCTGCACGAAGCAGGAAAAATAAGAACTCATCGAAAGGACGGTAAAACCACATGGAGAACTTCGACAACTTATTTGAGAACCAAAGCTCTGAATTCCAAAATGACCAGCCGTTTGACAAGGAAGTCTGGGCGCAGCGCAAGCAGGCGGAACGCGCCAAGCTCTACGAGGCCATTGATGGCATGACGGATTTAACGTTTTCCAGCGCCAAGACTCTTTCCGACTATATCGGTATGCAGTCGCGACTCGGCAGGACGAGCGTTGCCAATACACTGCTGGTACTGGCTCAGAAGCCGGATGCCACATATGTTATGAGCTTCGACGACTGGCACCAGCGCGGGCGCTCCGTTAAGCGTAACGAAAAAGCCCTGATGGTGCTGGAAGCCAACGGCGAATACCAGCGTGATGACGGCACAACGGGAACCAGCTTCGATGCAAAGCGCGTTTTTGATGTTTCACAGACGCAAGGCAAGCCCTTGCGCGAACGCGATCAAGCCTCCCTCCGCTCAAAGCTCAAGGCGCTGGTGACGGATACGCCCGTTCCCATCAATGTGACCGATTCCGTTTCACAGGAGATCGGGGCGCTGTATTCGGATAAAGACAACACCGTGTATGTCGCCCGCAACATGGACGGTGAAGCGCTGTTTGCTCATATAGCCTGTGAGCTGGCTCACGCCGAAAACACCACCGATGAGCCGTCTCGCGACGCCTTCATTTCAAGCTGCGCGGCGGACATCGTTTGCCGCCGGTACGGTATCCCATATACGGCACCGAATGAACAGATACCCGACAGTGTAACAAGACTGGATACCGCCAGCAAACGCGCGGTGCTGGGCCGTATCCGCGAGGCCGCCTGCGATATCATGGAGCGTGTGGACAGGAATCTATACACCGAGCGGCAGCAGCAGAAAAACCAGCCGGAGAGGTGATGCAGATGGAGGACAAACGCGTCATCGAGGTGGACGAGTATCAGCAGCGCCTGATCATCGGTTCGTTGAACGAGACGAGAAACGAACTGGTGGCGCAGGGGCGTGACACCGACTTTGTGGATGAAACGCTGCTCGATGTGATGGACGCGCCCACCCGGAAGGAGAGAAAACGAAATAAGGAATTAGAGCGATGAATAAATCAAATACGAATAAGATAAGCCTGGTCCTTTGGGGACTGGGACTTCTCCCTGTGGTGTGGGCGGCGTTAATCGTCGCTCCTTTTTTATCTCAGGGACTTTCGGGCATCATGACCGCATTCACAAACGGTGTGAAAGACCCAATGGACATATCGTGGTGCGCCGACTCGCCCAAAGCCGTTCTGATATTCTTTCTGATCTACAGCTTGGGCATCGGCATCTATTATGCCATGAAACGCAATTACCGCAAGGGCGAGGAGCACGGTAGTGCTAAATGGGGCGACTCAAAGCAACTTTGCCGTAAATATGCGGATAAAAGCAAGGCTGACAATATCCTGCTCTCACAGAACGTCCGCATTGGGCTGGACGGACGCAAGCACCGGCGCAATCTCAACGTCATGGTGGTGGGCGGCAGCGGCAGCGGCAAGACGCGCTTCTATGCCAAGCCCAACGTCATGCAGTGCAATACGTCGTTCGTCGTGCTTGACCCGAAGGGGGAGATTCTGCGGGATACAGGGCATTTGCTGAAACAGCAGGGCTACGAACTGCGCATCCTCGACCTCATCCATACGGAGCGTTCCCACGGCTACAACCCGTTTATCTACCTCCGGGATGATAAAGACGTGCTGAAACTCGTCAGCAACATCGTCCGAAATACCACGCCCAAGGGCGCACAGAGCAACGATCCATTTTGGGAGCGCGCGGAGACGGCGCTCATGGAAGCTCTCATCCTCTACCTCGTCCACGAAGCGCCGCCGCATGAACAGAACTTTCCGATGGTCATGGAGATGATCGGCGCGGCGGATGTGCGTGAGGAAGATGAGGAATACGCGAGCGTGCTGGACGAGCTGTTTGAACGACTGGAGATGCGCGACCCCGAGCATCTGGCGGTCAAGCAATACCACATTTTTAAGCTGGCTGCGGGAAAGACGGCTAAAAGCATACTCATCAGCCTTGGCGTGCGGCTGGAAAAGTTCAACCTGCCGCAGATCGCGAGCGTGGTCAGCCACGACGAGTTGGACTTCCCCACTCTAGGCGAAAAGAAGGTGGCACTATTTGCACTGATCCCCGATAACGATTCGTCGCTCAACTTCATCATCGGGATGCTCTATACACAACTCTTTCAGGAACTCTACTATCTGGCTGACCATGTGTACGGTGGGCGTCTGCCCGTTCATGTCCATTGTGTGATGGACGAGTTTGCGAACGTCGCCCTGCCGGATGAGTTTGACAAGATACTGTCCACCATGCGCTCACGGGAAATCAGCGTCAGCATCATTCTGCAGAATCTCGCGCAGCTTAAGGCGCTTTTCGAGAAGCAGTGGGAATCCATCGTGGGCAACTGCGATGAATTCGTCTACCTTGGCGGCAATGAACAGTCCACGCACGAGTACATCAGCAAGCTGCTCGGCAAGGCGACCATCGACACCAACACATATGGTCAGAGCAAAGGCCGAAGCGGCAGTTACTCAACCAACTGGCAGATCACCGGGCGCGAGCTGTATATGCCGGATGAAGTGCGTATGCTCGATAACCGCTATGCGCTGCTGTTTATACGAGGTGAACGCGCGGTGCAGGACGACAAATATGATATCTTGCGCCACCCGAACATCAAACTGACCGCAGACGGCGGGATGCCGCCGTATGTTCACGGTCAGATTCCCCTTGCCCTCGATATGGATGACATCCTTTTGGACGGCGATTACGCCGACTTTGAAGTGGTGTCCGACGAGGAGATCAACAAAATACTCAACAAAGAAACGGAGGAACAAAACAAATGAAGATGTCTAAAAGAATAAGGCTGCTTTTCAGCGCCTTCTGTGCCCTTGTGCTGGTGTTCTCTATCTCGGTGACGGCCTTTGCCGCCGATGATGACCCGATCAAGGTGGTCAGCAACTTGTCGGATTTCATATTTGGTCTGATTCGTGCTATCGGTCTTATCCTGCTGGCGTTTGGTATCGTGCAGGTGGGCTTATCGCTCAAGAGCCATGATCCGTCGCAGCGCGCCAACGGCTTTCTGACCCTTGCAGGCGGCGTGATTATTACCTTTGCCAAAGAAATACTGAATCTCATCACGGGAGGTTGATGCATATGTTCAACCTTCCAATAACAGAGCCCATGCACATCCACTCGCTGGACGGCGAGCTGCGGGAAGCGACGATTGTGGAAAAGACCGGTGACAACCGATATGTGGCGGAGTTTGGCGGTGTACGCTGCTCCGCTATTTTTAATCCCTTCGTCGGTCGCTTCTATGTGGATGACAAGTATGGCGTTATCAAAGACAAAACGCCCGGCAGAAGTGAAACCTGCCGGTAATGTAAATTGTGCAGGCAGACCTGTCAAGGAGCAGGTCTGCCTCAAAAGACAGGAGGCAGGATATGGGCATTATCGACAATCTGAATAATGTACTTGATACATGGAATCAAAAGCTGTCTGAAATATGGCAGATCATCACACAATCCCCCGAGAGCTTCAAAGGTGGCGATATCTGGAACGTCATACTGACGATCAACGACGCGCTCAAGGCCATCGGGTTGGCGCTTTTGGTGCTATTCTTTGTGGCCGGCGTTATACGGACGTGCGGCAGCTTTGCAGAGATCAAGCGACC
>QKIQ01000089.1 GCA_003249555.1 Clostridia bacterium | reverse complement strand
GGCGGCACACTCACAATGGCGACAAACGCCGCTTTCCCGCCGTATGAATTCTACGAAGGACAGGAAATTGTGGGTATCGACGCCGAGATCGCCAAACTCATCGCAGATAAGCTTGGCATGGAGCTTGTAATCGAAGACATGGAATTCGACTCTGTCCTCGCTGCTGTTCCAAGCGGCAAAGTTGACATAGGCATGGCCGGTCTGACCGTTGATGAAACAAGGCTTGTATCCATGGACTTTTCAACACCATACGCAACCGGCAAGCAGGTGATCATCGTCCCTGAAGATTCTGATATCGCATCACCTGCTGATCTTAAAGGTAAAAAAATCGGTGTTCAGCTCTCTACAACAGGCGACATCTACTGCTCCGATGAGTTCGGCGACGATGCGATGGACCGATACAGCAAAGGCGCGGATGCTGTGGTGGCCCTGACACAAGGCAAGGTTGACGCCGTTGTTATTGACAACGAACCCGCTAAAGTGTTTGTTCAGGAGAACGAAGGCTTAAAGATTCTTGAAACCGAATATGCTGTTGAGGATTATGCGATCGCGGTTGCCAAAGGCAACACGGCGTTGCTTGAGCAGATCAACGCGGCGCTGGCCGAGCTCGCGGCATCGGGAGATATTCAAGCAGTTATTGACAAGTATATTTCCGCTAAATAAACAAGTATTAAAAATATCCGCATTACCTTTTAGGCAGAGCGGAATGTGTATTTATGGGCTGCCGCATTTGGGCAGCCCTTATCTCTATATAGGAGGCTGTGATATGTCTGAATGGTGGGCAGACCTTGTCAAGAAATTTACCAACAACTTTATTACAGACGACCGATGGCGTTATATATGGGATGGACTTGGCACCACGCTTTTGGTTACTCTTTTTGCTGTGCTGCTGGGTATCTCGCTCGGATTTATTGTATCCATTATCCGCTCAACGCACGACAAAACAGGCAAATTCAAAATTGCCAACGCCATATGCAAGCTTTACTTAACCGTCATTCGCGGCACGCCGGTGCTGGTTCAGCTGATGATTATTTACTTTGTGATATTTGCCACTGCGGATGTAAGCAAAACCTTTGTCGCCATTATTGCTTTCGGCGTTAACTCGGGCGCTTATGTCGCGGAAATTTTCCGCAGCGGTATAATGTCTATCGACGCGGGGCAGTTTGAAGCGGGGCGCAGCCTCGGGTTTAACTATACGCGCACAATGTGGCATATTGTGATGCCTCAGGCGTTTAAAAACGTTGTTCCGCCACTGGCCAACGAATTCATCGTGCTCTTAAAGGAAACGTCCATTTGCGGCTTTATCGGGCTTCAGGATCTCACACGGGGTGCCGACATCATCAAAGGCCGCACGTTCGACGCATTTATGCCGCTCATCGCAGTGGCGCTGATATACCTTGCGATTGTGATGCTTCTCTCTCGCGGCGTCACATTGCTGGAAAGGAGACTAAGACGCAGTGATCACTGATGATATATTAATTCGGGTAGAAGACCTGGAAAAACATTTTGGCAAGCTCAAGGCGCTTGATGGTATCACGACGCAAATTGCGCAGGGTGAGGTCACCGTGGTGGTCGGGCCGTCGGGTTCCGGCAAATCCACTTTTCTTCGCTGCCTGAATCTTCTCGAGATGCCCACGGGCGGCCGTATATTTTTTGAAGGTGTCAATATCACCGATCCCAAGGTGGATATCAACATTCACCGCCAGAAGATGGGCATGGTGTTTCAGCAGTTCAATCTGTTTCCGCACATGAAGGTGCTAAAAAACATGACTCTCGCGCCCATGAAGCTGCAAAAGCTGACCCAAGAAGAAGCGGAGGAACGCGCCATGACACTTTTAAAGCGCGTGGGTCTTGCCGACAGAGCAAGCGCCTACCCCTCGCAGCTCTCCGGCGGCCAGAAGCAGCGTATCGCCATCGTGCGGGCGCTGTGTATGAACCCGGACGTGATGCTTTTTGACGAACCTACCTCCGCGCTCGATCCCGAAATGGTCGGCGAGGTGCTAGACGTGATGAAATCTCTCGCGGTCGGCGGCATGACGATGGTGGTCGTCACACACGAAATGGGCTTCGCGCGAGAAGTGGGCACACGCGTCATTTTTATGGACGAAGGCAAAATTGTGGAGGAAAACAGCCCCAAGGAGCTGTTCGATCATCCCAAGAGCGATCGCTTGCAAAGCTTTCTCGCCAAGGTGCTTTAACCCATATTGATCATGCTACCCCGCTTATGGCGAAGTTTTTCATAATCACGGAGGTATAAGTCACAATGCGCTCCTATTCCTACAAAAAGATCGATGCATTCACGTCGGGCGGTTCTCTTGGAAATCCGGCGGCCTGCCTTTACCTCAAAGACGGCGAAGCGCTAACCGATGCGCAGATGCTGGATGTGTCCAAGCAGCATAAAGGCTTTGTTTGCGAGGTCGTCTTCTGCACACTCACGGAAGATGATATAAAGCTCATCTATTATTCATCCGAATGCGAGGTGGACTTTTGCGGCCACGGCACGATCGCTTGTATGCACAGCCTCATTAAAGCCACACCGCATTTGCTGTCTCAAAGACAGTTGACCATCAATACGCGTAAAAAAGGCGCACTCACGGTATACAACCAAATACCCGAAGAGGATGCTGTATTTATTTCAGCGCCTCAGCCGGCTTTCATAGGTACACCCCTAAAAAAGCAGACGGTGGCTGAAAAGCTCAAAATGACTCAATTGTCATCCGACTACCCGATAGACGTGATTGACGCGGGGCTCAAAACGCTCGTTGTCCCCGTCATATCACTGGCAGATGAAATCAGCGTGTATCCGAATGAGCAGCAATTAAAAGCGTTCTGCGAAACAAACGATATTCACATTATATTGATTTTCTCGATGGAGACGCAAAATAAAAGCTGCCATGCGCACACGCGCGTTTTCGCGCCGCGCTTTGGCTATCTGGAAGACCCCGCCACAGGCTCCGGCAACAGCGCTTTCGGCCACTATATGCGAAAATACAGTCTCTGGGACGGCCATGCCATCGATATTGAACAGGGCGGCGATAACCGCGTGTTTAATACTGTCAAACTCAAAATGCAGGAAAATAAACTGCTTTTCGGCGGCAGCGCCACCATACGTATCGACGGGCAATATTATATTTAAGCATGATGATAGGTTTCTGTTATCAATAATGACGGAGACTTTTTTATTTATCCCCTTTACAGCGTAACAGTGTTTTGTTACACTGTTATTGTGATGGGAGGAATGGGCTATGGAAGAAGAATTGATCTCCAAAAAAGAACTGCTGGAGCGGGCGGATATTTCTTATGGCCAGCTTTACCGTTGGAAACGCAAAGGGCTGATTCCTGAGGAATGGTTTATCCGCAAATCCACATACACAGGGCAGGAGACCTTTTTTCCAAGAAGCAAGGTGCTTTCCCGTATTGAGAAAATCAAGAATCTGAAGGAAGACGTCTCGCTCGACGACATTGCCGACGTATTCTCCCCCTCTCCCGACGACGTGATCCTATCTGCCGACGAACTCGCACAAAGAGGGCTCATTTCGTCTGACGTGCTTAACCTGTTTCTCAAAGATCACGGTGAGGGCGATCTTGATTTCAACGAGATACGAATGGCATACATTTTCAACACACTGCTCGTGTCCGGAAATGTGAGTTTGGATGAAGGGCGGCTTGTGCTTGATCTGCTGCGCACAACCCTGCTGCGCTTTCGCAGTGCGAATTTTGACGTGATGCTCACGCGCAAATTCGGGGTTTTCTGCTGCTTTGCCCTCCCTGCCTCTTCGGAGATATGCCTCGATAAGGATATCCGGCTGATCGGCAAAATCAGCATGCCGGCTGTGACTGAGGAATTAAAAATAAAACTGATTGAGGAGTAATAAAATGAAAAATGCGGAATTGGCTGATCTTCAGATCAGCGGCTTTGGCAGCGTACCGGGCGGAGAATACAAGTCTGTTAAAATTTATGGACGCGGCAAAATTACAGGAGACGTGATATGCGATGATTTTGTAATCAACGGTTCAGGAGATATCATCGGCGCGATGGCCTGCAAACAGCTGATTGTCAACGGCTCGGGCCAGATGGAAGGCAACGTGCATGCGAGCGTGCTGAAAGTTCACGGTTCAGCCAATTTCGGCACCTCAATCAAGGCGGATGACGTGTCGATCTCAGGCGCGGCAACCGCCAAAGGCGGGCTCGATGCGCAAACAGTCAAAATAAGCGGCTCGGCAAAATTCAAAGGCAACGTCAACGCGGAAAGCTTCAGCTCCACGGGGCGTTTTGAAATTGACGGGCTGCTCAATGCGGAAAACGTGGATGTACGCCTGGATTGGAGCACGAGCAGAGCCACGGAAATCGGCGGAGAGACGATCACCGTGATGTCCGGCACAAAGGGCCTGAGCCTGATATCCATCGTCACTCTCGGGACGCACAACCCAAGACTCGAAGCGGGTTTGATCGAGGGCGAAAGAATCATTCTCGAAAATACCACGGCAAAGGTCGTCCGCGGCAACCATATCACCATTGGCGACGGCTGCGATATCGCTCTCGTGGAATACAAGGGTTCTTTTCACAAGTCGGGCAATGCCAAGGTGGGTGAAGAACGAAAAGCTTGATAACATTAAACGCTCTTTGGCAAGACAGCTATAGACCGCTTCAAGACCACATGCGAAAATTGGCTCACGTCAGAGCCCGCAGACGCTCACCAGCTTTGTAAAAATGCCCGTGTTGTCGTAAGCCCCGCCAAAGCTTTCCGCGCCCGCACCGTACGCAAACACCGGCACAAGCCCGCCCGTATGCGCGTACGTTGTCCATCCGATGCCCGCTTTGTTATTGAGGATATGTGTCAACGTGACGGTAAACGGCTCATACCCCCCGTAAAGAAGCATTTCTTCCTCTTTGCTTGCTTTGCTGTTTCCCAGCGACGCCGAAAGTGCCGCCG
>QKIQ01000005.1 GCA_003249555.1 Clostridia bacterium | reverse complement strand
TTTAGAGCAAGCGAGCTTTACGTTGAAAGATGTGGGCGGGTCACATCAAAGCAATATGATTGCGTACGATAACGATCACATCACATATTTTGATTTCGTCAACTGGAGTGTGGAAGGAAGCAATTGCCGTGGCTCTGATTTTTTCATGGAAGATGCGGCGCGAAAAGCGACTGATTATCAAATCGATCGTTTTGTTAATCCCAGCCTTTTTTCCGATGATATCACATTCCAAAACGAAAAAAAGCAGATCGATGCGCTTGTCGCAAACATGAAGATCGATTACATGCAGCTTGATACTGTATGCAAAGGCGAAAACGGTTACTGCTACTACTATACCAGAACGGAAAACGGGCTGCTTGAAACATATACGAACACACACCTTGGGACGCAGACGTTGGATTCGGACGGAACTATTGTCATGGATTTACTGACACCCGAGTTTCTCCAAATTGAAACCTTGGAAGGGCGGGTAATGAAGGTGCATTGGAAAAACCCGTCGGATGTCGTTGTGGTTGATAATGACAATGTTCGCATCCTCGCTTGGGAGAAGGTACAAGAGCGGTTTTTACAGCAAATGGATTTTCTGCTCTCGCCAGAGCCGCTGAGCAATTTAGATACCGAAAACACAAGCGTATTTGCGGAAGCGACGCAAATCCACATCAACCGCATTGAGCTTGGATTCACCAAGGTATTGATGAAAGACAGTGAAGGTGATTACAAGCTGATACCCACGTGGAGCTTTATCGGGTATGATGAAAACGCGGTGCCGAGCGGCGTCACACCGGGGTCAGAGATATGCTTTGTCACAATTAACGCCTTAGACGGTTCGATTATCGACAGAGGGGTGATGTACTGATTGGCATAATATTTCCAACCACAGTATAGCCCTATTATATAAATTTAAAGCGGATAAAATGCGATAAAGTTGTTACTTAGCCTCTAGCCCCAGCACCGCCGCCAATCGCGCATTCTTAACAGACAGCGTTTTGGGCATCGGCGGAACCTCATGCCCCGTTTTCTTGCACGCGTAAGCGCAGAGCAGGGCAGACAATTCCGCAGCGAGATTGCGCCTGTCGCCTGAGGCGCTGTGCAGTGCCTGCCGCGCCTTGTCAAACGCGCCTTCGCCGCCCGTCAGCATCAGCGCGATGGCATATGTGTTGACGATGTATCCCGCACGTGAACGCACAAGCAGCTTTGCCGCGCGGTCATACTGCCCCATGTATATATAAACCCACGCTATCTTTTCGCTGATGTGCCATGTGTTGTGCTTGCGGTCTGTGTATCTTTCCGTCACGCGCTTGGCCGCTTCCAGATAGCGCAAAGCCCTCTTGGCGTGCGCCTTTGCGTCTTCTCCAGTCGCGCTTGACACAAACGCCATGCCGCTGTACGCACAGCCCAAGCGATAAAGCTTTTCGGATGGCGCGCGCGTCCATTCCTTTTGCAGCGCGGCGAGCGCCTTTGTGTCGAGCTTACTCAGCGGGAAGTCCGTCTCGGCGCGGTAACACTTTTCCAGCAGCTCTGCGGCGCTTTGCAGATCGAGCTTTGATATCGTCTGAACATGGCACGGCGTATTGGAACCTGCGATGATGCGAAGATAATACTCGTGAACCGGCAGATACGCATCGTCGGTATAATAATTGCCCAGCACAAAAAGCGCTTTGGCGTATTCCCGCGTATTGCGCTGTTTTTCCTCGCCGTCTTCCAGCGCTTCATACAGCGATATCGCGGTCGCAAGATGCTCCTCGCCCACCTCGCGGATCTCACGCAGCAGCTCGGCCTCCCTTGCGCCAAAAGCGCGCTTGCCAAACAGCAGATACGGCGCCTGCTTTTCGATGATGAGCTTGCCCTTGCGGTAGTTGTTGCGTATGCTCTGCGGATAGATCTCCAGCGCGCGGCTCAGCCACTCGTTTGCGTTATCGATTTCCTGACCCAAGTCCTGATCGCGCCGCTCTCCTGGGCGCATTAGCTCATGCACGTTGGAATAATAGCGATAGGCAAGCGCCGTGGCGCACCGCGCATTGTATTGCTCCAGCGCCGCGCCGCGCTTTAGAAACGCCACGCAAAAGCTGCGGTACTGCTTGGCTTCATCAAGCTTTTTGCTTTCTCCGGCTTTGATCAGCAGCGTGGTGGCAAGCTTGCTGCACGCAAGCCCCAAATTATATAATGCATCGGCATTATCCCACACCTGCGGATCGGTTTTCACATTTCGCAGCGGCGCATACAGCATACAAACACCCTTGTAATCGCCTTTCTCCAGCAGCAGCTGCGTTTGCTCGTCACGTTTAAGACGTTTGCACAGTACCGCAAAGTCTTCTCGCGGCATAAAGAAAAGCAACGGCGCATGCCCCGCTTCGTTCAACCATCCGTTTTGCGTAGATACTCGATAGATCTCGCCGCCCACTGCAGCGCTTTTCACACCCAGCTTTTGGGCTGCTCTCAGCTTTAGTGTAAAGCCGTTTGTCTCCAAGTCAAAGCCGTTGAGCGGCAATGCCAAAGCCCTGCTTTTCTCACCGCTTTGCCCCGCCTGATAGGCAATCACTGTCTTAACCAAGCCAAGCTTTTTTTGCAAATCGGGATAGATCTTTTCAGCCTGCAAAAACGCACGGCCGCTCAAGCGGTAAGATTCTTTAAAGCCCGCCGCATCAAACACTGCAATGATTGCCAGCATAGGTTTATTCCTTTCAGCATTGGTTTATTATGCCATTTATTTTATCAGTAATTTTTCGCAGCCGCAATAGCTAAAACTGACAATAGTCATCAAACTTTTACATTATTCGTACGTATTTGTTTTGAATTGTTTCCCGCGGTGTTATATAATCGTATTCGAAACCGGAGGTAAGCAGTATATATGAAATACTCTGTCGTAATACCGGCCTATAATGAAGAGGCCGTACTCAACCTTTCTTATCAGCGAATCAAAAATGTGATGGATTCACTTGGCGATTACGAGCTGATATTTATCAACGACGGTTCGCGTGATGATACGTTAAAAAAACTTCGCGAAATTGCGGCAGAGGACAAATGCGTGAAGGTGTTAAGCTTTTCGCGTAACTTCGGGCATCAGGAGGCTGTATCCGCAGGCATGGCCAAAAGCAAAGGACAAGCCGTGGTCATCATCGACTGCGATCTGCAGGACCCGCCCGAGCTTATTCCCGACATGGCGAAAATGTGGCGGGATGGTGCAGACATCGTTTACGGGCGCCGCATCAAGCGAAAAGGTGAAACCGTATTCAAAAAGCTGACCGCATGGGTATACTACCGCGTGTTGAAGTGGCTCGGCGGTCAATATATCCCTTCTAACACAGGCGATTTCCGGCTGATTGACAGAAAGGTGTGCGACACGCTCAGCAGCATGCCCGAGCGAAACCGGTTCCTACGGGGGCTCGCGGCATGGTCGGGCTTTAAAGCGGTCCCTATCGATTATGTGCGGGACGAACGGGCCGCCGGTGAAACAAAATATTCAATGAAGAAAATGCTCAAGCTCGCGGGCGACGGTATCACGTCGTTTTCCAATAAGCCGCTTAAATTCCCTCTTGTCTTGGGTATTGTTCTGTCTGCCGCGGCATTCATCTATCTGGTGCTTTCAGTCATTTTTTTCTTAACAGGCGCATGGACATATCTGCACATTATTTTTTCGCTGGTGTTTGGTCTTGTTTCCTGCCTGTTTATCTGCCTTGGCATTTTCGGCCTATATTTGGGCAGAATATACGATGAGGCCAAAGCGCGGCCACTTTATATCATTGAGGAACAAATTAATTTGGAGGAACTATGATCGATCCGAGACTAAAAAAGCTTTGTCATTCCCTTGTGAACTATTCCATGTCCGTCAAAAAAGGCGAACGTGTATTGATTGAAAATTTCGACTGCCCCGAAGAGCTCTCAATGCAGCTCATCAAAGAGGTATATGATGCGGGCGGCGTGCCGTTCAGCTGGATCCGCAACCAGCGCATTCAGCGCGCGCTGCTGCAAAACGCCACCAAGGAGCAGATTGAAGACCTGACACGCTATGACGCCACGTTGATGCGCGATATGGACGCTTACGTCGCGTTTC
Organism: Clostridia bacterium; assembly: GCA_003249555.1. GTDB lineage: Bacteria > Bacillota > Clostridia > Christensenellales > SZUA-584 > SZUA-584. Next base: position 52,105 of record QKIQ01000005.1, on the reverse strand, counting down.
GCGGCTCTTACAACACCTCCGAGCTTTCCGATGTGGATGAGGAAAAGCTAAAGCTTTACCGCTCTATCTACTCCAGGCAGGTGCATCATGAACTGCGCGTGAAAAAAACGAAATGGGTGGTGCTGCGCTTTCCCAACGGATCCATGGCACAGCTGGCAAACATGAGCACCGAACAGTTTGAGGATTTCTATTTCAACGTCTGCAACCTTAACTACTCAAAAATGGACAAGGCGATGGATGTAATGAAGGAGCGCCTGAGAACGGTTGACGAAGTACACCTCAAAGGTCCCGGGACCGACCTTAAGTTCTCAGTCAAGGGGATTCCGTCCAAGAAGTGCTCAGGACACATGAACATACCCGACGGCGAGATCTATACCGCGCCTTTAAAGAACAGCGCGAACGGGCACATCACATATAATACGCCGTCGTTCTCACAGGGCTTCAAGTTTGAAAACATCTATTTTGAATTTAAAAATGGAAAGATTGTGGATGCGAAGGCCAACGATACCGAGCGTTTAAACAAGATACTCGATACCGACGAAGGCGCGCGATATCTTGGCGAATTCGCCTTTGGCGTCAACCCGTATATTCTGCACCCAATGTGCGATACCCTGTTTGACGAAAAGATCGCAGGGTCTATCCACTTAACGCCCGGTTCGTGCTATGAGGATGCGGATAACGGCAACGAGAGCGCCGTACATTGGGATCTCGTATTGATACAGCGCCCCGAGTACGGTGGCGGTGAAATTTATTTCGACGGCGAGCTGATACGAAAAGACGGCAAATTCTTGGGTACGCTGGATGTGCTCAACGAAGAAAATCTGGTTTAACAGTTTACGAGCAGGCGGCCGCTGGCCGCCTGAGCTTGTGTATACAATAAAGAGTATGATGTGATTCTTCACCAAAACAAAGACGCGTATTTGGGCTTCAGCCATTTTCGGATTAGCGCTGTAGGGATGGCAAATGTGGGCTCACCCGTCATTCCCGACGCGATTTCGTATTTGGCAAAAGCGATATAAAGCTGTCTTCCAGAAATGAAAAATGACGTGCTCTCACATACACCCTTGAACTCTTCCGGAAAATAATGCTCATCTTTATCAATCCCCTTCCTGATAAAATTGTCAATAGCATTTCGATAATCATTCGTCACGAAAAGGTCGTCCAGCGTTAAACAGCAGTTTTTCTCAATATCAGCGTTGTAGTATACGGTATGCGGGAAACCCGTTCCCCCGTTATCAATGTCATTTGTGACGCGAACAGACAATATACCGCGCAGGCATTTCACCTCATCAAAAACGCGCAGAACAAAAACCCAGTCCTCATCGCTCTTTGCCTGATATAATACATCCGCCTTGGCATTTTCCACCTGCATGAGAATACGCTTGTTAAGCCGATGTTTAAAAACCTCATCATCAAACCCTTGTATCACCGGATACTGAATATCAAAAACCACATTGCCAATACCGCGGTTTTCCAGCAATTCGCATACCGCCGACTCCTTTGGCGGCAAGGTCATGTAAGGGCTTAGGCGTCCTTTCAAACTGCCACCCAAACCAGACAAAAGCTCACCCATGATCATTACAATAAAAACGATTCTTTTGATCATTGTTATCTCTCCCATGTGCACATAACGCACCTATCACAAGAATATACTTAAGCGGAGGATAAGAATATGCGTAAACAAGAGAAAATACTGCGTATTGCCTGCTCAGTGCTTTTCTTTGCAGCGGTGGCAGCAATGGGCACAGCATTTACTGATACGTCAAGCGAATGGTATCAGTCGCTGTTAAAGCCCGAACTACAACCACCCCCCCTTGTCTTTACCATCGTATGGACGTTGCTTTACTTGCTGCTGGCCGCGTCACTGTCTTTGGTCAGTGTGATGCCGGGTATACAAAAAAAGACGCTGGCGTTATTCGTGTTGACCGGCGTCTTAAATGTACTGTGGATGTATACATTTTTTTATCTTCAGAATCCGATCGGCGCTTTCTTCGTGCTGATCATCACCGCGATTGCCGCTATTGCTCTTTACCCAGAAGTATACCGCTATAACAGAATCGCTTCTTATCTGCTCGTCCCATATATGGTGTGGCTTTGCTTCGCGCTATATCTCAATTACGAACTCGCATTCTTTAACTAAAGAAGCTGATTAATTTCCAAATGCTCTCCGTCCGGCCCGCGGAAAAACGCATACTTGACGCCGCTGAACATTGTGGGCAGGAAAATTGGCTCTTTTGTTTCAAACTGGACGCCTTTCGCTTTAAGATTGGCCATTGCCGCATCGATATCATCCACATCCAGCGCAATATGGTCAACCGGTCCGTCAGTCTTTTGCATGGCATCCGGCGTTTGCACCAGCTCAATGACGCACGACCCATTTCTTATAAATGCAATCCTTACGGTTCCGTTTTTATCCTCAATATCAACTCTGTGGTAGCACTTGAAATCCAGCATACTTGAATAGTAAGCGATAGAGCGTTCAATATCGCTGACAAAAACTCCAATATGCGCCAAACCGGTTATTTTGCCTTTCTTGTCTTCCATAATACTTGCCTCCGTATATTTATGATTCATTTTACCACTCGCTTTGAAACGTGTCATCATCTATAGTAAAAGTCAATAAATTTTCGTCATGTTCACATTTGCTGTGTTATATTTATAAAAAAATATCGGGAGAATTATGACATGAAAAAACATAAGCTATATTCACTCATTTCTAACGTCTTGTTGGGTATAGGCGCAGCATTGGGTGCGCTTGCCCTTTATTTAAGCTTCAGTCTTAAAGCCAGCTTGCCGCCCGGTGTATGCCCTATAGACAACAGTCGCCCTCTTATTTATATTGCCATTGGAATTCTGCTGGTATCCTTTGTGTTTTCTGTTATTGCAGATAAAATGAAATAAATATTGATATCATTTTACATATTGTGATATAATATTGTCATAAATAAAGCGTTTTTTTTCTTCTTTTTGTGACAAAGTCACAGAATACAATGTTTACTCTATATTAGAATACATTAGCAAAGTAGTGTGTTATAAGTAATATTTGTTATTTAAATGATTCTTAGTGTCCTATTCATAATAATTCTTATTAATGTGATAAAGTCACAGTATATTCCAAAACATTGGTTTATAATGGTTTATATAATAAGAAATGAAAGGGGAAATAAATCATGGATGAAACAAATACTGTGATGATGCCGTTAATCGGCGACAAGGCTCCATCGTTTACCGCAAAAACCACTCAAGGAGAAATCCGTTTCCCGGAGGATTTCGAAGGCAAATGGGTCATTCTTTTCAGTCATCCGGCCGATTTTACGCCGGTTTGCACCACGGAGTTTATGACATTTGCCACAATGGCAGAAGAATTTGCAGCATTGAATACAGAATTAATCGGGCTATCTGTGGACGGGCTTTACTCACACATCGCATGGCTTCGCACAATAAAGGAAAAAATTGAATACAAGGGAATGAAAAATGTTGAAGTCAAATTCCCGCTTATCGAAGACATCAAAATGGACGTCGCAAAAAAGTTTGGCATGATACAACCGGGGTCTTCGGATACACAGGCTGTCCGCGCCGTTTTTATCATCGATCCCAAAGCGGTCGTGAGGTGTATCCTCTACTATCCGTCTTCGACAGGCAGAAATTTCGACGAGATCAAACGCATCATTGTGGCTTTGCAAAAAGCAGACGCGGAGGGCGTAGCCACTCCGGCCAACTGGCAGCCAGGTGATGATGTGATTATACCGCCCGCCGGTTCGTGCGGTATCGCGCAGCAGCGAATGGAGACACCACCAGACGGCATGTATTGCCTCGATTGGTTTCTCTGTTTGAAAAAAAGCTGAACGAAAAAACGGGCCGCATAGCAGCCCGTTTTGTTTTATGCGCTGCTTATTAGACAGAAGGCCGATTTTGCGAATCAGCGCATAATTTGACCATTCTAACAAACAATAACAGCATAACCACCGATATTTTTAAGGAGGAATTTTTTATGAAAGCAACAGGTATTGTAAGACGCATCGATGAGCTCGGCAGAATTGTGATACCCAAAGAGATTCGGCGCACCTTGCGTATTCGCGAGGGAGACCCGCTCGAAATATATACCGACAGAGAAGGCGGCATTATACTCAAAAAGTACTCACCCATCGGCGAATTGGCGTCTTTCGCAATCGACTTTGCAGAAGCGCTCTCGTCCACACTGGGGCTTACAGCCGTTATCAGTGACAGAGACACGGTTCTCGCGGCGAGCGGCGAGCACAAAAGAGACTACGCAGAGCGCCCGGTCAGCGGCGCGTTTGAAGATGCTATCAACGCGCGCACAGTGAAAAAGAACGCCGGAACAGACATAATTCCATTGGTTAGCGGCGAAAATCAAGCCCTAACAACCGCACAGGTCATCGCGCCCATATCGATGGACGGTCAGCCAATCGGTGCGATCGTACTGATCTCACGGGGAGGCAGTCTTGGAGAATCGGAGCAGAAAGCCGCGGAAGCGGCAGCGGCGTTTTTAGGGCGCCAAATGGCACAATAGCTTTACCCTGATCAACTTGGGTATGCAATTTGCGTATTCAAGTTGATTTTTTTTTTATCTAAAGGTAGAATTGAAGCAAATTATATGTGGAGGGGCATTTGTGAGCAAAACACTGGCAGAGAAAATTATACAAAAGCATTTGGTTTCCGGTGAGATGAAGGCCGGAGAGGAGATATCGATCAAAATTGATTATACGCTGACACAGGATTCAACGGGCACGATGGCCTATTTGCAGTTTGAGGCGATGGGCGTGCCGCGTGTGAAAACCAAAAAGTCGGTGGCCTATATTGACCATAATATGCTGCAATCTGGCTTTGAGAACGCGGACGATCACAAGTTCATCGAAACCGTTGCCAAGAAACACGGCATTTACTTCAGCCGTCCCGGCAACGGAATCTGCCATCAGGTGAATCTGGAGCGTTTCGGTGTGCCCGGCGCGACGCTGCTCGGTTCAGACAGCCATACACCCACAGGCGGTGGCATCGGCATGATTGCGATCGGCGCAGGCGGGCTGGACGTGGCTGTCGCGATGGCCGGCGGCGCATACTATATCCCTATGCCCAAAATACTCGGTGTGGAGCTTATCGGAAAGCTGCCCTTCGGCGTTTCCGCCAAAGACGTGATACTTGAGGTGCTGCGTCGTCTGAGCGTAAAAGGCGGCGTGGGCAAAATCGTGGAATACTTTGGTGATGGCGTTAAATCGCTGTCAGTGCCGGAGCGCGCGACCATCACCAACATGGGCGCAGAGCTCGGCGCCACCACATCCGTGTTTCCTAGCGACGATATCACGCGCGAATTTCTTAAAGCGCAGGGCCGCGAAGCAGATTTTACGCCGCTCAGCGCGGACGACGGCGCGCAGTACGCCGAGACGATCACCATCGACTTGTCTGCGCTAGCGCCAATGGCCGCCATGCCGCACAGCCCCGACAATGTGAAAAGCATTCATGAGATCGGGCCCATCAAAGTCGATCAGGTGTGCATCGGCAGCTGCACAAACGCGTCTTATCTCGACCTTATGCGGGTCGCATCCATACTTAAGGGAAAAAGCATTTCCCCCGATGTGAGTCTCGTGATATCTCCCGGCTCCAAGCAGGTGATGACGATGCTGGCACAGAACGGTGCTTTGGCCGACATGATTGCAGCGGGCGCGCGAATACTCGAATGCGCCTGCGGACCGTGCATCGGTATGGGACAAGCGCCCCGTACCAACGCGATTTCGGTTCGTACATTTAACCGCAACTTCTACAACCGCTCGGGCACGGCCAGCGCAGGTGTTTACCTCGTGAGTCCCGAAACTGCGGCAGCCACCGCACTCAAAGGCGTACTGACCGACCCGCGCGACTTGGGTCTTGATACGGATGCGCTGACGATTGATATGCCAAGCGCGTTTTTGATCAACGATAACCTCGTCGCACCGCCGGATGAAAACGGCGAAACCGATGTGGTGCGCGGACCCAACATCAAACCGTTTCCGCTCGGCAAAACACTGGAAGAAAGTGTTGCTGGTGACGTGCTGCTTAAGATGGAAGACAACATCACGACCGACCATATCATGCCGTCGGGGGCAAAGCTGCTTCCGTATCGCTCAAACATTCCGTACTTGAGCGACTTTTGCTTAACGCCTGTGGATGATACTTTCCCGACGAGAGCCAAAGAAAAGGGCGGCGGGTTCCTTATCGCAGGGCACAACTACGGTCAGGGTTCATCCCGTGAGCATGCGGCGCTGGTACCTCTGTATCTTGGTATCCGCGGCGTGATTGCCAAATCGTTCGCGCGCATACACATGGCGAACCTTGTGAATTCAGGTATATTGCCGCTCGTGTTCACAGATGATAGCGACTACGATAAAATTGATTTGGGCGACACGCTCGTGATAAACGATGCTCCTGCCAAGGTGAACGGGCATGTTGAGTTCACCGTGGAAAACACAACCAAAAAACATGCGTTTAAAGTACGCATTGAAGTATCGGACAGGTTAAAAGCCGTGCTGCTCGATGGCGGGCTTTTGAACCACACAAAAAACAGAGGCGGTAATGGCTAAAGACAGCAGCCTTCTTCGCATTTTTCTGACAATGATGAGAATAGGCGCGATGACATTCGGCGGCGGTTATGCGATGGTGCCGCTGTTCCAAGATGAATTCGTAAATAAGAACGGCTGGATCAGCAACGACGACATGGTCAACATGATCGCACTGGGACAATCGGTGCCCGGCGCGATCGCCGTGAATTGCAGCATACTGATCGGCTATCGGTTAAAGAGATTTCGGGGTGCCATCGTGGCTGTGTCCGGCGTTGTGCTGCCGTCGATCATCGTGCTGACGATCATCACATTCGTATACGCCGCAGTGCGCGACAATATCTATGTGTCAGGCGCGCTGCGCGGTATTCGGGCTGCTGTCGTCGCGCTGCTCGTGTCGGCTTTTCTCACGTTCATGAAGCCTTTTTATAAGGATGCTGTTGCAATGGTCGCGTTTTTCGCGGCCTTTTTACTGTCTATCGTGCTGGATTCGGGCAGCATCTATATCATAATTGGCGGCATTATTTTCGGCATCATCGCAGGCATTTGGCGAATACGCATCCAAAACAATTCCGATTCCGGGAAAGATACAGTATGAGTGAATATCTGATTCTCGGATGGATTTTCTTCAAAATCGGGCTTTTTTCCATCGGCGGGGGCTATGCGATGCTGCCGCTCATTAACAGCGAACTCGTGGGCTACGGGCTGATGACCCATCTTGAAGTGGCCGATATTGTGGCTGTCTCTCAGATGACTCCCGGTACCTTCGCCATAAACGCCGCTACATTTGCGGGTGTGAAAACGACGGGGCTGTTCGGCGGCATCGTTGCCACTGTAGCGGTTGTGCTTCCATCCCTCATTATCACTACACTGCTCGCAAAGTATTTTTTCAAATTCGAAGACAATATTATCGTAAAACGCGCCATGTGGGGTCTTCGTCCTGTCGTCACGGGGCTTATTGCCTCAGCCGCGGCGATCATGGCTTTGCCCGCACTGCTCGGTATTAAAAGCGTATCCGAGCTTCACTTTGCCTCCCTGCTTTCCGGTACAGATGTGCCGTCGGTGATAATCGCAGCCATTAGCGCCGTCGCCATCATCAAGTATAAGCGTTCCCCCATACTTATCATTCTGATTGCAGGCATCGTCGGTGTTTTGCTTTTTGGCGTCCTTGGCCTTTAAAATTTTTCGAGTTCAATATTGGTAAATTGGTTTATATATATTGTATGTAATTGCAGCTTATTATACAGAATATATGGAAGGGAACATATGAATGCATTAAACAAAGAATTTCTAGACTACTATATGATATTACAGGTTCATCAGGACGCAGAGCCGGAAATCGTCAAAAGTGCGTACAGACGGCTCGCCCAAATGAACCATCCCGACATCAACACAAATAATAAAGCCACAGAACGTATGCAACTCATCAATCAGGCATACACGATCATTTCTGACCCGGAACAGCGCAAAAACTATCATCGGCAGTGGTTGGCCTACAATCGCCGGCCACAGCCTAAACCGGCCACAGCCGCCGAGCCCCACGCGGCAGCTCAAAAGGCACTGGATGCTTATTTTCGCAGTCTGCTGCACGACAGCTGGAAATCGGCATATATGCAGCTATCTTATAAAGACCGCAGCATGTTTACCCTGGAAGAATTCTGCGAATGGAAAGAAGCCGTAAAGGTGCTTTATCAAATGGGCTCATATGTCATCAAGCCCTTTCGGGCATATGAAAAATGCGTGGTGAATGATACAGAATATGAATGTGTGCATGTTTTTTCCGTGTTCCTCACAGACCGTGACAACCGCACGGGCAAAGTCAACGAAGAAACATATACCAAATATGTGGTAAAGGAAAAAGGCGAATGGTTTGTGTGCCTTGGCTACGCACAGCTTCAGCCCATTATATACAAGCTCAAATATCTCGCCACGCAAGCGCCAGCCATAGACCCTGAGCGTGTTTACAGGGAGACACTGCTAAAATACGATAAGCTCACGGGGTTCTTCAGCCGCAAGGGGCTGCTCGACGTGATGGAGAAGGAAATCGCCCGCGCAAGACGCTTTCGTAGCACCTTCAGTCTCGTGATTTTCACCATCGACGCATTCGGCGCCATACCCGGCATAGCCAGCAAAGACTATGCGCAGATGTGCTTAGCCAATGCCGCCGTACAGCTGCAGGACACGCTGCGTACGCTGGATTCCGCCGCGCGCATTGCCGACAGCTATATCGCGGTGCTGCTTATTGAAGCCAACGCCTTTTCGGCGCAAAAAGCATTAAAACGCTTACAGAGTGCCATTCGTCCAAGTGACGGCCTCGAGTATCGCATTAACGGTCATGTTCACGCTTACCGCGGCGAAGCTGCGGAGGATACACTGCTTCAAGCCGAGCACGAAACGCGCATGCGCGTCGTCACCGGCAAGGACAACGTGAAACGGTATTACATCAACTTGGATGACCAGCGGGTATAAGACAGCTTAATATTCGTCTTTGTGAACCTTGTGCGTATGGAATGTGGTATGCGGGTTCGACGTGGATTCCGGATACCCAAGCGACACGATGGAAAACGGCATGATGTGTTCGGGAATATTGTATATCTCTCGCACCTTTTTCATTCTGTCCTCATGCGGATAAAGCCCCAAGTATACAGCGCCCAGTTCCTGCGCCTGTGCTGCAAGCAGTATGCACGTTGTGCTGCTTGCGCAGTCCTGAACGAAAAACTCATCGGGCTTAGCGCGGTAACCGTTAATATTCGCCATCACAAGTATAGCAACCGGCGCTTTTTTGAGCATGCTCCAGTATGAAACGATTTGAGAAACCGCTTCTTTCTTCTCCGCATCCTGCATAACAACAAATTCCCACGGCTGTGAGTTCATTGCGGACGGCGCATACATGCCTGCTTTTAACAGGTTGTGTATCACGTCCTCACTCACCGGCTTGTCCTGATAAACGCGGCAGCTTCTTCTTTCAAGTATTGTGCTTAATCCGTCCATAATCAATTCTCCTTAAACTGTTTTTCGTATGTCCAAACCGCATCTGAGGGCGGGTCTTTTCGCAAATAAATGGCACGGATAATCCGCTCCTTGAAACGCCAAGAAGTGAGCTTTGACAGAGCATACAGAACTTTATAGCGAAAGCCCACCGAAACCCTCGCGGGCGGATTTTTCATTCGGGCAACTTTCAGTATGATTTCTGCGCATCTTTCCGGGCCCGGGGACAACAGCTCAGAGCGTATCATCTCGTACAATGCGCGCTCCATGGGCAAACGGTATGCCGTCTTTGCGGATTTTTTCGTAAACACACGTTTTGCCGTAAAGCCTGTTTTGGTATCCCCCGGCTCAACCGTGCTGCACTTTATGCCAAACGGCTTCACTTCCATGCGCAGCGATAACGTGAGCATAAACAATGCCGATTTGACCGCACTGTACATGGCCTGAAACGCAATTGGAAAACAAGCTGCCATCGAGCCGATGTTGATGACAGTGCCGCTTTGTTTTTCACGCATCGCGGGCAGCACGTGGTTTAAAACGCTGATCACACCGAAAAAACAAACGTCAAACTGTGTTTTTGCCTCATTAACTGTCGTCTCCTCAATTGCCCCGGCAATGCCGCTGCCTGCTGCGTTCACAAGCACATCGATCTGCCCCTGCTTATCGAGCACGTATGTCACCGCATCAGCAATGGTTTGATCGTTCTCCAGCGTCATAGGCACCATTATATACGAAGCGCCGCCGCAATCCACCGTCTCAAAGTTTGCACGCCTCGATGTGCCGTATACGATATAGCCGTTCTTCGCCATGGTCTGCGCCACAGCCTGACCAATGCCGGAACTTGCGCCCGTCACTAAGGCCACCTTTTGTCTATCGTTTCTCATATGCTATATTTTAAACACATATCAAGTAAAATTCAATAACCGTAATCTAAAGGACTTAATTTAAGTTTGAACAAACATGGTATACGTATTTAGCGCGAAAAGCGCCGCACTGACCACATAGAACAATATCATGCCCGTATTGAAAAAAACGACGTTTTTTCCTTTGGGCACATCACACAGTCCGCCGCTCATCACGATGCGCTTTTTGTTTTTAAAGAAGAGAACAATCCTCGCTATAGCCATACCCACAACTGCCAGCATGATAGGACCGGACACTATCATAGATATCATGTTTTGCTGAAGCGCCAGCACCGAAATCACACTGCCGATGAAGTTGATGATCATATGCAAGATGACCGTGTAGATGACCTTGCCCGTCTTCACGAATATGTATCCAAAAGCCAGCCCCAACCCAAACGCGTAGAAAAATTGAATCAGATTCCCATGAATCAACCCAAAAGCAAGCGCGCTTAATATGACGGCCGGTTTTTCACCGAACGGCAAAAGCTTCGGGATAAGAAGCCTGCGGAAAAACAATTCTTCCGCTACCGGCGCCAATAAAGCAACAAAAATCAGATTGGACCATATGCTAGACCCTGCAATCACCTGCTGAATCAAGTTTGTCATTTTGCTTTGCGCAAGTAATTGTATGATTAGATTGAACAGAGTGCCAATAAAATTGCCAGCATACATGATGGCAAAGCATATCATTAAGACAATCATAAATTGTCCTGTCTTGAGCTTTTTTGGGGCTATCGTCTGCGCCGGTGTTTTGCGCATAATCAAGCCCGCAATCGGCATGGCAATCAGATATTGAGGCAATACGGCGAGCACATACTGAAACCAATCGTTGTTCACTGAATGAGCGAAAATACGGTAGCCTGCCAGTTGAAGCGACACCGTAATGACCACCATGGTCATCAACGCAAAACCGATGCGTAAAAACACATGTCTGTTCTTTTTTAGATCCATCGTTTCCAAAATAGTCCCCCCGCCAGCTTGCCATATATAGCTATATGATATAGTATATCGGCTGGCGATATAATCGTCAAGGTCTATGCTGATAAATCGTTGCCGCGCAAAATAAAATAACGCCCCGTTTCATTGCCAACAGGGCGTAAAAAGACTGCCTGAAATAAGATGCGATTCATTTACTGCTTAATCGGCTATATTTTTTGTACGCTCAGCGTGGCCTTTTCTCCGTTAATATCCCAATCCTTCGTATAGCCCGCCAGCTCACCCGACATCTCATCTGCCAGCACCTCGGCCATAATCTCGTCCGCATTGCGCTCAATCACACCCGATAGCCGCTCGTTGCCCGTGACCGCAAGCCGGATATGATCCATCACTTCGAATCCCGCTTCCTTACGCATCGTCTGAATCTTGCTGATCATCTCGCGTACAAAACCTTCCTCGATAAGCGCGTTGGAAAGCGTCGTATCGAGTATCACGCTTAAAGGCCCTTCCGACTCCACCACGAAACCTTCTTTGTGTATAGGCTCAATAAGCAGATCCTCTTCGGTAAGCGCCACCGTTTGTCCGTCGGCTTCAAACGTGTACGTCTCGCCTGCGCGCACCATATCCACAATTTCTACAGAATCGGCTTCATCAAGATGCGTTTTGATCACACCCAGCAGCTTGCCGTAGCGTGGTCCCAGCGTTTTGAGCTGCGGCTTCAAGTTGTAAGATGTAAACGCCGATACGTCGGCACCAAGCCATACCTTTTTGACGTTAAGCTCACCCGAAACAAGCTTCTTGTACATTTCATCCAGAGAATCGATACCGGCCACATACAGGTTGGCAATCGGCTGGCGGTTTTTGATCACAGCGGTGTTGCGCGCACTGCGCCCCAGCACCACGATGTTCAGAACGGCATCCATGCTCTTTTCCAGCTCTTTATCAATCATACTCTCATCGCACTCAGGATATGCACAAAGATGCACACTCTCGTGCGCGGCCTTATCCACGCTGCGCACGATGTTCTGATACATCGTCTCGGTCATAAACGGGATAAAGGGTGCGGCAAGACGGCAAAGCGTCTCCAACACCGTATACAGCGTGAGAAAAGCGTCAGCTTTGTCCTGCTCCATGCCGGGCGCCCAGAAACGGCCGCGGCAGCGGCGTACATACCAGTTGGACAGCTCATCGACGAACTTATCCATCTCACGCGCAGGCTCGGTTAAACGGTAGTCATTCAAGTGCTTGCTCACCGTCTGAATCAATGTATGCAGGCGCGAAAGTATCCATCTGTCCATCACGTTGTCCAGCTTTAATTTATGCTTGGTCGGGTCAAAATCGTCGATATCCGCATAAAGCACATAGAACGCATATGTGTTCCAAAGCGTGCCCATAAATTTACGCTGCGCTTCCGATACTGCATCCGCGTAGAAACGGCTCGGCAGCCACGGCATACTGCCCACATAGAAATACCAGCGCACAGCGTCGGCACCCTGATTATCGAGCACAGTCCACGGGTCTACCACGTTACCCTTGTGCTTGCTCATCTTCTGGCCGTCCTTGTCCTGCACATGGCCGAGCACAATACAATTTTCAAACGGGTTGCGCTCGAACACCAGCGTGCCGATGGCAAGCAGCGTGTAGAACCAGCCGCGTGTCTGATCCACGGCTTCGCTGATAAAATCGGCCGGAAAGCGTTTTTCAAATTCTTCTTTGTTTTCAAACGGGTAATGCCATTGCGCAAACGGCATCGAGCCCGAATCGTACCAGCAGTCGATGACCTCGCTCACGCGCTTCATCGTGCCGCCGCACTCGTCGCATTTAATAGTTACCGCATCGATAAACGGCTTGTGCAACTCCAAGTCTTCGGGTACATTCTGCCCTTTTTCACGCAGCTCCGCCACCGAACCGATCACGGTGTGATGTCCGCACTTGCACTGCCACACAGGCAGCGGCGTACCCCAGTAGCGCTCACGCGAAAGACCCCAGTCGATCACGTTTTCCAAAAAGTTGCCCATGCGGCCTTCCTTGATGTTCTCCGGAAGCCAGTTGACCGCGCGGTTGTTTTTAAGCAGTATGTCTTTAACTGCTGTCATTTTTATGAACCAGGTGCTTCTTGCATAGTAGAGCAGCGGCGTGTCGCAGCGCCAGCAAAACGGGTAGCTGTGCGAATACGCTTTGGAGGCAAGCAGCAAAGAGCGCTCCTTCAAGTCCGCAATAATCTTTGGATCACCGTCTTTGACGAAAACGCCTTCCCAAGGCGTGCCCGTCTTGAAACGGCCCTGTTCGTTCACCATCTGCACAAAAGGCAGATCGTATTTGCGGCCCACACGCGCGTCGTCTTCACCGAACGCAGGCGCGATATGCACGATACCCGAGCCGTCCGACAGTGTCACATAATCATCGGCGGTTATAAACCATGCCTTTTTATCTGCCGCACCGAAGTCGTAAAGCGGCTCGTATTCCTTGTATTCCAAATCTATGCCGGTATACTCTTCGATAATCTGTTTGCCTTCGCCAAGCACCGGCTCCACCAGCGCCGCCGCCATGATGAGATAAGCGCCGTCGTGATTAACCTTGACGTATTTCTCGCGCGGGTTCACACAGAGCCCCACGTTAGACGGCAGCGTCCACGGCGTGGTCGTCCATGCGAGATAATAGGTATTGTCCGCATCCTTGGCTTTAAACTTGACGAAAACGGATTCTTCCTCAACGTCTTTATAGCCTTGCGCCACCTCGTGCGATGAAAGCGCCGTTCCGCAGCGCGGACAATACGGCACCACCTTGTGACCCTTATACAAAAGCCCCTTGTCTGCCACCTGCTTAATCGACCACCACACGGATTCGATGTAGTTGTTGTCGTATGTAATATACGGGTGCTCCATGTCCGCCCAAAAGCCCACGCGTTCGCTCATGCGCTCCCATTCGCCCTTATATTTCCAGACGCTCTTTTTGCACTCCGCAATAAACGGCTCCACACCGTACTCTTCGATTTGTTCCTTGCCGTCAAGCCCTAAAAGCTTTTCCACCTCGAGCTCAACAGGCAGTCCATGCGTATCCCAGCCCGCCTTGCGCATCACGTCGTATCCCTGCATGGTACGGTAGCGCGGAATCAGGTCTTTGATGCAGCGCGTCAATATATGGCCGATGTGCGGCTTGCCGTTGGCCGTTGGCGGACCGTCGTAAAACGTGTAGGCCTTCTCGCCTTTGTTTTTATCCACGGTCTTTTTGAATATCTCGTTTTGCTCCCAGAACTTTAAAACCTCGAGCTCGCGGTCCTTGAAGTTAAGGTTTTTGTCGACCTGTTTGTACAGCATGTTTCTCTCCCTCTGTTTTTGCCGGTTTTGCCGGCATCGAAATAATTAAAAAAACGCCATCCGCCCATGGGGCAAAAGACGCATATCTTCTACGGTACCACCCAAATGATGCCTTGTCTGGCATCTCTTTTGTGCGCTTTAACGGACGCAAAACCGTTCTTGCTTACTTCCTTTCGGCAAAAAAGCTTAACGGGTGATAGCACGTCTGCCGCATTGGTCGGGGCTTTCACCGCTTTCCCCGCTCGCTGACGCCAATGGCACAAGCACCGGCCGTGTCCCGTATCATGGCATTATCATGATACCCGTTTATAATATTCCTTATTATAAAGGCAAGTTGTATTTTTGTAAAGAACCGCAATTCAGATTTGAAGGCTACCGTATCTAGGCCTTTAAGTATTTTGATTTGGCGGCCTGGAAATATGGTATAATCAGGTTGCATAGGAGGAAGGCATATGGCAAACGTGGTGTTTCAACGTTTACAAGGCATTGAGTTTATATTATTGGTGAATAAGCCGCATCGTTATTCACAGCACAACCACATGTCCGTATTTACGATCGGTCTGGTCTTGGATGGGAATGTTTTTCTCCAGACAAACAACACCGCCACGCGATATGAAAAACTCAGCTATTTTATCATTCGGCCTCTTGTGCCTCATACGCTTCTCCTTCCCGATTCATACCGCCTGCTCACTATTTGCATTGAGCAAGACTATCTCATGGCACACACCGCTTCAGAGATTTATCTTAAGCTGCTTTGCAATTTGAAACCTTTTGGGCGAATAGACAACACGCTGCTGAAGAACGCAATCCATGCCTTGTATCCTGTGATGCCTTGCGCAAAGACCAGAGATGACATGCTAAACAGCGCCATTTTTATAAGAAATAATCCCGAACGCGACATAGGTATACAAGAAATGGCGGATGCCGTGCACTCAAGTAAATATCATTTTCTGAGAGTGTTTAAGCGCGCGTTGGGCATAACGCCGCATCGATTTCAACTGCAAAGCCGAATTCGAAAAGCGCAGCGGCTTATTGAAAAAGGTACGTCTTTAACGGACGTCGCCTTCGCCACCGGCTTTTTTGACCAAAGTCATTTTATTAAATGTTTTAAAAAGACGGTCGGCTTCACACCGACTGAATATAAGAAATCATGCCAAAGACGCTGAACTAGCACAAGGCGGGCACAAACTTGGCGAACAGATAAAGGCCGTTATCTCCCGCGGTCACCTCATGCTTTGCGCGCGCCGGAATGATGGCAATCGCGCCCGGCTCATAAGACCACGTCTCGCCTTCGCATGCGCAAATACCGCCGCCTTCGATGACCTCATGGGTCTCAAGCTGCGTCTCGTGAATATGGCTGCCAATTTTTTTGCCCGGAGCGATGCGCACCAGATGATAGCTGAAACTGCCTTCCGTATCTTGAGCGGTTATTATATGCTTTAGCTCAACACCGTTAAACACAGGATGCTTAGACCATTCCACGCCATCAATATCTCTCTGTCCGCCAGGATGCGTCAGCTTGCCATATGAAAACTGTTCGAACAATGTCATTTCTATCACCTCATATTTTTTCTTTTATAATAAGGTGATAGAAAAAGCGCATATAGTAAAAAATTGCGGATGTTTTGTAAACTAGATTCTGCTTAAGAGGTTCTTCAGCTGGATTTGTTTTTTGAACAGTTCTGAGTAAACCATCTTCATATCTTCGGGCCTAATATCCATATATTTAAACCTGAACAACACTCTGTCATCAACCCTGTCGCTGGATGTAATAATCCCCGGCAACGCGATTTTTTTGCCGTCTTCAAACATCAGCTTGACAACGCCTTCATTTATGTCTTCTTCAAGATTTTTATTGAATATATAAAAATCGATATGATCGCCGGCTATGGTGGTCGCAAACAGCTCATAAACATTTCTGGTCGGAGTTACAATAACACCCGGCAGCACCCAGCTTAATGAAAAAGCGTTATAGTCTTTTTGTACTTCCAGCTCTGTAAACTCAATTTTATCTTCGCTGATTGATTTAATACTTGGCTTATAATGAATGATCTGATCATTGACGCTGACATACAAGCTGCAATTTTGTATAACGAAATTTCCGCAATCGATCAGTCTTACAGTCGGAACGAATGTATATATACCTCTCTTTTTCCTGATGTTGCCCCAGGCGATGTAATTTTTTTCTTTTTCGTCTTTTTTGATTTTGATATTCAATGTGGCGAATGAACCAATACCTTTTAATTGTTCTTCGCTCAGTTTTCTTTCGCCCGCAATCACAGCAATGGCCGCATCCGCAACTTGCTTATCAAATTGTTTGTCTGAATTGTTTTTTAATTCTTCAATCACTTCAAAGATAGTTTTTGCAGGGCTGTAAGACGTCGTTGTCAGCATTGACGAAATCGCTTTTGCAGCGCCCAGTATTTTGCTGAGAAGAGGTATCTCGTCGCCTTTTTTGCCGTACGGATATCCCATCCCGTCTACTCTTTCCTGATAACACAGGATGATGTTTGGAATATCATATATCTCATATAAATCTTTAAATTGCTCCGCAATCTCAAAGCTGTAAAGAACCCTTTTCTTTATGGCCTTATACTCTTGGCTTGTTAGCTTTCCTTGTTTATTCAGTATTCTTTCGTCAATATATATTTTACCAAGGTCGTGCATCAGCGTCGCAACCATTAATTTCTCTATATCTATTTGCGCCAGTTTCATTTCTTTTGCTATTTTCTCGCACCAAAATGCCACATTAAACAAACGGCTGATTAAGTAAGGCTCCTTGATATCAATGATTTCACAAAGCAAATAAGCCATTCGGAAGGCATCTTCCGTTTTCCTTGCCGCATCATATCGCGAAATAAGCAAACAGTGAATTCTGAAAACCATTTCTTTAAATTCTTCACTGTAAAGCTCCTTAGCATCTTGCGCTGATCTGCATCCAAAAAACATGAGCCCGGCAACGATTCTTACATCACCTTGCTCTTTGAAGACAGGCAAGTACATCTCAACTGCGTTTTCACTTTGATATTTGCTGCATGTTTCGCCGTTATCTTCATTATCCAGCACCAAAGCTTTTTGTTCACGCTCAATAATCTTAAGCATCCAGTTGCACTTGGTCTGTAATTCTTCAATATCCTCATTTAACAAACTGGACAGTTCAAATAATTGCTTGCTTTGTTGATCCAGCCCAAATATCGCAATGGCATCACAATGAAACGATCGTTTCACTTTGTCGATTAATTCTTTAAAACTGGGTCTTCTTATTGGAACGTCTAAAAATTTCATAGTGTATTTGATGCCCCTTTTTTTATGCAAATTCTTGATATATACTTCGACAATAACAACGTGACTCCTTTATTAATCGGCTATCAATATATTTTTGCGTCATCGTTTCTTTGTTTTTTTTGCAGGATGGTTTGACCAAGAAGCAAGGGTGTCGTATACTATTCAAAGATGAAATATGTGTACCGTAGGGTACTGTTTAAATGATAAACAGATGCGTAAAAGCAGTTCTATTGCAGCTGGTTTTGCGCTTTTCACGCGCAACAAGGGGAGTATTAAAATGCAGCTAAAGCTTAAAAACCATACAACAGAAACGCTCGTGCCCAACCGCTTTATCGAGTGCTGTGTCAGCGCGCCCGATAGGTTTACGCAGGCGTATCTGCTCGTTTTAAAGCATAGCGTCACAGACAAATCGATCAACTTCGATATCCTTTGCGCACGCCTTCAGATGAGTATGGAAGAGGTGCTGCACGCGTTTGAATACTGGCAAAAGCAGGGCGTGGCGCGCGTGGTTAACGGCCAAAGCATGTGCATCGAGTTCGGCGATTTTGAAAGCACCGCCTGTCACACGGAAGAAGAGCTTTATACCGAACGCGAGTTTAACCAAATGCTGCAGAATCTTTTTGGCACACGCCAGCTATCTCCGCACGACTATTTGAAAATATACGACTATACCGACACATTCGGTCTTAACAAAAAAGTGGTGCTCTCGCTTGTGGAATACTGTATATTGCTAAAGGGAAAGCGAGTCTCTATCTCATACATCGACAGGGTGGCAAAAACCTGGGCAGAAGATGACCATATTGATACGGAGCAAAAGGCGCGCGACTACATCGAGTCTTACAAGATGATGTCGTCAGGCATCTCAAGCGTGCTCAAGCAGCTCGGGCTATCGGGCCGCGGTCCCACGCAGGATGAATACGCGCTGTTTCAGAAGTGGACAAGCCAATGGGGCTTCACGCTGGAAGCCATACTCACGGCGTGCGTCAAGACCACAGCCGCACGTGAACCCAGCTTTAAATACTTAGATAAGATACTTGAACGGCTCAAAGACCGCGGTCTTATCTCGTCGCGCACAATAGCTGAATCGCACGCACAGAGCGAGAAGGAATCCACAGCGCTCAAAGAGATTATGCATCTGCTTGGCGAACCATCGCTCAAGCCCTCTTTCGAGCATGAAAGCCTGTACCAAAAATGGACAACCGTGTATGGCTTCGATAACGCCATGCTGATACTCGCCGCCAAGCAGGTAGGCGCGCGCGGCAAAAAGCCTTTTACGCATCTAGACACTGTGCTAACCGACTGGTATAACAACCACATACTCTCACCCGCACAGGCGCGCCGTTATATCGCGGAACAAAAAGAGTTGGATGGCTATATATTTTCTGTGTTTGAAACAGCCGGCATACCAAAAACTCCGACGGACGCGCACCGCAAGATATACGGGCGCTGGCACGACACATGGGGCATCTCGCACGATGCGATACTGCTGGCCGCAGAGATCAGCACGCTGTCGGACAACCCATACCGTTACTTAAACACGATACTCTCCAACTGGCACGGCGCTGGCGTCAAGACGCTGTCCGATGCGCAGCGGGAAACCAAAAAACACTCCAGCGGGCAGTCCACGGCGGCTATGCGTGAATCTTACGAGCGGCCTGTGGAAAACTACGACCATCTCGCCGTCAATTTGTTTGAAGACGAAGGAGCATAATGAGCATATCCGATGTGCTGGCTGAATACAGCCGCATTCAGCAAAAAAACGAAAAGGAAACGGCACGCCGACGAAACGAAGTCTACACGCGTGTGCCGCAATTGAAAACACTGCACGATCAGCTCGAAGCGCTGCTTATCGCGCGGCCAAAGCTCAAACTCAGAGGTGAACCGGACAACAGCGACCAGATAAAAGCGCTGCGCCAACTGAGCGAAGCGTTGCTTGCCGGCGCGGGCTATGATGCGCATTATCTTGACCCCATTTATTCGTGTATGCTCTGCCGCGATACCGGTCTGCTGGAAGACACCACACGATGCGAATGTTTTAAGAAACGTATGCTGGAAGATAAGCTGGACACCGCGCGTCTTACCGACGACGCCGTCAGCTTTGAGAAGTACGATCTCAATCGATTCGGCACCGAGCCTCTCGAAAACGGCAAATCTCAGCGCGACATGATGGCACGCATACTTAAGATATGCATCACCTATGCAGACAACTTCCCTGCCTGTTCGTCCATACTGCTGCTTTCCGGCGGCATCGGCCTAGGAAAAACATATGTCTCAAAGTGCATCATGCGCCGCGTCATCGAACGCGGAATCACCGCTGCCAGCTTTACGGCATACCGGCTCTTTTCATTGTTCCATCAGCATCGGCTCGGTGAAGACGTGGATTTAGAACCCATTCTCGAAGTGCCGCTGCTGATCATCGACGACATCGGCACAGAACCCATGACCAAGAACGTCACCAAGGAATATTTTTTCGATATGATCAACGAGCGAAGCACAGCAGGACGCAAAACGGTTATTGTCACGAATCTGCCGTTCCACGAACTGGACGAACGATACGGCGAACGCATATTCTCGCGGCTCATGGATACGCGTTTTTCTCAAAAGATACTTTTTAAAGGACGCGATATACGGTATTAGACCACAATTTGGGGCATAATGATAGCATAAGTTTACAATCGGAGGATGCAATGAAACGCAGTGAGATCAACGACAAATACAAATGGAATTTGGCCGACATATACGCATCGGATCAGGAATGGGAAAAAGACTTTGCCAAGCTGCAAAGCGAGCTGCCCGCGATCAAGGAGCTAAAAGAGGGCTTCGCGGACAGCGCGCAAAACCTTGCTCGCGCTCTAAATCGCATTGACGTCCTATCGCTCCAGTGCGAGCGTCTTTACGTTTACGCCAAGATGCGCCGCGACGAAGACAACGCCAACTCTCTCTATCAGGCAATGACCGACCGCGCCATGTCGCTCTACGTGGCTGTATCGGGGGAAACATCGTTCGCAGCGCCCGCATTGTTAAAGCAAAGCGAGCAGACGTTGCAGCAGTATATCGCGCAAGAAAATGCGCTGGCGCCATACGCGTTCATGATTCGCGACGTGATGCGTCAAAAACAGCATGTGCTTAGTGAAAACGAGGAAAAGCTGCTGTCTTTAAGCGGCGATTTCGCATCTGGCATTCGCGACATATTCACAATGCTCGACAACGTTGATTTGAAATTTGGCACGGTAGACACGCCCGAAGGGCCGATACAGCTCACACATGCCAAGTTTATCGAGCTCATGCAGCACCGCAACCGTGACGTTCGACAGAACGCGTTCGAAACATATTACAGCGCTTTTAAAGGCATGATCAATACCATAGCGGCCACATATTCGACAAGCGTCAAAAAGGATGTGTACTACGCCCGTGTGCGCAATTATGACAGCGCGCTCGCCAAGGCGCTGTTTTCCGACAACGTCCCCTCTTCACTGTATGACGGGCTGATTAATTGCATACACGAGCATCTTGATATTATGTACGACTACATCGACACACGCCGCCGTATACTTGGGCTTAACGACATCGCGATGTACGACGTGTATGTACCGCTCGTGAAAGACACGGGCAAAAAATACAGCTATGAAGAAGCGATGGATATCGTGTTTGAAGCGCTTGCGCCCATGGGCAACGATTATATCGCGCTGTTAAAACGCGCATACAAAGAAAACTGGATCGACGTTTACGAAAACGAGGGCAAAACAAGCGGCGCCTATTCGTGGGGCGCTTACGGCACACATCCGTATGTGCTGCTTAACCACCGCAGTGATCTTGACAGTGTGTACACCATTGCGCATGAACTGGGTCACGCGCTGCATTCGTACTACTCAGACGAAAATCAGCCGTTTTCGCTCGCGTCGTATACCATTTTTGTGGCCGAGGTGGCGTCGACGGTCAACGAGGTGCTGCTCACACAACATCTGCTTAAGCACGGGGACGATGATCTGAAAAAATATGTGCTGAACCACTATCTAGACCAGTTTCGCACCACGGTGCTCAGGCAGACTATGTTTGCCGAATTCGAACGCCTGTCACACACAATGTGCGAATCGGGCGAGCCGCTGACCGGCGAAGCGCTGTCCGGTCAATACGCTAAGCTCAACAAGCTCTATTACGGCGACGGCATCAAAACGTGTGGTACCATCGCTCTTGAATGGGCGCGCATTCCGCACTTTTATAACGCCTTCTACGTGTACAAATACGCCACGGGTTTCAGCGCAGCCGTGATGATCGCCACAGGCATTTTCGAAGGGCGGCCCGGTGTACGCGAAGCGTATCTTGATTTCTTAAAGAGCGGCGGCAGCGATTTTCCTCTCGAGCTGCTGAAAAAAGCCGGTGTGGATTTTGAAGGCGGTGCCCCCATTAAATCTGCGATGGACGCTTTTCGTAAAGCGCTTGATGAGTTTAAAACAGTAATGGACGTATAAATGAAGTTTTATTTTCTTTTCCTTCAAAATACGTTATAATAGGTTAGTCTTGTATAACAGCGTCTTTTTTAAGGAGGAAGCACATGAAAGTATGTTTTTCCACACTCGGGTGCCCCGAATGGTCGTTTTCGGAGATCGTGTCTGTTGCATCCGATCTTGGCTACAGCGGAATTGAAATCAGAGGCATTCAAAAAGAACTCTATGCGCCTGCAATGGAGCCGTTTTGCAAGGATCACATAGACAAAACCAAAAAAACGCTGGAACGGCTATCGTTGGAGATTCCATGTCTTACGTCTGCCTGCAATCTGAACATAGAAGCCGATGTGGAAAAGGCAAAAGCTTATGTGGATACCGCAAGCGCAATCGGCACGCCATACATCCGTTTGCTTGGCGATTTGTCCCCTGCGCCCTCCGATGATATCAGCCTAAAAGCCATCGCATCTAACCTTGAGGAAATTGCCGTATACGCAAAGGATAAAAACGTGATGCCGTTAATTGAGACCAATGGCTTTTTTGCTAAAACAAAGTCTCTCGGTGCCATGCTCAAATCGTTCAATTACCCCAACGTGGGTATACTCTTTGACATTCACCATCCTTACCGGTTCTTCGGCGAGGAACCGGCCTATACAATCGATAACTTAGGACCTTTTATCAAGCATGTGCATATCAAAGACTCCGTGATGGAAGGAAAGAACGTGCGATACAAGATGGTGGGCGAAGGTGATTTGCCTGTCGCTAAGACCATAAAACTGCTCGAAAAGGCGGGCTATCAGGGTCACTATTCGCTTGAGTGGGTGAAACGGTGGGATCTCTCGCTGGAGGAACCCGGTATCGCGTTCGCACAGTTTAAGGAATTCATGGACACGCTTTATTAAAACATCGACACTTTCAACGGGCGCCCTTGGGTCTCCCGTTTTTTTGCATATACATACCTATCAAGCGACGTCATTTCAGTGAAGCATATAGATTTCTCTTTCGCTGACTCTCACTCGAAATGACATGTGTGGCGGTATTGTTGTGGCAGACCACCTCTTTTCTGATTTCATAACTTCTGTTGCTAAACTAAATGCAAACGCTTCGAAACTAGCCGAGGCTTATAAAACTGCACTGCAAACTCGAATAGTATTCGTACCGAAAGAAAACCAACCAAGAACGAATTCATTAGAAGATAGTATTTTAGAAGACAATTTTATTGCCGAAGAATTAGTTGCACTGCGCTATATGTATGATGTAAAGACAGATGTATTTAAACAAGATGAATCTACATTTATAGAATGGGTTAGGGCTCATGGTATACAAATCACCTCCTCTATGGATATATCAGGATATCTCGCTAATGCGGGGATTGCTTTAATAATTCGTTCTGAATGGGAAAGTACTTTTTCTGTGCAATTATCTAATGATGTATATAGAAATTTGATGAAGCTTTCAACAAAAGCATTGGATTTCATGGATAAATCAATTTTAAGTCTAAAAATTACACAAGATTCTCCGCAAACTCCAGTTAATAATATTGATCAACATATTACTAATGGTTTTACAGATAACGAAATGCTATTTATCAAATATTCTTTAGACTCGGAAAGAGTAAAGTTCATGTGTGGCTGGCAATTTGATCAAGAGGTACAAAAAATACAAGAATGGGAAGACGTGAATTCAATAAAGAGAGTATTATCTAAAAATTATGGACCGACATTAGATAGGCTATTGATGCGAAAAATTATTAAAGTATCACAGCTTACCAGTAATAATAATCCCAAAGAATATGAGATGACAGAACAATCATTTAAGTTAATAAGTAACTTATCTTCAAGTTCCAAGATAAAGCTCGATGCAATCGTTGAAAAATATAAAATCATCGATATCGAAGATGAGATGCCGTTTTAAAATGTGTTTATTTTGAAGCTTCAAACACCCCAAAAGTATCAGCAAAGCTAAAAGTCCAAAGACAATTGCCTTCGGACTTGACACATTCTATCACCAAAAGGGGGAGAGCCTTAGTTGCCGACGTACATGTTGCCGTAAGGCCGCTTGCTCTTGGGCTGATACTTTGTGAACTGATTGAGGCTCACTTTGCTCACATCCGCGCCGAAATAAGCGGCGTAATCCTTAAGCACCTGCTTTAAAAACGCTTTGTCCTCGTCGTCAAGCGGTTGTGCCGCAATCTCACGCCCCATCAGCGCCTCTTGAACACGCCCGCGGATATACATTTTGCCGCCGTGCATACCGGTGCCGAAAAACCGTCCTGCCGCATAATCGTTTTTGTCAAGGCCAAGCCCCAATACCACGATGCGTCCGCCCGCCATATATTCGCCGAGGAAATCGCCCGCTTTGCCGCCGATCACGATCTTTGGTACCTTGTCCATGTATTCCTTCATGTGGATGCCGCTGCGGTATCCCGCGTATCCCTTGATAAAAAGCTCGCCGCCGCGCATCGCATAACCCATGATATCGCCGCAGTTGCCGTGGATAACCAGCTTGCCGTCGTTCATCGTGTTGGCAATGCCGTCTTGCGCGTTGCCGAATACCTCGATCGTCGCGCCGTCCATATAACACGCGCTGTCGTTGCCGAGCGTGCCGTGAATATTAAGCTTTGTGTGATTCGAAAGGCCGCAGCCGATGTAACGCTGCCCGTACACGTCGCGCACCGTAATTTCACGCGGTTCCTGCGCCAAAGTCTTTATTTGCTTGTTAAGAATGCTGTAATAGGTATTGCCAGCGATCAAGTCCATTATAACAACCCTTTCTTAAGAAGAAATTCTCTCTTTCATTTTTTCGTAACCCAGCGCATTCAGGCCAAAATCGTCGTCCGTCAACGCTTTTTCCAGCGAGGAAAGAGGTATCTTCTCGCTGATCAGATATGTATATATGCCCGCACGATCCACATCGCCCACAAGTATCATGCCCACCAGCTTGTCGTCTTTCACGAAGAACCGCCGTGTGGCGCCTGTTTTCTCGTTGCGCTTCACCTGAACCTCGATGCCGTCGCCGCCTTGCACGCCTGCCGTGATCATCGACAGCCCGAAGAACCCGACCGCGTTCATGGGGAACACGCCGTCAAAATCATCCTTACTGCCACACATATCGTATGCCGCCGCACGTCCCTGCGCGTAGGCGTTGGGCCACAGCGCCATGATTTTACGCTCGCCTGTGATGAGATCCACGCCCTCGGTCACGTCGCCCGCCGCATAGATATCCGATACGTTGGTGCGCATTGCGTTGTCCACGATGATGCCGCGGTTCACTTCCACGCCCGCCGATTTGGCTTCCGCCACATTGGGCCGTACGCCCACGCCCATCACGAGCACATCGCAAGGAAGCTCTGTGCCATCTTTGAGGATGACCTTTTCCACCTTTTCATCACCGACCACTTTTTCGGCGGTGATGCCGAGATGAAACGTGATGCCGTTTTCCTCAAGGCGCTTTTGAACAGGCGCAGCCGCTTCTTCGTCCAGTATCATGGGCAATACGCGCGGCGCAAGCTCAACAACATGTACACTGCCGGTGACCGGGGCAAGCCCTTCAGCGGCTTTGAGACCGATTAACCCGGCACCTACCACAACCACGCGGCTTTGCGGATTGATCAGCTTTTCGATACCCAGCGCATCGTCATATCTAAGGAACGTAAACACATTGCTCTGATTGCCAAGCCCTTGAGTTGTAGGTACGAACGGGGAAGACCCCGTCGCGATGAGCAGCTTGTCGTATGCCACGCTTTTGCCGTTATCGAGCGCCACTTTTTTGGCTTTGGGATCAATAGAAACCGCTTTTGTATCAAACAACGTGGTGACGTTGTTCTTCTCATAAAAGTCTTTCTTACGGTAAACCATGTTGTCCGGCTTTACTTTACCCGCAAGATAGTACGAAATCAACGGACGCGAATATACATGGTGCTTTTCGTCCGATATCACCGTTATGGAACCGCTCTTGTCACATTTGCGCAGCCCCTCGATACAGCCGACGGCGGCGGCGGAATTGCCGATAATCACATATTTCATAGCGATTCCCCCCTGTCTTCATATTTAAGCGCGTTGTTCGGGCAGTGCTTAACGCATTCAGGTTCGCCCATTGCCGCGCACAGGTCGCACTTGGCGGCCACTTTTTTCTTGCCCTCGTCGCGCACGATGGCGCCGAAAGGACAAGCCAGCACGCACGTCCAGCAGCCCACACAGCGATCAGCCTCATTGAGTACAAGCCCCGTTTCTGGGTCTTTTTGCATCGCACCCGTGATGCACGCCTGGACACACTTGGGATCGTCGCAGTGGCGGCATTGAAGCGCAAAGTTGACCTTTTCGCCTGTCTCGATATGCAGCCGCTCCATAGGGCGCGGGCTTTCGAGCTTGTGCGCTTTGATAATATCAAGTGTCTGAGAGTGCGATGTGCGGCAGTAAACCTTGCACAATCCGCATCCGAGGCACCATTTTTCGTCAGCATAAACTTTTTTCATTGATATAACCCCCGTCTATTCTCCGGCATGCTTGATGCCAAGAACATCAAGTTCCTTTTGATTCAGCCCCAGCCCGCGAAGCATTAAGCGGTTGCCGCGAAGACTCTCGATAGCATTGATGCCCATGCCGCCCAGCATCTCGTCGATTTCGTGGTGCCATGCGTTCACAAGATTGACAAGACGTTCTGTTGCCACATCCGGATTGAGACGCTTCACAAGGTCGTCGCGCTGTGTAGCGATGCCCCAGTTGCATTTGCCCGTATAGCATGTTTGACACATATGGCAGCCAATCGCCAGCAAAGCGGAAGAACCGATATAGCACGCGTCTGCTCCGAGGGCAATGGCTTTCACCACATCGGCGCTGTTGCGGATACTGCCCGCGACAACGAGGGAGACCTCATGCCGTATGCTTTCTTCTCTGAGACGCTGGTCTACCGCGGCCAGCGCCAGCTCGATCGGGATACCCACATTGTCACGCACGCGCTGCGGTGCAGCGCCCGTACCGCCGCGGTAACCGTCGATGGCAATCACATCAGCACCGGCTCTCGCAATACCCGACGCAATAGCGGGGGCATTGTGCACCGCCGCAATCTTGACGGATACCGGCTTTGTATAATTTGTCGCTTCTTTGAGCGAGTATATCAGCTGTCGCAGATCCTCAATGGAATAAATATCGTGGTGCGGCGCAGGAGAAATCGCGTCGCTGCCCTGCGGAATCATGCGCGCCATCGAGACCTGCTCGCCCACCTTTTCGCCGGGCAGATGGCCGCCGATGCCGGGTTTCGCACCCTGACCGATTTTAATCTCGAGCATCACGCCCGCGTTCAGATACTCAGCGTGCACGCCAAAACGTCCCGATGCCACCTGCACGATGGTGTTTTTGCCGTATTGATAGAATTCCTTCGCAAGTCCGCCTTCACCTGTGTTGTAGAGTATTCCCAGCTCCGTTGCCGCGCGCGCAAGCGCTTCGTGCGCATTGCGTGAAATCGAACCGAAAGACATGGCCGAGAACATCAATGGCACCGACAGTTTAATTTGCGGCGGCATCTTTGTGAGAAGCTTGCCGTTTTTATCAAATTCAAGCTTAGCGGGTTTGCGCCCCAGCATCACGCCCGTCTCCATGGGTTCGCGAAGCGGGTCGATAGACGGATTCGTCACCTGCGAGGCGTTAATCAGCATCTTATCCCAGTAGATCGGATACGGCTTGGGGTTGCCCATGCCAGACAGTAAAACACTGCCGGTCGCCGCCTGTTTATAAACCTCTTTTATCGCGCTGCTCGTCCAGTTGGCGTTGGGCTTAAACTCCAGATCATTGACGCGGATTTTGAGCGCGCGTGTGGGGCAAAGCGCGACACAGCGATGGCAGTTGACGCATTTTGATTCATCCGCAACCATTTTTCCAGTGTCCGGATCCAGCTTGTGCACCTCGTTCGCGCACTGCTTGGCACACACTTCACATTGTATGCATCTATTTTCATCTCTCTCGACCAGATAATCTGGCCAGCCAAGTTGTAAGCTCATTGGTTATCCTCCACCAGTCCTAATATTGGCTCTCCGCCGCGGGGCGCCCAAACCCTGTCCGGGTTTTCGCAGACAATGCGGATGGCCGCTTCTTCACTTGCGACATATAGCATCTCGTCTTTTTCTGCTGCCACGAGAGACCTTAGCTTGATTCTGTCATTTAGCGCCAGCATACCGCCCTCAAATCCGAGTATCACAGAAAACGGCCCGTTTACAAGCGCGGAACCATATACGCCGCGTATTGCTTCAAATTTCTTTTTCTCTTCGTCATCCAGAAGCTCGATTTCACGCCAGAAAGGCGCCGCCACCACGTTGACGGCTTCAGCCAGCGACATGCCGTGCTTGCGCACAAGCAGATCGAACAAGTAAGTAATGACCTCGGTATCCGTCATCAGCGTACATTTATAGCCAAACATCTCCACGAAACGCCGGTTGGCATCGTACGATGATATTTCACCGTTGTGTACGACCGACCAATTAAGCAGCGTAAACGGATGCGCGCCGCCCCACCAGCCGGGGGTGTTTGTCGGAAAACGACCATGGGACGTCCAAAGATATGCGTTATACGTTTCAAGCTTAAAAAAGCGTCCGATATCTTCAGGAAAACCCACACCTTTAAAAGCGCCCATATTCTTTCCTGACGAAAAAACATAAGCGCCTTTAAAACCTTCGTTAATTTTAAAAACAAATTGGGCGACATATTCTTGCTCGTCAAGTCCGGATTTATCGAGTCTTTTTTTGCGCGGATAGACAAAGTAACGCCATATCAAGGGACTCGAAGGAATCTCCTTGCTCTTCCTTGTGGGAATGACTTCCGCTTTTTCTATTTCAAAATGAAGCTCAATGAATTCATCTACCTTTGCCTTGGCTGACATATCGTCATAGAACAAATGCAATGCATATAGATCCGCAAATTCGGGATAGATGCCATAGCCGGCGAAGCCGCCGCCAAGACCGTTGCTTCTGTCATGCATGAGCTCTATTGAATTTATTATTGTTTCACCTGAAAATCTTTTTCCCTTTCGGTTCAGTATACCGCTAATAGCGCAGCCTGACGGTATCCTTACTTCTCCTTCTTTTACCATGTGTCCTCCCCCTCGGATTATAAGTAGCGTCTCTTGCCATGCCAGAAAACGCCTGCGATAAAATAAAGACGCCAACAAGACCTGTGTGAACAAGTCGCAAGAAATGTTCGATCATTTTCAGTATTCAATGACGGAATTCACCATTCCCCATGTTAGCTGTATCATTATACTATCTGCGTTACAAAAAATCAATAGCAAAAAGGCGTCAATTTTGCATAAACTAAAAATAATAATTGCAATTTATTAAGAATATATGCATGTATGTCGTCAAAATAGCGTAAAACTGAATTTTCCAGATAATATTCCTGCAATTAATCCTAGCAATGATAAT
The DNA here is from genome assembly GCA_003249555.1 of Clostridia bacterium. Taxonomy (GTDB): domain Bacteria; phylum Bacillota; class Clostridia; order Christensenellales; family SZUA-584; genus SZUA-584. The sequence goes on along the minus strand of QKIQ01000005.1, from coordinate 22,273 downwards.
TACCAAAAGACAAACTGGTAAAAATTACATAAATATGATGCGCGAAAATTGATAAAAATAAAGTTGTAAAACAGAATTCGAACCGTTCACAGCCGGAGTTTAAAGTGTGTTTAAACGACACTTGTAAGGAAAAGCCGACGAGGCGAGTCAAACGACTTGCCGGCGGTGAAGCGGGATAACAGAGACATGGATATGCGCGCATAATCAGCTGCGCGAGGGTCTAAGACGTTTACTGGCAGCGGATCCGGTTGTTCGTTTTTACCAGAATCCGTACACGGGATTTCCGTAGCAGACCCTATAAAAAACGCACGTTAAACAGCGGGGAAAATGTGTTTTACTTTAACAAAGCAACGGCGCGGTATAAAAATACCGCGCTGTTGTTGTTATTAAAAAAACCTTTTATTGATTGATAATGACCTCAAGCCTAGAAATGCTTTCCTTATTTCCAGCGACAATTAACGTATCTCCTTTTTCAAGAATATCCAAACCATGCGGCGACGTGTTGATTTCCTGATTCAGCTTCTTGATAGCGATAATGTTGACGCCATATTTCTGACGAAAATTGAGTCCACTTAAATCCTTGCCCAGCCAGTCGTCATCAACGGATAAATCCATGATGCGAAGGTCTCCCGCAATTTCTACGTAGTCCAGCACGCTTGACTCGGCCAGATTGTGTGCCACGCGCATGCCCATATCACGCTCTGGGAAAACCACTTTGTCCGCACCCGTTTTGCGTAAAACCTTAGCGTGAAGTTCGTTTTGCGCTTTTGCGAGTACGAACTCGACACCCATTTCCTTGCAGAGCATTGTAATGAGGATACTGGCTTGCAAATTTTCGCCCATTGTGACAACGGCCACATCGAAATTTTTAAGGCCAAGCGCAATCAAAGCCTTTTCGTCAGTGGCATCTGCCTGAATAGCATGTGTCACAAACGGAGCCACTTCATTAATAAGGTCGGGGTCGCTGTCGACCGCGAGCACTTCTTTTCCAAGGTTTGTCAGGCACTTGGCAACACTTTGCCCGAAGCGGCCCATTCCTATGATGATAAATTGCTTCTTTGACATATTAACCTACCATAAACCTTTCTTCAGGGTAACGGATGTTGGCATTGTCCCTGCGAGACCGATCCGCAAGCCCCACAACAAGCGTCATCAGACCCACGCGTCCGGTAAACATGATAAAAATCAAAATGACGCGGCTTACCATGCTCAATGTCGGCGTGAGCCCGGCAGACAAGCCGACAGTGCCAAAAGCGGATACCACTTCAAAAATAATATTCTCAAATGTATATATGCCGCCGCGCTGACCTTCAATACCAAGCAACGCAAAGCAGGCCGCAGCCACCACAACAATGGCAAGCAGCGTAATGGTGAGCGCTCGCCGCACGTTTTCCGAAGCGATCCTTCTATCCAAAGCAGTGACATCTTGCTTGCCGCGCATGTTTGCGAGCAGAAACAGCAGCACGACAGCCGCTGTTGTGGTTTTGATACCACCGCCTGTGCCCGCAGGCGAAGCGCCGATAAACATCAGCAACATCACGATGAACTTTGTAGAGGGCAGCAGCATATTCTGATCGATCGTGGCAAAGCCCGCAGTACGCGGCGTGATAGCCTGAAACAGCCCATTGAGCAGTTTGTCGCTAAAGCTCATGTTCCCCAGCGTTTTGGGGTTGCCCTGTTCAAAAGAAAACACGGCGATAAAACCAATGACGATAAGAACAGCCGTCGCGGTAATGACAAGCTTTGTATAACGGGAAAGCGCTTCCCGTTTGCGAATACGGGTGGGACTGAATATCTGGCTGATGACGACGAAACCCAAACCGCCCGAAATAATAAGAATACTGAGTGTGAGCATCACAACAGGATCATTTGCAAACATCGTGAAGCTGGCATAAGGTGCTGATACAGGCCCAAGAAGATCAAAGCCCGCATTACAAAATGCAGAGATAGCATGGAACAGACTGAAAAAAATACCTTTGTCAACACCAAAAGCTGGTATAAAACGTGTGGCGAGCAGGGCTGCGCCCAAGAGCTCGGCAGCAAGCGTTACTTTTAATACCTTTAGTATGATTTTAACAAGACCGGAAAGTTCGAATTCGTTAAATGTTTCCTTAATAATCATTCGTTCGCTGAGTGTGATGCGTTTTCCTACCAACAAGAAAGCAAATGACATCACAGTCATAACGCCAAGACCGCCTGCCTGTATCATAAGAATAATCACGATCTGTCCAAATAAAGAAAACGTGGTTCCTGTGTCTGCAACCACCAGGCCTGTGACGCATACGGCGGACGTGGAGGTGAAAAGCGCATCAAGATAATGCAAAGGCTTACCGCTGCGCGTGGCGAAAGGCATAGACAACAAAACCGATCCAAATATTATAAGGATGATAAAGCCGATGATAATGATTTGCGCCGGATGCAGCTTTATATTAAATCGTGTTTTCATTAAAAAACTGACCACCTTTTCGCGCTCATTATAGCATACATATACTGTATGTCAAAGGCTATGCGTCCGACGAGCGTTTAGCAGCACTTCGCTAAAGCGGGAGAAATTGCGGCTGGTGTCTCCTAAACGCAGTAATATAGCGAAATCCGATGTTTTTAAGCGTTTCCAGCGTATCTGCCACGGCATGCCCCACGACACATTCGTAATGGGCGTCTGAGCCGACTGTGATAATCTCTCCGCCCAGCTCAAAATAGCGCTTGATAATCGACGTTTCAGGCATCGTAGACGGCGTCATGTAAAGACCGTTGGTGTTCACTTCGAGACCCTTGCCCTTGTCTATCAGCGTTTTTAGCAGTTTGTCTATCACATCGGCATAATCAGCGTACCGCAGAAGTTTGTCTTCATATGGGCAGAATTTAGATATATAGCCGATGTGTCCCATGACATCGAATTCATCGATAGCCAAGGCGGATTCCAGAGAGACGCGTAAATATTCGTTAAAGATATCGTCCTTGGAATGGTGCTTCCAGACTTCTTCATAAAACGGGTCTTGACCGAAAACGACGTGCTGGGAGCCGATGATGTAATCAAGCGTTTGGCCATTGAGTATGGCCCGCATTTTATCGCTTGTTCCAATATCAAGACCTGACTCAATGCCCATGCGTATGACAAGGCCCGGAAAAGCGTTACGCGTTTCCTCAAGCGCAGCGGTATAAACGTCAAAATCGACCGAAAAATCCGGCCCCTCTATCATATTCAGATCGATATGCTCTGTGAAGCAGATCTCCTTAAGTCCCTTATCCTGCGCCGCCTGCGCCATTTTCATCATGGGGATATCGCAGTCGGCCGATATATGCGTATGAATGTGGTAATCAATCATATTTTGGCCCCTCCTTTACGCAGTAACTTCTTGCCTAGTTTGACTAGCTCGCTGATCGGTATAATAGAAAAGGCTATCAGCGTGGTATAAAGCCATTGGGTACCACTTAGCGGCACAACATCGAAAAAAGCATTGAGAGGGACAATCCAGACAATTGCCGTCTGCAAAAACGCTGATACAATGAAAGAAATGTGCATCCACTTGTTTGTAAAAAACCTGTTAACGATGCTGCGCTGTGACGAGCGGATGTTGAACACGTGGAACAACTGCACAAGCCCCAGAGTCAGAAACGCCATCGTTTCACCGATCAAGGCGTTGCCGTAAAGCGTGGTGCCCAGGAAATAAGCCCCCAACGTGAGAATGCTCATCACAATGCCATAAAACACAAGATTCACAGCCATACCTTCCGCAAAAAAGCTTTGCTTGGCATCACGCGGTTTTCGGTGCATGATGTCGGCAGGCGCGCTTTCCATGCCAATGGCAAGCGCGGGAAACGTGTCTGTGACAAGATTTACCCAGAGTATCTGCACAGGGCTCAGTACCGTAATCCCGATCAACGTCCCCACAAAAAGCGTGATTACCTCAGATAGATTGGCCGAGAGCAGGAATTGAACGGCCTTTTTGATATTGCGGTAAATACGGCGTCCTTCCTTAACGGCCTTAACGATGGTGGCAAAGTTATCGTCTGTCAGCACCATATCCGATGCGTTTTTGGACACTTCAGTGCCCGTGATGCCCATGCCTACGCCGATATCCGCGGTTTTGAGAGCGGGCGCGTCGTTGACACCGTCGCCAGTCATCGCCACGATGCTGTTCTTTGTCTGAAACGCTTCGACGATGCGCACCTTATGCTCGGGCGCCACGCGTGCATAGACACGAATGTCGTCAATTTCCTTTTGCAAAGTGTTATCGTCCATCGTATCGAGTTCAAGACCCGTGACGGCCTTGTCCTTGTCGGTGAGTATGCCGAGACGCTGCGCGATGGCAACCGCGGTGATCTTGTGATCGCCAGTGATCATCACAGGCTTAATTCCCGCCTGCTTGCAAACGGAGACAGCGACGCTTGCCTCCTCGCGCGGTGGGTCCATCATGCCGGCGAGCCCAATGAAAATCAAATCGCTTTCCAGCCCCTCGCCGGACTGCGGTACGGCATCGAGCGGTTTGTACGCGGCGGCGAGGACCCGCAAAGCATGCTGCGCGAACCGTTCATTGACTTCCAGTATCTGCTTGCGCATTTCATTTGTCATGGGTACGGTGCCGCCGCTGTGCGCTAGCTGCGTGCATCGTGCAAGCAACTCGTCCGGCGCACCTTTGACAAAAAGCAGCGGTGATTCCACCCCGTTTATAGTGCTCATCAGCTTGCGCTGAGAATCAAATGGAATTTCAAACACGCGGCGCAAAGATATCTTGAGACCCGCAGGCTGCTGTCGCTTAGCGGAAAATGCGTATAGCGCTGTTTCGGTAGGGTCGCCCAGCAAAGACTTTTCACCATCGGCTTCTTTTGTATCGTTGCAAAGGATAAACGCTTTATCAAGCAGGTCCAGCTCGGCTGTTTGCTCTACAGCCCCGGCTTCGTATTCGTTATTATTATAGTACGCTTTTTGCACCGTCATTTTATTCTGCGTGAGCGTTCCTGTTTTGTCTGAGCAGATCACGCTGGTGCTGCCGAGTGTTTCCACAGCGGGAAGCTTGCGTACGATGGCGCCGTTCCTTGACATCTTTTGGACGCCCATTGTAAGCTGCAGCGTGACAACGGTGGCAAGCCCTTCGGGGATGGCGGCGACAGCGAGACTGACGGCCACAAGGAACATATCAAATGCGGTGCGTCCGGTGAAAAGACCCACAGCGAATACCACAGCGGCGACGGCCAGCACGGCTATGGACAAAACTTTAGACAGTGCGTTCAGACGACGCTGGAGTGGCGTTTCACTCTCCTTGGCGGCACCGAGCGCGCTCGCAATTTTGCCGATCTGCGTATCCATGCCCGTTAAGCACACAACACCCATGCCGCGTCCGTAGGTGACGCTGGTTCCCGAGTAAGCCATGTTGATGCGGTCGGCAAGCGGCGCGTCATCGGCCAGCTTGGCAGCGGCGTCTTTTTCGACAGGAACGGATTCGCCGGTGAGCGGCGCTTCCTCGACCTTGAGCGACGCCGTTTCAATAAGTCGGATGTCTGCGGGCACATGGTCGCCCGCTTCCAGCAGCACGATATCGCCCGGTACGATGTCTGTGGCTTTCACGGACATCGTGACACCACCGCGTATGACATTGGCATCCGGCGCAGCCATTTTTTTGAGCGCATCCAGCGCGGCTTCGGCGCGCGCCTCCTGAATGGTGCCCATCATGGCGTTTAAGAGAATAACGGCGAAGATGATAATGGCATCCGGCACCTCGCCAAGAAAAGCGCTGACCACAGCGGCGGCCAGCAGCACAAGTATCATCAGATTTTTAAATTGGCTTAAAATAATGGAAGTCAGCGTTTTCTTGCTGCTTTCTTTTAGTACGTTTGCGCCGTGTGAAACGAGCCTCTGCGCAGCTTCGTTTTCAGACAACCCGTCGTGTGATGTGGAATATGCGGTATAGATTTGCTCAGCGTTCAAGCCGTGAGGCTTTTCGTGGTTTGTCATATCTTTTCTCCAAACAATACAGCTAGGCCGTATTCATGTTATATCTCATTATTATTATGAAAACATTGTAATTGTACTGTTTTATTTTTGTCAATACGCGGTAATCGTGGGCTTTAGCAGTTTGCCGTATCATAGCAGTTGACATTATCGTGCGGCTTCAATATAATATATCCGTCTTGCTATGGAAATTTGGCCGCATTTCGGCTTAGAATATGAAGGGGAGAAATAGTCCATAATGAAAATGACATTACAGCCTAAGAAAAGGCAACGTAAAAAAGTACACGGTTTCAGAAAGAGAATGCAGACAAAGGCCGGAAGGAATGTGCTTAAGCGCAGACGTGCCAAAGGCAGAAAAGAGCTGTCTGCATAGAGTTTGCTGGATGCCGAGCGTGATTCGGCAATTTTTTTCGGAGCTCAGGAAAGATAACGGCTGTTTGGATGGAATGTATATTTGAGGCGTGAATATTCTCTAAAGCGCAATAAAGAATTCAGATATGTGTACAGAAGGGGCAAGTCCGTTTCTGACAAGGCCATGGTGCTTATCTATGTGCCCACCAAAACGCCGCATCTGAGAGTGGGTTTCTCAGTATCAAAAAAGATTGGAAACAGCGTGGTGCGAAACCTGACCAAGCGTAGAATGAAAGAAGCATTTTTCTCAATGCTGGAAAATGTGAACCCAAACTGCTTGCTTGTCTTTACACCGCGCGAGAAGGCCCGGGAAATGACGTATCAGGAGATATTGATCTCCATGTGCAAGCTTCTGAAAAAAGCGGGGCTTTACAACGAATGAAACGCGTATTAATTGGCATAATATGGTTTTATAAAAAAGCCATATCGCCATACACCCGGCGCTCATGCCGCTTTACCCCGACATGTTCGGATTATGCGGTGGAGGCGATTAAAAAGCATGGTGCGTTTAAAGGCTTTGGGCTTAGCCTATGGCGCATTATTAGGTGCAATCCATTTTGCAAGGGCGGGTACGATCCCGTTCCTTAAAGCGTGTTCAAATGATGATGGAGGATTGAAAGATTGGATTTTCTGTATAATAATTTTATCTCCGATTTTTTCTTGCTTATAATGAAATGGGTTTTCGGTCTGGTGCAGAATTATTCAGTCGCCATCATTGTTGTGACGATTCTGGTCAGGCTGCTCATACTACCTTTAGATTTGCGGCAAAAGAAAAGTGCCAGAAAGATGGCGCAGATACAGCCGCAGATAGAATCCATGAAAAAGCGCTATGCCAACAACCCGCAGCAGCTGCAGAAAAAACAGCAGGAGCTTTTCCATAATGAAGGCGTCAAGCCGCTTGCGGGATGTTTGCCGATGCTGATTACAATGCCGGTATTCTTCGCATTCTTCGGCGCAATGCGCGTGCTCGCGGCCGAGCAGACGGTAGCGTTGATGCTTAATGCTCAGCATCTGGGACAAGTCGCGTATGATCTGCCAAGCTGGCTGTGGGTGCATAACTTCTGGCAGCCCGATTCTGTATTCTCACAGATCATGCAGACCCCCGCAGAATTTGCCACGTTCGTGCAGACAAATGCGTCGTATATCACGCCGCAATCACTGCATATGATGGCAAGCGCAAATTTGCTGGATTTTAATGCGACCGCGGGTCTTCAGGGCGGCAGCGCATATCAGGCACTGACAAGCAGCATATTGCAGTACAACAGTTTGACAGATACCAGCGGAACGCCGCTGTTTACAAACGGCTGGCTGATACTGCCGGTACTTGCGGGCGGTACGCTCTTCCTGCAGCAAAAGCTCACGATGGGTCAAACACCGCAGGCAGGCAACACCAAGTTTATGCTTTGGTTCTTCCCGCTGTTTTCCGCATATATCTGTGCAACGGCAAACACCGCGTTTTCGATTTACTGGCTGTTTGCTAACATTTATGCGCTGGGACAGTCACTGATTGTAAACTGGATTTATAAGCGTCGGGATGAAAAGAAAAAGCAGGGTGTCATTGAGGAGGCAACCTAATGGATATGATTGAATGCAAGGGCAAGACAGTTGATGAAGCCGTTTTCAGCGGTCTCATCAAGATGGATTTGTCTATAGATGAAGTCAAAATCGAGATTCTGGATGAGGGTGGCGGGCTTTTTAAAAGCGCAAAAGTGAGGCTTACAAAAAAGTCGGAAAACGATATCAGAGAAGCCTTAGCGCAGCAGCAGGAAAAGAAACCCGAAACCGAAGATCGCTCTTTCAGCCCGCGTGAGCGTCGTGACAGACGCGATAACGACCATAGGCGTGACAGACGGCATGACGGTCCGCGGCACATTCGCCGTGACGATAGCCCCGTGGAGAGCCGCAGTATGCGCGAAGAGGCCGAAGCTGATTTTGCTCCGCAGGAGCCTGCTAACGACGCAGAGAAGTTCCTGCTTGGTCTGTTTGAAAAAATGGGGCTTCACGTTCGTTTAAAATCAAGCAGTGAAGAAGGTATGCTGAAGGTTGACTTGTCTGGACGAGGCATGGGAATGTTGATTGGACGGCGCGGGGAAACGTTGGATGCGCTTCAATACTTAACCAGTCTCGTTGTCAACAATGGCAAGGAGGATTATACCAAAATCATGCTGGACACCGAGGACTACCGAAAGAAGCGCGAAGACACACTTCGAAGACTCGCGGCCAGACTGGCCGACAAGGTACAAAAGTCTGGCAAGCGCGTGGTGCTCGAACCCATGAACCCGTATGAACGGCGCATCCTTCACTCAACATTGCAGGATTACGACAAGGTTTATACATACAGTGAAGGAGAGGATCCTTTCAGAAGCGTCGTGGTGGCGCTCAAAGGCTCGGAAGATGGACCTAAGGAAGTGCAAAGCGCAAACAAGTAGGATTTATCAAACAAAAAATGCTTCTTTTGGGCTAAAAAGTATTGTGAAATCTAAACTGGCGGAAAGCCGCAGGTTTTTCACCAAAATCTAAGGAACGAAAAAACGTTGTTTTTATGATTAAGGGGTTTTTGCTAAGAGCAAAAACCCCTTAAAAATCCCACGAAAAATGAGTGGCAGAATAATTTTAAAATAAGCAATCATGATTGCTATGGGATGCTTCACTGCGTTGCATAACTGGGATAATAACCTTCACCACGGCCATCAGCATTTTCCATCATTCTATCCTTGTCTTTGTAATGATATCTATTTCATCGCCTCTTCAACAACCGTGTTGATAAGTTTCCCATCTGCCTTGCCTTTCACAAGCGGCATCAGCGTTTTCATGATTTTGCCCTTGTCTTGAGGCGTTGGTTTTTCGATGCCGAGCTGCTTGAGCACGCCTTTCACCACATCTTCAACCTCATCCGCGCTCATGAGTTTGGGTGCAAACTCCGTATACACATCGATCTTAAACTGATTGTCCTCAATGATGTCCGTTCTGGACGCGGGTGCGGTATCAATTGCTTCCTGCGCACTCTTGATTTCCTTGAAGACCACCGCATTCTCTTCGTCCTCACTGAGATCGGCGCGTTTGTCGATCTGCTTGGATTTCAGCGCGGAAAGCAACAGTGTAAGAGCTTCCTTGCGCTGCGTGTTACCCGCTTTTAGCGCCCCCATCATTTCTTTTCTTACCAAATCAATCTTTGTCATCACGTTTCTCCCTTCTTTTGCGATGTATAGTTATATTTTTAAGCCACTCTACAATGGCCTATCTTACTAATCTGATTGTACCATAGTTTTTGATCGCTTGAAAAAAATAATGAACTATACACATCGTCAATATCTCCATAAACAAACACACCGCCCATGCTAAGCACAGGCGGCGCGTTTAGTGGTCTATGTGAAGACCCCCCAGATGAGATAAAATAAGCAAAGTGGCTGCGCACGCGTGGAGGAACGTTCTGCACGCATGCGCATAAGAAAACCCAATAAATCGGCAGACAAATGAAACGTCTGCTTAAAAAACTATTCGATTATCAATCCGAGGCATTAAAAAACCCCTGCTTCGGAAGCTGGCTGCCATTAGCAAATGCCTTTAGGCCCTCTAGCTTTGCGTCACAGCCTTTCAGCTGTTTTGCCATTATCGGCGGGACATGAAAGTCTCTCGCAATATGTAACCTCAATTAAGAGTATAAAAAAATATGACATTATTGTCAACAACAAATCCACAAAATCTTGTGATTTCGTGTAAAAAACGGTGTCTTATTGTCAACATTTTGTGGTTATTGGCTTTTATTGCTTTATCCCTGGGGCAAATGTGAAGCTCGCCCTTCACTTCTGCACATACAATGTTTGCGTAGGGAACGCAAACTCGATGCCGCGCGCATCAAACGCTTCCTTAATACCAAAATTGATATCCTGCTGAACGTCCATATAAACGGCGTAATCCTGATTTAAAACGTAATAAACCACCTCGAAATTGAGGCTCGAATCCGCGAACTCATGAAAATGCGCACGATTAAACTCGGTTTGCTCCACAGCGTCTATGATCTGCTTTATAAGCTCCGGTATCTCCTTAAGCTTATCAAGCGGCGTATCGTAAGTTACGCCGAGCGAAAACGCCACGCGCCTGGTTTGCATGCGCTTATAGTTGCGCACGCGCGAATTCGTAAGATCTTTATTGGAGAAAATTAGCTGCTCGCCCGATATGCTGCGCACGCGCGTCGTCTTGATACCGATATGTTCCACCGTGCCGCTCAAGTCGTCTACAAATATGTAATCATCAATCTCGAACGGGCGATCAAAGAATATCGTCACAAAGCTGAAAATGTCCTCAAGAATTGCCTGCAACGCAAACGCAATGGCAATACCGCCAATGCCAAGCCCCGCAACAAGTGTGGTGATTTGCACACCGGGCAGATTGTCAAGAAAGAGCAAGAAAGCTCCCACCCATACAATAATCTTTATGAGTGTATTAATCCATCGCATAGCAAGTTTGTCAACCGACCCTTGCTTCTTTTCAAAATACTTATTGAAAAGATAGATTAATATTGAAGAAACGACCACAGCACCGAGTACCATGACAGCAGCCAGTACAATAATATTAATGATATTTGACAAACCTTCGCTTAATTCAAGCCATTTCATGTTAAGATACAGCACACCGACATAACACATCGGCAGTAAGTATTTTTTAAATGATTTAAGCAGCATGTCGTCTAAAGACGTCGGCGTTTTTTCCGCCCATTTTGTAAGGCGACGCAATATGATACGCTTAAAAATCAATAATACTACAAAGCTTACGATTAACGAGCCCAAAAATATCAAATAATCGAGTACGGTGTTGTTCCAGAACTCCAGTTTTAAAAATTCCTGCAATATGTTCACCCCTAAATATATGCTTATATTTAGGGTAACATACAGGCTTTATTTTTTCAAATAACCTATTCAACCAATATCAGCACGTCGATATCTTTGACATATTACGGGTCAATAGCCAGTAAGCCGCTTACTTCTTTTGTCTTGTACGCTTAAATTGTTCTAAACTCTATTCCCAGAGCTTCTGTAATACGTTGCGCCGCAAACCGTCCGGCGCTCGCCGCACCCGGCAACCCGCCCGGCGGCAGCGTCCACATTCCCGCCAGCAGAAAATTTTTAAGACCGTTTAGCTTACCCGGGAAATAGCGTGGAATATCTTTACCGCAGGCTCCCCAGCTCATCCAGGATCCGCGCCACGCGTCGCAGTACCGCACGTACGTCATCGGCGTTACCACATCCGTCTTCTCGATTTTGCCTTCAAGCTGCGGATACCGCTTGATAAGAAACGCCTTTGCGTCCTGCAAAAGTCGTTCCTTCTCCTGTCTATACTTTTTTTGATCCAGCGCGTTCCAGTAATCATAATCCGCCATGTAATACACTGCCATGACAGATTTGCCTTTGGGCGCAAGCGTCTCGTCATACGAATAGTTCATAATCGAGGCGTCTTCCACCTTCAGCCTGTCTATACCGGCCGGTTTCTCACGCCGAATGTTGATTCCTCTCCACGGTTCCTTAATTTCACCGTCTACACCAAAGAACACGAGAGAACAGGTGGGTGTATAGTGCTTTTTGGGATTTGCAAAAAGATTACGGTAAATCTCTGGCGTATATTTATCCTCAAGCATCCTATACAGTGTGGCATAGGCATCCGCGCATGATATCACAATATCGCCACACACCTCTTCGCCGTTTGTAAGCCGTATGCCCTTGGCAACGCCGCCTTCTACGATTATTTTTTCCACGCGGCTCTTATAGGAAACCCGTCCGCCCAGCGACAGATACCTTTGCTCCATGCGTAAGGCCAGCGCGCGTGAGCCACCCACGGGATAACCTGAATCCCCCGCATGCATGCCCGCCATCGACATAACAAACGCGTTCGCGTTGTAGTCTCCCCCGATGGCTGAAAAAATCGCATGTTGGAGCAACGGTTCTTTAAACCGCTTGACATAGTCGGCCAGCTTAATATTGTTAAAGAAATTGAGCTGCCTGAGCTTGCCGATATGTTTGAATGCAAATTTAATGCCGTCCCCCGCCGTCATTTTATCCATCGGCTTGTCGATCGGCATACCAAGGTCACCCATTACACGCATCGCATTACAAAGTCGCTTAATCTCCTTTTTATCCCGAGGCGATAAGTCCAGCAGATGCCTTTCAAGCTTGTCAGCGTTGGTATACAGATTGACAAACCGACCGCCTTCCTCGTAACGGACGAAAACTTCGTGGTTGACGATCTTCACATCGTCGCTCAGCGCGCCCGTCGTGCGCCACAGGTCGTTAAGCGATGTGCCGGGCTTTGAACCCATCAGCCAGTGAATACAGCCGTCGAAATGATAATCGCCTCTGTCCCAGCCTGTGCACTCTCCGCCAGGAATGCTGTGCATCTCGTAGATATGTGTATCAAATCCGTTTAGCTTTGCGTAAACACCGCACGTCAGTCCCGCGATACCCGCGCCGACAATAACCACCTTTTTCATTTTTGTCTCCCTCCGATTATTAAAAATCATTTCTTGACCATATAAACCAACAGTTCAGGATCAGGCAGCTGAAAGTTCGGCATGCTCAGTTTATAAAACGCGATGCCCTGCAAAGCGGCAAAAAACATGATTGCCATTTCAAGCGGGTCTGCCTGCCTGATTTCTCCTATATCCTGCCCCTGCTTGATGATTCTCATCATTGATTCCACAGGAACCTGCGAGTTGCCGAAAACTTTCTCTTTGTCTTCAGCCGTCATCTCCATCATCGATGCGTGAATCACAATCAAAAAGTAGTAGGAAGTGTCTTCCCATTCGTCTATACCGCCAAGTATATGCTTTGCCGTTTCGCGAACCTTCTGCAGCGGACTTAGCGGCATTGCCTCCACCATAAGTAGCGATTCTCCCGATGTCGAAAGTGCCCTTGATACCAGCTCGAAAAAAATTTCTTCCTTTGATTTAAAGTAGTGATACACAAGGCCATGGCTCATCCCGCCCTTTGCCACAATATCGCTGATCTTCGTCGCGGCAAACCCACGGGTGGCAAACACTTTGAGAGCTGCCGAGAGTATCTGCTCGCGCCGCTCATCCTTTATTATTGCATTTTGCTCTTCGTTACGAGGACTCATTTGCGCCTCCTTTTTTGATTGACTGTTCAGTCAACTTTAATTTATCTGATTCCCGCATACATGTCAAGGATTTTTTTTTAAATACCATATGGTTTTCTTCTTTGTTATATTATAATAATTAACAGAATATATTATTGTTGAATGTATGTGTAATGTTGCGAATAAATACGATAAAGGGGTTAAGCAAATATGGATCATCAAGGAATAGCAGGAAACGAAAATGCTTACGAAGAGGCGCAAAAACCAAATACTTCTGAAAAAAACATTACATCAAATCGCACGATACGAGAAGGAATGATGAACAATCGCAAAGAGTATATTAAAAGTGGAGATTTCCCAGATAAACAGGTAAATTATGAAAAGAAAATGTTGTTTCATTCGCGCATCAGAACTTGGTGCACAGTATTTATTGCACTGATCTTTCTTACAATTGGTATCTTTATCGTAAGCATCGGGTCAAATACAACCAAGATATTAAAAGAAGCGGAATTCGCTTTTTATAAGCTGAATACTGTGGCGGCTGATTTTGAAGAAGTGGATTTTCCTATAGTTTTTGAGGAGATCAACAAGTTGATTAACGATGGTCAGGCTTTAACTATAAACGCTTCAGACAGCATGGAAAAAGCTCTCGGCAAAGTAGAGTCTTTGGACATTGAAACACTCAATCAATCCATTGAAGACTTTTCCGCTGTAGTGAAAACCTTAAGCCGATTCTTCGGTCGATAATAGACTTTAATCCTAAAGCAGCGAAATAATATGAAGGAACCAAGCACCCTTTGATTATGCGCACCTTGGTGTTCGCTATGCGGTTGGCTATGAGTACCCCCGCTGCGGACTTTCACCGCTTAAGATTGGTGCCATGCTCGGCACACCTAAAAAAAGCAAAGGATTTATTCTCCCTTGCTTTTTCAATTTCGCAAACCAAAGCTAGAAACACGGCTTCACATGGTCCTTCGGACAGTTCGGCTGTTTCTCGCACTGATAACAGATCTCGTTTTCAAGGCGGCCGCCATCAAAATAGCGCCTCAGGTTTTCCAGCGTGGTATACGCAATTTTCTCCAGCGCTTCATCTGTCAAAAATGCTTGGTGCGATGTCAGTATCACATTGGGAAGCGATACAAGACGGGCCAATATATCATCCTGCACGATGGTACCGGAAAAGTCCTCAAAAAACAGCTCAGATTCCTCTTCGTACACATCAAGCCCCGCCCCGCGCACATGACCATCCTTCAACGCGTTGAGCAGCGCAGATGTATCAATTAGCGCTCCGCGCGATGTGTTGATGATCGTCACGCCCGGCTTGGCCGCCGCGAGCGATTTTTTGTTTATGATATGCTTGGTCTTTGGCGTTAACGGGCAATGCAGCGAAATCACATCCGAACACCGCATGAGTTCTTCACATGACACATATTCAAAGCCTGCATCCTTTACCGGAAAGGGATCGTATGCGATCACATGCATACCAAACCCCTTGCATATATCGATAAATACACGGCCGATCTTGCCTGTTCCCACAACGCCCACCGTCTTCCCATGCAAATCAAAGCCCATTAATCCATTGATGTTAAAATTGAAGTCTCGTGTGCGGTTATACGCGCGGTGAACCTTGCGGTTGATTGCGAGCAGCAGTGCCATTGCATGCTCCGCCACCGCGTACGGAGAATAGGCCGGAACGCGCACCACATGCAGTTTGCCAAAGGCGGCTTTAAAATCAACGTTGTTAAAGCCGGCACATCGCAGCGCAAGTATACGGATACCGTATTCATACAGCTTATCAATCACTTCTGCGTCCACCGTATCGTTGACAAACACGCAAACAGCGTCGCTGCCGCGTGCCAAAGACACCGTATCAGCATGAAGCTTGCTCTCAAAATACTTTATATCTAGGCCGTGTTCACCTTTCAGCTTGTCCATCCACACCTTGTCGTACGGCTTTGTGTCGTAAAACGTGATCTTTTTCAAGTCTCGCTCCTCTCTACACTTCATAATTCATGTTCGATCGAATTCACCATCAGGCCTCTGTTCTTGCTTTTTACATGATTATACACAAACAATTATTGATAATCAAATTGAATCTATACTTGCTTTTTATGTTAATCAGTTGACTTTTTAACTATGAAAAAAGCCCGTTAGCAATGCTCGACTTGCTTACAGGCTTTTATTTATAATTCGTGCTTGCCGAATTTGCTTATGCGTCAATACTATTATGTCTCATCTGCGCCAAACAAATATCTGCTTATTATTTTTATTTATTCTTTTTTACTTCTTCTCACACAGTCTATCCCAACCGCCACAATGATGACCAAGCCGATCACCATTTTCTGATAATATGGGGATACCTGCAAAAAATTCATTCCGTTTCTTATAACCTGCAATATCATCGCACCAATAAAAGTTCCCCACATCTTGCCTTTGCCGCCGCTCATAGACGCGCCGCCGATAGCAACAGAAGCGATCGCATCAAGCTCATATCCCTCGCCTACAGTCGCAATAGCTCCATTCATACGGCCCAGCGTGATGATTGCCGCGATAGAACACATAAACCCGGCCAACGTATAAATCGCTATTTTTGTTTTCGAAACACTGACTCCCGATAAATTCGTGGCATGCTCGTTGCCTCCAACTGCATAAACATGCATACCGAATCTCGTCTTTGATAATACAAACCAGGCGATAAAAAACAAGAGTATTACACATAAAACAGCGACAGGAATCTGAAAATTACCCGTTCCGATTTTATATGAACCCAGCCATGTGAGTCCATCAGGCAATCCGTATATCGCTTCACCATGAACATATTCAAGCGCAATGCCGCGCCAAAGCGACATTGTACCAAGCGTCACAATAAAAGGAGGTATGTTGAGCTTTGAAATCAAAACACCCTCAAAAAATCCGCTGATAATGCCAATAAGAATGCATAAACCAAATGCAACAATAAAATTGGCGCCTTTGTTAACAACCATATCACCGGCAACAACAACGCAAAGCGCCATTGTTGAACCTACCGCCAAATTTATTCCTCCGGAAATAATTATGAATGTCATGCCTATTGCCAGCATACTGACAACAGAAGCCTGAAGAACTATATTAATTAAGTTCTTTACGGATAAAAACGTTGGCTGCATAATAGTGAGAATCACCATAAGCACAATCAACACGCCAAGTGTAGCCAGCGTGGTACTGTTTGATTGCCAAAAAAAGCTGTTTGATAAATCTAGTTTTCTCTTATTGGTACCCATTTCAAATCCCTCCAGCAGCTAATTTCAATATTTTTTCTTGGTCAGTTTCTTCGGGCATCACTTCTCCCATTATCTTTCCGCCTCTCATCACAATGATCCTATCGCTCATTGCCAAAAGCTCCGGCAGTTCCGAGCTGATCATAATGATGCCAACCCCGTCTTCCAAGAGTTTATTCATAAGATTATATACTTCTACCTTAGCGCCCACATCAACACCGCGTGTAGGCTCATCCAATATCATTATTTGGGAGCCTGAAGCAATCCATTTTGCCAATACGACTTTTTGCTGATTGCCGCCGGAAAGGCTTTTAACCATATGATTCGCGCTGGGGGTTTTTATTCTTAAATCATCTATTAAACGAGTTAGTAGACTTTTTACTTTCTTTTTATTAAACACGCCTAAATCCGCTACTTTTTCCTCACATGTGAGTACAACGTTATTGCTGATGCTTAATTCTGTTATCAAGCCCTCGGCTTTTCTATCCTCCGGAGCAAGACCTATACGATGTTTTATTGCACTTTTGGGTGATTTTATTTTCACCCTTTTGCCCGAAATGAAAACCTCACCGCTGTCAATTTTATCAGCGCCAAATATGGCTTTTGCCAGCTCCGTCCTGCCGGCACCAACAAGACCGGCAATACCTAAGATTTCCCCTTTTCGCAAAGTTAAGTCTATATCGTGCAGAACTCCGGCTCGGTTGAGCCCTTGAATTTTTAATATTTCCTCACCGATTTTGACATTCACCTTGGGAAACCGATTCTCAAGGTCTCTGCCCACCATCAGCTTGACCAAATAATCTGTATTTAAATGGCCTTTTTCTACTGTGACCGTCTCAATATATTGCCCGTCTCTGAGCACAGTGACTCTGTCACCGATCTTTTGTATTTCCTCTAATCTGTGAGAGATATATACCAAAGCAACCCCTTCAGATTTTAATTTATTGACAACATCAAACAACTTGTCAATTTCTTCTGTTGTTAAAACAGCAGACGGCTCATCAAGAATTAAAACTTTAGCGTTTGACGCGAGAGCCTTTGCAATCTCAACCATTTGCTGTTCTGCCACGCCGCACGAGGCAACTGTTTGTCTTGGATCTAATTTTGCACCGATCAATTCCAAGTATTTTTTGCTTTCCTTGATCATTTTGGACATGTCTTTGACGCCCAACACCTTCATAGGCTCCTTGCCAAGATAAATATTTTCAGCAATCGTCAAATGTGGGATAAGATTAAATTCCTGATAAACAGCACTGATGCCCAAATTGCTTGCATGAATCGGCCCGCTGAATTTGACTTTTTTGCCTTCAAGGTACATTTCACCTTCATCAGGCGTGTAAGCACCCGTCATAACTTTTATCAGCGTTGATTTGCCTGCTCCGTTTTCACCAAGCAAAACATGGACTTCACCTTTCAATAGCTGTAACTGGACATTGTTTAATGCCACAACGCCAGGGAAGCGTTTCACTATGTTTTTTAACTCGAGAATAACCTCTTGATTCGCAGCCATCTAAACCTCCTATTTCAGTGCTGCCGCTAAATGCGGCAGCACCAAAAATCAATGCCGGTTCTATTTTTCAAAGTCTCCAACGTTGTCTTTTGTTGCCAGTTTTGCACCCGTATCGAGGAAAGCATCATATGTTTCGCCGTTAATTTCACCATATACGGTTTTCACGGCCAAATATCCCATGTTGTAAGGATCTTGCACCACATCCGCTTCAAACTCACCCGCTTTAATCAAAGCGATTGTCTCGTCATAAAGATCGAAGCCCGCTATGATCACTTTGTCAAGCATTCCCGCCGCTTTGAATGCCGAATGAGCCTGAAGGGCACCGCCGTCCCAAGCAGAGAAAATAGCGTCGATCTGCTCACCTGTATTCATTGCATCTTCAATGCCTGCCAATGCTTTCTGGTCGTCCCATTCCGCATCGATAGGCGTAAGTATTTTGATGTCGGGATAATTCGTTTCAATATGATTTTTGAAGCCTTCATATCTGCCTTTGCCGGAACCCTGCGAAATCGTACCATTGACCATTAAGATGTTTCCTTTGCCGCCTAAAGCTTTGCCAATGTATTCCGCCGCCAGCGCAGCCGCTGCTGCATTATCCGTGGCAACCAATGTGACTTCTGCACCCGTTACACCGTTATCGGCCGCAACCACCTTGATGCCTGCATCAAGCGCAGATTGCACCGCGGGCGCCACGCCAACATCATCACAAGGCGCAACAACGATTCCGTCGTACTCCTGAGTAATGAAATTTTCGAGCAACGCGATCTGACCGATTGAATCGTTTTCAATGGCAGGACCCTGCATATCAATTTTAACGCCAAGCTCTTCACCAGCCGCTTTTACACCGTCCTGAAATGAAATCCAAAAAGGCGAAGACGAGTTCTTATGAGCGACCCCGATAACAATGTCACCGCCGGCACTTGTTTCTTCTTTTGTCTCTTCATCTGCCGTTGTATCTTCAGAGGCTTTTGTTTCTTCAGCAGCTTTTGTTTCTTCAGCAGCTTTTGTTTCCGCAGGCGCATTGGCGCTGCAGCCTACACAAAATACCACAACCATAAGCAAAACCAATAACATTGTAACCCACGTTTTAAAGTTACTCTTCATTTTTCATTTTCTCCTTATTATTTATTTAATCGGCAAAAGCCGACTAATTCTAAAATATCCAAAATAAAAACAACGCGAGCGGCTGATTTTTTCACCTTTATATACCTGTAATATGATTATGTTTATTTAGATCTTTTTATTTAAATGAAAATATTTATTATCGTTTCGCAAATTGATAATATAATAACAAATTCTTATTGTCAATTTTTTTGCGTCCATTTTTTATTAAAACGTTTCAATTCACATTTAATCATTGATTTATTTTAAAATTTATATACACTAATAATAGTGAGGTGTTCAAATGAGTACAATAAAAGACGTAGCAAATAATGCCGGCGTATCAATTGGCACTGTTTCCAACTACATAAACGGAACAAGAAAAGTATCTATCGAAACCGCAAAGAAAATTGAAACTGCTATTAATACACTTAATTTTAAACCAAATGCCTTTGCAAGAAATTTAAAGACCAATTGTCACAAAGAAATCGGGGTCATTCTGCCGAATATCTATGATCCGTACTATTCTTTTTTGCTTGCCGGTATTGAGAGGGAACTCACACAAAAGCGTTTAAACATTAACCTCGCTTTATCTAACGATATCCCCGAAATTGAAACCACGATACTAAACGGATATATAGAAAAAAACATTTGCGGATTAATCATTGTGAGTTGTCAAATTGAAAATGCTTCATATTTTAATGATCATTTTTACAAGTACAATATCCCTGTCGTCTTTATCGATCGAAAGATTAACGGCTTAGAGGATGTCAATTTTTTGACGTTCAATTATTATGAAACGGCCAAATACCTCTTACATAAATTGTTTGATAATAATCATACACAAATTGGGCTGGTTGTCGGCCAGCAATGTTTTACATCAGAAAAAGAGTGTTTGCGCGCTTATTTTGATTTTTTCAAAGAAAAGGGCATTTACGTGAATCCAGATTTAATCTGCTATACGGAATCCTCAAAAGAGGACGCATTTCGAGCAGGTATTTCATTGCTGCAGAAGAAAAAACCCAGCGCAGTCATTTCTTCCTGCCAGTCAATTTCCAACGGTTTGGAACAGGCAGCTTCCCTTATCGGTTTAACGTTAGGCAAAGATGTCGAGCTGGTCTCACTCGGGCAGGAAAATTGGAGCGGAAATATTACATGCGGCGGCACCATCAATACAATGAGGCCTGCCCATCATTTGGGGAAAAAAGCCGCTCAACTTCTGCTCAGCAACATGAAAAATCCTATACTCTATGAAAAGCAGCAAATCGTACTGAAAGATAAAATTGCTGAAAAAGAATTGTTTTTGTCTGATTCTGGCTCCTCTTTGCAGTCAGTGGATTCAAAAAATAACGAGTTAAATGTTCTGCTGCTCGATTCGCCCAATGCAAACGCAGTTGAAAAGATGCTTTTTGCATTTACAAATACCACAGGCTTAAAAGTGAACCTGACGACCACAAGCCACAAGGCATTACTCGAACGCATTTTGGAAGACAAGCACCAAAATGTCTACGATGTGTATATGTATGACATCCCCTGGGTTCAGATTCTGGTATCCCGCGATATACTCTTGGACATCAGCGATTATATTCATGCAGACCATTTTGACAGGAATAATTATGTGTACGATTTGTTTGATAAAATCGCAAAAGTAGATGGTAAATATCACGGTTTGCCTTTCCTTTACGGTCCTCAGCTTTTGCTATACAGGAAGGATCTTTTTGAAAATCCGTCATTAAGAGAACAGTTTAAGAAACAATACAAATCAAAGCTTCAGCCGCCAAGAACTTGGTTTGAATTCAATGCCGTGAGTCGGTTTTTCACTTATGTTTATAATTCAAATTCTCCCGTAGAATACGGTACGTCCATGACAGCGTCAAGCATGGATACGATGCTTCCTGAATTAATGCCAAGAATCTGGGCATACGGCGGCTGTATTTTTGACCAAGATAATAAAATATCCGTGGATACATTAGAATTTCAAAAGGCTCTTTCTAATTATATAGAAACTTATAATTATACTGATCCGAATTCTCTCAATTGCACTGTTGAAAAAACTGTTGAGGATTTCTATACCGGAAAAACCGCCATGCTTGTAAGTTTCGCATCCTTTATTTCCGACATCAACAACCATTTGAAATCAAAAATTATAGGAAAAATTGGGTATCATCATATTCCGGGCGGATATTCTGTGCTTGGCAGCTGGGGGCTTGGTATCTCCAAGCATTCAAAAAAGCCAAAAGAAGCCTTTGAGTTTTTGTCTTGGGCCTGCGGCCCGGAGATGAGCAATTATTTCACGATACTCGACGGGCAATCGTCATTAAAAGATGTTTACGAAAATGACGAGTTGGTCAACTTGTATCCTTGGCTACCTCTTATTCTTAACATATATTCTATGTGCAAAGAAAGAAACGGCATTATGACGGAAGAAGGCATCGTTCCTATTACGTCTATTGAATCAATCATTTACAATAATACCGTTCGCGTATTAAAAAAGGACATATCGCAGAATAACGCAATTCAAAATATGAAAAGTGAATTGGAATCGCTTATTCAGAAATATTGATCTTTAGAATACAAGATACCTCGTTCTGCGAAAGTGATATTTATCTGCCGAGACCAAAAAAACACCCGTTAAGATGTTTTTTGGTCATTATGTATTTTGGTGGAGATAGCTGGATTCGAACCATTATGTGCTATGTCGCTACGATCATATGGAATGACAGCATAGTTAATAATGTGGCTTTATATCGGTGTTTTTGATTAAAAGTGACTTGTCAGTCAATCGGAATGATCACACTGTTGACCGAACAGGGGTTAAAAACAGGGTTAAATAACCCCGCCAAATTATAGATTAGGAGTGCAGTCTGAAACTGGTGGTTTAACTGCTGCCGCCTCTGACCTAGTCATAAAGTCCGAACGCCTCTCCAATTAGAATGGGGTTCGAATTGTATCTTCTGG
>QKIQ01000122.1 GCA_003249555.1 Clostridia bacterium | reverse complement strand
GGGCTTAAAGACGGTGGCGATGAGCTTGGTGTCGCTTTCGCCGGCACCAAAGAAGGCTATTATCGGTATTTTGCCGGTGCCGAAGCCGTTTCAAATGAGCCGCCACACGGCATGGCTCTTTGGGAATTGCCTGAAGGCAAATATTTTGTCTGTTCATTTGAAGCTGAAGATTTTGATCAACTCATTATGGATGCCGTACATAAAGCCCATCGATATCTTTTTGAAACATGGCTCCCATATCAGCGCATCACCGTTGAGCCTTTTGCGGCTGAACGTTACGCTAGCCATGATTTAAAAACAAACAGTATGGAGATTTGGCTCAAAATAAATAATGAGTCATAAGCTCAATATAACGTATCGAAAAAAAAGCGAAGCGGTGCCGATTCAGACACCGCTTTAGACTGTCATATAGTTAAAAATAATTCGTGGGCAAGACGGGCTGTGATTTACTCCAAAAAAGCATCGCTTTTCGGGGACCTCTGTAAAGTTTTGCGCCGTTTCGAGCGTAGCGAGAAACAAGGATAACCGGAAAATTGGCGGAAAAAGAAGGTTAAAGGCAAGCTCAAAGCCCCGCCTTGCGTTCCGCGGATTCCACGGTCTGCTCGATGAGCTTCGCGATGGTCACAGGGCCCACGCCGCCCGGCACAGGCGTATACGCGCTGGATTTTGGTGCCGCGTTTTCAAGGTCGATATCACCCACATTGCCTTCGTTGTAGCCCGCGTCCACCAGTACTGCGCCTTCCTTCACCCAATCGGCCTGAATGAATTTCGCCCGGCCTACCGCCGCCACCACGATATCGGCGCGCTTCACGATCTCGGGCAGATTTTTGGTTTTGGAATGGCAGATCGTCACGGTCGCGTCCGCGTTCAGCAGCAGCATAGAGACCGGCTTGCCGAGTATCGGGCTTCTGCCCACCACCACCACATCTTTGCCCGCAAGCTCAATATCGTAACGCGAGAGCAGCGCCATGATGGACAGCGGCGTTGCTGACTTAAAAGCGGGAAGATGCATCGTCATCGCGCCGAAGCTGCTCGTGTTCACACCGTCCGTGTCCTTATCCATCGCGATGGCATTAAAGCACTTTTGCTCGTCGATCTGAGACGGCACCGGATGCTGAAGCAGTATGCCGCATACGTTATCATCCGCGTTGAGCTGGGCAATCTTTGCAAGCAGCTGCTTTGTGGTCGTGCTGTCCGGCATCTCCACACGCAGCGAATCAATACCCACACGCTTGCAGGCATTGCCTTTCATGCGCACATATGTGACAGACGCGGGATTATCGCCCACGAGGATTGTCGCAAGCACCGGTACTTTGCCTGTCTTTTCGATAATTTTCTTCGCCCGCACCGCAAGATCCGCCTCGATCTCTTTGGCCAGCACTCTTCCGTCCATGATGATTGGCTGTCTCATAGCTTTCCTCCGTTATTTAATTTCTCGTATAAAAAAACCGCTGAGCCGTTTTCTTTGCCCAGGCGGTCGACATCTCATCCATCCCATACTTCCCTGTGGTTCATCCACTTCCGCCAGTCGTATGTTCATAAAAAGTATATACGCAACCATGCTTTGAGTCAACAACCATTAGCCAAAAATATGCTTAGGGCAAATCGGAGTTAAATCGGCTTCCTTGGAGACAGCCCCATAGCCTGCAATAAAGCTTTAAGCTTTTTTAAATCTTTGTCGTAAACGCTTTTTAGCGCTCTGTTGTATATGATGCTTGCGGGATGATATAGCGGAAAAAGAAGAAACTTATGCGAAAGCGCATGAGCCCCCGTGGGCATTGCATGGCATGTGCCGATTGTCGCATTCGTGCCGTGCAGCGATTTTAAGGGAACGTTACCCAGAGTCACCACAACGCGCGGCGCCACCGCCTCAATTTCGCGCTGCAAATGCGGTAGCATGGCAGCAAGCTCTTCCTTTTCAGGCGGACGGTTAGACAGCGTTCCCTTCTCGCTTACCTTGTACGGTCTGAATTTTACCACATTCGTGATATAAATATCTTTTCTGCGCAGTGCCAGCACAAATAAAAATTCGTCCAGGTTCTTGCCCGCTTTGCCCACGAACGGACGTAAAAGACGCGTCTCCTCGGCACCGGGCGCTTCGCCGATTAGCATCACAGCGGCACTGCCATTGCCTTCACCGTAAACCACGTCGCTTTCGGTTTTGCCGAATAAACGGGCGGTTTCTAAAATATCGCCATTGATATCATGAAGATTCATTGTATCACTCACCTAACTCATTAAAGCGGGCCTTAATCGCCAAAAGGTCCTTATATGCGTCTTTTTTAAGCAGCTCGTTCCTCAGCAGCGCGGCCGGATGATACGTCGGTATAATCCAAAAGCCTTTCACCTTATGCCATACGCCGCGGTCACGCATAATCCGTATGTCCTGCCCGAGTATGTGCTTGGCGGAAACACGCCCGAGACATACAATTATTTTTGGCTTAATCAGCGCCACCTGTGCCCTCAAATACCCGATACACGCTGCGGCTTCCTCCGGCTCAGGGTCTCTGTTGCCCGGCGGACGGCATTTTAATATATTTGCGATATACACATCGTTGCGCGTTAGAGCAATGCTGGCAAGCATCTTATCCAGCAACTGTCCCGCGCGGCCCACGAACGGACGGCCCAACTCGTCCTCGTCGCGCCCCGGCCCTTCCCCGACGAGCATAATACGCGCATGCACATTGCCCTCGCCAAACACAGTATTTTTTCGTGAAGCGCCAAGGCTACACTTGTGGCACTGTAACACATCTTCTTTTATTTTTGTAATGCTTGTGTACATATCCTGATTATACCTCAATATCATCCGCTTCTCAAGCCAAAGGCACTTGGAAAACCAGCCGAGATAGCACGATGTAAATCAGACCAGAAAACGTAAATTTTTTGGGATTCTTTATATTCCGGTATGTTTTTTAATAATAATCGTTTATAATATAAAAAATGGTGATATCATAAATATACATGCTTTGGTTTGTTATTCGTGGTGGAATAATTCCCGAAAGGTGTCTGGTCATTGGAAGATATTATTAATGCCATTATTAACAGCATACCTGATTTTGAAATACGCGATTTTATTGACATCGTTCTTTTGGCTGTTGTCATTTATTGGCTGCTAAAGCTGACTTCCAAAACGCGCGCCATGCAGGTGCTAAAAGGGCTCGGCATCATTCTGCTGGCCACATGGGTTACAGACTTTTTGAATCTGGCAGGTTCCACGTGGCTGCTCAATTACGTACTAAACGCCGGTGCCATCGTCATCGTCATCATATTTCATCCCGAAATTCGCCGTGCTCTTGCGCGCATCGGCCGCGGGCATATCGACCTATCGCCCTCGCAGTCGGGCAACGCGCAGGAAAACGTGGAAAATATATTAAAAGCAATACTGAACCTCTCCAAAAAACGTGTGGGCGCGCTCATCGTTTTTGAACGCAGAACAGGCCTTAAAGATGTGATTGAAAGCGGCACACGCATCAGCGGTGTGATAACCACGGAACTGATTGAAAACCTGTTTTTCACCAACTCGCCGCTTCACGACGGCGCGGTGATTATCCGTGAAGATGTGATTGAAGCTGCGGGCTGCTTTCTGCCGCTCAGCGAAAACAAACAGATTGGTCAGGAATTGGGAACCCGGCACCGTGCGGCACTCGGCGTTTCCGAAGTATCCGACAGCGTCACACTCGTCGTTTCGGAGGAAACAGGCGTGATCTCCGTGGCGCAAGACGGTACGCTGATTCGCTATCTGGATTCCAAATCCATTCGTGATTTGCTCGAAGATATGTATATGATCAACAAGCAGCCGCAAAAATTCAGAGGTCTTCGAATCATCAAAAAAGGACGTGACAACCATGAAGACCGTGCTTAAAACAATATGGAACGTCGTAAAAAGCAATCCCGTTATGAAAATCATGGCCGTGCTTTTCGCTGTGATTCTTTGGAGCTATGTATTGGCGGAAGAAAATCCGGTCAGAACACGAACTGTTACCGATGTTCCTGTCCGTTTGGAGAATTATGCTCAGCTCACCGATAAGAAGCTTGAAATATCCAAAAGCTTATCCGAGGCACTCGGCGACGTAAACGTAAAAGTTCAGGTCAAGCAAAGCGAAATGAAAAACCTGGTTAAAGAAAACATCGATGTTTATGTGGATTTATCGACAGTGAACGGACCCGGCGACCATCTGCTTACCATTAAAGCCAAGCCGAACGGTATCGTCAGTGCCCAGGTGCTTGAAATAAGCCCAGAAACCATAACGGTACACGTTGATAAATTTATGTCTAAGCCGGTTCCGGTCGAGGTGAATACAATAGGCAGCGTACCCGATGGTTACTACGCGAATGAACCGGAAATTGCGCCCACCACGGTGGATATCAAAGGTGCGCAAACGGATGTACAAAACGTAGCCAGCGCGGTCTGCAATGTGGATCTAACCGGATTGACCGAAGGCTTCAGTAAAAACATGGAGATTGATCTGCTGGATTATAACGGCAACATTATTGACAAAAGCAATTTTGACGATCTGCCGTCCGTCATTGTCAAGCTGGATGTACAGCACATGAAAACGGTGCCCATAGATGTCGTGGGCTCAATTGCCGGACAAGACGAGGTGGCAGCCGGCTACGAGGTGGCAGATATCACGTGCGAGCCGGCTACGGTGCAAATCGCGGGAGATGCTTCCGTACTTGTCGGGATTGACAAGATTTCACTTGTTCCGTACACCGTGAGCGGCAAGAGCGTCAGTGAAACCGTCGCGCTTGACTACGATCCGCCTGAAGGCGTAACCGTGCTGACACCTGAAAAGGCACAGGTGTACATCACCATACGAGAGATAACGAAAACGAAAACGTACAGCGACATCAGTCTGGAGGAAAAAAACCTATCAAACGGGCTGAACGCACAGTTCAGTCAGCCCAACGTAGACGTTACCGTGATAGCGGGCTTATCCAAGGTCTCTAAGTTAAATCGATCGGATATCGTACCGTATGTGGACTTGGAAGGCCTTGAAGCAGGAACATACAGTCTTAAAGTGCTGTTTGAAATCCCCGAAGGCTTCTCAGAGGAAAACTTCAACGCCAGCGCAGGTACAGTGACAGTCACGATATATTAAGCATCATTTTGCGACATAATAGCAGGGGGCGGCTTTGCACCGTCCCCATTTTTGTGGAGCTGCCGCCGATAAACACTTTAGTGGAAGAAATTACGAAAGGAATAGCAATGGCAATTTTACTGGGTATCAGCCTGCCGCTTGGCAGCGGCGATGCCGAGATGATGCAGGCCGCAGCTTCTGTGCTCTGCGTACCGAAGTCGGAAATCGCAAGCCTGCGTGTCAAAAAACAGTCCATCGATGCGCGACGTTCCCAGCTGCGCCTTGCGCTCACGGTAATGGTAAACCTGCACGACAGCGAACGCCAGAAAGCGTTAGAGCGTGTACACAGCAGCGTTCAAGCCTACCGAGAGCCGGATATCATCTACGGCGCAAAACCCATCGGCCGCCCCGTTGTGGTGGGAGCGGGGCCCTGCGGGTTGTTCGCGGCGCTCGAGATGGCCATGCACGGCTACGCACCGCTGTTGATTGAACGCGGGCGGGACATTGGGGCGCGTGCCGATGATGTAGAACGGCTGCGCAAAAAGGGCATACTGCATCCCGAAAGCAACGTTTGCTTCGGTGCGGGCGGTGCGGGCGCATTTTCCGACGGCAAGCTCACCACACGCATCAAAGACCCGCGCAGTGAATACGTGCTGCAAACGCTGGTTGACTGCGGCGCGCCGGCAGAAATACTCACCGACGCCAAGCCACATACAGGCACAGAGCATATCCGCAGCGCCGTATCGGGTATCATAGACAAAATCACCAGTCTTGGCGGTGAGGTCAGCTTTAACAGCCGCCTTTTTGATATCAGCATAAGAGGCGGTGAAATTAAAGACATTGCTTATATAAAAAACGGGATTAAACACACCATCGATACCCGCGCGGCGGCACTGTGCATCGGTCACAGCGCACGTGATACCTACGATATGCTGCTGCAAAAAGGCGTACTGATAACACCCAAACCTTTCGCTGTGGGCGTACGCATTGAACACCCGCGTAAATTCATCGACAAGGCGCAGTACGGAAAAGCCTGCGGTCATCCGATGCTGGGCGCGGCTGAATACCGTCTTGCATCCAAATCGGGCGGACGCGGCGTGTACACATTCTGTATGTGCCCAGGCGGCGAGGTCATCTGTTCGTCCACCGAGCCAGACGGTGTGGCGGTTAACGGCATGAGCTATTTTGCGCGCGACGCGGAAAACTCCAACAGTGCCGTGGTGGTGGGGGTATCCCCAGCCGATTTTGAGAGCGGCCCTTTGGGCGGCGTTGCGTTTCAGAGGCGATTGGAACGCACGGCATACGCGCTCGCAAGCGGGCAGGGCGCGCCCGCGCAGACGTTGCGGGACTTTTTTGACGGCAAGGCCACAAAGCAGTTTGGCAGCGTGAAGCCTTCATACCGCCCATATGCGGTTCCCTCCGATCTTCACGGCTGTCTGCCCGAGTTTGTTACAAACGCGCTGAAAGAGGGATTAAGTCATTTTCACAAAAAGCTTAAAGGCTTTGCAATGCCGGATGCGGTGCTCACAGGGGTGGAAACGCGCACATCATCGCCCGTGCGTTTGCCGCGCGGCGCCGATTTTCAGGCAGAAAGCATTAACGGCTTGTTCCCCGCAGGAGAAGGCGCGGGATACGCGGGCGGCATTGTGTCCGCTGCGGTAGACGGCATCAAATGTGCGCAGGCTATTATGAGTCAATACGCGCGGCCGCAAAAATAAAGGAGTCAACATGAAAAAAATCATCGTGTTTTACGGTAACTATGGCAGCGGTAAAACTGAGCTGTCTTTAAATGTGGCGTTAAATCTCGCCAAGCAATATTCGGATGTGTCGCTTGTGGACCTTGATATCGTAAATCCGTATTTTCGTTCTTCAGAACACACTGCCAAGCTCAAAGAAAGGGGTATCCGCGTCATCGCTCCCGTGTACGCGAACACCGCGGTAGACCTCCCCTCGCTGCCTCCGGATATCTATACGGCGTTTCAAGGCGGCCATGCCGTGTTCGACTGCGGCGGCGACCCCGTGGGCGCAGCCGCGCTCGGCAGCCTCAAGACACAGTTCGACGCAAACCGTGATCAAACGGAGGTACTGTTCGTCGTCAATACAAACCGCCCTTTTCAAGGCGATGCGCAGCAGCTTGCCGATAGCTTTAGCCGCATTCAGCACAGCGCAAGACTCAATGCGGACGGCTTTGTATTAAACACCAATCTGGGCAGCGGCACCGTCGGTAATGAGCTGGAAGAAGGGCTGTCCATCGTACTTGAGCTTTCCGAACAAACCAAAATACCCATACGGTACATCAGCGGCACAAAACAAGCGCTTGAGCGTTTTGACAGTTTGCATGCAGGCTTGCCAGCTAAACGCATTACGCTGGATATCTTCACGCGACCCGAATGGCTGTAACACTTGCATTCGAATCAATATACACTATAATGATATCAGTTATAAATCGGGAAACGGAGAGGCCGCCATATGAACGTTTACGACAATATCCTGAGCACAATAGGCAACACACCGCTGATCAGAATCAATAAGCTTTTTCATAAACCCTGCGTTGAAGTTTTCGCTAAAAACGAGGGCACCAACCCAACGGGCAGCATAAAAGACCGCATCGCGCTTAAAATGATCGAGCAGGCTGAAGCCGAGGGTACGCTTTGTCCGGGGAAAACCATCATCGAGCCGACATCGGGCAATACGGGCATTGCGCTCGCGATGATCGGCGCGGTCAAGGGGTATGACGTGGAGATCGTGATGAGCAGCGCGGTATCCGAAGAGCGACAGAAGATGATCCGCGCTTTCGGCAGCAAGGTGATACTTACAGCGGCGAACGAAGGCACCGACGGTGCCATCCGTAAAGCGCGTGCGCTGGTTGCCCAAAACCCCGACAAATATTTTATGCCCGATCAGTTTACCAACCGCTATAATAAAATTGCACACTATTCCACCACAGCCGAGGAGATGATCCGCGACACCGAGGGGCACATCACGCATTTTGTCTCGGCGCTCGGGACATCGGGCACGCTGATGGGCACGGCGAAGCGTTTGAAGGAGCTCAATCCAGATATTCGTATCGTGGAAGCGCACCCCGTCCGCGGTCACTATATACAGGGGCTTAAGAACATGAGCGAAGCCATTGTACCGGAAATTTACGACCCGTCCATAATTGATATTTCCATCATGATCGATTCGGAGGAGGCTTTCGATATGGTACGCCGCATCGTCAAGGAAGAAGGCATCTTCTGCGGCATGTCTTCCGGCGCGGCAATGCTCGCAGCACTCAAGGTGGCAGAGCAGATCGAAAAGGGCGTCATCGTGTGCATATTCCCCGACCGCGGGGAAAAATATTTGAGTACGCCGTTATTTTGAAATATAATCCGGAATTAATAATACTATGCATTAAGATCTTTTTTAAAATCGTATCTCACCCATCAGCATGACACCGAGTAAACGAACCCTTTAATCGACTCGATCAGCGCATCCATCTGCTCGTCCGTCCCCATCGTTATGCGCAAAAAATCATAGATGCGCGGCTTGTTAAAATGGCGCACATATATGCCATGCTCAGAAAGATAGCTTTTTAGCGCCGCCGCACTGACCTGCGGATGCGACGCAAACACGAAATTCGCATGAGACGGCAGCACGGTAAACCCGAGCTCACCAAGCTGCTGTGCCGTGCGTTCGCGCGTTGAGACCACCTTAGCGCTCATGGCAGCGCAGTACTCCGTGTCCCTCAAGGCTGCTGCCGCCGCTTCCTGCGCGATCATATCCAGCGGATACGAATTAAAGCTGTCTTTAATGCGCACCAACCCATCAATCAAATGCGGCTGCCCCAGCGCAAACGCCACGCGCAGACCTGCCAACGAATGCGATTTAGACAATGTGGACACAACCAGTAGATTGGGATTTTTGGGCACAAGCGACGCCACGCTGCCCGCACCGAACGACGCATATGCTTCATCGATAATCACCACATGGTCGCTGTTATTCTGTAGTATCCGCTCTATCTCGGCGAGACTGAGCGCAATGCCTGTCGGCGCGTTGGGGTTCGCGAGCACCACGCCGTCGCCGACAAGCTCATTAACCGGTACAGTAAAATCGTCCCTCAGAGGCACAGTCTTGTAGCTGATGCTAAAAAGATCCGCCCAAACGGGATAAAAGCTGTATGTGATATCGGGGAACACGATGTTTTCGTCAAAAAACGCCTGAAACGCAAGACCCAGCACCTCGTCCGAACCGTTACCGCAAAACACGTAATCCTCATCAAAGCCATAAACCTCGGCCACGGCGCTCTTCAACACACCGCCGTCCGGCTTGGGATATAGGCGAAGCTTTTCTCCGCCGAAGCTTTGCAGCACGGCAAGTGCCTTGGGAGAAGGCGGATACGGATTTTCGTTGGTATTTAGCTTAATGATATCGCTGCCCTGCGGCTGCTCACCCGCCTGATAAGGCGTAATCGAAGCGGCTCTTCGGCTTAAAAATTGTTCCAAAGCAAACCTCCAAGGGTTTTTTATCATATTAACATAACCGATAAAATAAATTAACAGTTTTTTGAGTTTGTGATAAACTGAGCCCATGAATAGATGCAGCTGGGCCAGCGGCAGCGATGAGCTGATGCGCGTTTACCATGACACCGAATTCGGCAAAAGAAAAAACAACGATGTAGAGCTGTTTGAAAAGCTGTGCCTCGAGTGCTTTCAAGCGGGGCTTTCTTGGCGCACCGTGCTGTACAAACGGGAAGCCTTGCGCCACGCGTTTCGCGGTTTCGACCCGGGTCAGGTCGCGCTCATGACAGAGCAAGATACAGAAAGGCTTATGCAAAACAGCAGCATCATCCGCAACCGCCGTAAGATAGACGCAGCCATCCACAACGCAAGGCTGCACGTGGCGCAATTCCCAAAGCAAGGCAGCTTCATTGCCTATGTGTACGGTTTTACCGATGGCGATGCGCTCTGCCGCGACCTTAAAAAACGCGGTTACCGTTTTCTCGGCCCCACAATTTGCGTTTCGTTTCTCGGCAGCGTGGGCGCGATCGAAGGTCATGAGCCCTGCTGCGATCTTTACGAAAAATTGGAAACTGCTGAGATATGACCATTTTAATAAGTACCAAACATGGATTTTCTTTTCATCCAACATCAGCTTGCTCGCTCTTACAAACAGCATGCTACAAGTTTTTATGAGCATCCACGATATCTTACCAACAAACAATTGAAGGATTGAAAAATATGCGGTAAAGCTGTTTGGCTCGCTCATTTAACGTGTATTTGTAAAATGAGCTTTAGAGAAAGAGAAATGGATTTACTGCACTCATGAACAATAAACGAGGGTTTACATTAATTGAACTCATAATTGTTATTGCAATACTCGCTGTCTTGGCAGTCATTGCGATTCCGTCATATAAAAGTATCCAGAAAAAATCTATTGATACCGCTTTAAACGCAAGTGTTAATAACCTTTATACATATATAGTCGCACAGAAATATCTTAATCATTTTGATGATGAACAATTCTTCACCTACAAAAAAAATCAAAGCAGCGGCGGAGAAGAATATTTTTCTCGTTTTTTGGAAGTTGAATGGGAGGTGCTTAATAACTCCGGGGATGAAGATAATTCAAACGTCTTAGGTGCCGTTAATCCGATCAGTAATAAGCATGGAATCGTAAACTGGAGCAACCCAACCGGATTGAGTGACTTTTATCAAAATCAAGCGGTTTATATATCAAACAGCAGTTCGGCTTCATATATAGAAAATGCGCCAAAAACAGTAAACAGTTGTTATAAAGGATCCATCATTATTTGGTACGATGCTTCGTACGCTTCAAACATATATGTTTACTATGTTGATACAGATGGTGTACAATCCGGCAATTATCAAGTGATCCGGCGCTAAGTTTTCTAAAATTCGCCCCAACTTACTGATATCTGCACTTTATACATTCAATGAAATTTGGTGTATAGAAACATTTTGATCAGCGTGTTCTTAATAGGCTTTATCAACAAAAAACGAAGCCATATCCCGTGCCATCTTCATGCGCTCCGGCGTTTCTTCAATTGCGCCAAAGCGCTTTGCGAGCTCCTGAGATGAAAACAGCGCGCCCATAAGCACACATGGCAGCGAATCAATAAAATCCGCGTCCAGCGCATCTGAGTACACATGCGCATCCGTAATTTTGCCGTCCTGAAGCGAAAAACAGAAGTCCACACGGCCCCACGGAAATCGCACGCCCGTCTCGATATCAAACTTGGGCGAACACCCAAGCTTCCATTCCCAAGACGCGTTGCGACGCTCAATCGCAGCGACGGCGTTTTTATCTTTTATGTCCAGCGGCTCTAACGGACCGTAAATTCTCTCAAAGCTCTCGCACAGCGCATCTTTCATTTTCGCGACCGTGATTTCGGGATTGCGCTCCTTTAAGTTGCAGACGCGCGCGCGCACCGATTCCACGCCCTTGGAGACAATTTTGTCCTCCGATACCGTCAGATACCGCGCAAGTCGCGTCATATCCGCATCAATGAGTATTGTCCCGTGGTGAAACGCACTCGTCTTCTTGTAGCAAAACGCATTACCCGAAAACTTTGCGCCGTCCGACAGAATATCGTTGCGGCCCGAAAATTCAGCCTCAATGCCAAGCGCGCGCGCGGCCTCAAGTATGACGCTGAGCTGGCGATGCAGATCATACTCGTTTTTGTCCACAATGAATGAAAAGTTTAAATTTCCCATGTCGTGAAACACCGCGCCGCCACCCGATATGCGCCGGGCAAGCTTGCCGCCTTCGCTTTCAAGCATTGCATGACGGCATTCCTTCCACGCGTTCTGGTTTTTACCGATCACCACGGTATTCTCGTTCTGGTACAAATACAACACACACGTTTGCTGCGGAAGGTTTAAAAGAATATGCTCCTCCAGCGCAAGATTATGCCACGGGCAAACCGAATCCGACATATAAAAATAAAAATGTTTTAGCATTGCAGATCCTCCCCTATTGAATTGATGCCACTATACCATATCGGCCTCGCACATACCACATCGTTATGAGCAAATATCATATATTTCTAGTTTAATGATTTTTAACCTCGGCCATGTACGTAGAGCCATGTACGTAAATGCAGTTGTTTATTGATATGATATATTATATAATTATGCTGTTTGTTACATGTTTGTCTTATATGCGGACACCGTAATAAAAGCATTTCAAACAATATTTATTATGCGTTCTCTCCGTTAGACACTTTCGGGATATTATGAAGAAACACAGAATATACATATAAAGAGATTATGCTAAACACTATGGAGGCGCTTATGATCTGTACAAATTGCGGGCACCAAAACACGAATAATGTGCGATTTTGCACCAATTGCGGACAGCCGGTGCAGACGAGTGTACCTTTCAACACAAACAAAGCCTATATACCGGCAAAGCGAAAAAAATATTTCACGGTAATTATTTTGCTTGCCGCCATTGTGCTGGCTGTTATCGTAACGGTTTTGATAATGTCCGCAAGTCCCGTCGCGGGCAGATGGTACAGTCAGTCCGGAACAGAGCTGATTATGCTGAAAAACGGGAAAGGCATGATCGCGTCGGACGACACAGAAAAACCTGACAGAGTCCATTTTATGTACGCGATTGAGTATCAAGAGCCTGGATATACCGAAGGTGAAATCTACGAAAAAGAAAACGGCATCAATTCATGGTTTTATTTATATGACGGAGCGCTTGAACTCAACGGTGAATACTTTTACCGCCAAAAACCATCCGAGCCTGTTAAGTGATCTTATGGCGGCTAATTTCCTTAAAAATACACTAAAACCCATGTGTTTTTAGAATAAATTGCACAGTGGCGTCGTTTCTCTCATCTATAAACGACGTAAAGCTTTTCGCCATGCCAGCCAGCTAATACATAATATGATAATTTCCTGGTATTTTTCATGTGATTCGTGCAGGAACAAGACATGACTCCAACGAATATAAAAGTAAGTTGCCTTATTTAGGTGGATGACATCTATGATACGCAATAGGAGGAAATACATGAATACGATAAAACGCATATGTGGTTTTTTGGCGTTCGGGGCCACGGCTGTGCTGTTGATCGCCATTATTGTCGCCATACTCACAGATAAAAACAATTTTTCACCACTGAACTCATTTTTTAACGAGCTCGGATTGTTCTCGGGCGGATATTTTGCGGCATCATCACCGCTGCTTTTTAATCTGTCCCTGGTTTTTTTCGGTCTGGTTTTCGGCGCGCTCTTGGTGCTGGATGGTCTCGAAAAAGCAACAATACAAAGCACTGTACTGGGCTTTTTGGGCGCGTTGACCGGTGTTCTAACAATGGCACAGGGCATATTCACTCTGAACATCTCACAATATCACTACATCGCTACCGCCGCATTTTGCATCTCCGTTTTTGTGCTGTGCGCGCTTTATGTAATATTTTCTTTGCTCAAGCAGGAACGCAAACGCATAGCGCCTATCATCGTGGCGGGCTGTGCAGGCGGCGCAGGGGGTGTTTACGCCTGGTATATTCTTTCGGGCAGCTTGTCGCAATTTCTCGTTGAAGACGCATCGCTCACAAGCCGCGCCGGAATATTGCCGTTTGCGCTTTTCGGCTGGGCAGCCATCGCTCTGCTTATGGTATTCATTGTGCTTTATGCGGCTCAAATTTTAAGCGGCACAAGCAAAATGATAAAAAAAGAAAGCGCTCAAGACTACAATCTTTACTAACACATGCACTCTTAAGCGCATGGTATCCACACTGTGCGCTTTTTTGTCATCTTGTTGAGCTGCCGGCCCTGAGTTTTTTGCTTCCAATTAACGAAATCTTTGAAAGATTAATATTAATCAGATACGATTGCTTTTATATTCATTTTTATTCATCTGTGTCTTTATATTCTTCGTCATCACTCTTCATTTTTATAATGCGGTATGAATATTTGTTGAATAAACATCACAAATATAATATAATAACAAGCAAATTAATTTTAAAACTGGGGGAACCTACTATGAAAGCACTGAAAACAATCGCCTCGCTGGTTCTTGTATTATGCGTGATGTTTGCATTTGCAGCCTGCGCGCCGCAGGCTAAAGACGAACCCGCCGCAACGGAAGCGCCTGCCGCAACGGAAGCGCCTGCCGATGAGTCTGCGGAAGCATCTGAGCCCGTTGAGGAAACCGAAGCTGCGGGCGGTACACTCACAATGGCGACCAATGCCGCTTTCGCGCCGTACGAATACTACGAGGGACAGAAAATCGTGGGTATCGACGCCGAAATCGCTCAACTCATCGCCGACAAACTGGGTATGGAATTAAAGATCGAAGATATGGAATTTGACTCTGTCCTTGCTGCTGTTCAAAGCGGTAAAGTCGACATGGGTATGGCAGGATTAACAATCACAGAAGACCGGCTAGTTAATGTTGACTTCTCGACACCGTATGCCGCTGGCAGACAGGTTATCATTGTGCCCG
The DNA here is from genome assembly GCA_003249555.1 of Clostridia bacterium. Lineage (GTDB taxonomy): Bacteria > Bacillota > Clostridia > Christensenellales > SZUA-584 > SZUA-584. The sequence goes on along the minus strand of QKIQ01000122.1, from coordinate 42,358 downwards.
AGGACTCAGACATTCAGTCGAAAGACGATCTCGCAGATAAAAAAGTCGGTGTTCAGATTTCCACTACGGGCGATCTTTATGTGGGTTGGGATTACGGCGAAGAAGTACTTGACCGTTACAGTAAGGGTGCCGATGCCGTCGTTGCGCTCACACAGGGCAAGGTTGACGCCGTTGTTATCGACAACGAGCCCGCCAAGGTGTTTGTTCAAGCGAACGAGGGTTTGAAGATTCTTGAAACCGAATATGCTGATGAGGAATACGCCATTGCGGTTGCCAAAGGCAACACATCGCTGCTCGAAAAGATCAACGCAGCGCTGGCCGAGCTCGCCGCATCGGGCGATATTCAGGCAATTGTCGATAAGTACATTACTGCACAATAATCAGATATTTGTATTTTATATCCGCATTACCTTTTAGGCAGAGCGGAATGTGTATGTATGGGCTGCCGCATTTGGGCAGCCCTTATCTCATATATAAGGAGGCTGTGATATGACAGAATGGTGGGCAGACGTCGTCAAGAAATTTACCAACAACTTTGTTACCGACGACCGGTGGCGCTATTTATGGGATGGCCTTGGCACCACGCTTTTGGTCACTCTTTTTGCGGTGCTTCTGGGTATCACGCTCGGCTTTATCGTGTCTATCATCCGCTCAACGTATGACAAAACAGGAAAATTTAAAATTGCCAACGCCATATGCAAGCTTTACTTAACCGTGATTCGCGGCACGCCGGTGCTGGTTCAATTGATGATTATTTACTTTGTCATATTTGCCACTGCGGATGTCAGCAAAACCTTTGTCGCCATCATCGCTTTCGGTGTGAATTCGGGCGCATATGTCGCGGAAATTTTTCGGAGCGGCATTATGTCTATCGACGCGGGGCAGTTTGAGGCAGGGCGCAGCCTCGGGTTTAACTATACGCAAACAATGTGGCATATCGTAATGCCTCAGGCGTTTAAAAACGTTGTTCCGCCGCTGGCCAACGAATTTATCGTCCTGCTCAAGGAAACGTCCATTTGCGGCTTTATCGGGCTTCAGGATCTCACACGGGGTGCCGATATCATCAAAGGGCGCACTTTCGACGCATTTATGCCGCTCATTGCAGTGGCGCTGATATATCTTGCGATCGTGATGCTGCTGTCCCGCGGCGTTACATTGCTGGAAAGGAGACTAAGACGCAGTGATCACTGATGATATATTAATTCGGGTAGAAGACTTGGAAAAACATTTTGGCAAGCTCAAGGCGCTTGATGGTATCACGACACAGATCGCCCAGGGAGAGGTTACCGTTGTGGTCGGGCCGTCGGGTTCCGGCAAATCCACTTTTCTTCGCTGCTTGAATCTTCTCGAGATGCCCACAAGTGGCCGCATATTCTTTGAAGGTGTGAATATCACCGATCCCAAGGTAGATATCAACATTCACCGTCAAAAGATGGGGATGGTGTTTCAGCAGTTCAACCTGTTTCCGCATATGAAGGTGCTGAAAAACATGACGCTCGCGCCCGTAAAGCTGCTTAAGCTCTCACAGCAAGAGGCTGAAGAGCGCGCCATGACGCTTTTAAAGCGCGTGGGGCTTGCCGACAGGGCCAATGCCTATCCCTCACAGCTGTCCGGCGGGCAAAAACAACGCATCGCCATCGTGCGGGCGCTGTGTATGAATCCCGATGTGATGCTGTTTGACGAGCCCACCTCCGCGCTGGATCCCGAAATGGTCGGCGAGGTACTGGATGTCATGAAATCTCTCGCGGTCGGCGGTATGACCATGGTGGTGGTCACACACGAAATGGGCTTTGCGCGCGAGGTCGGCACACGCGTCATTTTTATGGACGAGGGCAAAATCGTGGAGGAAAACACACCTCATGAACTGTTTGAAACTCCAAAGAGCGATCGCTTGAAAAACTTCCTCGCCAAGGTGCTTTAGCCTATTTTGATTATACTACCCCGCTTTGGCGAAGTTGTCCCTAACCACGGAGGTATAAGTCACGATGCCATCATATTCGTATAAAAAAATCGACGCGTTCACGTCGGGCGGGTCGCTTGGAAATCCGGCTGCCTGCCTTTACCTCAAAAACGGCGAAACGCTGACCGACGCGCAGATGCTGGATGTGGCCAATCAGCATAAAGGCTTCGTCTCTGAGTTCGTATTCTGCACGCAATCTAAAATAGGTATTGAACTGACTTACTATTCATCGGAATGTGAAGTGGACTTCTGCGGCCACGGCACAATCGCCTGCATGCACAGCCTCATCAAAGACACGCCTCATTTGCTGTCTCAAAGCGAGCTGACCATCAATACACGTAAAAAAGGCACACTCACGGTTTACAACCACGTACCGGAAGATGATGCCGTATTTATTTCTGCGCCGCTGCCGTCTTTCATAGGCACAGCCCTTAAAAAGCAGGTGGTGGCTGAAAGGCTGGGTCTCAAGATGGCTCAATTGTCATCCGAATATCCGATGGACGTGATAGATGCAGGGCTCAAAACGCTGATCGTCCCCATTAAGTCGCTGACGGATGAAATCAACGTTTACCCGAATAAGCAGCAATTAAAAGAGTTCTGTGAAGAAAACGACATTCACATCATACTGATTTTCTCAATGGAAACGCAGGATATGAGCTATCATGCGCACACGCGTGTTTTTGCGCCGCGCTTTGGCTATCTGGAAGATCCGGCCACAGGCTCAGGCAACAGTGCCTTCGGTCACTATATGCGAAAATACAACCTCTGGGACGGGCATGCCATCGATATTGAACAGGGCGGCGATAACCGCGTTTTTAATACCGTCAAGCTTAAGATGCAGGAAAACAAACTGCTTTTCGGCGGTAGCGCCACTGTACGTATCGACGGGCAATATTATATTTAACCATGATGATAGGTTTGTGTTATCAATAATGACGGAAACTTTTTTATTTTTTTCTCTTTACAGTGTAACAATGTTATGTTACGCTGTAGGTGCAATAGGAGGGTGCAAAATGGAAGAAGAATTAATAAGCAAAAAAGAACTGTTGGAGCGGGCAAACATTTCCTATGGTCAGCTATACCGATGGAAACGCAAGGGGCTGATTCCTGAGGATTGGTTTATCCGCAAGGCTACATATACAGGACAAGAGACCTTTTTTCCAAGAAGCAAGATGCTGTCTCGCATTGAGAAGATCAAAAATCTGAAAGAGGATGTTTCGCTCGACGACATTGCCGACGTATTCTCCCCCTCCCCGGATGATGTGGTATTAACCGCAGACGAGTTCAAGCAAAAAGGCATCATTTCGCCCGACGTGCTCAGCATATTTCTCAAGGACCACAGCGAAAGCCATTTGGATTTTCATGAGATACGCTTGGCATATATTTTTAACAGCCTGCTTATGTCGGGCAACGTCAGTCTTGACGAAGGGCGGCTGGCATTGGATCTGCTGCGCACAAGCCTGCTACGGTTTGGGAACACAAACGTCGATGCCATACTCACGCGCAAGCTGGGCGTCTTTTGCTGCTTCGCCGTGCCTTGCGGGTCTACCGTATGCCTCGATAAGGATATGCGGCAGGTCAGCCTCATCAGCATACCTGCCGTCACGGAAGAATTAAAATTGAAACTGGGAGGAAATATATGAACAATTCTGAATTGGCCGATCTTCAGATCAGCGGTTTTGGGAGCATGCCCGGCGGAAAGTATAAATCCGTAAATATATTCGGGCGAGGCAAAATTACAGGCGATGTAGCATGCGACGATTTTGTGATAAACGGCTCAGGTGAAATAATAGGGAAAGTGAGCTGCAGCAAAATGGTCGTCAACGGCTCCGGCCAAATGGATGGTGAAGTCATCACAAGCGTGCTCAAAATAAGGGGCGCTGCTGATTTCAGCGGCAGAGTAAACGCAAAGGACGTATCCATATCAGGCTCCACAACGGCAAAAAACGGTCTTGATGCCCATACAATCAAGATAAGCGGCGGTGTCAAAGTCAAAGGAGACGTTAACGCCGAACAATTAAGTTCAACGGGGCGTTTTGAGATAGACGGTCTGCTGAATGCCGAGAACATCGATGTGCATTTGGATTGGAACACCAGTAAAGCCACGGAAATCGGCGGTGAAACAATTACCGTCATGCCGGGCACAAATGGTTTTAGCCTGTTATCCATCGTGACACTAGGCACACACAGCCCAAGGCTTGAAGCCAATCTGATCGAGGGCGAAAGAATCACGCTTGTTAACACCACGGCAAAAATTGTGCGCGGCAGCCATGTTACCATCGGCGACGGCTGCGATATCGGTCTTGTGGAATACAAGGGCTCCTTTCATAAGTCGGGCAGTGCCAAGGTGGGCGAAGAGAAAAAGCTTTGATACGATAAGCGCTATCATTAAAAACGGCCTGCGGTGAATACTACAAACCGCTAAGCGTTGGTTTTGCGCCTTCATCACTCAATCTTCCGCCGTTTGCACAGCGGCTGAATCGCAGAACCGCAGGCTGTCATTTTGCTGCACCTGGCATACAGCTTGTTTTTTGACTGTCCTCGTATAGGCCATACCGCATATTACCGAGGTCAGCGGCGATACCAGCACCAGCCCGATACATCCCACAAACGTATGCAACACCTCGGCCACAATCATTTTGGAGTTAAATATGTTCATCATGGGCGTACCCTGCGCCATATATACCATCATCACAGAAATATAGCTGCCCATGTAAGCAAGCAGCAGCGTCGTCGTCTGGCTTCCCACCACCGTTTTGCCAATCGTCAGGCCTGACTTGACCAGTTGCTTGCGCATCACGAAGGGGCTTGTGCGCACAATCTCATCCAGCGCCGAGGAAATGTCTACCGCAAGGTCGAGTATCGCGCCTGAGCATGCGAGATAAATACCCGCCTGAAAGATAGATGTAAGATCAAGGTTTTCATAACCCGCATAAAGCAGCGATTCCGACCACTGCATCACAGCGCCGTGTATTTTGAAAACATGACCCCAAATAACAGCTAGAAAACATGTGATAAACGAGCAAACCACCGCGCCCGTAATGGCTGTATACGCTTTCTTTGTAAATCCGGCAACCAGCAGCAGCGTGGCCACCGTAATCACGTTGCCGACAATCAGCGCCACCAGCATTGGGTTATATCCTTTGAGCATAAGCGGCACAAGCACCTTCCAAATGCAAACCAGCGCAAACGCAAACGACAGCAGTGTCCTCACGCCTGTAAAGCCGGAAAAAACGATGATACACACCGCGAATATGGCGATCAGTATAATCTCGCTGTCAATTCGGTAATGCTCGATCATGTTCGCAAATACGATGCTGTTATTTTGATCTCGCTCCAGCAATACCCATGCCGTATCTCCCGGTTCAAACGCTTTATCAAACTCCAGCTTACCCGTATAGAGATTTGTCGCGTTAACCACTTCGCCCTTGTGCTTTCCCGTATCAATTCTGATCGCGCAGTCCTGCGCGCCTTGCTTTATCAGCCCCGTGTTATAAACACCCTCATTATCCACTGAAAGCACCGTAGCGCACACACCCTCGGAATTAAAGTATATCTGTTTCTCAAAGCCTGTGGGCACAAGGCAAAGCGCGGCAATCAGGCAGATAAACACCGCTACAAATACAACTTCCTTCTTATTAATTGGTTTTTTAAATTTCATTAAAAACGGCCCCCTTTGCAACAACAGACCGGACACACAGTCCGATCTGCTGCCGCAATATCAATGAACTTTAGAATATAACACTGGTTAGAGTCCGCAGATGCTCACAAGCTTGCTGAACACCTCCGTGTTGTCGTAAGACCCGCCGAAGTTTTCCGCACCTGTACCGTAAGCGTATACAGGAACAGGCGTACCGGTATGCGAGTAGGACGTCCACCCTATGCCCGCCTTGTTGTTGATAATGTGCGTCAATGTCACCGAGAGCGGATCATAGCTGCCATAAAGCAGCGCGGCTTCATCAGTGGCAGTGCGCTCTTCCTCAGGCTTCATAGACTCCTCGAAACCCGCCACAAGCTTTGCATACTCAAATTCCGTGAGTACATAAGCCGCGTTTTCTTCCTTTGCGGCATCCTCATCATCCGGTTCAAGCAGACCAAAATTCTCTTTAATGAGGGGCATCACATTATCCATTGTCAGTTCAGGATTGGCTTCCTTCATTTCACCGATCAATTCGTCAAAGGCGACATAAGACATTTTCTGCCGATCAAGTATGGAAAACGCTGTATCATAGCCCGTCGCCGCGTAGCCGATTGTCATACCGCCTGTCTCGTGGTCGCCCGTCACAAGTATCAACGTCTCGTCAGGATGCTCAGCGGCAAAATCGATAGCCACCTGTATGGCATCTGCAAACCCAAGCGTATCAGTGATGGTGCTCAGCGCGTCGTTCGCATGGCACGCCCAGTCGATTTTGCCAGATTCACACATCATGAAAAAGCCGTTGTCGTTATCCAAAACATCAATACCCTTGCTCACGAAATCCGCAAGAGCGAGGTCTTCATTTTGCGTATCCAGCGTATACGGCATAGCTCCGGAATCCTGAAGTTTTGGACTCACAGCATAAACTTTGCCGGATTCGCTGCCCAGCGCCAAAATCTCTTCTTTGGTATCCGCGATGGTGTAGCCGTTTTGCTCCATGATTCCATATGCATCTTCCTTGTCCTTTTCACTGCCCGTGGGTTTGTTGATGGAACCGCCGCCGAAGTAATCAAATCCGCTCTGTGCCATCTGCAGCGCAATTTCATAATAGTCGTTTCTGGATTCGATATGCGCATAAAACGCAGCCGGTGTCGCATGGTTGATCGTCACCGAAGACACAATACCAATCTTCTTACCGTCCGCTTGAAGCATTTCTGTGATATTCTGTGGTTTTGTCGTCTTGTCCACCGCAAGACCCAGCACGCCGCTGTGCGTCTTCACCCCGCAGGACAATGCCGTGGCGGTAGACGCCGAATCAGGACAGAACGATGTGGAATCATACGTTGTCACCACGCCCGAAACAGGAAACTGGGTAAAGTTTAGGCTGCTGATTTCCACTTCACCTTCGGTGTTGTTGCCCTTGTAAACCTGAGCCGCATTCACTTGAACGTGAGACATGCCGTCACCGATAAACAGGAATACGTATTTAGGTATTTGAGCCATTTCTTCATCTGCCTCTGCCGCGATTGGTTCAAGCGCAGTGGTCGCCTCAGGCAGCACTTCCGTTTCAGCCACAGGCGCGGCACATCCCACCAAGAGAACCGCCGACATAATTAGGCACACCAATAATACAACTACCGCTTTGAATTTACTGACCATAAAACTCCTCCTTATAAATTTAAATGGTAAATATTCATGCATGGATATCATAAAATGCACTTGTAACAGAAGAGTTATACGCTTGTAAAAACAGTGTTAACTGATATTAAATGGATGTAAAGAAAACGGCTGATGCTGAATTATATGTTAAGTTGTTATTTCAAAAGCTGATATGTGATGGCGTACCATTCAAAATTATTGTAGTCCGCAGATACTCACAAGCTTTTTAAAGATGTCCGTGTTGTCGTATAAACCGCTAAAGCTCTCCGATCCCGCACCGTACGCAAACACCGGCACAAGCCCTCCCGTATGCGCATACGTCGTCCATCCGATACCCGCTTTGTTATTGAGTATATGCGTCAGCGTCACGGTAAACGGCTCATAGCCGCCGTAAAGCAGCATTGATTCATGTTTGTCTGTTTGGCCGTTTCCCAGCGACTCTGAAAGCGCCGAAACGAGCTTTTCATATTCATAAGCGGTCAGTACGCGGCCCGCATTCTGCTCCAGCGCCGCATCCGGATCATCCGGCGCGATAAGCCCGAAGTTTTCTTTCACTGCCGGCAGCACATCGCTCATCATCAGTTGCGAATTGCTTTTCTTCATATCAGAAAATATTTTGTTAAATGCGGAATACGAAAGCTTCTGCCCTTCAAGTATTGAAAAATGCGTGTCGTAACCCGTTGCGGTATAGCCAAGCGCCATACCGCCCGTTTCATGATCCGCCGTGACAATGATCAGTGTCTCGACGGGGTGTTTATCCGCAAATTCCAACGCTTCAGCCACAGCATCTTCCAGCACCAGCGTTTCCGAAATGGCTGTCGCTGCGTCGTTGGCGTGGCAGGCCCAATCGATCATGCCCGATTCACAAACCATGAAAAATCCGTCTTTGTTATCCAATACATCAATGCCCTTGCTCACAAAATCCGCCAGTGTCAAATCGTCTTGAGCCGCATCCAGGGAAAACGGCATGGCATCGGAACTGTTCAGCGTCGGGCAAACCGCGTATACCTTGCCCGTGTTGCCGCCAAGCGTCATAATCTCATCGCGTGTATCGGCAATTGAATAGCCATTTTGCTTCAACGCCTCAAACGCGTCCTCCTCGTTTCCGTCATCACCCTCAGGATCAATCAGCGAACCGCCGCCGAAATAATCAACATCGCTTAGCGCCATCTGCATCGCAATGCCATAATAATCGCCTCTTGAAGGAACGTGCGCATAAAAAGCCGCCGGTGTCGCGTGGTTGATAGCCACCGTAGACACGATACCGATCTTTCTGCCATCCTCTTGAAACATCTCCGCTATGTTTTTTTGCATCGTCTCCTTATCGGCCGCAAGACCCAGCACACCGCTTTTAGTTTTGATACCGCAGGAAAGAGCCGTCCCCGCCGCAGCGGAATCCGGACAAAACGATGTGGCGTCGTAAGTGGCCGCCATGCCCGTGACGGGAAACTGTGCAAAATTCAGCTTGCCCATTGTCAACTCGCCCCCGAAAATACTGCCTTTATAAATCTGTGCCGCATTAACCTGCGCAAACGACATACCATCACCGATAAATAAAAACACGTATTTGGGTGTATTATTCCCAAGCTCTTTGGTATGCGCAGGCTTGCCGATCTCCTGCACGACGGGCGTGCTCTCGCACGGCTGTTCCTCTTGCTCCGGCACAGCTGCACATCCGGTAAAAAACAGCAATACCAAAAAACAAAAAACGGCGAACGCAGATTTAAGCTTGGATCTCATAATATCCTCCAAAAAAGTTCCTCATCATTATCATATATGCAAGCGATAGAATTTGTAAATCATTTTCATACATAAAAACCCATCACACGTATAGGCCGGAAAATGCATTTAAGAGTGAATTTTTGCATAGACCATAACAGACAAGTCGGAAGATACAATAATAGGGAGATGGCAGGCCACACAAAAGGGTATTATGGGGTTTGTTTTATGCGGCCTGCGCAGGAAAATAGCATTCTTTTCTCCGCCTCATGGCTTTTCCCGCTTTATAGGGAGATGGCAGGCCACACAAAAGAGTATTATGGGGTTTGTTTTATGCGGCCTGCGCAGGAAAATAGCATTCTTTTCTCCGCCTCAAGGCTTTTCTCGCCTTTTAGGGAGATGGCGGGTCACACAATAAGAAGACTTATTTTATGCAGCCCGCACAGGTAAAAATGTAACTCCGCGCCCCTGCAATTGCGCGTCATGTGTAAGACGTTTGAAAAGTACAAAAGTGCTATCAAAAAATTAAAAAAATTCGTTTTTTTTAAAAAAAAATGTTTTCTCCACACTTATATTGGTGTGTTTATATACTTTATGGTTTTATATATTATTTCATCCATACAAAACGGTCAGAAATACAACCCATTGCTTCAAATGGTTGACATCTCAAGGTGTAAAACTTATTATGGTAACACAGAATATCAATCACATAATTTGCGGCATCTGAGGTTATACCGCATAATAAAACAAAGGATTACATTAATGAGACAATATAAACTGATAACTTTGCTGATTGCGCTGGTAATGCTGCTTTGTGCATGCGGACAAGCCGTGGACAGCGGCTCCTCAGCACCAAGCAGCACCGAGCCGTCTCCGACGGCATCTGCCGTATCTGCACAGCCATCCCCCGATGTAACGCTATCGACCACGCCCATTGCCGCAACGCCGGAATCCACACCCGAACGCACATCGGAGCCGTCAGCCGAGCCCGCAATAAACACTGCCAAAGCAAGCAACGCCACAGGCACACCCCTTTCAGGCATTGTCATCGGCCTAGACCCGGGTCATCAGGCGCACAGCAACTCCGAGCAGGAGCCTGTCGCGCCCGGCTCTGATGAAACAAAAAAGAAGGTGTCCTCGGGCACACAGGGACGTTTCACCGGCGTCACCGAGTATGAAGTGAATTTGCAGGTGGGGTTAAAGCTCAAAAGGATATTACAGGACCTTGGTGCCACGGTGGTCATGACACGCGAATCGCACGATGTAAATATCTCCAACAGCGAACGCGCCGTTATGATGAATGATGCCGGTGCCAGCCTTGTGGTACGCCTGCACTGCAACGGCTCAGACAACAGCGACAAGCACGGCGCGGTGGTGCTGATTCCTTCCAACAACTGCACGGCAGCCATCAACGACGCGAGCAAGGAAGCGGGCAAGTGTATCATCAAGGCCTTTGTCGACGCCACGGGCGCCAAAGATCTGGGTCTTCAGCCCCGCAGCGACCAAACCGGCTTCAACTGGAGCACCGTGCCCGTGTGCAACATTGAAATGGGATATATGACAAACGAACAGGAAGATAAGCTGCTTATTAAGGACGATTATCAGGATCTTTGCGCGCACGGCATCGCCAACGGTATCGCCGATTACTTCGGCTGATTACTCCTTTTCGTTCATTGTCCAGCCATTATCGCCATGATAAATCATCCGGCGCGTCATGCCGCCGTCTACAACGATGTTCTGCCCGTCCATAAACCCCGCATCTTCGCTGCACAGATACAGCACCATATTTGCGATATCCTGCGGCTTGCCGACGCGACCGGCGGGATGCTGGGCTTCGTCTGGGCTTGAATATCTTTGCACATAGTCGTCTTCATGCTGATACGCGCCTGTATCAATCCAGCCGGGGCAAACCGCGTTCACGCGCACCTTGCCCGCAAGGCTGACAGAGAGCGCATGTGTAAGCGCGCTGATGCCGCCCTTGGCCGCGGTATAGCTCTCGGTGTCCGGCTGAGACATCAAATAGCGTGTGGACGAAATGTTCACGATGGCCGCACCTGGCGCGAAATGCTCCGCAAACAGCATCGTCAGATAATAAGGCGCAGTCACGCCGATGCGCAGCACATCATTAAAATCCTCATATGAACAGCGCGAAACCAGCCCTTTTTTGCTGATGCACGCGTTGTTTATCAAACAATCCACCTTTCCGAATGCTCCCAGCACCTTCTTTGCAAAACGCTCCAGCGATTCTTTTTCGGAAATATCGCTCCTAATGAAAAGCAGCTTGTCTGCGTACTTCTCAACCAGCTTCGTGCCCGATTCCGCATCCGTATCCATCACGGCCACGCGTGCGCCCTCATGGATAAACGCCTCCGCGATGCAGCGCCCAATACCGTTCGCACCCCCCGTGACAATACAGATTTTATCGTTGAATTTCATATTTGCCGCTCCTTTGCTAATACTTTGCTTATTCTAACATTAATAATCTCAAAGCTAAATCCCTCACTGCCTGTTCAAATATACTTTTTGAAAAAACGGGTCTCGGTGATCGATATTCATGTAAGCAGCCGCGACGAGGCCATACGCATTGTCAATACGCTGACAGCAGCAATGAACATAAAGCCGCCCGAATACGGACAATCTTCCATGCATGCGCAGTTTATAGAGCCGGACTACAAAGTACGCGTCACGCTGTGGGGCAATATCAAATTTATGTCGGCCATACTGAGTGCCGTTGAGGTGCTGACAGAACAAAACGAGGAGGAATCAACATGAACAGAATCGACGTATTTAAGTCTAAAGAGGGACGCGACAAAATACGCGGCTACTATAATCAAATATTAAGCTTTGTCCCTTTTACCAAAAAATATGCCGACACGTCTTACGGCAAGACGTTTTTGCTGGAAGCAGGAAGTAAAGGAAGGTGATTGTATGAGGCATCACACATTACAATACTATATCGACTTAGCGAAAGAGGGTACCCAAGCGTCTATTGGCGAAATCATGAAGCATCTTAATAAACGCATATCATTGGCCGAAACAAAGTTTATTGATTTTGCGCTGGGGCAAGTTGACACTGATGAGGGCGTAAAAACCATGGAGTACTATTTATTTCACGGCACGCAGATACAGAGAAATTACTGTGCATTGTATTTCGGCAGGCGGGACGAATACCTCCTTATCAGGAAAGCATACGATGCAGGTCTTATCGATGCCAAGCAAGCCTTTTCGCGATAAAATGCAAGGGTGCCATATCATATTTTCCGTCTTTGATATCTGCCATTAAATAATTTTTTGTATATATCTTATGCTTCCGCTTATTTCATACGATATAAAATAATGGTAGCTTTGTGATAAAGCGGGAGCAGATAAGATGGGAACACATAAAAAGATACCAAGAGCCGTGGAAGACCTCAACGTGAGACTAAAAACGGAAGAAAAAGCTCTTGGACAAGCCCAAAAGAACAAAGAACAAATGCTGAACGAGAAGCAAGCGCTAATCGTACGGCTTGCTGTTGCTGACAAAAAACATGACCACGACATACAAAAAAGGCTCACTGCCCTCGATAAACGGTTTCGATTCCAATGCGAATTGGAAGAAAGACACCGCATTCAAATTCAAGAAATCAAAACCAAACAGCAGAAAATCAGTGAGGACTTCCCTTCCCTTATAAAAACAGGGCCGTATGACGCATTGGCAAATGCCAGATTTTTGATCACTCATCACGCGGATGAGCATAATGCGCTTCATGTGTCATCACCCGCCGTCATTTCCATCCACAGGCTGGTTCATATCGCATCAAAGCTGACGCCCAAGGGCAAAGAGCGTTTTTGCCGATATGTGACGCTAAATGGTATTGCGCAAGCGAAAACACTGAGCGCGGCGCCGATCTCGTGCAAAAAAACCGCGTGCTATGAAGCCTTTGTCAATTTGATACTGGAAGACGGAACCGAAACACTGACGTGGCACGACGAAAGCTTAGACACGCTCTGTATTAAAGACAAGCACACGAACGATAAGCTGTATGTGGCCGCAGACGGATACGGCGCACGCCTTTGCATGGAAACCTTGATCGATACCGTGATGAGCGCGGATGAACTTCCCTCTTCTATTAAAGATAATATTCGCCTTCCCTCGTACATTCTTAAATATCACGTCGTGGAAAAGGGCATTCTTCCCGGCTGCCCACTGCAAATTGAAGGAAAAGTTTATATGAACAATCAAGCTTTGCATATATGCCATACTGCCGACAAAGCGCACACCGTTACGGTTGCATTGAAGAAATGTAAAACAACGCCAAAAAAATGGAAGCGGCTCACCATTTGCGTGTGTGCGGGCGTTTTGATTCTTACCGTCATTCTATTACTGCCTCATCTGTTCTAGTCTTTTTCTAATAAAATACGAAGCATCCTCTCGGGGTTTTCCAAAAAGCTGCGCGTAATCTGATAGTGCTCCGTTTGCTTATAGTCGATCAACTGCAAGCCGTCATCGCTGAGCAGCAGTATCTGCGCGTTCGGGTATGCCATGAGTATTGGCGAATGCGTCGCAATAACAAACTGCGATTGCTTTTGAGCAAGGCTGTGCATACGGGCCAGCAACGTCATCTGGCGCGACGGCGACAACGCCGCCTCCGGCTCGTCCAGCAGATACAAGCCGTTTCCCCGAAAGCGGTTTAGCATCAGCGAAAGAAAGCTCTCGCCGTGAGACTGCGCGTGCAGTGATTTGCCGCCGTATGAATCCAAAAACGGATCCCTCGGACCATCAGCAAGGCGATCAACCTCGGATGCGACGTTATAGAAGCTCTCGGCGCGCAAAAAAAAGCCGTCTTTCGGGCGCGGCACGCCCTTGCTGAGCCGCAGCAGCTCATGAAGCCCCGAATGGGTTTCCACTGAATGAAAGCTGAAGTTGCGCGAACCACCCTCCGGATTAAACCCAAAGCTGACGGCGATCGCCTCCAGCAACGTGGATTTGCCTGAGCCGTTCTCCCCCACAAAAAACGTTACAGGTTTTTGCAGCGGCAGCGTGCTGAGCGCGGCAATAGCCGGTATATCGTTCAAGTACGCGTCCCGCTCATCCAATAAATTTTGCTTTTTAATGACAGCATCAATATACATGAGAGCATTTTATACCCAAATATGGTCGAGTGCAAAATATACTTTATTTTTCTATTGTCTTTTTTTAAAAAGCTGCATATAATATATACGAACATTTGTTCGAGGTTAAGGAAATGAAGCAGCGTGTTATTTTACATTCGGATATGAACAATTTTTACGCCAGCGTGGAATGCGTGCATCGCCTTGAAACAAGGGGGAAACCCGTGGTGGTTGGCGGTGATGAGCAACTGCGCCACGGCATCGTGCTGGCTAAAAACTATATCGCCAAGGCCACGGGCATACGCACGGGCGAGGCGCTCTGGCAGGCGCGCGAGAAATGCCCCGGTCTGGTTGTGCTGCCTCCAAACTATTCGCTCTATCTAAAGTATGCCAAGCTTGCACGGCAGATTTACGCGGACTACACATCGCAGATCGAGCCGTTTGGGCTGGATGAGGCGTGGCTGGATGTCAGCGGTGAAAACGGCGTGCTCGTCGCCAACGAAATACGCAGCCGCATCAAGCGTGAGCTTGGTGTCACCGCCTCGGTGGGTGTCAGCTACAACAAGATATTCGCCAAGCTCGGTTCAGACATCAAAAAGCCGGATGCCACGACACTCATCAGCCAAAGCAACTTCAAATCTGTGGCGTGGCCTCTGCCCGTGGAAGAGCTGCTTTACGTGGGACGCGCCACCAAGCTCAAGCTGCACCGCATCGGTGTCACAACCATCGGCGACCTCGCCGCCACGCCCGTATCGTTGCTGCACAGCCTTTTCGGCAAGGTGGGAGACGTGCTGCATACCTTTGCGAACGGCCTTGACGATTCGCCCGTGATGCAGATGGACGAGGAGTCGCTGATCAAATCCGTCGGCAACAGCACCACGACCCCGCGCGACTTAACGTGCAACGAAGACGTGAAGATCACACTGTTTGTGCTGTGCGAAAGCGTCTGCACCCGCATGCGTGAGCACGGATTTTCATGCGGCACCGTGGCGATATCCATACGCGACAACGCGCTTTTTCGCTTTGAGCGCCAGTGCAAGCTCATACGTCCGTCTCACATATCCCGGGAAATCGCGGACGCGGCAATGCGGCTTTTCGCACAAAACTACAGTTGGCCGCGCCCCATCCGCAGCATCGGTGTGCGCTGTACCGATCTTACACCGGCAGACACGCCGCTTCAGCTCTCGGTATTCGGCAACGAGCAGCAGCGCGAAAAGCAGGAATCGCTGGACAGGGCTGTAGACGAAGTCAGGCGGCGCTTCGGACACTTTAGCTTGCAGCGTGCCTGCATGCTGGCCGACAAGCCTCTCGGGAGCATCAACCCCAAGGGCGATCATATCATACACCCCGTGGGATTTTTTAAGGACGGTATGGTAAAATGAAAGAAAGGCGATATGAAAACGAAAACAAGGTTTATGTCAAGGTCGCGGCGGTTTTTTATCCCGACGGAAGGCTCGAGCCCATCGCGTTCTGGTGGGAAAACGCGCGGCGATACCGCATCGACCGCGTGCTCGATGTCTGCCGTGCGGCAAGCCTCAAAGCAGGCGGCACCGGCATCCGCTACACGTGCATGGTGCACGGCCATCAAACGTATCTGTTTTATGAAAAAGACCGCTGGTTTATGGAAAGGAAAGGAGCATAAAAAATGTGCGGACGTTATCTGGTCGTCACAGAGGGCGAGATACTTGAATACCGTGAAATTATCAACGAGATCAACGAGCGCTATAAGGATACGCCGGCGCTTGATGCAATGGCGACCGGCGAAGTGTTCCCAACCAATATCGCGCCCGTACTGGTGTCCGGCGAAGGCAGCCCCCGCCCTTTGCTTATGAAATGGGGCTTTCCCAAATGGCAGGGCAGCGGCGTGATTATCAACGCGCGCAGTGAAACCGCGCCGGACAAAAAGATGTTTCGTTCACCGCTTATGAAGCGGCGCTGCGTGATTCCCTCCTCGGGCTTTTTCGAATGGCGGCAGGAGCAGGGCAAAAAGGTTAAATATCTGTTTCGCCTGCCCGAAACAAAGCTGCTCTACATGGCGGGCATCGCCGACACTTTTTCGGATTCCTATGTGATTATCACGACACAGGCCAACGAATGGATGGCGCCGTATCACAACCGCATGCCGCTCATCTTAGCGCCGGACAGCATAGACAAATGGCTAAGCGATCTTCCCTTCGCACTAAACTTCATGCACGCACCGTGTGAGGCAATGCTCGAAGCCGCAAACGCTTAATATATCAAACTAAAAATAGCTGCTGCCATAAAAAGCAGCAGCTCAGATTGTCAAAAAAGCTAAAAATATAATTCGTGGACAAGACGGGCTTTGCCCGCGCAGACCACACCTTTTATTCTCTGTTTATTTTTGCATAGTAATGTTTATCATCACGTTGCCGCCCGCCTTCATAACCCCCACATAAACGCTGTAAGACCAACCATCCTTTTCGCCCGAAAAATCATCCGTTTTCATCATCTGTGAATCAAACGATTCAGACGATATGCCAAGCGCGCTGCTGTAAAAAGCCACGACGTCATCATAAGAATTCGGCGGTGTAATGCCGTCCAGCATATACAGGTCGTTACTCGGCGTTTTGGATGAATCAACAATCTTAAACGCGTCATACAGGGGAACAACATTTAAAGGATAGCCGTCTTCAAGATTATTTCCAGTTACGCTATCATAGTCCACCTCTATCAAATCCCCGCCGTCCGTTTCTTCGTATTCATAAGAATCGTCAGAGGAGGCTTCGTCATAGCCCGCATCGCTTGTCTCGGCTTTCAGCGTAATAAACACCTGCGTGGAACCATCGGCGTCTGAAACCGTGAGGCCGTTGATATAAACGCCGTCATCAAGAGCCACACCCTCGAAGTAAGCTTCATCCTCGCCGATGCCGGATTCATCCATTCCTGCAATAGCCGTCATATAGAACGCCACCACAGATTCATAGGGCGCATTCACAGCATAGACCACCGTAAAACCATTGTCGCCATACGTATCCGCCTCTATCAGCTGCGCGCCGTCGTATAAAGGTACACTTTGCGGGAAACCGTCCGGCAGCCCTTCCACGGTGCCGCCGCTAAGCATAGCCTCCATGTCCTTTATCATATCCGTATCTGCTTTTTCTCCGTTGATAAAGCCTTCAGTGTTGTCTTCATTTACCTGGCTGATCTCATCCTCCGTGAAAAGCATTTTATCCCCGATGTTCTTGGGCTCCGCGCCGCATGCCGCCATGGCCGCAACGAGCACAAGCACCATGATTAACGCTAACGTTTTTTTCATTGAATTTTTCTCCTTCTTTTTTTATGCGTAAAACGACAGCAAAAAATAACGCTGTCAATGTGCGTGAAACATTATACTCGCGTTCTGATTGGCACTGCTATCGGCTTATTGCTTTTTTCTGTCTTAATATTGCGATGGTTACTGGCGAAGAATCTTTTTTCGGTATTCCTTGGGCGTCATGCCTGTTCTGAGCCGAAACTGCTGCGAAAAATGGCTATGGCTTTTAAAGCCGCATTGCACCGCCACGTCAATAACTTTTAAGTGGTCGTTGTTCAAATACTCAAGCGCATTCATGATACGTATATCCATAAAATATTCGTATGGCGTTTTGCCTGTCATCTGCTTAAACTTGCGCGCAAAGCTGTATTTGCTCATGTTCGCCGCGTTAGACAATGCCTGAAGCGAAAAACTCTCCTCAATGTTCTCCTTCAAATGCGCGATGGCTTTTTGAATAAATGCGTTTTGATCACCGGCAAAACGATGCAGCTGCCCCGCGATTCCCGTTTGTCTGAATATCGCAACAGCGAGCTGCACGCTTAAATTGCTTAAAATATAAAAATAGCCGTCTTTCCTGCTCTCGTATTCCTCAATAAAAGACCGAACAAGGCTTTGTATCTCTTCGCCGCATAATATGGGAGTGTTGTCAAAACGCGCTTGCTTCACACCGTATATGCCGTAAAGCAATTCCTCCAAAAACTCCTTTTCAAACTGTATGCTTAAAAATGACACATCCGAAACCAGACAGTGTGTGCCATGCATTTGCTCCGAATTGATAGCCACCAGCATACCCGGTGCCGCGTCCATTTTTTCGCCGCTGACGACCATTCCCGACACGGCCGATTGCGTGATAATAAACTCATAGCTTAAGTGCGAAAACTCGCCGCGAAAAAGCGGCGCGGGTTTTTTGGCCGCAAATATGGTCAGTTTATCACATGGATACACCGAAAAAAACGGATCTTCCCCCACGAAATCGGGCAGCGGCTGTTTTTGCATGCTTACCGATTTTTCTTGCTCGCCTTCGGCATCCGTATCATTCTTACACCGTTCGTCGCGCGGCTTGCTCGCATCTTTAGGAATGCCCCAACAGCGCCCCAGCTGTATCACATTCGGTATGCGTCTGTGACTGCACAAATACTGAATCCGGCGGACGCTGATGCCCCACTTCTTTGATGCCTCCGCTGCTGTCATATAATCCTTCACTTGCTCGCCTCGAACTCATTTTTATTGCTCCTGCAATCAAAAACGCGAAAGATCGGAGCAACATACTCAGGCAGACAAACATTTTGTTAGATATGCCCTGCCCGCCTTTGTAACAGTATAATACGTATGTGCGTATGAAACAATACACAGCACGTTTATACGCAAAGTCATATCATCCTAAGAAAGAATCCTGCGGCTATCATCATCTGAGCGGCGATGTAGGTAATCATCACTTTGAGATTGCCGTTTTTTGTTTCGCCCTTGAATATCTCAAACGAAAGGACTGTATCGGAAAGCAAAAACATAAGCGTACCCGCGAACAGACAAACCGCACCGAATGAGAAGCTTGTGAAAACACCCACTGCCGCCGTTGCGCTGAATGCGCTCAGCAATATCGTATAAAGCAGACAGCCGTAACGCAGCTTTCCCGGCAGATACGGGAGCAGCTTTTTGAATGTGACCATAACGCCCGCACCATATACTAAAGCAAGCAATACAATAATCCACCATTCGGGCATCACGATAAGCTCAAGCATCTGCAGGATATATAGCACATGACCGACCGCAAAGGCGGCAAGCCCCAAAGGAAAGCCGACAGCATGATGGTGGTGAATAAGGCATTTGTCTCCCGCGCAGCCAAATAGCAGAGCCGCTATAACGAGCCAAGGCACAGGCTTACCTCCTGCATCACGCCAAATGAACAGGAAACAAACCGCCAGCAGCGGCATAAGGAGCACCTTGGTCACTCGCCGCAGCCCTTCTTTGCGCTTGCCAATCGCAGCAAGATGCATAATGACATCAAGCATAAAAACACCGCCCGAAACCAAAGTGTATTCACTTATCATAACGGCACCCCTTATTTATTAATTTCTTCATTTTATTGAATTTGGTTAACTATACCATCATTATACGCGTACTTAATGCAAAGATACAAGTGACATGCTGTCATACACAAGGCTGCCTCTTCGATCCATTTGAAAAAGCTCCCCGCTTTCGCAAGGAGCTCTCATCCTATTTAGTTAAAGTCGACGAATATTTCGTTGCTCTCTCTTTCATAGTTCACATCCCAGTCCGGCACTTTGATGCCAAACATCGCGCACAGCGTCTGAATATCCAATCGTGCCTGCTCATTGACAGCCTCCAATTCATTTGTCGACTTAAGCGTGCCAAGCTTGTTATACTCATCCACCGTCTTGTTATACAGCGCCCACACATCATCGAAGTATTTGCGATAGTTTGCCGGGTCGGGCGTGGGGTCGATCACAACAGCCTGATACGGTATGTCAATTGTCTTAAATGCAAGCATTGGGCTGGTCGATCCTGTGCCGCCTGATGATTCCCCCTCTTCAGACGTCGTCGGCGGCGTTGTTCCTTGCGTCTCTGTTGTTGTCGGCGTCGGCGTTGTTCCTTGCGTCTCTGTTGTTGTCGGCGTCGGCGTTGTTCCTTGCGTCTCTGTCGGTACAGGTGTCGGTGTCGCCGTTGCCGTCGGTGTCGGTACAGGTGTCGGTACAGGTGTCGGTGTCGGATATGGCGGCAGCGCCGCATCTGCATCCAGTATCGCTTTCACCTGATTCAATATCGGCTTTGCCTTTTTTCGAAAGTCCTTCGCCAGCATAGACTGCCACAGTTTTTTGGCGGAACTTGGGGAATAATCCTTGTATTGCGGCACATCCACCCCGTAAATCTTCTTGATCAGCTCCACACGATCTTCCTGATCAGTAAGCACAAAGTTCCAGCCAAATATGCCGTAATCATAATTTCCGCCCATGGAATACATATAAATGTTGTCACTGGGCACCTGATACGCATACGCCGCTAGCGCTGCGGTCTGATTCAGTGTGGTATTTGTATAAAGATTGCCGTCGAACGCGCCAAGAATATCCGGCAGAGAAGCCAGCAGGTTCGATTCCTTCAGTTTATCGTATATCGCGATCAGCATTCTCTTCTGACGGTCAATGCGATTTAGATCACCCGATTCTCCTTTGGGCAAATTCTGCGGCTTTCTCACGCGCAGAAAATCGAGCACTGCCTGCCCGTCCATATGCTGGTACCCCGCTTCATAATAGCGTCCCATAATATTAAAATCGATATCCAGATCGAAGTCCACACCGCCGATCGCGTCCACAAGCCCCTTCACGGCGTTCATATCTACCGCGTAATAATACTCTACGGGAATGTCGCCAAGCATCCACGAGGCCGCTTCACAGACCTTTTGGAATCCGCCCTCTGTCGGCCAGCCGCCACCGCAGTCGATGGATGCGTTGAGCTTATATATGCCGCCCACACCCGGTATTTTGGCATAAGTATCGCGCGGCAGCGAAATCATGCTGACTTCTTTTGTATCGGTGTTCACAGACAGCACGATCATCACGTCCGAATGGAAGGCCTCTTTGCCGCCCCAGTCATCGCGCTCCACCGAGTGATCCACACCGATCAGCATGATGTTGACGATGTTATCCAGCAGACCAAAATCCGCCTTTGCGACCAGCTCGTCGTAAGGGTCAATCGTCGGCGTGGGCCCTTGGGTTCCGTCCGGCGCTTGCGTCGCCGCCGGCTCAGGCGTTACCTGCTGTGAAATTTTCTCAAACTGACCCATCGGGTTAGCCCAAATGGAATATGCATAAGCACCCCCACCGATCATCACCGCAAGCACAGCCGCAAGGACAGATACGATCACCTTTTTCTTGTTGCTCCACGGCTCCCTCGGCTTTTTCACGGCCTCGGCACCTTCTGATTTTTTCTTCCATGGCCATAAACGCTTGATACCCTTTTGAGGTGCGCTCTCTTCGTCTATATTATCCGCAGCCATATTTTGCTCTTCTTCCGTATCGCTCAGCTGCTCATCCGCCGCGGCCTCGGCTTCGCTTTCGCCCGAATTCTCCTGATCGTCATCTTGATCGTCCGCTGTCTGCGCCTGCTTGCGTTTCCACGGCCATTTGAATGCCATTTTCTTTGGCATAACTTCTATTGTATCGGAAATATCCGCCTCAGCTTGCCCATCTTCGTTTTCTATTGTATCGTTTTCTATTGTATCGTTTTCTATTGTATCGTTTTCTATTGTATCGGAAATTTGGGGTTCGTTATGGGATATTTTTGTTTCATCGTCCGCTGCTTGCTGTTCTTCATTAGCACCGCCATCACCCGTGCTTTGCACATCCGTCATTTCCGGCTCGCTCACGCTATCATCGCCTGTCTGTCCGGCATCAACAGTATCGCCTTTTGGGTCTTCTTCAGCTTGCGTTTGCGCACTTCCCATATTATTCTCATTTGCTTCGGTGTTGACCGCTTCGTTGTCTGCCCCGTTGTTCTTCTTACTCATTACGCACTCCTATATTCTACACGCCTAAAAAGCGCTCAAAGTTCAAATAATACAGCTACTGCCCATTGTATTTAAGACTTTGCTTCACACAAATACCAACAGCGCCAGTTAACACCTAAACCGTATTGTCATTTAATGTTTTACGACATCTGTCATTATATCTTCTCTTTTCACGACAAGCAACCCTTTATAGAATTTTTTACAATGTCGTGCGTCACTTTTACTGCGATGTTCCCAATGAGAAGACGAAATGTCCATTGGAAATGTTCCGTACTTGCTCACATTAAGGTACCCTATTTATATTCACATATGACATATATCATGTTCTTAAGCAGTCAATACAACAGAAATCAAGCATACAATGTCAAAACATCATATAAAATTACAAAACGTCAAATGATTTTGCTATAAGGATTGAATATAGCATCGTATAATTAAGACAATAAAAAAAGATGATTCTTTTCAGGGGCCACCAAGGCCGACAGGAAAGCATGTGAAAATCAGGCGCAGCCCCCGCTGCCGTAATGGTGATGGAAGAGCTGGTTTTTAAACCAGCCACTGGCAGAAAAAGCTGCCGGGAAGGCGCTCAGCTCCAGATGACCCTCAGCCGGAATATCTGCCTGAAAAGAAGTCTTAAAAAACCTTACGGTGGGAAAGGGATTTGTTTTTTGTACCCTGCTGACAGGTAAAACGAAAAGGAGATAAAACTATGCAGAACCCAAAAGAATTACTATTTTCAGTACTTAAGCATGAAAAGACGGATGAAATCCCGTGGGTACCCTTCGCGGGCGTTCATGCAGGAAAACTCGTCGGCTACGACGCAACCGAAGTTCTCACTGACGGCGATAAGCTTTTTAAAGCTCTAATGGAAGTAAACCGTCTTTATAAGCCAAGCGGCCAGCCCGTGGTGTTCGATTTGCAAATTGAAGCAGAGATACTGGGTTGTGAGCTCGTATGGACAACAGACGGCCCTCCGTCGGTGAAGACCCATCCGCTTTCTGAAACCACACAGATCCCCTGCCTTTGCACACTGCCCGGCAAGGACGACGGGCGTCTTCCCATGGTGCTGGATGTGATGCGCCGCATGAAGAAGGAAGTCGGTTCGGTGACAGCGCTGTATGGGCTTATCTGCGGGCCGTTTACACTTGCGTCACATCTGCGCGGAAACGACATATTTATGGATATGTTCGACGACGAGCAGTACGTAAAAGATCTTCTTAATTTCTGTCTTGCGGCGGCAAAGAACATGGTTGATCTTTTCGTAGAAGCAGGTATGGACGTAATCGCCGTGGTTGATCCGCTGGTCTCGCAGATTTCGTCTGCGCATTTTGAAGAATTCCTGCACGAACCGTTCAGCGCGCTGTTCAGCTATATCCGTGAAAAAGGCGCTTTTTCATCATTCTTTGTCTGCGGCGATGCCACAAGGAACATTGAAGTGATGTGCAAGACAAATCCCGATTCTATCTCTGTAGATGAAAACGTGGATATTGTGGCGGCGAAAAACATCACAGATAAATACAATGTCACGATCGGCGGTAACATTCCGCTCACCACCGTGATGCTGCACGGCACACAGCAGGACAACATGAAATACGTTGTGGATATGCTGGACCGCATCGAAAACAAAACAAACCTTATCGTTGCACCGGGCTGCGATATGCCGTATAGCGTGCCAATCGAAAACACAATCGGCGTGGCGCAGGCTGTGCTGAATACCGAAGACACGCGCAAGATGATCGAAAACTATGTCGCCGCGGATGATGATATTGATGTTGAACTTCCGGATTACGCCAACCTCAGCCGTCCGCTCGTCGAGGTGTTTACGCTGGATTCCGCGACATGCGCAGCATGTACATACATGATGGGTGCGGCGCAAAAGGGCAAAGACCATTTCGGCAGCAACATTGACATGGTGGAATACAAGTTCACTGAAAAGGAAAACATTGCTAGGTGCAAGAAGATGGGCGTGAAGAACCTTCCCTCCATCTATATCAACGGCGAGCTTAAGTTCTCTTCGATCATCCCCAGCAGAGAAGAACTGTTCGCGGCGATTGAATCAGTCATGAAATAAATGAGGAGCCTTAAAAGCGCATGATCAAGCTATATCTCGTCACCGGTTTTTTGGGAGCCGGCAAGACAACTTTTTTGAAAAACTTTATTCGGCAGCACGCACAATACCGGTTTAAGGTGATTGTCAATGAGTTCGGCAAAGAAGGCATTGACGGTACGTTAATAAAAGAATCGGGAGCGCAGGTTGAGGAAATCAGTAACGGTTCGATTTTCTGCTCCTGTCGTTTGGATCAGTTTGAAAATGCGCTTTCGCAGGCGGTCAACGACAATCCTGACATTATACTTGTTGAAACGTCAGGATTGTCTGACCCGTCTGGCATGGAAACAATACTCGAGCATACCAAACGCTTTGAAAGCATCACGTATATGGGATGTGTCTGTCTTGTGGACGCAGTCAATATAAAAAAAGTTCTTACCACTGTACGCGTAACCAAAAAGCAGCTTGCTGCCGCGGATCTGGTGCTTATCAACAAATCCGATATCGCGTCCGAAGAAGCGCTTTTGGAAGCGGAATCGTTAATCCGCCAAAATCAGCCTAATGCCACAATCCGACGGACGACGTTTGGCCGTATTGAAATGGATTGGCTGAAAGACATCAGAGACAATGCGAAAAACAACGAAGGCCCCGCTTATCATTTAAAGGATGTCAGCCTGCAGAAAATGCTGATCGTCATTAACGATACGATGACCAATAAACAGCTTCACAGCTTCATCAGTATGTTTATTGAAGATACACTGCGCATTAAGGGCTTTGTATGCCTTGAAGGTCAATTGTCGCTCGTCGATTGTGTGGGCGCACACCTTTCTATTGAACCGTATCAAGGCGAAGCCACGCATTGTAACAGTATTGTCGCACTCGCCGGAGCCGGCATGTCTATGGAAAAAAGCATCAGACAGGCAGCAGAGTGGTATCCGAAAGGTATTGAAAAAATTGAGTGGGATTAATTCTTTTGAATGCCACATCAATAGCCCTCAACCCATCTTTATTTTATCATGTTTTATTTTATGCATACTCGTCATAGGCAATAGGCATATGGCTTATTTTCAATTATTAAGTAACATCGGCAGGATTTCAATTTCAGTCTGAAAGACATACGAAAAATCTTTGTCCACTCCGTTAAATAACCGCATAATAAAAGACGATATATACTCTATACTATCGTTGATTGGGATAAAAAAAGGGCGCTATTTGGGTACGCAGCATAACAGAGAAGCAGGCCTGCACTGGTATGAAAAGGCGCTCCAGAAGGATTTTTTATCATTTGTTTCACGTTATGGTTATTTTGACAGAATGCAATCGATTGGAAAGTAAAATAATAATTGAGGACTTTTAAATGATCACTTTAAAATTTGATGCTGCTGCATACAGGCGTATTCGTTTGCCATGGCTACTTCTTATACTTTTTCTGTCCCTCATCTTAGATGGTGTTCTTGTTTATATCTGGAAGACGGGGGTTAGCCCAAATTCGCAATTTTACTGGGATATTGGCTTTGGGTTCCTATGCATTATCAACCTATTTTTTGTGAAGATTATCGCGCTGCATAAATATCTGCAAGTCAAAAAGCAGCGCACAAAAAGTTATGTGCGGCTGGAAAAAAACGAGGTCATTCACTACGTATTTAGATCAAGCATGTTACGATGGTACGTGGAATCAATTAAGGAGACAAAGTTCCCCCCGAACGACAAGGATGAGTATATCTCGGCCGATACCTTTTATATACGGAATGTCAACAGTTTAAAACAGAGGCCAAACAGGAGCATCATCATTGAAGGAACCATTGAAAGCGAATCACTAAACGAAGGGTGGGAAGAATACAGCTCTGAATATGGAAAAGTATTTAAAAAAACGATCAAACGTCATAAGATTCCCGCTTATTATGAAGAAATGAATGTGATTTTCCAGGCGTTAGTGCGTCTTAGGGCATCTTAGAATGCCCTAAAACCCAAAAAAGTTATAGCGTTACGCCATTTTTAAAAATGCTGATCTCTTTAAAACCTTTCTGCTCATTCTGTGTAAAAATCTCTCCGGAGGCAACATTAACAATATAGCTAAAAAATCTTTTCACAACATCATCTAAAGCTTCTTCCAACAATACGCCGGCGTCAAAATCAATCCACTGCGCTTTTTTATGACATAGGTCACTGTTAGTCGACACCTTCATTGTAGGTACGAATGTGCCGAACGGCGTTCCCCGCCCCGTTGAAAATAATACGATATGCGCACCAGCCGCAGCGAGGTTTGTTGAAGACACCAAATCATTACCCGGGCCTTCAAGAATATTTAGCCCATGTTTACTAACCATATCGCCATAACGCAACACATCGACTATAATCCCGCAGCCGCCTTTTTGAACACAACCAAGAGACTTTTCTTCCAGCGTTGATATACCGCCTGCTTTATTACCCGGAGACGGATTTTCATAAATCGGCTGATTATGTGATGTATAATACTGCTTAAACGAATTAATAAGTTCAACATACCGATCAAATATTTCTTCATTTTCGCAGCGATTCATCAGTAGGCGCTCAGCGCCAAACATCTCAGGAACTTCGGTCAAAATGCTTGTGCCGCCTTTTGCAAGCAACATGTCTGAGAAAGCACCAAGCAACGGATTTGCAGTGACGCCCGAGAGTGCATCGGAACCGCCGCATTTCAAGCCCACCACAAGCTTGCTAATCGGACATGGTTGTCTCTTAAACCGCTCTGCAAAATTGACCAGTTCACCAATCAGCTTATCCGCCATCGCGTACTCATCATCAACCTGTTGAATCTCCAAAAACTTCACTCTATCGGGATTGATTTCGCCAATCACTTCCTTAAGTACAGCAATATTGTTATTCTCACACCCGAGTCCAAGTACCAAAACACCTGCTGCATTTGGATGCCGTACCATATTTGCAATGATTTTTTGCGTGTTTTCGTGATCCTCACCGAGTTGGGAGCATCCGTATGGATGCGGGAAGGAAGAAACCGCATCCACACGCTTTGCGTATTTGGCGTTCGCCTTTTGTGCAATTATCTCAGCACTTTTATTAATGCACCCAACCGTATTGATCACCCATATTTCATTTCTAATACCAACGCGCCCGTCTTCGCGAACAAATCCGGCAAAGGTATCCTCCAGATCATCCGCTTTCACCGCAGCCTTCTCGGATGGTTCGTATGTATACGTTTCCCTCTTGCCAAGGCCGGTTTTCAGGTTGTGTATATGCACAAAATCTCCCGCTTTGATGTCCTGCAGCGCAATTCCTATGGGATTACCGTACTTCAAAACCTGCTCACCTTTTGCAATATCAAGCAGCGCAATCTTATGGTTTTTCTGTATGTTTTGTCTTGCGATGATTTTGATGTCGCCAACACGTAACGTGTCTCCTTTTACAACATCAGTTAAGCATACAGCCACATTATCGAGCTTGTTGATTTTTATGATACGGTTCATTTTCTCCCACATCCTTATCTATAATACGCTTTTAATAGCCGCTTCAATGCCATCGGTTTTTATTGTAAACAAGTACTCTGAAACCTTTTCACACAATTTGGGAACTTGTGTTAAGTCTTCTCCCCACATATCTGCCCGGCCCAACACATTAGCCGTTAATTTTTCAATCGCCGGCTGTGTCCCGTCACATTCCATCCATAATGATTTCATCATCTTCAGATTGTCCAAATCATCAACGATTCTATACTCTTGTTTACCACGCATCCCAATCAACGCATCGCCTACTATCCTGTCACCTTGGTAGAACGCCAGCATTGCGGCCATAGAAAAACTGAGCACTTTGGGCACATCGCCAAATCGCTCCACATACTGCAGTAATGATGGCAGCACGCGGGTTCTGAACTTCGACATAGAATTCAGCGAAATGCTAAGCAAGTAGTGTTTAATGAACGGATTCGAGAATCGTTCAAACACCGCTTGTGCATAGTCTACAAGCATGTCTTTTGGCAAATCCAGTGTCGGGATGACTTCTTCAAGTATGCCTTTTTTCAC
This sequence comes from Clostridia bacterium, assembly GCA_003249555.1. Lineage (GTDB taxonomy): Bacteria > Bacillota > Clostridia > Christensenellales > SZUA-584 > SZUA-584. The sequence goes on along the minus strand of QKIQ01000122.1, from coordinate 14,433 downwards.
ATAGGCATGCATCGTTTCATCATCCATACATTCCTTTACTGTGTCTTTTCCATATAAATACGCTGCCAATACCGTCATGGTATGTGCACCATTTAATACGCGTACTTTACGTGTTTTATATGGCGCCAGGTCGTCCGTCCATATAACGTTGAGACCGACATCCGCAAAAGGCAGCTCTTTTGCAACCTTTTCGTCTGCTTCGATACCCCATAGATGAAATAGTTCACATGTATCAACAAGATCGTCCGTGTAACCAAATTCGCTTGTCAACGCTTCAATTTCGTCTTTTGGATATCCTGTGACGATACGGTCAACAAGAGAATTCGCAAACACATTTGCTTTTACCACCCACTCAGCAAAATCTTCGCCACACTTCCATTCTTTTGCATATTGCAGTACGATTTCTTTGAGTCTGTCCGCATTTTTATCAATCAGCTCGCATGGTATGATGATAAACCCTTTCGTCTTGTCGCCGTCAAAATGCCGATATCGTTCATACAAAAACGCCGTTAGCTTTGCCGGGAAAGATTTCTGCGGCTTTGCATCCAGTGTATCTCCGGCAAAATATGTGATGCCTGCCTCAGTCGTATTGGATATAATCACGCGCAAATCCGGATTGTGTGCGCACTGAATGTATGCTTCATAATCGGTATACGGGTTGATTCCGCGGCTGATTACACTAATAATCTCATGCTGACTTTTCAAATCGCCGTTTTCAATTCCCCTCATGATCAGTGTATACAAGCCGTCCTGCCGGTTTAGCGTGTCAATCAAACCATTTTCGATTGGTTGGATAACGACAACGCTTCCGCCAAGCTTCCCTTCTTTGTTTAGCTTATTAATCATCCAGTCCACAAAGCCTCGAAGAAAATTGCCTTCACCGAATTGCATGACTTTTTCAGGTAATATTTCTTTATCGGTCCATCCGTTTTGTCTTAAATATCCTTCGTTTAGTTGCTGCATAATCTCTCCTTTACTAAAACTCTATCATCAATTTAAATAGACTGCCGTCGTTATTGACCAGTGCTTTAAACGCCTGCTCGGTATCTTCAAGTGATACGGTCCGAGATACGATCTTTAAAATATCTATCTCTTGTTTGCCTACAATATCAATCAGCGGCTCAAAATCGTTCAGGCTGTTTCTAGAGCCGTAAATATTCAGCTCCTTTTTTAAGATAATGGAATGGTTAAATGTGGTCTCTTTCTTTCCGTTTCCGATTAATATCACCTTACCCGCAAATGCGGCACATTCAATACTGTCGAGGAACGTTTGAGGTAAACCCACCGCTTCCATGCACACGTCCATACCGTCGCCGTTTGTAATTCGGTTCGTTTCTTCTTTTAAATTCTGTGTGGACACGTTAATCGTTTCGATTGCCCCAAGTTCTTTCGCCAATTCAAGTCGTTTTTCAAACACATCTGCGACATATACATTCGCACCTTTTAGCTTAGCTGATATCATCGCAAATAACCCTATAGCTCCTGCTCCGATGACCAGTACGTTGTCGCCTTTTTGAATATTACCGCGATTGGCCGCGTGATACGAGATAGAGAACGGCTCAATCAACGCGAGCTCCTTTAGCGACAAACCTTTACCGTTATACAACCTTGATATCGGCATGGCGATATACTCACAAAACGACCCGTCGATATGAACCCCCATCGTTTTGTTATCTTCACAGCAATTCAAATTTCCTTTTCGGCAAGGATAACACTTTCCGCAGTTGAAATACGGATTTGCCGTCACGGCCATCCCTTTCTTAAAGCCAAAATCATTCGGTCCGATCTCTTCAATCAAGGCGCAAAACTCGTGACCGGGAACTCTCGGATAACTTGCAAACGGCTGGTTTCCGGTATACGTTGCGACATCGCTGCCGCAAATACCACAATATTTAACTCTCAGAAGCGCTTCATCTTCTTTAATTTTCGGAATATCTCTCTCTTCGATCGCTATTTTGCCTGGTTCCTGTACGATAACTGCTTTTTGTTTCATTTCATTCCTCACTTAAATGATTAAATACTACTTATATACAACTAATATATTTGTTATGCTAAGATTTTAACCCATTAGAATAACGGGTTAAAATTTAAACTATATGTGCAGCTGCGTCCTTCGCGCTCGCAATATGTTTTCTCATAGCCTGTTCAACACCGTCAGCATCTTTTTTTAAAAACATGTCGATTATCTCAATATGTTCCTGACTACTGTCCCTCAGTCTTTGCGGCACTTTTGATGTCAAGATACGTATCCTCTGATTTTGCAGATAAATATTGTCCATCATTTTTACCAGATATTTATTTCTTGTGTTTCCCGCAATGTATAAATGAAATTTACTGTCAAGATTCGTTTGCTCTACCATGTCTTTTTCTATATATGATTGAAACTGTTTCATATACCATCTTAGATCTTCTTCTTGCATATTCGGCACAGCTTCTCTAGCCATATACGGTTCCACCAGCTCTCTGACAGAGTATATACAACTGATATCGTTGATAGATACGTTGGAGACAACGACACCGCGTCGAGGCATAATCACAACCAAATCATCCTGCTCCAATTTGTTAATCGCTTCACGAACCGGCGTGAGACCAACACCAATTTCTTTCATTAACACATTTTTATCAACGATATCGCCGGGCAACAATTCGCATGACACAATCTTCTCTTTGATTATTTCATATGCGATATCTTTATAGCTTTGTTTTTTCATACGTCACCCCACATTACATGTTATTTCCAACTATACCATATCTGCTTTTTCAACGCTACCGAAAACTCTACCCAATCCATCACCCATTGTTGGACGGTTAAAAATCACCAGATCACAAGTTATCGGACAGCTTGACGCAACAGCATTTTTTGCTACATTGAACCTAAATACCGATGTAATTTCTTATATTATTCGAACCAGCTTCCGCCAATGGTGTAACTATCCCCATGCCGTTGTTTATGCACCAATTGACCATATCATCTTTGAACACTTTTTTTCACCGTATGTAAGTACTTATCTATACATTTTGCGTTTGTTTCTTTGGTACAGATGCTACCAAGATGATAATCAGCAGTCCTCCCTGAATCAAATTTTGTGCCGACGCCGGCAGTCTCGTCACATTGAGGAACGTCACGAGAAGGGTCAGCATCAGTGCGCCGCCTATCGTGCCGGCCACGCTCGATTTGCCGCCGGCCACGCTGGTTCCGCCGATCACCGGAGCAGCGATCGATGTCAGCAAGTACGAAATTCCCATATCCTGAAACGCGCCGCCAAAATATCCGCCGAGCAGCGTTCCTGCAAATCCAGCCAACAGTGAACTGATTATAAACGCCGTCAGCACCGTACGAACAATATTTATACCCGCAAGTTTTGCCGCCAACCGATTTTGCCCAACCGCGTGCAACCGAAGTCCGAATTTCGTTTTATATAACAGAATCCCCATCAATGCCGACACAATCACAGCAACAAAAACCATCGGCGATATCCCGATAATCCGCAGCTTCTGCACAAAAAACGACATCGCTTCGACCGGCATACCCGTCGTTGTCGTCGATATCATCAGCACCGCTGAATAAACGATATATCCCATTGCCAAAGTCGTGATCATCGCCGGCACACGCAGATACAAATTAATCAGACCGTTGAGAAGCCCAATGACAGTACAAATCACAAGCGTCAGCACCAGACCCGGAATAACACCCATACTTGCCATAAACATCGAAGCCGTATACGCAGCTAGCGCCACCGTATACTGTATCGACAAGTCGATCGCGCCATCTCCGCTCGTAATCACTGTCATCTGCCCCATGCTGAGCAGCACGAGAAAGCTTGCCAGCGTCGCATTTGTCAGAAGCATGTTCAACGAAAAGCTGTGCGAAACGATGCTGATCAATATCCACATCAGTACTGCACCCAGCGCAGACCAGATCCATATATGCTTACTAATCCATCTTTTTGCGTTCAAGATTGTACTCATCGCTTACGCCTCCCTTTTCCTGCTGATCAGTTTGATCGCAAGTGCTGCTATCAATATTAACCCCGTCACCGCACTTTGCAGGTTCGAGTCCACACTCAGGAATGTTAGTAGCGCAGAAATACTCGATATCGCCAGAGCACCAGCAACAACGCCGACCGGCGAACCGATTCCTCCCTTAAACTCGCAGCCGCCAAGAATAATCGTTGCAATACTGATCATCTGATATGTTGCGTACGCGTTTGTATCGCCGCCGTTGGATACTGCCGTGACTGATAATCCCGCAAAGACAATCATCACACCCGCAATCATGTATATCACGACCATCGCAGCGAGATGAGACCAGCCTGCCCGCGTGATGGCCGCCGGGTTGTTTCCCGAGCCGTTTATAATCATGCCGTACTTGGAACGTTTGATTATCCAATATGAACCGAAGGCCGCCACTGCCGAAATCACTATGGGCATCGGAATGAGCGGAAATTGGAATCGATATATCGCTGTCAACCATTCCGGTGCCGCGCCGCCGGGTGTCGGGGATACAATCAGCCCGATTCCAAGCCACAGAAACGACGCTCCCAACGTCACAACGATTGCGGGAATTTTCGTCACATGAATCAGTGCCCCCATTGCACCATATGCAATAATAAACAACAGCAGAAAACCGACGCCAAGCGCGGGATTGCTGAGCAGTATAAAAGCGATAATAACGTTCACGAGCCCAAGCGCCATGCCGTTACCCATGTCGATACCACCGGATATGACCAGAAACATCTGCCCGAGCGCGATAAATACGAGCGGAACCGCTGAACTGAATAAGAGCTCGATCCCATCGTACGAGAGTATTCTTGGCTTAAGTGACGAATTAATCGCGAATATCAGCAGCAGGGTCAGCACAGGCAGAAACACTCGATTCGTAACGACCCTTTTCACTGCATGTTTGAGATTATTCTGTTTGACCTCCTCAGTCTTTACCACTTCGCTTCTTTGCTTGGTGACTTCTTTAAATGATGTGGTCACAATATTCTTAACAGAAATCTCCTCACCTTTCAGCTCCGCTATCACAGCGCCTTCGTGCATCACGTAAATCCGGTCACACTGCTCCATCTCAAGATCTTCCGTGCTGTGCAAAATGATAGATTTTCCGGCATCTTTTGCATCTTCAAGTAGACGATATATTTCCTGCTTTGTCTCAATATCGACACCGCAGGTCGGGTCATTTAGCAGGATTAAATCTGCATCTGCTGCAAGCCCTCTTGCGATGAGCGCTTTTTGCTGATTGCCACCCGAAAGGCTGGTGATGTCATCGGATATCCCCTGTGCCGCAAACTTTAGCTTATCATACCAAAACTGTGCCAGTTTGTTGGCTTTGCTCTTGTTAACAAGACCTTTGCTTGTTGTCTGCTCCAAGCTCGAAATGTTTATATTATTTTTTATATCCCAGAGCCGAAAAACACCTTCGTTGTTTCTGTCTCCGCTGATATACACCACATTTGTTTTCAGATCGATTTTGGGATTCTTCTTTTTTGCCGCTGCAAATATGCGGTTCAATAAATATTTCTGACCTGATCCAGCCAGCCCCGAAATACCGACAATCTCGCCTTTATTCACTGTAATATCTACGTTTTTAAGCTCACCGTCACAAAGATTTTTGATATCCGCAACAATCAAACTGTCGGCACTGCACGCAATCCTTTTATGGCCAACTTTGACCTCGCCGCCAAGAATCTCCACTAAATCGTGTATTGACGTATCGGCTATTACACCTTCCCAGGCACACGTCCCGCCCTTCATCACAACGACTCTGTCACACACGCAGTCTATTTCGTCAAGTTTATGCGAGATATAGATGACCGCAACACCTTTTTTAGCCAGCGCACGCATCGAATCGTGTAATTGATGAATGCGATTGCTCGTCAGCGACGATGTTGGCTCGTCTAGCACAAGTACCTTGAGTCCTTTATACGACATCGCTCTTGCGATCTCAACCATCTGACGCTGCACCAGCGACAAATCGCTGACTTTTTTATTCACATCAATGTTGTTGTTTGGAAACGCCTGCGCCAGATATTCCTTCGTTTCTTTAATTGCTTTTTTTCGCCATCCGGGTGTGCCGAAGACCTTATGGTTCATATGATTCACCATAAAGTTCTCATACACGCTCAGGTTGGAGCACAGTGATAATTCCTGATACGCACAGGCTATGCCATGTGCTTTCGCGTCGTTTGCGTTATAGCCGCTTTTAACGATTTCATCACCAAACGCCATACTGCCGGATGTCGGTGGATACACACCGGTTATCACTTTCATCAACGTGGACTTACCTGCGCCGTTTGGGCCAACAAGACCGATAATCTCGCCCGCATACACGTTTAAATCCATGCCTTGTAACGCTTTGGTATGTCCAAACACCTTGTTTATGCGTGTAAGCTGGAAGAAAGGCTTTTGTTTCATCTTTTCACTCATACTCCACTTCCCTGAAATATCATCTTTTGGTTACGCTACAGTGCCCATATCTAAAGATCAGCACCGGATTTATTAGATATAGCCACTAACAACTGACAGCTATCAAATAATGCTTTGGTTACGGCCTATACATAGCATAAGCCGTAACCACACATTTTTTATAATACTATTCTCCCTATTTATACAGGTTTTCTCTGATCCACTCAGGTGTTCCTGGTACAAATGCTATACCATCAGCCGGAAGATCCGCATACTGCTGTACAGTATCATTATAGATATACGCGCCGCCGATGTCTCCTGCAAATTCCATGTTTCTCGGAACTTCAACACCATTAAGAATATCAACCGCCACGTACAGACCGCACGCCGCTGCCCAAGGATTTGTCACCCAAGACATCGTCTCGTAGTCGCTTGTTTTTGCCTTCTCTGCCCACCAGGACAAGAAGTTGCCGCGGTTACCGCCGATGACCAGCGGAACTTCTCTGCCGGCCGCTTCAAACGCCTGCACAGCACCGTAAGCATCGCCGCCTTCACCGATGACCGCATCGACTTCGGGGCAGCTCGGAAGTATGGATGCCACCTGCTGCTGCGCGACGCTGCCTGTCCATTCGCCATAGACTTCGCCAACAACTTCGATACCCGGATACTGATTGAATACGTCCATCACACCCTTATTGAACATATCGTCCGCCGGTACGCCTGCTATGCCGCGAATGACGATGACTTTCCCTTCGCCATTCAGCTTATCCGCAACAAACTGTGCGGGCACGCTAATGATCTCTTCATATGGGAAGTTGATTTGATAGCATGCATCCGTTGTAACCGGTCCACCATTAACGACGATAACCGGAATGCCAGCCTCTTCCGATTTTTCGATCGCTCCGTTGAGACCCGCTGCACTGCCGGGATCAAGCACGATTGCATCTACACCGTCAAGGATCAAGCTTTCGATCTGCGCAACCTGTTTTGCCGTATCCTGATTGGATTCAAGAATCGTATATTCCTTTAAGGTGCCATCTGCAACCATCTGATCAGCAAGTTTAATAAATTCTTCTTCTTCGATCTGACGGTATGTGTTGCCATTGAAAGAGTTACTGAAACCGATCACATATCCTTCACCGTCCGCAGCCGGTTCTTCCGCAGCCGGTTCTTCCGCAGCCGGTTCTTCCGCGGCCGGTTCTTCCGCGGCCGGTTCTTCTGTCGCGGGTTTTTCTGCCGCTGGTGTACAACCAACTAGCGAAATCACAAGTACCAACGCGATGAGCAGTGTAAAAATAACTCTCAATTTTGCTTTCATTCCTTTTTCCTCCAACTTATATTTTTCATTACACCTTGCGGTGCAAACTGATTATCTTCTATTCAAACATACGGATGACCCCTTTAATGATTTTCGACTCGGGCCTCGTCCATTCGTTAACAAACCGCTCAATAAATGCGCCTGCCTCTACTTGATGCGTCACTAGCAAGGATGGGTCAATACTGCCTTTTGTTACGCTTTGAATGATGCGTTTAAAATCTCCTTTATCAGCGGCTCTGCTGCCAAGAAGCGATGTTTCTCGCTTGTGAAAATCCATATCGTTAACACGGATTTCATTTGCGTGATACCCGACAAACACGATTCTGCCACCATTTTCCAGTACACTCACCGTACCGTTCATTGAATACTGATTGCCGGTTGCATCAATAATCACAGAGGGCAGCTGCCCGTCTGTTGCAGTAAGAACGGCTTGTTCCAGCCCTTCTTTGGGGTTAATCGTCTTCTCAATGCCGATATATTCTTTGCAAAACGCAAGCCGAGAATCGTCAATATCCGCTGCGATTACCTGCTTCGTCCGCAGCTTCGCCATCATCATGGCGCCGAGTCCGATCGGCCCTGCACCCAACACAAGGACGAGGTCGTTATCCTGAACATTTGCTCTTGCTACCGCGTGCTCACTGATTGCAAGCGGCTCGATCATCGCAATTGTTTCATCCGAGAATGAACCATCGACTTTGAAAACATACTCTGCCGGTACTTTGATATATTCTGTCATACCACCGTCGATATGCACGCCCAGAACCTTAAGCGACCTGCACGCGGTTCTTCTGCCTCTGATACAAGCACCACAAACACCGCACGAAAAATACGGCATGACTGTCACTTTGTCCCCAACTGCTAATTCTCCAGAATAGGATTCTGAAGCCTGGTAAATTGTGGCCGAGAGCTCATGCCCCATGACTCTTGGATACTCAATCATCGGATTGTTGCCGTTGTAAGTATGAATATCTGAACCGCAAATACCAACTGCATTTATTCTCAGCAACAACTCATCTTTTGTGTTATCCAATACCGGCATGGGCATGTCGGTGTATTCCAGCTTCTTTTTATCTGTACAACAAATCGCTTGCATTTTTATTCTCCCTAGTATCCGAACGCTCTCGCACCGCCGTCAACCGAAAAGTCCTGTCCTGTAATATATGTGGATGCGTTGCTAACCAAAAACAGTGCCATATATGCGATTTCTTTCAAATCACCATACCGTCCAAGCGTCACTTTACCAAGCATCTTTTTATTACGCTCGTCATCAATCACTTGTTTGTTCATTTCCGACTGAAACCAACCAGGCGATATCGAATTCACCAAAACGTTGTCCTTTGCCCATTCAACCGACAAACCTCTGGTAATACCAGTGACCGCAGACTTTGTTGAGCAGTACGGCACCACTTCAGAAAATCCCATATAGGCGGCCATCGACGAAATATTGACGATTCTGCCAACGTTTTTAGAAGCTCTTAAATACGGATAGGCAAATTGCGAAGCAAAGAACAGTGCATCCACATTGACTTCGTGTATTTTATCCCACCATGCTGAATCCACATCCTGCGCTTTCACCCTTTTGGTGATTCCTGCATTATTGATGAGAAAATCAATACCACTGCTTTTTCCGATCGTATCAATCGCAGCTTTCATCGCCTCTTTGTCTGTCACATCAATTTGTTTGCGGATGATATTCTGATTTGTTTCGTCACAAAGAATCAAGCTCAAATCATACACAGTCGCACCTGCATCCACCAGTATGTTTGCGATCTCTTTACCTATGCCGCTAGACGCGCCGGTGACGATCCCCGTTTTGCCTTCCAGCGAGAACAAAGACTCAAGTGTTTTTGAAGTGAATTCTTTCAATTTATATTTCCTCCATATGCTCATGCAGGAATTTGAAACCCCAACCTGCCCCCGTTCTAGGATAAGCCATGCCGTTACGTACTTCGATCGTGTTATCAATGATACCGTCGATCCAATCGAAGGATTCAGCACCGTACGCATTATCAACTGTGGTCAACAGCGGAATATCATAATCTTTATAATAGTGAGGCAATACAGGCACGTTATATGCGTTTGCGATCAACGCAGACTTTCTCCATTCGTCCACACCGCCGATACGCACGATATCCGGTTGCCACAAATCCAATGCATTTCTGCGAATCAACTCTTTCAAAGGCTCCATACTATATTCTCTCTCGCCCATCGCCAGCGAAATATTCGTTTTATGCCGCAACAGCTCATATCCAGCAAAATCCGTGTGAACGATGGGTTCCTCAAACCAGAAAATATCGATATCCGCAGCTTTGAGAGACAGTTTTAACGCGGACGGCAAATCCATCCCTTGATTTGCATCCATCATAATATTAATGTCATTTCCAACAGCTTCTCGCACCTTTTTGAGACGCTCGATATCTTTCTCTACCGACGGGGATCCAACTTTGATTTTTACGGCTTTAAACCCGCGGCTTTTATAGTTCTTAACCTCATCGATTAACTCCTGATCCGAGTATGATAACCAGCCGCCGCTTCCATAAACCGGTATATGCCGATAGGACCCTCCAAGCAGTTTCCAAATTGGCTGATCCAGCATCTTTCCCCATGCATCCCACATGGCAATGTTGATCGTAGCCAGTACCCATTTGTTGATACCATCATGACCAAAGTACTCCATCTCACGCGAAATATCTTCAGACAACTTGACCATTTCGTGCACTTCATACCCTTTTACAAAATCGCGAAAATCGGCTAACGCACCTCTTATCGCTTGCGGATTATAGTGGAAAGACAGAAGATAGCCTTGACCTACTACACCGTTTTCAAGCTCCAACTCCACGATGACAAACCCAATTTCCGAGATGTCATGTGTCGAATCCGAAATATTCATCGTCTGTGTTGAAACCGCTTTATAGAACCTAACATCTTTAATTTTGCTCATAGTGCTTTTCCTTACTTTTATTTCAATTGTTAAATATTGATCGGATATTTGCCGTATTTGCGACCCGCTTCATACAGTGCAAGTACATTTTCGTTCGGGATGTCATCATGAACACTATGATCAGATGCCAGCATGAATCCGCCCCCCGGTGCCGCAATGCGTATGCACTCTTTTACTTCTTCTTCAATCTCTTCCTTTGTGCCCGTTACAAGTGTTGTTTTGTTGTTTACGTTGCCAATCAGCATGATCTTGTCACCGTAGTCCCTCTTGATCTGCGCGATATCCATACCGGCCGCGCGTTCCATCGGATGATAAGCATCAATATCCTGCTCGAATATTGTGCTAAGCAGCGCGTTTAAGTTGCCGTCGCTGTGCATGATCACGTGTGCTCCCGCTTTTTTGAATGCATCTACCATGCGTTTCATGTGCGGCACAACCATTGCCTTAAACATATCGAGCGACATGAACGGCGCCGCGTTGCTGCCGTAATCGTCCGCGAACTGTATCGCATCCGCACCGGCTTCAATCATACGTAAACCGCCTGTGATATAAAAATCGGTCACCTTTGTGACAATTTCGTTAATAAAATCCGGATCATCGTACATACCGAAGCAAAAACCCTCAAAGCCTGTCAACAACCAACTGCCGCTAAACGGCCCTCTGACACTGCCAACCACAAACTTGTTCATGTCTTTGTTCAGTTTAAGCGCTTTTTTTATCCCGTCAGTACGCGATGCAAGCGTCGCATCAGGAAACGTATAGTTATTAAGATCCGACTTATCCTTGATCGGGAAGCCCACCGGCGCATCAGACGGCCATGTGTCCTCTTCCTTCATATAAGTCGTTCCCCATTCGTCTTCATATGTCTGCGCATCGTTTTCGTTAAAACCACCGAATCCACCGAATGGAATTACCGCAGAATCGTATCCGATTTTGTTTGCGCACCGCATAACCGCTTCGGCATCATAGTGCTCAGGCGCAATGCCGATTACCTCTTTATACAGCTTTCTGCTGTACACAAATTCCGTTATCGGAACCATATCCGGCTCTTTATGATTGATCGCGGTGTATACTCTTTGTTTCGATGTCATTTCACTCATTGAAAATCCTCTTCTCGTTATTCGTAAAATTCCGGCGCTTTTTTCAGTGTTTTGAACTGCTCATTGTCATGCGAGAAGATAAACTTTGCATCGTATTTCTTCTCCATCTCTCTCAACTTTTTTATTGCCCTGCCGTATCCAAGCGAATCGTATAAGAAGCCTGGCGGTTTTGCAGGCGGTCCGTAATTCAGCTTGCTGCTAACCGCGTCCGAGGGGAAGATATAGGTTCCGGATTCCATATGCAGCATGAGGCCTAACACGAGAGGCGAGTGTCCTTCAAGCGCAATCAACTCAATGCCTTCTGCAAGCTTGTAATCTTCGTCGATGAACTCATACCCAAGCCCTTCGTGTTGATAGTTTTGCTTGATATATCCACCGTCAATGCCGCTGATATCCGCATGCGAATTTGCAATGCCGAATGAATAATCCAGTCCCGAGGTAAGAATTTTTTCGCCGGCTTTCGTTCCCGAGAACAAACCAACACCGCCACTATGATCCCAATGCGTATGTGACAGAATCACAACGTCGATATCGTCTTTCGTCAACCCTACACTTTTCAGCCTATTTTCCAGATAATCCTGTTCGTCCATGTAAAGCGGGAAAAAGTCTGTAAAGCTTTTGGGAAGCCTGTCTTTCTCGTCTCCCGGATGACACCCCGTATCATATAGAATCCATCCAAGATCGCTATGCTCGACGAGCACCGAAAAGCTCGGGAATTCTCCCCATATTGCTTCAGGGTTTTTATTAAATCGATTTCCCGGGTTTGGTGTTGCCGTGTTCCACGCCAAATCATTTTCAATATGACCATGACTCAAAATTGTAAATCTGATTTTTGACATTAACTACCTCCAACATAAAATATTTATCTTGAAGCATTATAACATAATACATTTAATATATATCTGATATATCAGTTATATCATTAATGAATTTCTGTTGTCAATATATTTATTATTAATTTTTGAGCAAATTGTTTACTGGTATCAACTAGCTTGTACTACGCGTTTTGCCCCGTTTTGTGGGCTCTTATTAGCAGATTATTAGCAGAATCGCTGAAAATGGCCGATCACAAGTCCAGCTAATTTGCAAGGGTGTCAATTCGAAATCCGCAAAAGATGTCGCCAAAAAGGTGGCATCTTTGTTTTATAAGGGGTTAAACAATTAAAGGTTGAATCCGAACTTTACTTTCACACTTAATTTATAATTTGCGTGTGGAAGTAAGGTGCGGTATGAGTAAGAAAAAATTGTTGGATGCGTTGCTTAAAGCTAATAATGGTATTTTGAAAACCACTGATGCCATTGACGCAGGCATCTCTAAATCATACTTTTCAGAATATGTGCGTCATGCAAAATTAGAAAAGGCTTCTCAGGGAATCTACATTGCATCAGATGCATGGATTGATGAAATGTTTCTGTTACAAGCGAGATTTCCTCAAGCTATTTTCTCGCATGAAACAGCGCTGTATCTTTTGGACATGGCCAATCGTGAACCTTTGCAATTTACCATTACCGTCAAACATGGATATCACAACGACAACCTGAAAGCCCAAGGCGTTAAAGTGTATTCTGTAAAACCAGAACTGTATGAATTAGGTGTTGTGAAGATTTTTTCGCCCAATAACCATGAACTTAAAGTATACAACGCAGAGCGAACGATTTGCGATGTGATCCGCAGCCGAAGCAATATTGAAATTCAAGACTTGCAAACGGCTATGAAGGAGTATGTAAAACGAAATGATAAGAATTTGCCTTTGCTCATGAAATACGCAAAAATGTTTCGTGTCGAACGAATCCTGCGTCAGTATCTGGAGGTATTATTACCATGATCCGCACATCGCGCCAACTGAAAGCGTTTGTACGCAATTTATCAAATGGGAATAGCACACAAGCTCAAATTATTATCCGCAACTATATCATGGAGAGATTCCTGGAACGCATTTCTCTATCAGAATATAGGGACAATTTTATTCTAAAAGGCGGCATGCTTGTTTCGGCCATGGTAGGGCTTGATACCCGGTCAACCATGGATATTGATGCAACTATTAAAAATTTGCCGCTAACCATGGAAACAGCCCAAGATATTATTAAGAAAATCATATCAGTGCCAATAGATGATGGTGTTATATTTACCATTAAGAACGTCGCCTCCATTTTAGAAGAAGCTGAATACGGTGGTATCCGCGCAACCCTTGAAGCGAAGATTGATACCATGAGGACACCACTTAAAGTCGATATTTCTACCGGTGATGTGATTACACCTCAAGAGGTTGAGCGAAATGGAAGTGTAAATGGAAATAACCTTGGTCAATGGTTCTTGGAACACCAACATAATTTGTTATACATAATCGAAATAAATACTTTAGTATAGGTATATATTACCATGGTTCTTGCACAATAACGGAATAATTCCGTTTTCTTTTAATACAAAAAGGTCTCCACCGGAGACCCCTTCGCACACGCAGGGATTAACATTGCGCTTCTTGCTGAACAATACTCCTGTCAGAACCAAAGAGCCGGTACGCTCAGCATCATCACGATGCCGAATATCATTCCAACCACCGAGAAACATGCCACCACGATCTTGGTCCTCATGTTGTGGAACGTCCCCACGATGCCCAGCATGAACAGCACAACCGCCAGCACCACGGTCACAAGGCCCTGCTTGT
>QKIQ01000070.1 GCA_003249555.1 Clostridia bacterium | reverse complement strand
CTATACGAACCAGGTATCAATTCTGTATACATTGGCTGATTATACTCCATAATCAGAACCTGCTTCTGCTTTGTTCAAACACAAGATTTGATTATGGAGAAATACTATTTCGAGTAGATTATACTCATAGGCACCTGTAAATAGCAAGAAATAAAACTTATCATACATTGGTAATTTCATGGAATTTTTCGATTAGCGCTCACTTTTACTGTGATTTTCTCTTCGCTTTTCGCGTTTAACAGCCAAAATGCGCTTGGCGAATATTTATCGGTTTGGTTCTCAAAAGCAGATGCATGAAACGCAAAAAACGGATGCGATTTCTCGCATCCGTTTTTTGACTAAGTATTGATTAATCGTCTACCTCTGCCGTTTTTACGGAATCAAATTCATCAATTATCTCCTGAGACGGCGCCTTTGTGAGAAGGCTGACCACAACAATAGCAATTAGTGCAACGATAAAACCTGGCAGCAGCTCGTAGATACCAAATATGCCACCCATCTGATTTAATATCTCTTTCCATATAATAACCGTGGCCGCACCGCTGAGCATGCCGGCCAGCGCGCCCCATTTGTTCATGCGCTTCCAAAACAGCGAAAGTATTACCAGCGGGCCGAATGTCGCGCCGAAGCCTGCCCATGCATATGACACGATGCCAAAGACGGTGCTTTTTTCGTCCAGCGCGAACAAAATGCCGATGAGTGCCGCGCCGATTACCGTGGCTTTGGATACGGTCAGTATCTGCTTGTCCGTTGCGTTCTTTTTAATGATCCCGTGGAAAAAGTTCTTGGAAATAACAGAAGCCGCCGCCAACAGTTGGCTGTCTGATGTGCTCATTGTGGAGGCCAGTATACCGGATATAAAAACACCTGCGATGAGCGCCGGGAATAACGTGGTCGCGAGCGCAGAGAACACCGTTTCCTGCATACCGTCCATCAATACGTCACCAACCAGCGCACGGCCAATCACGCCGATCATGATTGCGGCAGCCAGCGATATGACAACCCACACTGTGGCAATGCGGCGAGACTGCCTGATCTGCCTCGTTTTGCGTATGGCCATAAACCGAAGCAAAATGTGCGGCATGCCAAAGTACCCAAGGCCCCACGCAAGTATCGAAATAATATCCAGAACGCTGTATTGCGTAAAAGAGTTGTCCGCAGGGTTATTCACGCCCCAAATGCTAAAATATCCGTTAATACCGGAAAGCTGAGCGGTTATGTTCTCAGTTCCTCCCACAGCCGCGTATCCGAAAAAGACAATGGCCAGCAGCGCAAAAAACATGAGCACGCCCTGTATCAGATCGGTCGTGCAGACCGCGAGAAAACCGCCCACCACGGAATAGACAATAATGACGATGGCGCTGATAATCATCATCAACGTATAGTCAAGACCGAACAGCGATTTAAAAAGCTTGCCCATGGCCGCAAAACCTGAGCCCAAATAAATTACAAAGAATAAAAGGATGAGAACAGCCGCAAAACTCATGAGTATCTTGTGCTTGTCCCTGAATCTGTTGGAGAAATAGTCGGGCAGTGTAATCGAGTTGCCCGCCACCTTGGTATATTTACGCAGCCGCTTGGCCACAAAAAGCCAATTGAGATATGTGCCTACAGCGAGACCGAGCGCTGTCCAGAATACTTCTCCAATACCCGTTAAATAGGCGACCCCCGGCAAGCCCATGAGCAACCATCCGGACATATCGGATGCCTCGGCACTCATCGCCGTGACCCATGGTCCCAGCTTTCTTCCGCCCAGAAGATAATCACTCGTGCTTTTGTTGTGTTTGGAATAAACAGCACCCACAATAATCATCATCGCCATATAAAGGCACATTGCGATCAAAATCTGTATCTGATCCCCTGTCATATCCACCCTCCAAAAATGTAATAATTACACGTTATCATATCACACAGCTTGTCTATTGTTAATAATAAATTCACATATTGAGTCATGAGACATAACAATATGCCGATTATGAGCGAAAAACATCAAATGATCATCTTGATGCGGTCATATAAAAAAGACCGAGGGGACTCCCCCGCGGTCTTGCTTAGCGTATTCGTTATTTTGTGAGCTCGACGCTTTCCGATGCAAACAGCACCACAACGCCGCCACCGTTCCACACAATGTCGCCTTCGGGCGCCTGCAGATTTTCAAACTTCTTGCCGTACGACGCATAAATCGCCTCCGGCTGCTCTCCGTATTGCGAAGGCGCGCATGTGATAAATCCTGTCACCGCCTTGACGGTGTCGTCATACTTTTCACTTGAGATAGTAAATTCGTGTGATACCTGATCCCCGCTTTTCGTCATTGTGACATAATCCACGATCATGCCGTCTTGAGACACAACGGATATGTGCAGCAACGCACCGTCCATAAGACTCGTTTCTCCCGATACCGTGATGGTGTCACCGTCTAATGACATCTCGCAGCTGCCGTCCACCGAAACAGGCGTGGCGTTTTCAGACATCGTGGGTTTTGGAACGGAAGCCGCTCCGCCGCAGCCCGCCATCAACACTGTCAGCGATACGAGCAAAATGGCCGCAACGGCTATCTTAAAACGTTTTTTTTGCATAATAATCCCCTTTTGTAATGTCGTACTCAAGTATACAGAAAATCATTTGGTATGTAAAGACTAAAAAGGTTAAGCACGCTTATCTCGTGCCTATGCGCAATTGTTGTTTACTCATAATAAGACCCGTTTATTAATATTTAAATGCATTGTACAGGCGGTGGCTAATTTGGCGATAAAACATAAATATTTAGGTGAAATGCTTATTGATGTGGGCATTATCACCAATGAGCAACTTCAAGAATGTCTCAGCGAACAGAAAAAAACAGGCGAGCGTCTTGGCAAGATACTCAAGGCCCGCGGGTTGGTGACAGAGCAGCAGCTTATGGAAGTCATGCAGTATCAGCTAGACATCCCTTTTATCAATCTGGAAACAATCAATCTGCCAAAATCGCTTTCCAAGGCATTGCCCGTTTCACTTGCGAGAAAGCACAAAATGGCGCCGGTCAAGGTGGACGGCAAACGGCTGTATCTTGCTATGGCTGATCCTGCCGATTTTATCGCCATAGAAGACGCAAGGGTGATGTCTGGCCTTGATGTTTACCCCATGATTGCGCCCGAGCTTGCGATTGAAACTGCAATCAATACCATATACGGCAACGAGTACGCGGAAACCGCGATACGCGAGCTGGCGGCCGAAGTCCATGAAACCGATTCCGTCATGGATCAGGCTGCGGCAAACATCGCAAACGCGCCCATTGTCCGCCTCGTGAATTCCATATTTGAACAGGCTGCCAAGGCCAAAGCAAGTGATATTCATATCGAACCGGGCGAAAAAGATATCCGAGTGCGCATGCGCATCGACGGTCAACTTGTGGGGGCACTCACGATACCTAAAAAGGCACAGTCCGCCGTCACCACACGGCTAAAAATCATCGGCGGTATGGATATCGCTGAGAAGCGGCTCCCGCAGGACGGCCGCTACAAGCTAATAATGGCGGGCAACGAGATCGACGTGCGTATGTCGTCGATGCCCACCGTACACGGCGAAAAGGTCGTTATGCGCCTTCTTGACAAACAGAACTTTTTCATGAGCAAAGAAAAACTTGGTTTTACCAAGGACAATATCCGCAAGTTTGACTTGCTTCTCAAAAACCCACATGGCATCATACTGATAACAGGCCCGACAGGCAGCGGTAAATCCACCACGTTGTATGCCATGCTCAGCGAAATCAACGACACCTCAAAGAATATCATCACCGTAGAAGACCCTGTGGAATACTCCATGGGAGGTATCAATCAGGTTCAGGTGAATGTCAAAGCAGGGCTGACGTTTTCCACGGGTCTGCGTTCCATACTGCGCCAAGACCCCGATGTGATCATGATCGGTGAAATTCGCGACCGTGAAACAGTGGATATCGCGATACGCGCGGCCATCACAGGCCACCTTGTGCTTTCCACCATACATACAAACGACGCCGTCAGCACCATTTCGCGGCTTATCGACATGGGTATTCCGCCTTACATGCTATCCGCATCGCTCGTCGGTGTGCTGTCTCAACGGCTTGTCAAAACGATCTGTCCCTACTGCAAGGAAGAATACAAGCCGAGCCGGTTCGAGCTTGCCGCGGCAGGGCTTCCGGGCAATTACGCCAAAACGATTTATTACGGCAAGGGCTGCTCTTACTGCAACAATTCAGGCTACAAGGGGCGCCGAGCGGTTCATGAAATATTTGTGATCGACAGGCATGTGCGCGATATGATCACGGGCGGGGACGCGATTGACGCCATACGCGACGATGCGATAAATCGCCAGCATATGACCACGATCGCTTTGGAGTGTATCGCGCTCATGGAAAGCGGCGTCACCACGATTCAGGAAGTGATCAGCACATCGTATTCTTACAAAGGAGACAGCGAATGAGAATTTCGGAGTTGATGGAAAAAGCGGCTGCAAACGGCGCGTCGGACATCCATATCACCGTAGGCATACCTCCGACGATGCGTGTTAGCAGCGGTCTTGTACCCATTGAAGACACAGTTGTGACACCTGGTATGTCGCTGGATTTCGCTAAGGAAATCATGAACGAAGCGCAATGGAATGCGTTCAACAAACACGGCGAGTATGATTTTTCGCTCTCGGCTCCCGGCAAATACCGTTTCCGCGTCAACGCCTACCGCCAGCGCCAGAGTGTGGCGCTCGCCATGCGCCTGATTCGAAGCAACGCGCCGGACTTAAATTCGCTGGGGCTTCCCCCAATTGTCAACTCGCTGTGTTCGCTAAACCGCGGTCTCATCCTCGTTACGGGCCCCACGGGCAGCGGCAAATCCACCACGCTGGCGTCCATGATCGATGTGATAAACCGCACCCGCAGCCAGCATATTCTCACGCTCGAAGACCCGATCGAATATCTGCACAAGCACAAAAAAAGCATAGTCAACCAGCGTGAAATCGGCGTGGATTCGGAAAACTACGCAAACGCACTCCGCGCCGCGATGCGCCAAGACCCCGACATCATACTTATCGGCGAAATGCGTGACCTTGAAACAATCAGTATCGCGCTGACCGCCGCGGAAACAGGGCATCTCGTGCTGTCAACACTGCACACAACGGGCGCCGCCAAAACCATCGATCGCGTGATAGACGTATTTCCGCCGCACCAGCAGCAGCAAATACGCATGCAGCTTTCTATGACGCTGGCGGCGGTGATATCGCAGCAGCTGCTGCTCAGCGCAGACGGCAAAACGCGTGTTGCCGCAGTGGAAACGCTGATTGCGACGCCTGCCGTACGCAATCTGATACGTGAAAACAAGGTGCATCAGGTGGCAGGAATGATGCAAGCGTCCACGGCTTCGGGCAATCAGCTTATGGACAACGCGCTCGCCGAGCTCTATCGTCAGGGACGCATATCACGCGAAAACGCGCTTTTCTTTTCGGTTGACCGCGCATACATACAGACATTGCTGTAAAACCCACATCTTTGAGAGGTGATTATTATTAAATATTTATATAAAGCGGCCAATAAAGCCGGACAAACCGTAGAAGGCGTTATCGAAGCGACAGACAAAAAGGCGGTCGTCTACGAACTTCGCGCCAAGTCACTGTATTTACTGAACCTTAGTGAAATCAACGCCAAAACATCAATGGAGATCACCATAGGGTCTGCCAAGATACCCAAACGTGTGCTTT
The DNA here is from genome assembly GCA_003249555.1 of Clostridia bacterium. Lineage (GTDB taxonomy): Bacteria > Bacillota > Clostridia > Christensenellales > SZUA-584 > SZUA-584. The sequence goes on along the minus strand of QKIQ01000070.1, from coordinate 51,438 downwards.
CCATATTTTGCTCGCAGTTTTCCAGCATTTTAAAAGCAGGCGTACCACTTGTTCAAGCGCTCACAATGCTTGAGGAACAGACGGATCATAAAAAGTTCAAGGGCATACTCGCATCTGTCTGCGACGATTTGCAGCGAGGCAAAGGTTTATCGGAAAGCCTTGCGCTGCATGAGCGTGCGCTGCCGACCATCATGATTCAGATGATTGAAGCGGGCGAAGTCAGCGGTACACTGGATCTCTCACTGGATAGGCTTGCCGTCACATTCGACAAGGACTACAGAATTGCGCGCAAGGTCAAATCTGCCATGACATATCCCATCATCGTCGGCGTTGTCGCGGTGCTTGTGGTCATATTCATGCTCGCGTTTGTCATACCCAAGTTTGTTGGGATATTCGCGTCGATGAATACTGAGCTGCCAGGCATCACCAAAGCCGTGATGGGGTTGAGCGATTTCGTAATCAATCAATGGATGTATCTGCTGGGCGGCATTCTGCTTATCTATGTGCTTTTCAAAATGTTTAAGTCATCAGAGCAGGGCCGTCTTGCACTGGACACATTTAAGCTCCAGTTCCCGCTTGTGAAGAAGGCCTCTATCCGACTCATGTCCGCGCGGGTCAGCCGAACGCTTTCCACGCTGACCGCCACGGGCATTGCGCTCACGCAGTCGCTTCGTATTGCGTCCAAAATCGTTAACAACAAGCTCGCGGAACACAAGCTGCTCGAGGTGGAAGAACAGATCAAGCAGGGGCGTTCGCTTTACGAGGCTGTGGGCGCGGCGGGTATATTCCCTAGCATGATGATGCACATGGCCAAAATCGGGGAGGAATCAGGCACGCTCGACCAGATGCTTGAACGGGCCGCCGAATATTTTGAAGAAGAAGCGGATGTGGCAGTCACAAGGCTGACCACCATGCTTCAGCCCATATTGCTTGTGATCGTCGCGGTGCTGGTGTTGGGTATCATTCTCGCGGTGCTGGTGCCTATGATTAGTATTTATACTAATATTTAGTATTTTTTGGCAAGTTCTTCGGTATGTTTCAAGCTGAGAATTCCTGTTTATTATAAGAGTAGCATTGCAGGGATTCATTATGAAAGGGGAGATTAACAATGTTAAGATTATTACGTAAAAATAAAAAAGGCTTTACACTGATTGAACTCATTGTGGTTTTTGCAATTATCGCGATACTGGCAGCTATTGCCATACCGACTTTTGCAGGCATCACAAACGAAGCGGACAAAGCGGTCGAAATTGCTAATGCAAGAAGCATTGCTACAGCCATCAACGCCTATAACGCGCTGAATCCGGATAGTCAAATTGCCGACCCTGATGATTATGCAACTGTGGGTAACAATCTTTTACCAGCCGGTTTGCCAGCTGACTTGTCTGCTACACTTGACAGAATAACGATAGCCAATGGCATCGCGACTGTCAGTACCGACTGATAAACAAGTAAATACCCCTTAAAGAGCGAATCGCACGGATGCGTTTCGCTCTTTTTTACACAAAAGCCTTCATTATTTGCCGAATTTGTTTGAACGATACCGTTGGTTGTTATATAAAATAAAGGACGTTATGCAAGGGTTAAAAACATGGATGCAGCAATAGGTGTCATTATATTCATATTTGGTGCAATCATCGGCAGCTTTCTTAATGTATGCATCATAAGGCTGCCTGATTCGCGTTCCATTGTATCGGGCGCGTCTGCTTGTCCCTCGTGCGGCGCGAAGCTCACTCCTGTTGACCTTATTCCTTTATTGAGTTATCTTGTGCTGCGCGGCAAATGCCGCCGCTGCAAGGTCAAAATATCTCTGATTTACCCCATCATCGAAGCGTTTACGGGCGCGCTGTATCTGCTGCTTTATCTGCGGTTCGGCCTTGAATGGCAGCTGCTTATCTATATGGCTCTTTTCAGCCTGCTTATTGTGATTTCCGCGATTGATTTAAAGACGATGGAAATACCCAATGGCCTTATCATCGCAGGGCTGACCGTGGGCGCGATACAACTGATTGTCACAGTGTTCACCGGGCTGCTTAGCAGCTGGCCGAGCTACGTCATTGGCTTTTTCGCAGGCGGGCTGCCGCTGCTGCTGATTGCTTTCATCGCCGCGTTTTTGCTTAAAAGAGACGCAATGGGTGGCGGTGACATAAAGCTTATGGCGTTCTGCGGATTCATCATCGGCTGGAAGCTCGTCATTCCCGCGTACTTGATCGGCATTATATCGGGCGCAATCATCAGCGTGGTGCTCATGGCTGTTGGGCGTAAAAAGCGCGGTGACGAAATCCCCTTTGGACCGTTTTTGTCTCTCGGCGTGGTATTAAGCGTGTTTTTCGGAGACGCGCTGATCGACTGGTATCTGGGGTTGATGCTATGAAACGAAATAAAAAAGCGTTTACACTGGTCGAAGTTATTCTCGCTATTGCCATATTCGCGGCTGTCTCTTTGCCGTTGCTTACCGTTTATGTGCAATCTTTTAAGGTGGACACGGCGGCGCGCAACGTTTTAAATGCCAACTACATTTCACAGCAGTATATCGAAAAGTTGGACACCGCAACATATGCCGAGGCTTTGAACGATTTACCCAACAAGCAGGAACAGGGCGGCTATTACCTGTCTGCGACAATCACGCCGCACAGCACGAACGGTGGTGCCCTCGTTCATCTGGTTGTGCTGGAAAGCGGCAGGATGCTTGCGGTGCTGCCGGACGGGAAATGGCGGCTGTTCGCCTCTGTTCCTTCCAATATCTCAGTCAGCGTCTCGGGCAGCCAATGCACCCTTACCTGTGACGGCACCTCACTTACAGGAGCCGCAAACGCGTCAAGCTGCACGGTCATCGTCAACGCGGTGCATCTTAGCAGCGTCTCCCCCAACCTCTCACTGAGCGGATGCAAGGCCGTGGTTTACTGCACAAGCGGCAACGAGGGAAACATCAATATCGTCTCGGGCGAGGGCGACAAATATCCCGACATGTTCGGCGGCAGCACATCGCTTGTGCATGTCACAACCAACGTTTATGACACAACGGGGGCTTCCGAGCCTGTGGCGCAGTCGGAAGCATATATCAATATAAGGAACTGAGTAGAATGAGAAAGCTGAGATGCCGCAAAGGTTTTACATTGGTCGAACTGCTTGTGGTCGTCGCACTCATTGCGGTGGCGGCTTCGCTGATGTACACCTTTTTCGGGCAGGGGCTGTCTCTTTACACCGCCGAAAGCGAATCGGCGGACGAACAGGCGAATATGCGTCTTGTGTTATCGGATATCACCAACAAGGTGCGACTGACCCCTACGGGCACTTCCTGCGCGAACAACGTGCTGACGGTGGGTGATTCCGTTTACCGGCGCAGCGGTCAGCAGATTCTGCGCAACGACGGCGTGATTGCCAGCGGTATTTCGTCATTTACCGTCACCATCAACGATGAGATATTGGACATACGGATTGAAAGCACAGCGGGAAAAGCGCTTGAGACCTCGCTGTCGCTGAAACAATAGCTTGAAGAAAGGCGGTGAACCCCATGTTAATGCATGTGAATAACAAACGCGGCTCGGCTATCATCATGGTTCTTGTCACCGTTACGCTATTGCTTGTGCTGGGCATGGCCGTGATCACGCTGTCTTTGGGCACGCTCACCACCAACACAGCGGATGCCACCACCAACGATACCTACTACGCGGCGGAAGCGGGCATCAACAGCGCCATCGAGCATGTAAAAACCGAAGTCGTTAAATACTATGCGCAGATGAGTGATGCGAGCGGCAGCGATTACACTTCTCTTTACGAGGGCTTTTTTTCGGGCATCGCATCCAATTCATCCGCAAGCTTTGCAGAGCCTGATATACAAAACATGAACACGATCACCACATTCGGCGCGGGCAATTTTGATGGAGAAACCAACACAGGCGACATTCTCATCTCGTGTGAAGCGACCGCAGCAGACGGCACAAAATACGTCGTAAACGGCAGCGTCAATGTGCTGCGCATCGATTTGCGGAGCGGCGGCGGCTTAACGATACCTGAATTGGCTGTGTTCTCAGGCGGCACGCTAAATTTGGATACAAAAAGCAAAATGACTGTAAGCGGCCATGATGTGGTTGTCAATTCTTTCATTGATAATTCAAATAAAAAGGATAACTTAACGCTTAATAACGGTGCTACCCTAAAATATTTACATGAGACAGCGATTGGCCCCCTTGAAGACACTCTTTCCTATCCGGGGTACGCAGATCCAATAATCAGTGACGTTGATTTATTCATCAACACAAGCAATTTTTCTATAAACTGGTCTAATGTTCCTCAAGAACCGGTGGGAATCATATCTACGACGGGCTCTAACCTTATTATTTCTAATTGTACCGTTCCAGATGGCGTTATTCATAGCGGAGGTAATATCACAGCATCTAACGGCAGCTTTTATGCGGATTTATACTGTGACGGCAATTTCGAAGCAAAAAACGGCGATTTTTACGGTGATATATACTGCCGCGGCAATGTATCAATCAGTAACGGCAACTTCTACGGAAATATTATTTGCGGCGGTATAATGACCTTAAGCCACGGAGTATATCATTGACTGATTATTAGCAATAACGCTCTCTATATCAATAATGCGACAATAAATGGAAGCGTGTTTTCAACAGGAGCAATGGATATTTCTCATGTCAGTAGCAGCGGTGGCCTTTTCTATACATCAGCAGATCTAAGTATCGGCCACTTCGATACCAAAGGTGTGATTTTTTCTGCTGGAGATATTGTGATTAAAGGTAATTCTTCTATGACAGGTGTACTAATGGCGTTGAATGATATCTACTATACAAAAGGCAATAGCATGTCTGTCACTTATTCGCAGGATTTAGTAAACGCGATAAAATCCGATTCTCTAAACAGTTTCTTTTTTGGGAGCATCGGAAGCGGCACAGTCCCCACTTCCGATGTGATTCAAGGACAAAGCATTACGGCAGCGGGCCGTACAAACTAAGGAGGCAGATATGCCCATCGTACAAACTGCGGCGGTATCCGTGGATATCGGCCACTCCAATTTGAAGATCGTGCAGACCTCGGCAGACGGCAGAATCGTCAAATTCGCCGTGCACAAAATGCCGGACGGCTGTATGGACGACCTCACCATCGTCTATGAAGACGCGCTCGTCCAGTCGCTGAAAAAAGCGCGCCGGCTCGCAAAGCTCGGCAGCAGCAAGTGCAGCCTCGTGGTCAGCGGCAACGACATCATTATCCGTCATTTTACGCTTCCGATACTGGACGAAGAACAGCTGTATCAAAACGTGCTGCATGAAATCGCCGGGTATCTGCCGGTGGAGCCGGACAAATACTTCATCGACTATAAAATCGCGGGAACAACCGAAGAAGATGGCATCAAAATGTATACGGTCATTGTCACCTGTGTTCACCAGCGCATTTTGGGCAAATACAAGAAGACGTTCAAATCCGCAGGACTTAAGCTCAACGTGGTGGATACCTGCGAAAACGCGTGTGAAAAGCTGCTGAAGTTTTATCATCAGAGAAACAAAAATTTCTCTCTGGACGGCGGCATCTGCATGCTGGACTTTGGCACGCGCCACACGCACGTCAGTCTTTATGACAACGGCAGCTTTTATGCAAGCAATCTGTTAAGGCGCTCGGGTCAAAGCTTAACTGAAGCCATCGCTAAAGAGACCTGCCGAGATGTGCTTTCGTCCGAGCTTTTAAAACGAGAAACCGATTACCTTACCTCGCCGCATAAAAACGCCACTCTTAAGGCCGCTGTCATTTATGAGGTGGATTCGTTGCTTCAGGAAATTAACCGCGTGCTCGATTATTACCGCAATCGCACAAAACGTCCCATTCGTGCCATCTATACCTCGGGCGGCGGTGCATTGCTGCCGGGGCTAAACGTATATATACGACAGCATCTTAATATTCCTGTCTTCCCCGCCGCAAGCTTGATTCCCTCAGACAATGCGGATAACCCCGGCTTTGCGTTTTTGCTTAACGCATACGCTGCCACGTTAAGAGAGGAAATGCCATGAAAAACGATATCAACCTGTTTATAAAAAGGAAGGACTCAAAGAATACGAAGAAGATATTTGCAGGTGTGTTTATTGGAATGGCCTTAATCGCTGCTTTTTTGGTGCTTGGCATACTGTTGCCCATGAGCAGCCGCGAAAGCGCACAAGCATCGCTTCAAGAATCCGAACAACAGCTGCAAATGATCGATTTCACAGAGGAAGACCTGCTTCTTAACACGGAAAACAACACTCTTCTCACCCAGCAGCTTGATGAGCTCACGCTGCTGCATGAATCGCGCTCGGATATACTCGCATACCTAGAAGATATAGAAAACGCGCTGCCGACCAAGGCTCAGATCACATATATGTCGATGGCAGGAAACCAACTGCAGATCATAGGCAAAGCCCCCGGGGATGTCGAAGTGGCGACGCTAAGTCTGCACTTACGGAAATCCGGCTTTTTCAGCAGCGTATTTGTCGTCACGAGCGCGGTATCAGAAGAAAGTAAAGACACCATGTTTACATTGACAGCCGCGCTGCCAGTGTCGCTAAGCGGTGAAGCGCTGGCGGAAGCGGGCAGTGAAGACGATAATGAAAGCAGCGATGACACGGCAGACAATACCGGGGAGGTGACATCATGACGATGACGAAGCGTGAAAAAAACCTTGTGCTGATACTGCTTGTACTCATTGCGTTGTGCGCTTACTGGCTGTTTTTCTTAAGCCCCTATGTTGAGGAAATGAAAGTGCTCGAGGCAAAAAATGAAGCTAACCAAATCGCGCTCTATAACAAATCGCAGCAGCAGCTAAAGAATACCGAGTTGCTTAAAAACCTGACAGATAACGAGCAGCAGATTGCAACGCTGAGCGAAGGCATTACCCAAGGCTACGACCAACCAGCCATCCTTGTCTATCTTGAAAAAACTGTGAAAGAACACGCCCAAAAGCTAACCTTTTCGTTTGGCGAAACAAAGCAAACGGGACTGTTGGTTGCCTGCCCCGCCACCGTGACCATGCAAAGCAGCTACGACGGGCTTAAAAAAGTGCTTTCAGCACTGGCAGAAGGCGAATATTTCGTGAAGGTGACCGGTCTCATCGCCCAGCTGGGATCGGAGGAAGAAGTAACCACCACGGAGACGAATGAAGACGGGGAAACCGTATCCTCCACGACCACCAAACCCAGCGATAAGCTTGATGTGACGCTGAACCTTGAGTTTTTCTGTATGACAGGCGATATCCCCTCAGACACCGTATATCCGTTCGACAGCGCTCATGATTTTGGCGGCGATGTTTTTCAATAAAGATCGTTTCAAAGTGCAAAATAATGCCCCGCAAGACCACAAGCTTTACGGGGCATTATTATATCTGTATAATGTTATTCTTATCGTCCGCTTTTTTCACAAGCCGTAAAAATGATTTGTCCATTCACACATCTAAATGTCGCGAATTCGATCATTGTTTTTGTGGTAAGAAACCCAGAATCAATCTGAATCCTCACGTTCGGGTATACGGCTTTCGTGGCATTGACACGCGCTTCGCTGCTGGTATCCAAAACTTCTTTAAGCGCCTCCATCTCCCGCACGATAGTGTCGTATTGTTCCTCAAGCTGCGCTGACGCCTCAATGAGCTTTTGCCTCATCGCAAGACGGTCGGGACTTATATCGTTTGAGGGCGGCATTCTCGTGATGTTCTGTATGCGGTTTAACTGTGCTTTAATCTGTCCGCGTTCCGCGTCCAGTTTGGTGTAGCGCGCACGTTCTTCAGGCAAAATGCCAAGCTCGATCTGCGTCTGGTCGTTTCCGGGAGAACCAATTGTTTTGGCTGTGATTTCTTTACCGGCCCGGATGACGCCGCCAAGCAGCTTTCCCCACTTTCCTTTGAGTACAACAGAGTCACTCGCCACGATAAGGCAGTGAACAATATAGTCGGCAAAAACGCTGCCCTGTGCTGTGATAGTGGCCCGCTCAATAAAACGCGCCACCACATTTCCTCCTGCTTCAAGCTTTCCGTGGCTCATTCCCTGCATACCGTTTCGCAGCACGATATCCTTGCCCGCTTTGAGCGTGGCACCTTCCACATAGCCACGCACCTCGATGTTTCCTGTTGCCTCGATGGAAAGCCCCGAAATCACGCTGCCGCCTATCACCACATCACCATCAAATACGACATTGCCGACGCCCATGTCTACATCATCCAGTACATTGTAAACATCTGAGACCTCTACCCGGCCTTTTATAAAATCGACACGGCCGCTTTTTTCCGCAATTAATGATTTGCCGTCTTCCGAAGCCTTGACATTCCTGCCTTTGGGCAGCTTCTTTTCTTTGCCGCGCTGCGCGGGGATACTCACGCCTTTCACAGTCATACCTTCAATCCCATCCTCAGCAGGCAAAACCGTTGCTACCACGTCACCCTCAGAGACTCGCTCAAACAGCTTCAGGCTTTTATAATCCGCGCTTCCGTCCGGCAGGATTTCGGGGGCATAGCTGCGCACCGCGCTAAACGTAAAGACGACTTCTCCGTCCTTCCCCTTTTGCGCGGGTTTCCCATGCGCAATCTCTATGTATTTGTAGAAATCCTTATTCTCTATCGTATTTCTGACGATCTGCTCATCCAGCCCAAATGTAATCTCGCATTCCGCTTTGATGCGTTCAAGCACTTCTTCGGCTGTCTTTTCAGAGCCCGTCTGTATAGGAGGAAGCATCATCATACCGGCTGTCATGCCATTTGATGTCACGATAACCACCACATCAGAATCCGCTGGTTTTTGCATCTGCGGCCCTCCCAGGCGGATGCGGATATCCTTACGACGAAGACTCAACTGCAAAATATCAACGTTAAGCCCTTCAATCCCTCTTCGGCACAAATCAAACAGCACACATTCCTGACGCAGAGGCTCGCCTTCTCCCTGTTCACGTGTGATTTCAAGATATACACCTTCATCGGTATAGCAGACCTCATACGAAGCGTTAAGCGATGGCTCGGGCTTTTTTAAGTCCTGCTCGAACTCCCCCGTTTTACTCATCATATTTGCTTCATCAGGCAATTGTGCTTGCTTTGATTCATCCATAAATGCACACTCCTTATATCTCTATTTTTCTTAATGAAACGCCCAATATCTTATATCGATAAGACCATACTATTTATAAACCAAAAATGCGGTTTTAATTAAATATTTTTGATTTCAACAATGATAAACGCGGCTAAGCGCGCATATCCAGCCCGCGATTTCCACTCGCAAGCTCTCAGGATACAGCACCTCGGCTTTGTCCCCAAATATTGTGAGCCATGATATGAACCCCGGGCTCACGCGCACGTTGACAGATACCGTAAAATGACCATCCCGAATATCCGATACCGCCACATCTAGCCCAAATCGATCGAACACGGCGGTCGCAAGCTCATCTCTGAAACGGATGCGTACGCTCAGCGGTTCGCCGCCGAACATGGAAAAAACGCTTCTGTGGTAATCGTCAAAATCTATGTAGTTTTTGTATTCGGATACCTCGCTGATACTGCGCTGGTCCTGCTGCCTTAGCTCCACGCGCGTCATTCTGTCTACCCGAAAATGCGAGAGATTGTCATACTTGTCGATGTTGCAAATAAGATAATACGCGTCCTCAAACCACATCAGCGAGTAGGGGCTGGCACAATAACGCTGCCCGTTTCTTTTAAGACGCTGTGTTTTATCCGGCATATATTCGAAATAGAGGAATGTGATCTGCTTACCGAGCGACTGCGCATGCACAATACGGTCGATATTGTAGTAAATCTCCTCGTTGCGCGTTTTTTGCGTCCTTGCCAGTTCCAAACGGCGGCGAAAGCTTGTCGACTGTGTCTCCCCGAAAAAATCACCCAGATGTCTTATGAGTTCACGCGATTTTTTTTCGGTCATAAAACGCGCGGCAGACACAGCGCTGGCGCAAACCTGCGCCTCTGCCATCTCCAAAGGGCGCTGTCCTAAAAAGTAAGCTGTTTTTCCGTCCGTCGTTTTGATAATATCAAAACCTACATCCCGCAGCAGATTCAAGTCGCCGTAAAGAGATTTTCTTTCAGCTTCAATGCCGTGCTCATGCAGATAGTCCATAATATCGCCGAGCTGTTTGGGATGATATTCATCCGTATGCTGCTGAAAATATTTCAATATTAATAGTATTCGCGCGCGTTTCGGAAAATCCGCCACTCCCCATCCCCCTTTATTCAGTCAATTGATTGACATGCGAAAATATGTATAGCATAATTATACCATATGTGTCGCAAAAGGAGAATACCTATGTCCAGACACGACTCCAGTTTTCAGATAAATAAAAGAAGTCTCATCACCGCGGTCATCATCATTTTTTCACTGATCGTCGTATCGTTTTGTTTGACGCTCTTTGTTCCGCCAGGTCAGTTTGAGACCGCGATGGACGAAGATGGCGACGTGGTGTATGTGCCTGATTCCTATACCCAAACAGGCGAAGCCGGACAATATCCCGTCTACAACATAGTGTTGTCCATATTCAAATCGTTCGCACCCGGCGGAGATGTCAATGTAACGATGATCGTGATCATGCTGTTCATTTTGTTGATTGGCGGTTCGTTCACGCTGCTGGACAAATCAGGCATACTGCGCGCCGTCATCGCCAAAATCGCCGCAAAAATGTATCAGCGCAGATTTCTGCTGATTGCATTGATTTCGTTTGTGTTCATGTTTTTAGGATCGTTTTTCGGTATACTCGAGGAAATCGTGCCACTGATTCCGCTTGTTGTCGGTCTGTCTTTCATGCTTGGCTGGGACAGCCTTATGGGACTTGCCTTAAGCCTGCTGTCTGCAAGCTTTGGCTTTGCGGCGGCGCTTTACAACCCGTTCTCCATCGCTGTCGCGCAGGAGCTGGCGGGCGTGCCGCTCTATTCGGGCACATGGCTGCGTCTTGTCTTTTTTGTGGTGATATACGGCATCCTGCTTCTTTTCCTGATCCGCTATGCTAAAAAGCTGGACAAGCACCCGATGGTTTCCGCTGTTTATCCTGAAGACACACAGCGGCGCGAAAAATATCAAATGAGCCCCGCTCAAATTGAGCAAGCGGCACGGTTTAAAAAAAGTCCTATCGTGTTTGTCGGGCTTTTGCTCGCCCTCATGTTCGTGTTTCTCATCACCGCGCCGTTTATCGGGCTTGCGGATTATTCGATGATATTCATTGCGGTTATTTTCATACTCGCCGCCACCATCGGCGCAAAGCTGGCGGGCTATAAGACGGCCGCCAAAACGTTCTTCAAAGGCATAGGCGACATCGCGCCCGGCATACTGCTGATTCCAATGGCGATGGCAGTCTCGACCATCATTCGCGACAGCGGCATACAGGACACGCTGCTAAACTACGCGTCTCTCGCAATCACCAACACAAGCCCGTATGTCAATATTATTATCATTTACGCCGCCATATTGCTGCTTGAGTTCTTTGTCGCACAGGCCTCGGCCAAGGCTTTTCTCATCATGCCGCTTGTGGTGCCGCTTGCGTCACTCACGGGCATTACAGGACAGGCGACCGTGTTCGCTTACGCTTTGGGCGACGGCTTTTTAAACGTGCTGTACCCCACCAACGCCATGCTGCTCATCGCACTTGGGCTGACCACCGTCAGTTATACCAAATGGCTCAAGTTCACGATACGGCTGCAGCTGCTGATTGCGGCTGTGAGCATCGGCTTTCTCATGATTGCCGTGAGCGTGGGTTATTAAAATTGCTATGAATGCATTTGTTTTATTGATACCAATCATATTCATACGATATGGGCTTATACGTATATTTAACAAAGCGGCGCTAAAACGCGCGGCATTCTATCCCCCATTGGTCGGGAAAGAAAAGGGGGCATTTTGGTGCTATCAAGTTTCTACCCTCCTGTTTTTTGTGTGCCTGTTCTTCCTCAAAATTCGAACTGACTCTATTTTGTTTTATATCGGTTTAATAGTATTTTGTATTGGAGTCCTTTTCTGTATTGTATCCATATTAAATTTTGCCAAACCAAAAGAGAGTGGACTGAATCTAAAAGGACTTTACCGAGTTTCCCGTCATCCGATATATGTGGCATATTTTATTTATTTTTCAGGTTGTGTACTGCTTACATGTTCATTGTTGTTGCTTATATTTTTAATCATTTTTCAAGTATCTGCCCATTGGATTATTCTTTCAGAAGAAAGATGGTGTGTAAAAGAGTTCGGGCAAGAGTATATAGAATACATGAAAAAAGTAAGAAGGTATATTTAGCGGATTTCACGCATCGTATTATCAAGCATCCAACCGAAATCTGATGACACTGAGAGCCGTTTTATCATGACATTAATAACCATTTTAATTCCAAATTTCTCTCCACGTTCACCAAAAAATCCCTACTTACATCAAAACCGGGTGAACAATATTCCGCAAGCTTCATAAAATCCTCCGTGTTTATTTTGGCAGCATTTCAAGCAGACGCAGCGTGGCTTTGTCCACAACGTGGTAGCGCACACAGCTTCCCTGACGCTCGCAGTCCACGATGCCTACTGCCTTGAGCTTGGACAGATGCAATGAAATAACCGGCTGCGGAATGCCCAGCGACTCGCATATCTGCTTGACGTGAAGCCCTTTCTTCGACAGCCCGTTTACAATACATAGCCTTACAGGATGACCGAGCACGCGTAGTTTCGCGGATAGTGCTTCATATTTTGACAGATCCATTTTATCCCTTCCTATTGAATATTTCATACAAAGAATAGCCGCCGCTCAAATTTTTGGTCTTGAATCCTTTCTGTTTCAGCATGCGCTCTGCTGTATACGAACACTTGCCGTCGCGGCAGAACGTCACAATTTCTTTATCCTTGGGCAGTTCTTCCAGACGTTCACGCAGCTCAGCAAGCGGAATATGCAAAGACCCAGCAATTGTCCCCGTGTCACGCTCCTTTTGCGTGCGCACATCCAGCAGCACTGCATCATCAGACAATTTGATGTCGTGCCAATGTACCACATCACTCAGGCCGTTCATGACATCGGCTGCCATAAAGCCTGCCATGTTAATCACATCCTTGGCGGTACTGAAGGGCGGCGCGTACACAAGCTCTATATCTATAAGCTTGTCTGCCGTAAGCCCTGCGCGGATGGCTGTAGCCAGCACGTCGATGCGTTTATCCACGCCCTCTTCCCCCACAATCTGCGCACCGAGTATGCGTCCTGCCTTTTTATCAAATATCAGCTTTAAAACAACCGCCTTAGCACCCGGATAGTATGGCTCACGCGACAGACCACTCACATATATCTTTTCATACCGAATCTCTCTGTCATTGAGTTCTTTCTCGGTGAGCCCCGCGCTGGCCATCGTTGTATCGAAAACCTTGACCACTGATACGCCCAGCGTCTGCTTGAATTTTGAACCGATGCCGCAGATATTATCGGCAGCGGTGCGCCCCTGCCGTATGGCGGAAGATGCCATGGAAAGCAGTATTTTACCGCCGAATACCGACTCCACCTCCACCGCATCACCCACGGCATATATGTCCTTATCGGTGGTTTGCTGGCGTTCGTCCACGATTATGCCACCCGTTACACCAATACCCAGCTCCGCCTTTTTCGCGAGCGCCGCTTCGGGCCTAACGCCCGTACAGATAATCACAATGTCTGCGAACAAAAAGCGTTCGTCAGTGAGTTCGAGCCTTATGCCTTCCTCTGCCGGGTGGAACGCGACAACAGGCGTATGGGTAATAAGCGCCACGCTATTGTCCTCCAGCGCCTGCCTTGCAAATCGCGCCATGTCTGCATCGAAAGTCGGCAGCGGATGCTCACTGTGCTCCACGACGCAGGTTTTGATACCTCGCCGCGAGAGATTTTCCGAAACCTCAAGCCCTATGTTTCCTCCGCCGACGACAACCGCACGCCTCACTTTAAATGTGTCGATATGTGCGGATATTGCGTTAAGATCTTTTATGTCCTTGAGCGTATATATCCCTTGCATATCCGCTCCGTTGATGTCCGGCCGATGCGGGGTTGTCCCCGTCGCGAGAATAAGCTTGTCGTATTTCTCTCGATATGTCTTTCCCGTATTTAAATCATACACACTCACGGCTTTTTCATGTCTGTGTATGGCGGTGACTTCGCATTTGAGCTTGACATCGATTGAGTAACGCGACATCATTTCCTGCGCAGACTGCATACCTGCAATGTCTTTGATGCGAGTGACCCCACCGATGCAGTATGGCAGGGAGCTGCTCGGAAAAGCCACATGTTCCGTTTTTTCAAATACAGTAATTTTTGCATTTTCATCAAGGCGCCTCAGGCGCGCCGCCGAACTGATTCCGCCTGCGATTCCTCCGATAATGATATATTTCTTTTCCATCTCGACTCCCACAAAACTTTTGATATATACATATTACTATATTCGATTATATATTTATATCCCCTTTGTATTATCTCGTCTTTTCATGTATTTTATTATTTTTTTATCTTTTTTTCTGTTATAATAATTACGGAGGGTTTTATGGTATTTGGAATGTCCACTGCGTGTTTTTTCCCCAAGATATATAACGAAGATGCGATTGACGCTATGGGAAAGATGGGCATCGCTAACATCGAAATTTTTTTCAGCTGCATGTCAGAATACAAACCCGAGTTTGTCAAAGAGCTGAAAAAACGCGCTGAAGCATGGGGCATCAATGTGAACTCCGTCCACGCTTTTTCACTTCAGTTTGAACCGCAGCTATTTTCCACACATGACCGGGCACGGCAAGAAGCGTTTGATATTTATAAACAGGTGATCGAAGCAGGCGCGGTTCTTGGTGCCGGTTCGTACGTGTTCCACGGCCCTGCAAACGTAAAACGGGCACGAAGCCTCGTTCTGGATTACGACGCGATTGCCAAAAAAACTGAGCCCCTGGCGAATTTTGCCGCTGATGCGGGTATAAAGCTGTCTTGGGAAAATGTGCACTGGTGCTGGTATGCGGCACCTGATTTTCCACAAAAGCTGCTGCCGCTGCTTCCCGAAAACAGCCTCTGGTTCACATTGGACTTAAAGCAAGCCGTTCAGTCCGGATTTGATCCCGCTGAGTATATCAGAGGTGCAAAAGGCCGCCTCAGCAATGTCCACCTCTGCGACGTCATCCATGATGAAAAGCTCGGCGTTATACCCGTTCTTCCATTTCATGGCATCATTGATTTTAGCAGCATTAAAAATGCTCTTAACAAAAACCATTATGACGGTGCCATGATTCTCGAAGTTTACAGCCACAACTATCAAAACAACAATGAACTTCTTTTTAATTACAACCATGTCAAATACTTCTTCTCTCCAGCAAAGTATTAGCCCCTTTCAGCTTTAATTTTACGTAAAAATGTTTCATTACAATACAAAAGGGTATAAAAAACTGAATATATATAAGGTTGTATATAATGAAACACCGTAAAAATCCATTAAAAGAGAAAATATGCATAACGATAAGTTCAAAGGATATTGCACAGAAAAGACCTGTCTGTTTTGTGATGCGCAAGATTTTTCTTATCGGAGCAGGTTTTGTATTCATATGCGCAGTTGGCTTCAGCGCATATGCCGGCATCAGCGCTTATATTAAAATGGACAAGCTCAGTTCTGCCGTGAGCGGTTTGGAAGCGGAACGGAATGTGGCATTAGCCGCGCTTAACAGCGTCGTTGTTCCCCTACAGACTGGTGAATCGGATACCGATACGTTGGTGTCTGAAGACGGCACAATGCCTGCTATTTGGGGAGACGAAATTGCGGCAGCTGGTTCAGAGGATTCGGAGCGTTTATCCGACCCATGGCTGACGGTGGAGGCTGCGCCTATCGTAGAAAACATCCAATACGATAACGGAAGCGTGAACGGGCGTGTTGAACTGATCGACTGGTTTAACGGCGGTTCGGAAATATACTCTCGGTACACAGAAGCAACCGTCATCGATGTGGAAACAGGGCTCTCGTTCCATGTCCGCCGTTTCGGCGGCCAATACCACGGCGACAGCGAACCTCTGACCGCCGAAGATACAGAAATTATGAAGCAAATAGTCGGCGGTCACTGGACGTGGGACAGGCATGCCATTTGGCTTAAAATTGGCGAGCGCTATATCGCGGCTTCTATGAACGGTATGCCGCATATGGTGAGCCCCACACCCGGTAATAATTTCCCCGGACATTTTTGCATCCATTTCTTTCACAGCAAAGTGCACGAAACAGGGCAAGAATGCTCTAAGCATCAAGCTGAGGTGATCAAGGCTTTTGCAAGCGCAGATAAGCTCGATGAGTATTTGCTAACCAATGAATATTAAAAAGGAGCAGGAAAATGGTAAAGATATTGAAAAATGAAGGTTCCCGCGGTACAAAAAATATTCCCGACGCAAGCATACCTCCAAGCACCGTATTTACCGGTGATATCGATACAGCAGGCGGCGTTCGCGTTGACGGAACTGTGAAAGGAAAGGTCTGCGCGGCCGGAGATGTTACCATTGGTTTGGAAGGGACTGTTGAGGGCGGCATCAAAGCAAGCAATGTGAATATCGCAGGAAAAATCATAGGCAACGTCACATCATCCGGCGCTGTGCAGATGCTTAAAGGATCTAATCTCACGGGTGATCTCACGGCATCCAGCTTTGCCATTGAAGAAGGCGCTTACTACAAAGGTCATTGTACAATTACCGGCAGCAAAGAACCGCCCATGCTCAATGCGCCAGTGGAAGCGGTTAAGACCGAAAAAAGCGATTCTGAGGCAATTGAAGATAAGTCCGACAAGAAGGACTCGAAAGTAGATGAGTTAAAAGAGGATAAACCAGATAAAATCAGTTCTGAAGCGAATAATTATGAGGCCACCGAACCCGAAACAAGTCAATCCGAAAAGACTGAGTCGGCCGCAGCCGAGTCGGAAAACTACGCCTCTCAAACCGTTGAATCTGATACAAAGCAGGAAGTAAAGACTAATACATCCAAGACTCCGAACAATCGGAAAAAGTACAGGAACCGCTAAGTAATAAGTCCTGAAATATCATTCTTGAGATTTCCAAGTTGGCGGGCATCAAACAATATCGATTAACTGTCGTAATACTTGCTTTTAGAATATCCGTATATAGGTTTAACGGCAAATCAAAAAGCACTTTCGCAAGTGCTTCAGAGTGTTAAAAAAGCTAAAATATAGTGCGTGGGCAAGACGGGCTTTGCCCGCGCAGCCCACACCTTGCGGTTTTGCGCCGTTTCGAGCGTAGCGAGGAACAAGTTTACCGGAAAGCTGGCCGAAAACCATAGGTTTTTCGCCAAACAAAAAGCACTTTCGCAAGTGCTTCTTTTAATTAGCTTTTTCCGCTTAATGAACCATATAATGTTTGCCCGCCACATTGATAATCGCATCGACAACCTTCGGGCAGAATTCCTTTCCTCTCTTTCTATTGAGCTGCTCTGCAATGTGGTCAACGCTCTCTTTACCAGATGAAACAATGTCATCAAATCCACGAACTGCCGCGATGATTCGGCTTGCAAGCGGTAGCTTATCCTTATGCTCATCGTAGCGTTTAAAAATATCAAGATAGAGATCCTGCATATCCTTTAATTCGTCCACCTTGCTGATAATTTCACGCCCATAGTCCACATACCGCATATATTCTCCAAGATTTCTTCCGGACAAGGTTAACCTGTTTTGAACGAGTCTGTCGGCCACACTAATGAGACCGATGTCTGCCACTTTGGCAAGTACCTTTATCTCATTTATGTATTCTTCACGGCACCCAAGCGATACAGCTACCTGAGAAGATAGGCTTTGCAGTCTTATCTGACGTTTGCCCCATCCCACCTTTTTTTCAATGATGCTATTGATACTGTCAATCACAGTGTTTTCCGTGAGAACCGTGCTTACGGCTCGGTTTTTGTGCATCACATTAAGCGTCTTACGGTATAAATCGCAAAAACTGACAGTTTTATCTGTTGCTGCATAACCAAAGCTCACATCTGTCTTGATAAGATTAATATACAAACCATGAAGCATCATGCGCGCCTGTTTGATCTTGTTGTCAATTTCCAGATGCCCTTTACCCGAATACACAACGCAAAATTCCCCGCCGCCGATACGCGCAATGATTTCCGCATCGAAAAAACACTCCCTGATAACCTCTGCCACATTTTTTATTAGGGTGTTTCCCGCATTGTAACCAAAAGAGTTGTTGATGTCGTTAAATCTGTCTATCTTGGCAACAATCAGCGTTTGAGGGTACATGCCAAATCTAAAATAATCTTTAACAAATGAATCGAGCGCGCCAGAGCTGGCAAGGCCCGTCAATGAATCACGATTCACCAGATTTTCAATGCGCTCTTTCTGAAACTCGGGCAGCCTTTGGTCATAAGCGTACCCAACAGCAATCACCCTGTCGTCACGGGCAAACGCCATACCTTTCACTTCATAGCATTGAATCAATCCTTCATTGTAGTACCGGACTTTCAAGTTGACCTGACGGCGTTCATAGCTGGAAATAAAGGAGACGGCAGAGCGAAGCGCCGCTATATCGTCTTCATGAATATTCTCAAATATATGCTCAAAGGGATATGCCTTCTCACGCCCTGTCTTCAAATTTGCAACTATGAAATCTCCGGATAAAAAGTCCGCTTCCCACGCAAACAGTTGATGAGCGCATTGGCACATACCGACTGAGTCAAACATACCCATCTGCTCATATGCTGTTTGGTTTGAATGTAAAAAGTGATTGTTGTTCTCACGGTTAATATGTTCAAACAAATGCACGAATATTCTTCCTCCGAAAAAAGTGTCAGTTGATTTATAAACAGATTATCATGATGTGAAACAGTTGAAAAGCTACATAAAAAGTTATAAATTGTCCTATTTTGACGAAATAATGGGGATTATGCAAGTCAATTTTATCGCGTCTTGCGTCTTTTATGTTTAAAATATGACGTGAGTATCGCTGCGCATTCCTCACGCATGACGCCGCCTGTGATGTGCGGCACATGGTTGAGCTTACCCTCACCGAGATTATACAGAGAACCCATCGCACCGCCTTTCGGGTCGTATGCGCCGAACACCACCCCATCAACACGCGCGTTGATAATAGCGCCGGCACACATTGGGCAGGGTTCCAGTGTTACATACAGCGTACAGCCGAGCAGCCGCCAGCCTTTAAGACGCTTTGCCGCTTTGCTGATAGCAAGCAGCTCTGCGTGTGCAAGAGGATTCTTACGTGTTTCTCTTAAGTTGCACGCCTTTGCAATGATCTTATTGTTTCGTACGATAACGGCACCCACAGGTACCTCATCTTTTTTTGCGGCTTTTTTCGCCATGTCCATCGCGGCAGACATAAATCTCTCGTGCTTATCCATACTTTATTATACCATTGCCGCGTTTCTCTTGCACTGAGAAAAAAGCAGTTGATACAAAGCACCCTTACCTTTTATTAATAAATGTGATAAATATGCACATTGCGCACAAATCATGTGATAAATCCCTTTATATATTGTGAAAAATAAACATTGGTGGTATTATTAAATACATCGAAATTGAGATGAGGTGTGCGCATTGAATATTAAAAGGCGTGACGTTATCAAAGACTTACTTAATGCCAAGGGGGAAGTCATTTTAACGGATCTGGAGACCATGTTTCCCGACTGCTCGAGCATGACGCTGCGCCGCGATTTAAAATACTTTGAGGAAAAAGGCATTGTAAAACGGACAAGAGGCGGTGCTGTGGCACTCTCTCGTTTATCCATGGCCGCGGAAGATATCTATTCCAGGCGCGCGCTGGAAAACACGTCCGCAAAAACGCTTATTGCCAAAAAGGCGGTCAGCTTTGTAGAAAGCGGACGTTCTGTGTATCTGGATTCAGGAACGACGCTTATGATATTCGCTAAGCAGATTCCCGACGACTACGTATCGCTGCTTACCAGCGGCCCGAACATCGCGCTTGAGCTTATCAAGAAAGCCAAGCCTAACGTAATGCTCATCGGCGGGCAATTAAGCCGCAACACCATATCTGTTTCCGGGGCGAATGCCGCCAGTTTTCTGCATAGCATCAATATTGATACAGCTTTTATGGCTTCCAGCGGCTTCTCACTACAAAACGGCTTTACAAGCGGCACCTATTCGGAATGTGAGCTTAAGCGCGATGTATTAAAGCGCGCATCCAAGGTGATTATGCTCATGGACTCCACCAAGATCGATAAAAGCCTGCCCTATACATTCAGTACATTGGAAGAGATCGATGTGCTTGTCTCTGACGATAATATTCCGCAGGATATCCGTATCGCGGCGCAAAAAGCTGGCGTTGAGGTTATATGAGCAAAATAAAACAGCGGCGCTTATACACCGCTGAAAGCATTAACCCTTATTCTTCGTCGTCTTGGCAGTTATCATCCTGCCGCGATGCCGAGTCTTCTTCTTCATCGTCTTGACTGTTGGCCAAAAAATACTCATAAAGATAGTTCGTGTCAGTCATCTTCTTCCTCCCTGAACTCTAAAATATCACCAGGCTGGCAGTTTAACTCGACGCAAATTGCGTTTAAAGTGGAAAAACGAATCGCTTTTGCCTTGCCTGTTTTTAAAATGGATAAATTTGCTTTGGTGATGCCCACTCTATCAGAGAGCTCATTAAGCGATATTTTCCGCTTTGCCATCATCACATCAAGATTCACGATTATAGCCAATGGCTCTCCTCCTTTTCGCCTAAATTGTCAGATCGTTTTCGTCCTTTAGCCTTATGGCTTTATCAAACACAGCCGCCAACGTCTGGCAAAACAGGCTGGAGAGCAGCCCGAGTATCGCCACGACAGGCGTCATCACCGAAAAATCCACAAACGTTTTGACAATGAGCACAAAAGCCACGAATGCGCAAATATAAGAAATATACTTGAGATAAAGAACATTCTTATAGACAAACGGCGAGCTAATGTTCACTGTCTTTAAGAGTTTCTGCAAAAACAATAAAATAAACCAGCAACTTACGCTGGTGATCTCGATAAATGCCAATGCCACCCATTTATTCTGCGCATCGCTGGAAATATAGGTGTTAACAAACTCGGGATCAAAATAAGTAAAAACAAAAGGCAATGTAATGATGATTACGGGACTAATCACCAGCAAAACTTCAAGCATCCGCTGCAATATAAGCGGAATATTCCATCTGTCTGCCATCATTGAATACCTCCATTTTCCGTGAGAATAGCACAGCAGATGATTAAAGTCAACAATTATTTATCGGTTTTCAATACCATGATTATTTTCTGTGTCCAAAAATACGGCCTGTATTATGGTATACTTGTCTTGAAAAGATATTGTTTCAGATCAACCTTTTTAAAGAAAGGCTGGGTATGGATATGGACATAACCGGATACATCATGACCGGCGCGTTATTGCTCCTGTCGGTCATCATATTGGCACTTTTACTGTCGCGAAAAAGGGAGACCTTTCATGCCGACAAAGCGCTAAATCAGATGCAAAACACACTGATCACGCTGCTTGGTGATTTGAAGCAGCAAAACGCACAAAACGCCTATCAACAGCGCCGCGAGGTGATGGAGATGTTTAAGGTGCTGGGAGACGGCTTTACCAAAACGCTGTCGGACACCGCTTCCCAGAGCCGCGACAGCATGGAAGCACTGCGCAAAACCGTGGAGCAGCAATTAAAAAGCATGTCTGAAGCCAACGAGCGTCGGCTGGAGCAGATGCGCAAAACGGTAGACGAGCAGCTTTCTGATGTGCTGCAAAAGCGCCTCACGGGTTCTTTCAAACAGGTGAGCGACCAATTGGAGCAGGTGTTCAAAAGCATGGGCGAAGTGCGTTCATTGGCGGCAGGGGTGGGCGATTTAAAGCGTGTGCTGTCCAACGTGAAGGTACGCGGCACGTGGGGCGAAACGCAGCTCGGCAGCCTGCTCTCTGCCATGCTCTCCCCCGTACAGTTTGTCCGGGACGCAAGCGTGAAGGACAACCGAGAACGCGTGGAATTTGCCATCGTACTGCCCGGAAGCGGCGATGAAAGCGTACTGCTGCCCATCGATTCCAAGTTTCCCATGGAGGACTACATTAAAAAAGAAGAGATGTTTGCCACGGGCAATAAGGAACTGGCCAAGGAAGCGATAAAGTCTCTTTCCAAGAGCCTTGTGAATGAAGCCAAGCGCATACGCGATAAATACATCAACCCGCCGGTGACCACGGATTTTGCGATCATGTATCTGCCCACCGAAGGGTTGTATGCTGACGCAATATCTCTTGGCGTGTCGGATATCTGCCAGCGCGAATGCCATGTGACTATTGCTGGGCCGTCTACACTGACCGCGTTGCTGAACAGCCTGCAGATGGGTTTTCGTACCTTGGCCATCGAAAAGCAGTCCGGCGAGGTTTTAAAGCTGCTGGATGCCACGCGCAAAGCGTTCGGCGGGTTTACCGATGCCATCGAAAAAACGCAGCGCAGCCTGCGCGCCGCACAGAACAATCTTGAAGACGCGTCGCGCAAATCGCGCAGCATTGAAAAGGAACTCAGCCGCATCGACGGCATCGACCAAAAAGCCATAGAGGAAGTATCGGATTCCCTATAAACGAAGCCGCTATGCACCAAATATAACGTATCTGCGTAGTATAGATTGAGCCTCAAATTAAAGGGGATACCTACAAATCTGTATAAGGAGGACGTTATATATGGGATTTGACGGAGGATGTGGCTGGGGCGGCAACAACTGCTGCTGGATTATCATCTTACTGCTTTGCTGCTGCGGCGGCTTTGGCGGTGGCTGCGGATGCGGCGATGGCTGCGGTGGCGGCTGGGGCGGCGACAACTGCTGCTGGATTATCATCTTACTGCTCTGCTGCTGCGGCGGCTTTGGCGGCTGCGGATGCGGATGCGGCGCTGCAAAATGCTAATTTAGCTAAAAGCAACGGCTGAACAGTCATAAACGATAAGCAAAAACATATACAAAACGTGTATGTGTCAGGATGTTGCGGAGGGCTTGCAAAACAGCCCTCTTTTTTTGCGCTTTGCCTTATCCACGAAAAGCAGCGGTATTTGTAAAATGCTGTTTGAGACGTATATTGTGGCGTGATATAATATGTTATATATTATATCACGCCTAGTCGATTAAGCGGTGATTATGTTTAATGCTTATCGCTCCGTTTTATCCGTACAAGGGAGATAGGCGTTTTCGCAATTAGACGAAGTTCGATAAATCGGGGTTTTTCTTTTTATTGGATAAATAGATGATGCCGAGAACAATTTACCAGGCTCTTCCTCGCCAATATACCCAACAACATACCACGACTATAAAACTTGAATGTTAATATGCGTTGCTTGTAGCAACGGGCAGTTCCTCATACAATAGTGTTAACGACTGAAAGAAAGGAGGTCATCCCTAATGTTAAACGAAAACATTAAAGCAATCAGAAAATCAAAAGGACTTTCGCAAGAAGAGCTTGCTATCAAGCTGAATGTGGTGAGACAAACAATCTCTAAATGGGAACAAGGATTGTCAGTTCCTGATTCTGATATGTTGATTTCCATATCAGAGGTGCTTGAAACATCCGTAAGCACTTTGCTTGGAGAAACTGTTATTGAGTCGAAGGTTGGTGACTTAAAAGTGATTTCCGAAAAACTGGAGATTATAAACTTACAGCTCGCACAAAGGAAGACCACGAGGCGAAAAACGTTTCATTGGCTATTTATCTCATTGAGTGCGGTCATAGTAACAATTTCTGCAGTCTTAATAGCATTAAATAGTCCTTACTTAGGATGGAATTATAGTGACCCTGAAACCGCTGTTGTCGGAGGAGCTTTTCACGCATTTGAATGGCTGTTTGTCAGGTTAGCGCCGATTATCCTTATAGGGACAATCGTTGGAATTTTTTTGACACGGAAGAAAGTATAAAACTTCTCTACTTTTTGGGGTACAGTTCAGACTTCAAGATTTCCGTTTATCGAGATGCGCAGTTTGTTTATAACGTATGCATAGCGGTGCTGAACAGTATACATATAACCGAGTTGAAAAATAGCAAGTTTAGTATATGGTAAACGAAAATTAGCTTTCTATTGTTTCTATCCCTCAGCCGGTTATGCTGACAGCCCCCATTCCACCCCTTCAGGGTCGTCTTCAGAGGGAGCCTTGAAGAAACAAGAACGTGCGAGAAACAAATATTAAATGAAAAACAGACAGAATACGAAGCCTCCCTCTGACGAGGGAGGTGGCACAGCTTAGCCGTGCCGGAGGGAGAGACCGTGAAAGCGTACAACAAGAACAACATCCCATTAGCCAAACAACTCAGAAAAAACATGACGCCATGGGAGCGCAAACTATGGTATGAGTTTCTTCGTTTTTATCCGATTCGTTTCCAACGTCAAAAAGCGATTGGGAACTATATTGCCGATTTTTATTGTGCAAAAGCAAAATTTATTGTGGAGCTGGATGGCGGCGGGCATTTTGAACCTGAACAAAAGCAACGGGACGATGAGCGTACACAAGCATTGCAATCCATGAATCTGCGGGTTTTGCGTATCTGCAATATGGATATTGACCGAAGGTTTTTAAGTGTATGCGAAATAATTGATCGAACTGTAATGACTTCTCTCCCTCAGTCGGCTTTGCCGACAGCTCCCTCGCCAGAGGGAGCCTAGAACTCAAGCAGGCTCTTTATTACATACTTGGGAGAAAGCGCAAGCAAGTCAGCCGTATCGCCGTAGCCGTATGCCACGGCGCAGCTGTCCGCGCCCGCCGCGTGAGCAAAGTTGATGTCCGTCACCGTATCGCCGATCATGATCGTGTCTGATATTCCCACATCGAACCGGCGGCACAGCTCAAAGAGGCTGTCAGGGTCTGGCTTGCGCTTCTTTACATCGTCAAACGTGATCACTGCGTCGAACATAACCAGCCCGTGCGCATCCAGTATTTTATGCGTCGGCACTTTATATTTCATCGTAACAAGCGCGAGATAAGCGCCTTGGTCTTCAAGCCGCCGCAGCAGTTCTTCGCCGCCTTCATACACGGTGGTGCTGTCGCAGCACATCTCTTCGTAATCCTTGGAAAACCGCTCAAGGTGTGGCGCAAGGTCTTCCCCCACCAAACCCGTAAGCATGCCCACTGCGTTCTTTGCGCCGCCGCCGATCGCGCGGGACACTTCATTAAGATTGGGCACGGGCAAGCCTGCCGTTTCCAGCGTCTTCTTCAGCGCCCGGGCTATGTCGGGGCGCGTGTCGACCAACGTGCCGTCCAGATCGAATATGTATAGCTTGTATGGCCTCATATCTGCCTCGGCGCCACGCCGATTTTTTTATACACCTTACGCAGCATACGCACCGCGTTTTGTCCCGCTCGTTCCGCGCCGCTTACCATCGTCTGATTAAGATACGCTTTGTCCGCGCGAATCTTTGCAAACCGCTGCTGAAGCGGTTCCAACTCAGCACACACGGCATCTGCCACGCGCGACTTCAATACACCGTAGCCCTGCCCCTCAAACTCGGATTCAATCTCATCAAACGTCTTGCCCGTCACGGCGCTGTAAATAGACATCAGGTTAGATACGCCGGGTTTTTCCTCGGCATAGCGAACCTGCCCGTCCGAATCCGTAACTGCGCGTTTAAATTTTCTTTGTATGGCTTCCGGCGGATCCAACAGCGAAATATAAGCGTTTTCGTTATCGTCCGATTTGCTCATTTTGGTGGTGGGCTCAGCAAGGCTCATGATGCGTGCCCCCGCCTTGGGAATGTAAGGCTCTGGCACCACGAACACATCGCCATATATGTTGTTGAAACGCTGCGCAATGTCGCGCGTAATCTCAAGATGCTGCTTCTGATCGGCCCCCACGGGCACAAGATCTGAACCGAACAGCAAAATATCCGCCGCCATTAACACAGGGTATGTGTAAAGCCCGGCGTTGATGTTGTCCGCATGGCGTTCACTTTTTTCCTTGAACTGGGTCATGCGCGAAAGCTCCCCAAGGTACGTAAAACAGTTCAGCACCCACATGAGTTCCGTATGGCATGAGACGTGAGACTGGAAGTAGATGATGTTCTTTTCGGGATCCAATCCGGCAGCCAACAGCAGCGCCATGGTATCAAGGCAGCGTTTTCTAAGGTTCGCCGCATCTTGGCGCACCGTGAGCGCGTGCATATCCACCACGCAGTAATAGCAGTTGTACTCGTCCTGCAGCTTCACCCAGTTTTTAATCGCGCCCAAATAATTGCCGATGGTGAGCACGCCTGAGGGCTGCACGCCCGAAAATATGGTTTTCTTATCCTCCATAGTCTCCTCCTAAAGCCTTTCTATATCCGCAATGTCGATTCTTCCATCCTCATAAAGAAAATCGATGATGGTCTGCGTCTGGTGCTCCGCCGCCGCAGCGCTGATAGCGGCCAGCGCAAACCCGAGCCGCGCTTTTTGCCATTTGCCGTCTTCCCCGCATTCCACCACAGAGATGTTAAAGCGGCTTTTGCAGCGTTCCTTGAGGCTTTTGACGACACTGCGTCTGTCTTTCAGGCTGGCCGCGCCGGGCACTGTCATCGTCACCTCAAAGCAGGATGCGTACATGATCAAAGCACCTCAAGCACCGCGTCTCTGAGCGCGTCTCTGTCTGCCAATGTCGTATGTCGGACGGACTTACTCTCCAGCGCCGTAATCTGCATCGGCAACGGTGTGCCTGTGAGCTTGCTTAAATGCCGCGCCATCTCAAAGCTGTCCATCCCTTGGGTATCCACGCTGAGTGAACTCAGCACGTCGGCCGGGAATTTATACGGCGACGCGGTGGACACAACCACTGTTTTTGTGGTGTCGCCGCTCTTCTTATATTTCTCGTATACGCCCATCGCCACAGCGGTGTGCGTATCCAGCAGATAATTTTTCTCTTCAAACGTCTTTTTGATGCACGCCATCGTTTCGGCTTCATCGCACCAGTCCGCATAAAACGCTGCTTCCAACGCCGCACGCGCCTTCCCGCCGATATCGTAGCTGCCCTGATCTTTAAGCTGGCTCATCATCGCCTTCACTGCCTGCTCGTCTCGCCCTGTGAGCTCAAACAACAGGCGTTCAAGATTGCTGGATATAAGTATATCCATTGATGGTGACATCGTCTTATAAAACGGGCGGTCCAGCGTGTAGGCTCCTTTTCGGAAGAAGTCGGTCAGCACGTTGTTCTTGTTAGACGCGCATATCAGCCGGTTTATCGGCAATCCCATGCGTTTTGCGTAATAAGCAGCGAGAATGTTGCCGAAGTTGCCCGTGGGTACCACAAAGTTGATGCGTTCGCCCTGCTTGATCTTGCCCTCTTTAAGCAGCTGTGCGTATGCGCCGATGTAATACGCAATCTGAGGCGCAAGCCTGCCGAAGTTGATGGAGTTCGCGGACGAAAGGCTGTAGCCCCGCTCTCCCACGCGCGCGGCAAACGCGCTGTCGGTAAACATCGCCTTCACGGCGTTCTGCGCGTCGTCAAAGTTGCCGCGCACCGCCACCACATGTGTGTTGCCGCCTTCCTGCGTCACCATTTGCAACCGCTGCATATCCGACACACCTTCGTTGGGATAAAACACGACGATTTTCGTGTGCGGCACGTCGCAAAAACCTTCAAGCGCAGCCTTGCCTGTGTCGCCCGATGTTGCTACAAGTATCAGCACATCCGCTCCACCGTCCATCGCGGCGGTCATCAGGCGTGGCAGCACGCTTAAAGCCATGTCTTTAAAAGCGAGTGTCGGCCCGTGCCACAGCTCCAGCACATATTCATTGTCCGCCGTTTCTATAACCGGTGCGACCTTTTCGCTGTCGAAGCCAACATAAGCCGCCTGCGTCAGCGCATCCAGTTCCTTTATGTCGTCGTAGAAAAGCCCGAGAAGCTTTGCGCAAAGCGCGGGATAAGAAAGCGACGTTAAATCGCCAAGCGCTGTCATATCCGGAAATGATTCGGGTACATAAAGTCCGCCTTCCGGCGATATGCCCGCGAGTGTTGCCGCAGATGCCTCAAGACGCTGCGCATTGTTTCTCGTACTGACCAGTATCATTCGTCGTCCTCCATACGGTTATTGCTCTGCCGTTTTTTACCGCCCGCAGAACCTCAAAAAACAAACCTGCGCATGCAACATCGGCTTACACGCTGCCCCATGTGGCTGCCTGAAAGCATTCGCACTGCGCAGGTCTAAGAATTCGTTTATTTATTCCGCGATATATTTTTTCATATACTCCGGGATATCATCGCTGCCACTGATAACGAGATAAGCATTGATATCCGAGAAAAGAGCATCAAAACCCTCGAGCAAAGCTTTCAGCTCGTCACTGTCGTATTTGGCCATTTTCTTAAGGCCATCTATGTAAACTGAAGATATATCAAAGTCTCGCGATAGGATGCCGCAAACAAAACCATAGAGTTTGTCAGGATTGTTGATGCTGTAATCGGCTGTGTTTATAAAACGAACTTCATGCTTTAAGTCGTACATACAGCGATTGTTGTCATCCAAGTAAACGATGTTACCCTTTGCGCTATCCACCTCAGCATTCGCCATATCCAATAGTTTTTTTGATTTGCCGCTGCCCTTTTTTCCGTAAATTAATTTTATCATACTGGCATCACTCCTTTGGTTTTTTTTCATTATACAATGTTTACATGCATTAATCCACTCTAAAATTGACATTTTCGAATGCAAAAACGGATATCTTTATTACATATTTAGCATGCTCCTTGTCTACAGCTTTCCCAAACTTTATTTTTTAAGTGCACTGACTAAAAACTTTTTTTAAAAAGACCAAATGACATGAAAAAAATGTTGCTCACAATTCAATAGGTGTACTGACCCAGCAAACAATTCACAGGATACCTACGAATATCCAACGTTTATGACAAACATAACACCATCACTTGACGATCCGATTAATATGCCCTATATTAATATATAGCATGCTATATATAGGAGGCTGTGATATGGATCATGAAATCAGGTTGGGGCTTCTTATTAAGTTTATACACAATGCCATAAAGAAGGACTTTGACAGCATTCTCAAAGAAATCGACTTAACATCTTCTCAGTTTGATGTGCTCATGTATTTGCTGAATAACCAGCACAAGACGCACAGTCAGAGAGCCATCGAAGAGAATTTAATGATTAAAAACTCAACTGTGGCAGGCATATTGGATCGACTGGAGGCAAAAAACTTTGTTAAACGAAGTATCAGCCTAACAGACGCGCGTTACAAAAGAATTACCGTCACCGAGAAGAGCAAGGAAATAGAGAAGAAAATCCATCAAAATGGAGACAGAATAGAAGAAAGGCTGACTCATGGCATTACACCTATGGAACAGGAACAACTTTCTGGATTGCTTACAAGAATGCTCAATAATTTTTCATAGAGCAGCCGATCAAACTCTTGTGAAAAAAAGATTATATGTGGCTAGAAGTGATGCATTCTTCAATCGTATCGCTTTATTTATGTTCATTTAAAAAGGAGAGAAAGATGGAAGACTTTGTGGTCACAATCGCCCGTGAATATGGGTCTGGCGGGAGAATCATCGGTCAGCAGTTGGCAAAAGAACTTGAAGTGCCGTTTTATGATAAAGAGCTGATATCATTGGCCGCGAAAGAAAGCGGCTTTGCGGAAGATTTTATCAACCAAATGGAACAAAAGAAAACACTCAGTTTCCTGTATAACCTTTACATGACGAGTCAGGAACTGCCTGCATCCGAACAAGTTTTTTTGGCGCAGTCGAGAGTGATTAAAGAAGTCGCACAACAGTCTTGCGTCATCGTGGGGCGATGCGCGGATTATGTGCTGCGAGACGAAGAAAACTGCGTACGCGTATTTATTCATGCGCCAATTGAGCAGCGCATGGCACGTATTCGAGACCTATATGGCGAGCAACATTCGGATTTTGAGGAATTTGTCCACAAGCAGGACAAGAACAGGGCATCTTACTACAACTATTTTACGCAGAATAAATGGGGAAAAGCAAATAACTTTCATCTGTGTATAAACAGCGGCATCGGTATTTTAGCGGCTGTCCATGTCATTAAAGAACTGGTTAGACAATTACCGGGAGGACAGCGTTAAATGGAACAAGCAGAAATAACAAGAACACATAACAAAATGGGCGTGATGCCTGTCAATAGACTGCTTATCACGATGTCCATACCAATGATGATTTCGATGCTTGTGCAAGCTCTTTACAATATAGTCGACAGCATATTTGTGGCTCAGATCAATGAAAATGCGCTGACTGCCGTTTCGCTCGCTTTTCCGATTCAGAATTTGATGATCGCCGTTGGTACCGGAACCGGTGTGGGTATCAACGCGCTCCTTTCCAAAAGTCTTGGTGAGCAAAATCATGAAAAAGCAAGCAAGACAGCCAATAACGGTGTCTTTTTGGGACTAATGAGCTGCGTCATCTTTTTGATATTCGGGTTGTTTGGAACCAAATTTTTTTATAGCACACAAACCGATATTGGTCAGATCGTTGAATATGGGCAGCAATATGTGAGCATTTGCTGTGTTTTCTCGGTCGGGCTGTTTGGGCAGTTGACTTTTGAGCGGCTGCTGCAATCCACAGGCAAAACCATATATACCATGTTTACACAGTCACTCGGAGCGATCATCAACATCATTTTGGATCCGATACTTATATTTGGCCTTCTCGGGTTTCCCAAGATGGGAGTGGCAGGCGCGGCTGTTGCCACTGTGACGGGGCAGACTGTTGCGGCGCTGCTGGCGCTGTATTTCAATCTGAAAAAGAATCATGAGATCACGCTTTCCGCCAAAACATTTAAGCCGGATGGCGCGATTATAAAAGCGATATATTCTGTCGGCGTTCCGTCAATGATTATGATTGCGATCGGATCCATCATGACCTACGGCATTAACAGAATACTATTAACATTTACCGCCACAGCCACTGCGGTATTCGGAATATATTTCAAATTGCAAAGTTTCGTGTTTATGCCGGTTTTCGGTTTAAATAACGGCATGGTGCCCATACTCGCATACAATTACGGCGCAAGAAACACTCAGCGCATGACAAAAACTATAAAGCTCAGTGTTATTTATGCCGTTTCCATCATGGCACTTGGGTTCATGGTGTTTCAGATTTTCCCACACGAGCTGCTTACTTGGTTTAACGCATCAGAGAATATGCTGTCCATTGGCGTACCGGCATTGCGTATCATCAGCATCAGCTTTTTATTTGCGGGCTACTGCATATTGGTTACTTCCGTGTTTCAAGCGCTGGGAAACGGACTGAAAAGTCTCATTGTTTCGGTGTTGAGGCAGCTTGTTGTGCTTTTACCTGCCGCATATCTTCTCTCGCTGACCGGTTTCGTCAATGCGGTATGGTGGGCTTTCCCCATAGCGGAGATCGCTTCGGTAATATCTTGCACCGTATTCTTAAAACGTATCTATGATGAGAAGATTAGGCCTATCGATGAAACCAATTGCACAGCTGTTGAGATGCAAGAGGCATAATAGACAGTGGGTTTAAAGCGTTTTGTCCCTCTGATAAAGCTCAATGCTGGATTTATCGAAAATGTTAATTTTGAGCACAAAACACCGTCGTATTTTTTCTTGCCCGATACGATTAGCTGACGGTGTAATAAAAAAGCCCGGAAGTTCCGGGCCCTTTGGCTTGTTCTTTAGGCTCTTTCCATGTATTCGCCTGTTCGCGTATCCACACGTATCTTGTCACCCTGATTAACGAACAGCGGCACCATGATTTTTGCACCTGTTTCGAGAATCGCCGGTTTGTTGCCGGATGTCGCTGTATCACCTTTAAACCCCGGGTCTGTTTCGGCAATCTCCAACTCCACAAAATTCGGCGGCTCGACCGAGAAAGCCACGCCTTTGAAGAACTTAATGGTCACAGGCATGTTCTCTTTGATATAGTTGAGCGCGTCCTCCACCTGTGTGTGGTTGAGGGGCAACTGCTCGTATGTTTCGTTGTCCATGAAATAGTACAGCTCACCATCACTGTAGAGATATTCCATCGTTTTTGTTTCCACATGCGCTTTGGGGAACTTTTCGGATGGGTTAAATGTTTTCTCCAACACGCTCCCTGTCATGACGTTTTTGATTTTAGTGCGCACGAACGCGGCGCCCTTTCCGGGTTTAACGTGTTGAAAATCAACAATAACCCAAACCTGACCGTCAATCTCTATTGTCAGGCCCTTCCTGAAATCTCCGGCTGAAACCATGCTAAACCTCCAAGCAAATTATAGGATTATCAGATCACGCGGCGCTGCCGTCAAATTGACACTGCCGCCGTCCTTAATGACACATAAGTCCTCAATACGCACGCCGAACCGGTCCTTTAAATAGATTCCCGGCTCTACCGTGACCACCATCCCGTCCACGAGAATCGCCTCAGACGTCTCGTTAAGCGAGGGCGCTTCGTGTATAAAAAGACCCACGCCGTGACCAAGACCGTGACCAAACGCATCCGCATATCCATGCTGCGCAATATAGCCTCTCGCTGCCGCATCGGCCTGTCTGGCGGCCAAGCCGCTTTTCAGCGTTTTAAGCGCGATATCGCCCGCACACTTCACTATATCATATACTTTTTGCTGTTCTTTGTCTATATCAAAAATGCCCACTGTGCGCGTAAAATCAGAACAATAGCCGCCGAACCGGCAGCCGTAATCCATCGTCAAGAAATCTCCCGCTGTGATTTTGCGTTCCGTGGGTGTCGCGTGAGGCAGACTGGAGTTAGGACCCGATGCCACAATGGGCGCAAAAGCGCTCTCCGCACCATGCTTATTCATATAGTAGACGATCTCGGCCTTAACATCCATCTCCGTCATACCGGGGCGAATGAGTTTGCACAAATGTGTGAACAGCGCGTCGTTGTGGCGGGCGCCTTTTGCGATGAACGAAAGCTCCATCTCGTCCTTGATGGCACGCTGCGCTTCTACACTGTCTGAGATATCCACAATGTTCTCTTCTCTAATATGCGTGAGAAAAGACTTATAGGCAGTATACGACACGCCCGAAAGATCAATACCCAGCTTTTTGCCGGTTATCTTTGCATGCTCAAAGATGGCTGCGATGCGCGCGTGCCCTTTCGTTTCCACAACCGTAAAACCCGTTTCGGCTTCGGCCTGCTCCACATACCGAAAATCGGTAAACAGATACAGGCTATTAAATGTAATCAGCAGTTCGCTGCTCATTCCCGAGAATCCTGAGTAATAACGAATGTTGTCATCCGTTGTGATGAGCGCAGCATCCACACCTGTTTTCATCATGACTTCCCGCAGCGCTTTTATTCTCATGCCTTTGCCCTTGCCTCCATATACAGTCTCTTCATCTCGGCCGCGTCTTCAGCCATCGTGCCGCGGGACTCACAGATCAGCGTGGGCTCCAAGCCGCGCTTCACGATCTGCGCGGCAAGCGGCGCAAAATCCGGCCCATATTGGGTGTCCGCAAAAGTGCGGTGCTTCTTCTCCCCCGCGGCGGTATACTCAATACGGGAAAAATGCACATGAAACCGTTTCGCGCGTTCCCCGCCAAGACCGGCTTCGAGTTTGTCCAAAACAGCGGCAAAATCCGCCTCAGTTTTGAGCGCACCGAGACCCCGAGCGTGCAAATGCCCAAAATCCATGGCTGGCACAAGCCGCTCATCCAGCCTGCACAGCTCAATCACCTCGTCGATATCACCAATCTGTTTTATTCTGCCCATCGTTTCGGGACATAATTGCACATCGAAAAGCCCCGCGGCATCCAGCCCTTCCAATATATCTTCGAGTGCTTTTTTGGCGCGGGTGAAGGCTTCCTCACGCTTGAGTTTGCCCAAAGAACCGGTATGAAACACAACGCGCCGCGCACCCATCCAGCGAGCGGCTGTCACTGACTGAAGAAAGTAACGCGCGTTGCCTTCCTGTTTTTGCGGTTCATCCGTCGCCAAATTGATGTAATATGGCGCATGTACACTTAACACGACGCCGTAATGAGCCGCCTTCTCCGCAATTTTCTCCGCAGCATCCTGCCCAATACGCACGCCTCGGCCGAACGAATACTCAAAAGCATTCAGCCCCATATTGTAAAGCCATTCGAACGCTTCATAGGTGTTCTTATGGCCTTGCTCGTAAAAGCTTTCCGAGTTGCCCGCAGGCCCAAAATAGATCATATGACCATATTACTCAATGCCTTCCTCAAAGTCCAGAGTTTTTCGACAGCTCGGCAGCGAGCTTGGATATGGCTTTGCTTTCAATGCGCGATACATACGAGCGCGAAATACCTGTCTTATATGCGATTTCACGCTGTGTCTGCGCGCGTGTACCGCCCAAGCCATAGCGCATCTCAATCACTGCTTTTTCGCGCCGTGTCAGGCACTTTCCGAGCAGACCGTATAGCTTGCCTGTCTGAATAGACAGCTCCGCCTGTTCTGCCACCAAGTCCTCTCGCGTGCCAAGTATATCAATGAGCGAAATCTCGTTGCCCTCTTTATCTACGCCAATAGGATCGCTCAGCGATACCTCGCACTTTATTTTCTTGCTGGATCTTAGAGCCATGAGTACTTCGTTCTCAATGCATTTGGCCGCATACGTGGCAAGCTGCGTGCCTTTTTTTGGCAAAAAAGAATTAACGGCTTTGATCAGGCCGATTGTACCAATGGATATCAAATCGTCGTTGCACAAGGCCGTATTCTGATACTTTTTCACGATATGAGCGACAAGCCGCAGATTATGCTCAACAAGCTTATGCCGCGCGGATTCATCTCCTTGAGCACTGGCTTTTAGATATTTTGCTTCCTCATCCTTATCCAGCGGCTTGGGAAACGTTTTTCCCGACAAGTACCCTGCCAGAAAAAGTAGATCTTTGATGATGCTAAAAAAATCGAACATAAAAGGTGCCTCCGTTTTAAGCCTTATTAAGCTTATGCGCAAAGCGGCACCTTATTGCTAGTCTTATTTGTTTTATGGTTGTTTAAATACCCATTATCTTTTAAACATTGACGTTTTTTTTAGTTTGGAAGGCGTGTACCCATAATAGCGCTTAAAGCTGCGAATAAAATTCGTATAGTCGTTAAACCCCGCTTCAAGTGCAGCGTTACGAACAGACTCTCCTTTTCTTAGCAACAAAGAGGCGTGCGCCATTCTCTTTGACGCGACATAGGCTCCAATTGTACAACCGAGTTGTTTTTTAAAAAGCGTACAGAGATAATTTTTGTTCACAAACAATTCTCCGGCAAGGTCATCCAGCGAAATAGACATATTAAAATTTAGATTTATAAACTTTATCGCCTGCTTAACATACGAATTCAGTTCCATACCGCTATCTTTTACACCGTTTTTTGAATACAGTTCATATACAAAGCTAACGAGATCCAAATATCGCACGTCCCTTTCCAGTCTGCCGGTATCAAAAGCTGCTTCTGCCTTTACCAAACCGTCAAACAACTCCATATATCGTGACAGTTCGTTTTTTTTCAATAATATCTGATTGCCTCTGCCGTTCCGACGATGATTGAACATCGACGTCACTTGTTCAAAATGCAGCGGAAACGCACATTTGAGGTATGTTGGGTTGACAAGAACAATGAGTCGTTCATATTTACCGTTTTCCAATATGATGGGCTTGTGGATCTCCGTGTCATTAAGGAGCAGTATACTTGGTCTGCTGATGTCATAGATCTTCCCTTCCACAACAAAACTGCCGCTTCCGCAAACAAAACAATAGATCTCAAAGCATTCGTGAAAATGCAAAACAGGATCATATTTGCCCTCTGTCACTTTCTGAATATAAGAAAAACCCGTTCCAAATCGTTCGAGAATCACTTTTTTATCGTTTGTCACTCGTCACTCCTAAATATATGCATGTTTTTTTAAAACATCTTCAATACAACAAAAACCCGCCCAGGCTATAATGATTACAGACAAGACTTGTGGTTAGTTAAAAACAGAGTATCCCATAGAAAGGATTTCTATTATGAAAAAGCATGATGATCTGAATAAGCTGCTGGATTTCATGGAAGAACACATCGATCTGGCGCACATTGCAAAGGCCGAGCAGCTTCAATATGACGCTCTGAATTTCAAAGAGCTTCCGCACCTGCCGCTCACCATTCGCACCACCCCTGACGGATACGAGCAAATACCTATGGATATCGCATTCGACAACCCCGAGCTGATGCTTTACAACGAAATACTATGGAGCACAATGCACAGCAGCTATAACAGTGTCCGCATGAAGGATGACTGTGCGCTGATGGTTCGCGCAAACTTTGGCATTGGTGTTATTCCCTCAATGTTTGGCTGCAAAATCTCAGTTTTCAACAACAATATGCCCTGGGTGACGCATATTGAGCTGGAAGACGCGGTTAAGCAGTGCAAAAACGGCGTACCGAATCTATCAAAGGGACTTGGGCAGCGCGTGATCGACACCTACGAATATTACCGTGACCGGCTTTCGACATACCCCAAGTGTAGCAAGGCCATTCATCTTTCACAGCCCGATCTTCAAGGCCCGTACGATATCCTGCACTTGATCATCGGCGCAGAAGCGTTCTACATTGTTCATGACGACCCTGATCTCACTAAGGAAATGCTGGATGTCATTATACAAACTTATGTTGCCTACCGGAAGCTGCTGACACCCCACCTGGACGCAACCTACACTGACGCCAGCTTTGTTCATGGTTTTCTGGCAGGCGGCCAAGTATTGTTCAAATGCGACACTGCCAGTGCCAATCTTTCCGTGGACATGTGCAAAGAGTACGAATGCGATTTCATTGAAAAAGCGCTGACACAGTTTCGAGATGGCGGCCTTGGTTCCATTCATTGCTGCGGAGATATCCGTCCCGAAGTTCTTGATTTGTTCACTGCCACAGGAATACAGTCGATGAACTACGGAAATCCGGAAAAGCACGACATCTCCAAATACTATCCAAAACATTTTGATAGCAAAACCTGCATCGTGGGTTGGGGCTTTAACATGTTCTATGACGAATACATCCACGCCATTAAAAAAAGCGGCATTAGCACGGGTATGACGCTGATGGCAAAAGCGCACAACGTTAACGAAGGCATGGGAATCCTTAGGCGTCACAGAGGAGAGAAATGATTGCGGCAAACAGATGTGATATCAAAGAGACGCACCTCCGCCACAGTTTGAGTACGCCTCTTTCAAATACTATTTCAGTCTGTCATATGAAACCGCATCCATATCGTCGAAAGCCTTGTTTTCTCCGCCCATAGCCCAAATAAAACTGTACGACCTTGTGCCACAACCCGAGTGGATACTCCAGGACGGGCTGACCACCGCCTGTTCGTTTTTTACGGCAATGTGTCTGGTTTGCTCCGGTTCACCCATCAAATGAAAAACCATGGCGTCATTATCTACGTCAAAGTACAGATATATTTCCATCCTGCGCTCGTGGGTATGCGTGGGCATGGTGTTCCACACACTCCCCTCACATAATTCAGTCATTCCCATGGAAAGCTGGCATGTTTCCAGAACATCCGGATGGATAAATTGATTGATCACCCGCCTGTTTGCATCCTTTTCACACCCAATGGGTCTTTTTATAGCATCGTTAAATGTCAGCAATCTTGTCTCGCAGGGTTTGTGGGCAGGCGCAGACACCATGTAAAATTTAGCTGGATATTCAGGAACGTCGCTGACAAACACGACCCCTTTTGTCCCCATCGAAATATAAAGACAGTCCCTGCTGTTCATCTTGTATTCGACGCCGTCCAGCAATACCCTGCCCGCTCCGCCGATGTTGAAGACCCCGGCTTCCCTGCGTTCCAGAATATAATCGGTACCAAAACTCCCACGGCAGTCAAAGCCCTCGTCTAAAGACATGGTTTCGTCCACTGGCATGGCTCCAATGGCAACCATTCTGTCAATATGAGAATACACTGCGGTTATCTTGTTATGTTCAAAAATAGACTCTATCAGGAATTCGTCCCTAATCTCATCTGTGGTATATCTCCTAAAATCCCGCTGATTAACACTGTATCTGATATCCAATTTCACGCACCTCGTATTCCTTTGTTCATATCGATGGTAACAGCGTTTATGAACGTGTTTTTCTTGCAAAAATCCACCGCACGAGCAATTTCCCCCGGCTTATCTTTGCGTTTCATTGCCGCTGCCCATGAACCCAGAATCTTATGACTCTTGATGTTTAATGGAATACAATAAGATTTTTTATGCAGTCCGCGCTGCTCGCAATCGTCTCTTCAAAAGCTTTTTGTATATCCTTCACAGAA
This sequence comes from Clostridia bacterium, assembly GCA_003249555.1. Taxonomy (GTDB): domain Bacteria; phylum Bacillota; class Clostridia; order Christensenellales; family SZUA-584; genus SZUA-584. Next base: position 13,290 of record QKIQ01000070.1, on the reverse strand, counting down.
TAGCGCCGCGATATCATTCGATTTCCGTATATGCTGCCCTTTTCCAGCAGTTCCATCACCTCAGGAAAGCGATTGCAGTTCATCCGCGAGCCGATTATTGAGAGCTCTTTTTTAGTCACCAGTATGGGTGGGATCGCGGCGGGCGTGCTGTCAAAGCCGATGCATGCCACTCTTGCCCGAGGCGCGGCATATTCCAGCGACTGGACAAACAGCGGTGTTATCCCGACTGCATCAACCACAACATCGAACCCACCGGGAGAAAATCTCTCAGCCTCCGCTTTCAGGTCGTATTGCTTGCTGTTCACTGTCTTGTCGGCACCCATCTGTGCCGCCACGTTTAGCTTTTTGTCCACAATATCTGCCACCATCACATTGGCCCCAACGCTTTTTGCCATTTGAACGATAGACAGACCAATCGTGCCGCTCCCAATGATTAATATGTTTTCGTCTGCTTTTACCGCTGTTCTGTCAACAATGTTCGAACCGATGGAAAACGGTTCGGCTAGCGCGGCATTATCAAACGATACCGAGCCGCTAAAGGGATAAAGATGTTTTTCTCCCACCACGATATAGTCCTGATATCCGCCGTCCATCTGCACACCAAAGCATCGAACCGTGTCACAGACGTTGGGGTAGCCTTTTTTGCATGCGGGGCACTTGCCGCAGGCAAACACCGGATCAAGCGCCACTCTGTCTCCCACATTCAGGCGGGTCACACCGTTGCCCACCGCAACAACTTCGCCAGAGAGTTCGTGTCCCATCACCCGGGGCAGCGAAACATCGCCTCTGCCTTCTTTGAAAATATGCAGATCTGTGCCGCATATACCCACTGCCATTACCTTCACCTTGACGTCATCTGCGTTTACGATTAAAGGCTCTGGCGCTTCTTCAACTCTGATTTTTCCTACTTCCACCAGCTTTGCTACTCTCATTTTAGCTCCCTCAGAAAATTAATAATTCATTTCATCTCAAACAGCGATATACGCCGTCTTATGTGAAGATGCGGGTTCATTCAGACGCCCACATCTTCTAAGCTGCTTTTTTATGTTTTGCTACTTAGGCTGTTTCCCTATGTATGCCAATATGCCGCCGTCCACATACAGCACGTGGCCATTCACAAAATCAGAAGCTTCCGACGCCAGAAACACTGCGGGGCCCTCAAGATCTTCGGGATTTCCCCAGCGGGCAGCAGGTGTTTTTGAGATAATAAACTGGTCGAAGGGGTGACGGCTGCCGTCCGGCTGCAATTCCCTAAGTGGAGCCGTTTGGGGTGTAGCGATATAGCCAGGCCCAATACCGTTACATTGAATATTGTACTCGCCATATTCCGAGCATATATTTCTCGTGAGCATCTTTAAACCGCCCTTGGCCGCCGCATAAGCGGATACCGTTTCTCTTCCCAACTCACTCATCATGGAACAAATATTGATTATCTTACCCTTGCCCTTCTTTATCATGCCGGGGATCACTGCTTTTGAAACAATGAAAGGCGCATTTAAGTCGACGTCGATGACAGTTCGCCACTCGTCCGCAGTCATTTCAGTCATGGGAATACGCTTGATAATGCCCGCGTTATTCACCAGAATGTCTATGACACCCGTTTCTTCATCAATTTTTGCAACCATCTCATTAACCTGCTGTTCATTGGTGACGTCGCATACATAGCCTTTGGCATCTATGCCCAGTTCCTTATAGGCCGCCAGCCCCTTGTCAACAAGCTCCTGCTTTATATCGTTAAAAAAAATTTTAGCGCCTGCTTTTGCATACGCTGTGGCGATAGCAAAACCTATGCCATATGACGCACCTGTCACCAGAGCGACTTTACCTTCAAGAGAGAATTGATTCACTGTTTACCTCCTTATTATTGTGCCGATAAAGACGGCAGCCACATAGATATCTGCGGAACAAGGGACACCAGTATCAACACAATGATGTTGCATACAATGAATGGTGCAGCCCCTTTAAATATATCTAAGATAGGCATTTTGTTGATTTTTGTACAGGCGTTGAGACACATTCCCACCGGCGGTGTGACCAAACCTATCGCACAAGCCACAATCATGATCGCGCCAAATTGCAAACCGGTGACGCCATAAGCAGACATAATGGGCAGCATGATTGGCGTTACCAAAAGCAGGGTGGGAACCACATCAATGAATGTTCCCAAAAACAACAATATCACATCGAAAACAAGCATGATAATAATCTTATCCATATTCAGGCCCGTAATGAAGTTGCCGAGTATCTGCGGCACGCCGTTCATGGTGAGAAGCCATGTAAACACATTCGTAAAGCCCACGATGAGCATAATTGCGCTGCTCATAATAAGCGTTTTCTTAAGAGCGACGATTATATCCTTGAGCTTCAGTTCCTTGTAAACAAAGCAGCCGAGTATCAATGAATATAGCACTGCCGCCCCCGCGGATTCGCTAGCCGTTGTAATACCAAAGGAAACCAGCACAAGTATCATGACCGGCATGAGTATGGCGGGTATACCGCGAAGCATGGTCCGGCCAAAATCCTTAATGTCAAAAGGCGTGCGTTCGGGACGATATCCCCTTTTCTTTGAAATGGTGACACACAGCACAAGCTGAGTAATACCAATAAGTATCCCCGGAATAAGCCCCGCAAGAAACAGCTTTCCTATGGACTCCTCCGATATCATGGCGTACATGATCATGGGGACACTTGGCGGGATAATCATTCCCATTGTTGATGACGCCACAGTAATACCCGCAGAAAACTTTCTTCCGTAACCGCGCTTTTCCATTTCAGGGATAAGCACCGAGCCAAGAGCAGACGTGTCTGCCACGGACGAACCGGATATACCGCCAAAAAACATACTTGCCACCACATTGACCTCTCCGAGGCCGCCTCTGAAAGGACGGACAAGATAAAGACAAAAATCGATGAGCCGTTTTGTAATACCACTTGTGTTCATGAGTTCGCCTGCCAATATGAAAAGTGGCATGGCGATCAGCACAAAGCTATCTGAACCGGCCCACACTCTTTGCGGAAGCATCTGTAAAAAATCCGGTGTCGTAATTGCCATATACAGTGCGCTGGAACCGCCGAATGCGAAGGCCAGCGGCACGCCCAGCAGCACCAATACCAAAATTGCGATTAACAAAATGCCTAGCATGTGCTTTCCTCCTTTTCAGCCTTAATGTCTTTATCCTTTCTAACACTATCGCTGATCGTTTCCCATATCTTATAGATGGTACAAGGCATTGCGAAAATAAGTGAAACAGGCATAATTAAATAAAGATACTTTGAGGGCACTCTTAGCCCAATGGGCATCTGATCTCCTACGGTTTTTATCCATTTAAAGCTCATGACGCACATCATGGCCAACACCGCCAGCATCACCAGCAAAATGAATACTTTGACAAATGGTCTTACCTTTTCGGGCAGTTTATTAAAGAAATAATCAATATTGATATGCTCGTCTCCCACAATGCATATCCCTATCCCCCAGAATGTAGACAAGACGAAAATCTTGGCGACCAGTTCCTCCATCCACGTGAATGTCACGTTGAAAAAATACCTTAAAATAACGTTCATGATGACCATCAAAGTCATCATGCCGACTACCAGTATCCCAAACCCCACAAAGCCTTTGTAACAGCCTCTAATTACCTTGCCTGCTGTTTTCATAAAAGACTCCTTTCGCATTTGCGGCGACGCCATAATGACGCCGCCGCTGCTTTACATTTTAGGACTGGGAAGCCGCTATAACTTCGTCCAGTTCCTCTTGAGTGAACAGCTTCTCTTCGTTGATGAAGTAGCCGTAAACGGGTTCCATAACCGCATCTCTGAACGCCTGTTTTTGCTCCGGCGTCAGCACGTTAATTTCACAGTATTGTTTGATTGTCTCAATGTATCCGGCCATATTCTCTTCGATTATCTGATTGCCCATCTCCACAGATTTTGCGGAGCATTCCATAACAGCATCTTGAAGATCCTTGGGCAGAGAATTGAACCACTCCAGATTCACATAAAAGCCTTCGGGATTATGTGTATAATTGGATTCGGTCACATACTTTTGAACTTCGTATAGCTTACCGTTTTCTATCTGTGTATAAGCATTGCACTGACCATCCACAACACCCGTTTTAAGGCCCATATAAAGGTCTGTAAAAGTAATGGCCACCGCGCTGGCGCCCAAAGCCTCCAGCGTCTTTGTGATGGAAAGAACACCGCTCGTCCTCATTTTCAAGCCCTTAAAATCGGACGGATCTGTGAAAGGCTTGATGTTGTTTGTCCATTGACGGAAACCACCGGCATCGCCCATGGCTGTCACAATGATGTTGTTATCAGCAGCTCCGGCAATAATTTCCTGATGAATCGGGCTTTTTGTCACCTTCATGAAATCGTCCATAGAATCAAATAGGAAAGGCATAGTATATATCAGCATTTTCGGGGCAACCAGTTCAAACTGTCCGCCTCTTGTCCCCTGAATGGTCCCCATCTTGACCTGTTCTACCATCTCAGCTTCACTTCCAAGCTGACCTGCCGGGAAAAGCTCAACCTTGATCTGGCCATTCGTCATCTTCTCCAGTTCGGTCTTAAAAAACTCCAGCGATTGATGCCGAGGGGATTCGACTGCCATGCAGTGCGCGATCTTCATCTCATACACCTGGGCAGGTGCTTGAGAATCTTCCGCGGATTGTTCAACGGGCTTTTCCGTTGGGGCCTCAGTCGGTTTTTCAGTCGCCGCTTCGGTTTCGGGTTCTGCGGGTGTGGCACAGCCAGCCAATATACACAGCGCCAACAAAGCAACGAGCAACAAAGATATTGTCTTCTTCATCTACAATTTCCCTCCATATTTAATAATTTTGTTGGAATGATAGTCCCTACGAATGAGATTTTACAATGCCTCTTCAATAACCACACTGTTTAAAAATGCTTAATATAAGCAATATAATTGAACATTGCTTCAAATAATGCTTGTCCCTTTGTGATATTGCTAATTTGTGCAATAAATCAATAGTTTTTATTTAATGCGTTGTGTCTGAATTCGGTGGGACTTACGTCGAATTCCTTTTTAAATACGCAGGTGAAATAATTTGGGTCGCAGTACCCAAGCAGCGCGCCGATTTCCTTTACAGACATGTTTTTTCGGGCAAGAAGCTCTTTTGCATCATTCATTCTCAGCATGGTGATGTAGTCGAATATGGTGTAACCCGTGGCCTGCTTAAAAATGCGGCTCAGGTGATATTTACTGAAGCCCACCCGATCGGCAATGTCGTCCAAAGACAGCTTTTCAAGATAATGAATTTCTATATATTTTTTGACTTCCGCTATTTCGGGAGATACCGCTTCAATCTTTCCCATCCGCGAACACAGGGCCTTTTCAAGCACCTCAAGCAATACATCTTTAGAGATAGGCTTTAGGATAAAATCGAATGCGCCCAGTTTTATTGCTGATACGGCATATTCGAAATAGTTATATGCAGTGGAAAATATGACGACAGCATCAAGCCCCGTCTCCCGCAGTTGTTTAACAAACTCCGTTCCCGAACAGACAGGCATTTTAATATCTGACAATATCACATCAGGCTGCTCCGCTTTGCTTGTTTCCAATGCGTCACGTCCATTATCCGCTTCCAATATAGCAGTAAAAGGCAGGCTGGCGCTTTCCACAAAATAACGAATCGTCTCTCGCTCTATGGATTCATCGTCCACAATTAAAAGTTTGCTCATTTTTCCCCCTCATATGTTAGCACAATCTTTGCCACCGTACCGAAGCCGACCTTACTTTTGAGTTTGAAGCAATTCTCTCCGGCAAATATCTGCAATCTTTCCCTGACATTATTAAGGCCGATACCACTGTCATCGTTGTCTATCTTTCGTCCGCTCAATATATGTTCAAGCATCTTTGGCGCTATACCCGAACCGTTGTCGACAATGACAATGACAACGTGCTTTAAACCATATCTGACTCGAACTCCGATTTTACCGCCGGAGGCCTTGTTTTCCATCCCATGAGTTATCGCGTTTTCCACCAATGGCTGAAGAATCAGCGGCGGTATTTTCACATAACCCTTTGGCGTGCCATATTCCTTCTCCGAAAACTCAATCCGATTCCCAAACCTGAATCTTTGTATTGCCACGTATTCATACAAAATATCAAGCTCTTTTTTTAAAGATACCATCTTACTGTTGCCGTATAGATTATACCTTAAAATATTGCTCATGGCGTTTACCAGCATCTCACCTTCCGCCTTTTTACCCAACGTAATTGCGCGAGATATGGAATTGAGGGTGTTAAACAAAAAATGGGGGTTTATCTGTGCCTGAAGCGCCTGAAACTTCGTCTCCTTTATCAATGTGAGCTGTTCAAAGTTTCTCACCTGTTCGTTATGCAGCTTTTGCTCAATTTCCGCTTTCTCGTTCAACAGATTGACGGTTTGCCCCACCTTCTTTTTCATATAATTGAAAGTGCCCGCCAGGCGGCCCATCTCATCCTGAGACTCTACCTTAATATCGGCCATACCAAAATTCCCTGCCGCAATACCTCTCGCCATCTTTTCCATCTTATTCATAGGACGGGTAATATAAAAATTGAAATACAGTGCAAAGAATATTGCCGCCGCCGCTGTCAGAAGCATCATCACCAAAGACATGCCCAGTACAAAATTCCTTTGATTAATCAGTTCGTCTTTTTTTTGTATTTCGTTCTCTATCATCGTGTTTAACAATTCATCGCAGTAATTATTTATAAATGACGATATTTCTCTTGAACGATGATATCTTTCAAAATACTCCTGATCCTTGTTTTTTGATTTCCCGAGGGCTGTATTTGCTTCGTTGTTATACGATTTAAGCGATTTTTCAAGCGCACTCACCAACGAAACCTCCTTTGCATCGTCCCTTTTATATTTGAGACCATACAGCGTTTCGCGCACCGCCTGCATATTGTCGTTATATTCAATCAAATACGAAAGCGCCCCCGTATCGATAAAATCGTCGAATTTTTCAAGGCACTTTCCCATACCGTTGCGAATATTTAAAACGTTATAATAAGACTCCGTATTGTCGATATGGCTGTTCATTATTTGTGTGTTTTTATTGTTTACAAACACCGCAAAAACACCGACAAATGTCACAACGATTAGAAATAATATATTCAGTTTTAATGTCACGGAGCTAAGCTTATCCTTTATCGGCTTTTTTTTCACTTCAGAGCCGTCCTTTTGATAATAATACCAAGCTCGCGCAGGCGCTGATCTATGTCCGTCATCAGAGCGTCAAACTCCGTCTTCTGTACTAAATATGAATCCGCCGCGCATTCCATTATCATGTCTTTGTCCTCCATCTGCATCGCACCATAATTAAGAAAGCTGGCGACCAGCATATTCGGCATTATGTCCTCCTCAATGATTAAAACATGATCTGCAGTGGTGTTTCTATGGATGTTTAGGTATTGAGTCAGTTCACACATGATGCCGGCTATGGTACCCTCGCTTAAATACCGGTATCTGTTTTCCCTATCCACAAATACGGGAGTTGAACCGAGCTTTCTTACCGCATCAGAAAAACGTTCGCCCCTTGGAACGCCTATTCTATTGGAAATCGCTTCGTCCAGCGACTCGTTACTGAAAACACAACTTTCAGAGGTTCGGTACAAAACCAAAGGCAGCAGTTGCTCCATACGAAGCTCGTCCAGCACATCAGCCTTCCTATTATTAAAGCAACCCTCTATCTGTTCGTATTGTCGGGTTCCCTCCAAATTTATCACCTCGTTCATTACCTCAGAGGGTAAATCGGCACAGGATAGCACCGCAAAATCTATTCCTCCAAAGGACAGCTGGCTGACGATGTTTTGCGCATTATCGGTCTCATAACTGGTCACTATGCGAATACGCCCTTCACTCCTGTTTTCCACCAAATCCGCAAAGCATCTGGCACCTGCCGCAGATGGATCATCCTCATCCGCCGCAACCACCATCCTCAGCACATAAACATCTTCCGACAGTGCATCGTTGCTATCATCAGTAAAAAAAGTAGGATACACCAACGCAGACAGCAGTAACGCCAAGACAATAACGATTCCCCAAAAATAGCTGTTTTTCATTCCACATCAACCCTTATATTTATCCTCAACTGATCGTTTAAACACAAAACAAAATGCTGGCCTTCATTCATGACCTCAAACAGTACACGTTCTGCCTGCCTGACAATATGGCCCCTCACCACCTCCATATCCTGTCGCGCCGAACAACGAAGATCACATCGAACTTTAATAGACAAACCAGCGTTATACAGGCTCACAAACTCAGCAACCCGATTAAGCTCGTGCCTGAGCTCTGTCATCCCATTGTTTCGACTGGCAAGATAGCGTTCGTATCTGATGACTCTATCTAATAATTCGAGGGCATCCTGTTTTTTGTTTAGAATGACCATGCGTGAAACGGTATTAAGCTTGGAAACGATAAATTCATGACGTTTTCTTTCCATTTCCTACTCCATTCCAACGAATAACACTATCATTTATTTTTTTATTCAGATTCTTGAAGTTTTTTTCTCAGTTGATATATTATTATATCACAAAAAGTATTAATATTAATTATTTGTTCTCTCGTAATTAGTGTATACTTTAAACTCTCAAAAAGGAATGATTCTCTTGCGTTTTTTTGTATACTGTGAAATAATAATAGTAACAAAAAACTACGTAAATCATATTATTTTTGAGATGAGGATGATGTCATATGCTAGGCGGATATTTAGGCAAAATTTTACGCGTTGATTTGACCAAAGGCGAATTTAAAGACACCTTCTACGATGAGGATACGCTTCGAAAATATTTGGGAGGCAGCGGCTTGGGCGCCAGAATTCTATATGATGAAACAGGCCCCGAGACAGATCCCTTAGGCCCTGATAACCTTCTCATATTTCTTACCGGCCCGATTGAGGGAACTAAAATGCCCAACGCCGGCCGATACGAAGTTATTACCCGTTCTCCTCTTACAGGTTCATACGGGGAAGCCAATTCCGGCGGGAAATGGGGCGTGCGGCTCAAGAAAGCCGGCTACGACGGCCTCATTTTTACCGGCATATCACCAAAACCCGTTTATTTGAATATCAATAACGGTACGCCGGAATTGCTAGATGCCTCCGATTTGTGGGGCAAAGATGCTTATGAAGCGGATGTTATATTGCGAGAAAGGCACGGCCGCAGGACGTGTACTTGCGGAATCGGCGTTGCCGGCGAATTGTGTTCGCGCCTTGCCTGCATCATGAACGACGGCGAAGACGGAAGAACTGCCGGAAGATGCGGCGTCGGCGCCGTCATGGGATCAAAACGGTTAAAAGCCATCAGTGTTGACGGAAATATTGATACGCCCGTGGTGAAAGAAAAGGAATTTAACGAATCGGTAAAAAAATGGGCGCCGATTATCATGAATAATATGGAGGCCATGAGAGAGGGCGGTACGTCTTGTGCCATTCCGTTTATTGAAGAAATTGGCGACATACCTGTTAAGAACTGGGCCGAAGGTAGTTTTAACGTCGAGTCGATTTCCACGCCTGTGATGAACGCCTCGTTTCTGGCGGGAAGATACAGCTGTGCCAACTGCTCCATTCGCTGTGGAAGAGTCGTTGAAATAAAAGAAGGGCCGTATAAATGTGAGAAATCAGCCGGGCCGGAATATGAGACCATCGCGCTGTTTGGACCAAACTGTATGATCGATGATCTCGGCGCGATTTGCCATGCCAATGAGCTTTGCAACAGGTACGGTCTTGATACGATCGGCGCAGCGAATGCGGTTTCTTTTGCGATGGAAGCTTATGAAAGAGGCCTCCTCACGGAGGAGCAATTGGGCTGCAAAGCGCGTTTCGGAAATGCGGAAGACATGATTACCATCTTGAAAAAAATGGCGTTTCGGGAAGACTTCTGCGCACTATTAGCCGACGGCACCAGAATTGCCGCTGAAGAACTGGGCGGTATTTCTTCTGAATTTGCTGTTCAGCAAAGAGGAATGGAATTCCCCGCTCACGACCCCAGGTATGCCGACAGTATCGGGCTTCAGTATGCAGTCAGCCCACGTGGCGCCTGCCACCTTTCCGCTAACTGTCATGGTGAAGAATACGGCGGCATGTATGGCGGATACGGGTTTGGCGAACCGATTAAGCTTAAAAATCATTCCGCTGAAAAGAAACCGGAGATGAATTTCGAGCTGGAAAACATCATGTGCCTGTGCGACTCTATGACTTGCTGCAAGTTCCTGCTGGGCGGAATCGGAGATTCTACCTGCGAGCTTTTCCTCTTTTGGCTAAACTGTATCACAGGCTGGGATCTTGATAAAGAAGAGCTAATTAAAATCGGCGAGCGTATCTTTAATCTTAAGAGAATGTATCTTGTGCGCGACGGTCAATCACGTAAGGACGATAAACTTCCGCCGAGAATGCGCAAGAGAAGAATGACAGGCGGTTCAGCCGACAATATTCCGGACATAGACGGTATGCTCGATCGTTATTACGAGCTTAGAGGCTGGGATGAATTCGGGATTCCCACCAAAGAAACCCTCGCTCGTTTGGATCTGCTGGACACTTTATAGAAACACAAACCTTTGCATAGCCTCTTGATGCAAAGGTTTTTTTATTTTATATTCTGCTTTCCGTGCCGCTGCATTTTTTACCGATGCTGATTGTTTTAGCGTATTCATATATCAGCCGGCATAAAACAACGGAAAAATGGACAACGAATCACCATCTTTTAGCACATACTCCTTTGGCTGTTTCACTTCATTGACAAGTATCGAATAACCCATCTTAGAATCTTTGACCTTCGTGCTTTGAATCAACTCTTCCACCGTTTTTCCGTCAGCCTCGACGTTCCAATAGCCATTATCATCTTCCTCTGGCATGAGGTTCCCGAAAGGCCCTAAGAAAGTCACTTTTACCATAATAACGCACTCCTTTTGTTTAAGCATATGCTCTATCCTGATTTCATGACATAATCCTTGATCGTTTACATCAATTCATTTTTATGCAGTTTATTTTATAATAATCGTTTTTTTCAATCAAGCCAAATGTTTGCTTCTTGTTCTGTTTCTTGCTTCACCTCAAATGCTTATGCGCCCCGCAATTCGGATCGATCTTCACATCCACTTGTCGCATTGTCGCGTGGTGACCGTCGTACTGGAGAATCTTTCCATATAGGGCAGGCTCAAGACCTAAAATCAAACGAATGCACTCGTTTGCTTGAATCATGCCGATGATACCTGCCGTCACACCTAAAACGGGCACAGTCGCCCGGGTATCTTCTGCTCGGTATCCCATACATTCTAGACAGGCAAATTCTTTTTTGACGACTGTGGCAAAACCGTAATACCCTTCTACCCCGCCTTCCACGAGCGGGATATCTGTGTATAAGCATGCGCGGTTCATGATCAGCCTAGTCTCAGCATTATCCACGCAGTCCACGACAATCTGAACACCGTTCAGCATTCTCTCCGCATTATCCTCATTGACGCGCTCGAATAACGCTTCTATTTTTATATTCGGGTTTTGTCGAATTAAAGACTCTTTGGCTGTCAGCGCCTTTTCCTTTCCGATACAATGCGGACCATACAAAAACTGCCGATTCAAATTGGATTCGCTGACCACATCGTTGTCAGCAATCCGCAAAAAACCGACGCCCGCACAGGCAAGATAAGTCAAAACCGGGCATCCAAGCCCGCCGGCACCAATTATCAATACACGCGCATCCTTAAGCTTTTTTTGCCCGTCATATCCAACTTCATCCATCAGCACCTGTCGTTCGTACCTTACCTCCATTGCAAGGCCTCCTCATTATTTCTGCGCCAAAGCAGAGTTTATATTTGTATGGCTTAAATCCAAAATTTTATAGATTCTTTCGATCTATGGGCAGCTAAGAAGCCCTTCAGACCAAAGGCATGCACCGCACGTCGGCTTAATGTTCCCGAAGCAGTCCGTTTCATTTTCCTCGGGATACGAGCAATGGCCACAATTCATGCAGGGAGAAAAGGAAAATTCCAAAACCCGTTCTCTAAACCGAACATAATCATCCGACTCCCAAATATCCTTTAAGCCCGATTCATTTATATTTCCGAACGAATGATGATACACTTTTCTTTCTGTATCCCCAAGCACAGTTGTCCCGTTGTGAAGCAGCGCCATACACGGGCTGACTTCACCGTCGCTTCTCACAAATGATGTCCCGTCGTTTATAAATGGGCAAAACTGAGATCGCCGCGGCACCGGTACGCCGGAAACCTTCAGATTAAAGTTCATCCTGGAAAACATACCCGAAAGCCCTTCCTTCACTTCAGGCAAGTCAAAATCCATATACGGAACGTCCACAACCGGGCGGCCGCTTCCAAACACATCTGACCCGATCGACATGCTTAAAGTCCTTTGATACAACGACTCGTTCCATGCCACTTTATCCGACGGATACAAATTGGACACATTGACATCGCTGATTCCGTATCTTTCAATAAAATAGGGAATATGTGCAAGCTGCGACACATTGCTTTTTGTTGCCACAAAAGTGATGCCGAGCTTTACCGCAAAATGATTAAGATACCGCACACGGTTAAAGGTTTTTATCCTTTCCAGTATGCTCTCAGCCATCGGATGACCCATACCATTATTTCCGGCAGGTTCAAGCGTATCCATTGAAACCCAGAGCTTATTGAGCCCTGCATCCATTAAATCTTTGGAAAAGTCTTCGTTCAGCAATGTCCCGTTAGTCAGTAACTCTACATTTAAATTGCGCTGACTGCATTTTGCGACCATATCAATAATCTTGTGATGAAACAATGGCTCGCCCATGCCCCCAAAAAACACCGTCCGTGTTTCGTGAGGCATAGTCTCAAGAACTTTCATGAACAGATCAAAATCCAAGTCACAGAACTTCTCGCCAAACCACGTATGACGAAAGCACATTTCGCATTGCAAATTACAATTTGATGTCGGCTCAATATATAGTTTTTTCAGTTGATCCATAACTCTCCTCTGTATCTTATGCAGTCGTTAATATTATACATGAGTCAAGAAACGAAAGCAAAAATACTGTGATTTGATTAACTCAAGAGGTTGAAAAAAATATAGTCTCTATCCACATTGGACAGAGACGCATACTCAAGCACAAAAAGCTTTTTTCATTATTCAGGCGCCTCACGATTATATATCTTTGTGTTCAGCCTTTTTCATACTTTTACAGTAGTCATGTGAATAACCTTTGCAATCGATCTCAAATGCGAATATACCGCCGGCCAGCGGCTCTTCTTTAAGCTGCTGCTCGCTTAAATGCAAGCG
>QKIQ01000064.1 GCA_003249555.1 Clostridia bacterium | reverse complement strand
CACGCTTCGCTCTAAAGACCTTGACCGACCGTTACCGCCGTGTTACTGTAACGATATAGGGCAAGGATTACCCTTGCCCCAAAAGCGCAAATTCAATATTATCTGACATTCGGAGAATACACAAAATTTTCGACGCTACCATATCTGGAGGTAGTTTTGATCGTCCATCATTTAATGAAATGGTTGGCGATATACAAGCTGGGCTTATTAATTGTGTAATGGTTAAAGACTTATCACGCTTTGGCCGCGAGCATATCGATGCAAACTATTTTATTGAGAAGCTCTTTCCGCGCTTCGGTGTGAGAATCATCACTGCAATTGAAGGCTTTTACAGTTTTGAAGATAAAGCGCGGATGAACGGCATCGAGGTTCCGTTGATTAACCTTTTTAATGATCAATATTTACAACAGGTTTCAAATTCAACGAAGGCCAGCCTCCATGTAAAGATGCGAGAAGGTAAGTTTGTCGGGACCCTTGAGCCGTATGCTTATTTTAGAAGCGCGGATGATAAGCATACGCTGATTGCTGATCCTTCGGTGGCCGAAAACGTCAAACACATTTTTAGCTGGTATCTTGAAGGTGCCTCTTTATCTGGCATAGCAAAGCAGCTTAATGCACTTGGTATTGATAATCCAAGCGCATGGAGGGCTAGTTTGCATCAGAGGGAATCCAAGACACGGAATTGGCAGCGTCAGCATATTGCGGCCATCCTTGGTAATGAGGTTTATATTGGAGATATGGTGCAAGGGAAAACCTCATCACCTAACCGAAAAGTTGATATACGGATAGATGTGCCGCAGGATCAATGGATTGTCGTTAAGAACACTCACGACCCGATTATATCGAGAAAGGACTTTTATATCGTGCAAGAGTTGATGCGAGTACAAACTAAACCTCAGAATACGCATTTATCGTCAAGTAAGGTGTCTCTTTTTGCGGGCGTCTTATATTGCAATGAGTGCGGTAAGGCCATGAAGCGGCATATTAAGCAAAATGTAAGGCCGCCATATGATATGCGCTACTTTTGTTCAACGTATCTTAACTTGGGTAAGAATTACTGCTCAAGCCATTACATACTAGAAACAGATATATATTACGCAGTCGAGCAACAGATTAGAAATATGTTATCCGATTTGGACAAAGCCGTATCGAGCACTCAAAATAAAGAAAGCCGTAGAAGACTATTGGAATCAATGAGCTTCAAAATTGATCGTCTATCACACGACATAAACCAGAATAAACGGTTGAAGAACGAGCTTTATGTTGATTTGAAACGCTATATTATTAGCGAAGATGAATTTGCCGATCTAAAGCTGATGTTTGATAAAAGGATATCGAAAATAGAAAGCGAACGATCAGCGCTGGAAAAAGAATTGGACAGGGTCAGGGAAGGAAAGAGCGCGGATCCCGTAGTTTGCTCGATACTAAGCTATATCGGTTTTGATCGCCTAACGAGAGCCATGATCATCGAGTTGATTGATAAAATTGTGGTTGATCAAAACCGTACAGTCAAGGTGTCTTTTAAGAACATGAAGGATATAAAAAAATACCTTTAATGTTTTTTGCAAAAGTGATGTCATTTTGTTATATTGTTGGTAAACAAAAAAACATCAGTTAAGATGTTTTTTTGGGAGTTTGGTTAACCATTGTAGGTCTTGGCAGCTGGCAGCGGAACTAGGATTCGAACCTAGACAATACGAGTCAGAGTCGTAGGTGCTACCGTTACACAATTCCGCTTTATCAAATGTATCCCGTGATGCCGTCCGCCAGGTTTTAACACCTGCCCTAACAGCAGGTGGGTGCACTGCCCAGGTCATCAGCCATCCCGTCGTTGCGGGCCCGACATCCGATCTGCGAACAAACGCTCCCGTTTAAGTTCTGTAGGTTTAAAATCAAGGCGTCATTCGAACACCGCAGGATATGGTGGGGTTAATTGGGATCGAACCAACGACCTCTACGATGTCAACGTAGCGCTCTAACCGGCTGAGCTATAACCCCAAAGCCGCACTACATATTATACACAAACGCGCGATGAAATCAAGCGCTTTTTCGTTTTTTATTATATGTGTCTGCCCACAGGACACACCGCGGCACATATACCGCACACCGATCCGCGTCCGATCATGCCGTATGTATCCTTCATAAACCGAGAGCAAAGCGCCGCGTCTACGATATCATCGCGACTGCCATTCTGCCTCCACGCATTGCCGACTATCGCGCCGCACGGGCACGCCTGCACACAAACACGGCAGCTGCCGCATTGCGGCGGCATCATCTGCCCATTTGGCAGCGGACAATCCGTAAGCACCGTCGCGAGGCGCACACGCGGGCCGTAGTCAGCCGAAATGAACAAGCCGCTCTTACCCATGAACCCGAGCCCTGCAAGGTTCGCCGCCGTTTTGTGCGGAAAATCCGCCGCGATGCCTTCAGCGCTCGTGGTTTGCGATGCAGGGATCGCAACAGCGCGAAAGCCGCTGCGCTGCAATAAAAGCGCACATTTTAACGCACACATGTCAAGAAACGCGTTTGCAGTGCGATAATGATGAAAATATAGCTTCGTGGGGCCGCCGCAAACCTGATCCATCACCGCATCCAGCAGCCTCATACCAATCGTCACGGCAAAAGGCAGCCCGGCAAAGCGCTCCGACACAAAGCCGGACACACACGAAGTACCAAAAATATCTGCACCTTCGCGCTTAATGAGTCTTTCCAATTCGTCTCTCATCAATTATCCTCTATATGTAGTCCGTTCTTCAATATTAAATACTATATTTGCTGTACTATATCAAAAAATATGGTATAATATAAGTGACCTATTGCGTCTGGAGGACTGTAATGCAAATTGAAGCAATTGCACAAAACAAATTACTCATACTCTATCTGCTCAAATCCATTAACATACAGCTTTCCGAACTGCAAATCTTACGTATCGTCTCAGATAACAACTGGCTGAATTATTTTGACTTAAAAGAATGCATGTTCGAGCTGATTGAAAGCCGCCTTGTGGAGCAGCGGGATACGCCGAGCGGTCTTTTCTACACGCTCTCCGAGCTCGGCGGCACCACCTTGTTCTATCTTGAAAAGGAGCTGCCCGCTTCGGTACGCAAAGCTGTGGATACCTACTGCGAGGCCAACCGCGCTGAGCTGCGCCTCGAGACCGAGCTTTGCGCAGACTATATCAAAATTGACGAGGGCGAGTACAAGGTAATGCTCAAGGTGCTTGAAAATCAAGTGCCCGTATTTGAGCTCAACCTCGTGACGTATTCCCAAGCCAGCGCAGAAGCATTCATCAACAAATGGAAGCACGTCGCGCCTAATATATACAAATGTACTTACGACAAGCTAAGTGAATAGCTAAACCAAAACGCCTTCACAGGCGTTTTTTGTGCTTTCAGCGCTCGAAATCCACAGCCGCCGATGCTTCAACGATACTGCGCATAAACTGTCTTACGGGCTGGTGCAGTTCGTGCTGGTCGTATGCTTCGTAGTCGGCGCGTGTATCGCAGTCTACGATCAACGCGATATCATACGAGCGCGCGCTCTTCACTTCATCAAGCCCCACTTCCACATGACGCACCATGGGCACTGTGGTCAGCGAACGCAGCTTCTCCGCCGCTTCCTGTATCCTGTTCTTCTCCTCAGGCTTCAGCCGAAAAAAAACGATATGTCTGAACATGGTTGTCCCTCCTGTATAAAATAGTACTGTTTTATTTCCCTATGTCTACCAGCTTGCCTGGGTCAATCTTGGCTTCATCAAAAGTGGCCATGTTTTGCAGCATCGCCGCGCTGGATTCGATTATGTGCATCATGAGCGGGCATCCGCTGCCTTCGCCGAGCCGCAGGCCCAGCCTCAGCGGCGCTTCCATACCCAGCTCTTCCATGGCTGTTTGAAAACCGGGCTCCGCGCTGTGATGCGACGCAAACGCGTATTCCGTGACAAGCGGGTTCAAGCGGCTGGCCGCGAGAGCCGCCACGGCGGATATAAACCCATCAATCACCACGGCCACCTGTCGGTAAGCACATCCCAAAAAGAAACCCGCCATCGCCGCGATATCAAAACCGCCCACACAAGCGAGCACCTCCAGAGCGTTGTCCGAATCGGGCTTTGTGATATCAAGCGCCCGACGAACCACATTGCGCTTGGTCTCAAGCTGCTCGTCCGTAATGCCCGCGCCGCGGCCGACCACCAGCTCAGGATCTGCACCCGTCAGCGCACAAAGCACCGCCGAAGACGTGGTCGTGTTGCAGATGCCCATCTCGCCGCAGCCCAAAAGACGGTAGCCTTTGTCTGCCAGCGCCTCAGCCACGTTCATACCATGCGCAATCGCCTGTACCGCCTGCGTGATTTCCATCGCGGGTCCTTTGGCGATATTGCGCGTGCCATCGCCCAAACGGCGATCTTCAATGCCCTTGGCACCCTTAAAGCCGCGAATACCCATATCATAAACAAACACGTCTGCCCCGGCGCAAGCCGCAAAAGCGCCTACTCCCGTAATACCCTTTGTCATATTGACAGCCTGCATCGCCGTGACACTTTGCGGCACCGGCGTATACCCTTCGTCCCATACGCCATTATCCGCGGCAAACACCGCAATCGCTTTTTTCATAGGCTCAAAGCCTGTTTTGCCGAATATGCCGGACAGCTTGACCGCATAGTCTTCCATCAGCCCCAAGCTGCCAATCGGCTTCACCAGATTTTTTACACGCTGCTGCGCTTTTTCTATGGCGGCAGCGGAGGGTTTCTTGATATTGATGATTCTCTTCACGCCGTGTCCCCTTTGGTTTTTTTCAATTCTACAACAGCACGCACGGCTTTTCAACGAATAGTTATTTGAATGGCACAAAAAGCTATTGCCTTTTTCTCATCCTTGTGATATTATTCACACAGATACGCAAGAGAGTTACTTCTTCTGCGCGTCACGCAAAAACCATAAACCTGTCCTGACGACACAGATGAAATATCTACGTTGGAAGGCGTGTTGCAAAATACTAAGCGGTCATCCGTTTCTTTGTGCTTTGTCAACCTGCCTGTCCGGCAGGTTTTTTTGATACAAGAATGCGGAGGAACTTATATGAAAAGAATTGCGGTCATCACCGCCATACTGGAAAACCCGGAGCATAATCAGAGCGAGTTCAACGCCTTGGTGGCGGGCTTTAAGGGTCTCATCAAGGGCCGTATGGGGCTTCCGCTGCATGAACACGGCGTCACGGTCATCACGATTACGCTGGTCGGCGACATAAACGAGATCAACAGCCTGACGGGAAAGCTCGGTCTGATCCCCGACGTACAGGTCAAAACATCCATATCCAAAAAAGAGGTCTAACATCTCTCCCCAAAAAGCAGCGCTTTTCGGGACACTTAGGGAAGCACCAACGATTCTTAGGTGCTTCCCTAAAACCTCAGGCTGAATGAATATTTTATACGCATAGCGTGAAAGGAGATTCTTAAAATGAAAAAACTGCTCACTATCCTCATGGTACTGGTCATGATGCTTGCCGTATTCACGGCTTGCAGCGCACCCTCCAATGAGGCCGCGTCTCCGTCTCCAACGGAAAGCGCAACTCAAGCACCAAGTGAAACAGCAGACGAAACACCTGCCCCCGAGCCGTCGGAACAAGCCGATCCGCTGGCCGTCGCGACGCTGGCCGGCCCCACAGGCATGGGCATGATCCGGTTGTTTGACAACCCCGCTTACGAGGTAAGCCTTTTGACCAGCCCCGATCAAATCAGCCCCAAGGTGATCAGCAGCGAAATATCCGTCGCGGCCATACCGTCCAATCTTGCGGCTGTGCTATATAACAAAATGCAGGGCGGAATCAAGATCGTGAGCGTCAACACGATGGGGGTGCTGTATATCGTCGAAAACGGCGATACGATAAACAGCATTGAAGACCTTGCGGGCAAAACGCTCTACGCCACGGGTCAGGGCGCCACGCCGGAATACGTGCTGAACAAAATTCTCAAAGAAAACGGGCTTGAGGATGTCACCGTTGAGTATATGGGGGCTCATGCCGACCTTGCGAACGCTGTGGCCGCCGGCGATGTGTCTCTCGCGCTGCTGCCCGAGCCTTTCGTCTCTTCCGTGCTTGCTCAGAATCCGGATGTCACGGTGAAGCTGGACATCAACGAAGAATGGCGCAAGATTTTCGGTGAAGACGCGGGCATCCCCATGGGTGTGACTGTGGTCAGCGATGCGCTTGCAGCCGACACAACCATCATGAATCAACTGATTGCGGATTACACCGCTTCGGTCGACTACGTGCTATCCGATACCGACAGCGCAGCTGCCGATATCGTGGCGAAACAGATTGTGGGCGCTCAAGCCGTGGCCAAAGCGGCGATACCACGCTGCGGCATATCGTTTATCACAGGCGATGATTGCGCCGCGATACTGGACGATTATTTTCAGGTGATGTTCGACAGCAACCCGCAATCGTTAGGCGGCGCGATACCCGACGCAGGCATCTATTACATGCCCTAACAATCGCTTTATTTTGAACCGGAACGCCTTTTGGCGTCCGGTTTTTTTATGCGTGTTTTCACCTTTTGACGTTTGTTTTTAGCGCTATTTTTCGCCTTTTTTGGCATGCTTGCCCGAATTGACTTTTCAAAATATTTGCTATAGATATAGAATGAACCGTGAATTTGTATATGAAAGAATACGTTCCGCAACCAAGGAGGAAAAACGTTTTGAAAAAACATATATCCCTGATACTGATTATGACACTGCTCTTCACCGCTGTATTCAGCTTCGGCGGTGTGGCGTTGGCATCACCATCGTTCACTGTAACGCCTCAAAAAACAGAAGCTTCAGAGGGTGGAGTATTTACTTTTGAGTATAATATTTATAATGATAGTGAACAGAATATTAATGGAGTTATTGTATGCACCACATTAAACAAGCAAATCAAAGAATTTAGTGCTGGAACAGGTGGTGATAATCCAGGCAATTTTGAATTAGATGTACCAACCGATATGCTAGGAAAAGACCTTACATTCACTTTTGACAGCTTGACGACCACAGCGAAAGTCAACAAGAAAGAACTTGTGACCAAGCTGGCCGCTTCGGGCGTCGTGCCGCGTACGCTGTACGGCGAAGGCGAAACGGTTAAGTTCGAGTTTAAGATAGAGAATCAGGGCGAAACCACGATTGACGGCATCGTCGTCAAA
>QKIQ01000062.1 GCA_003249555.1 Clostridia bacterium | reverse complement strand
AGATCGATATACTGGTCAACAACATCGCCGTACAATACCCGCAAAACAGTATTGCGGATATTTCCGCGCAACAGCTTGACGACACATTCCGAACCAACGTGTTTTCATACTTTTTTATGACCAAAGCCGCGCTCCCTCATCTCAAAGCCGGAAGCGCCGTCATCAACACAACATCCGTCACGGCATACAAAGGTCACGCAGAACTGATCGATTATTCTTCGACCAAGGGCGCCATTGTTTCTTTCACGCGCTCTTTGTCAGTATCGCTGCTGAAAAACAGCATACGCGTGAACGCCGTCGCGCCCGGGCCTGTCTGGACGCCGCTGATTCCTTCTAGCTTTTCGCCGCAGAAGGTGGCGGAATTCGGTTCGTCTGTGCCGGTACAGTATGCCGCGCAGCCTTTTCAGCTTGCGCCCACCTATGTGTATCTTGCGTCTGAGGCGTCAAGCTATGTGTCGGGTCAGGTACTGCATGTCAACGGCGGCGTAATCGTGGATTCATAAGTCTTGCAATGATAACTATCCGCATGACATGCCATCATCAAAAGAACCCGCCGATATAGGCAGGTTCTTTTCACTGTAAAATATCCTTAATAGCGAGCCATTATTTTTCAATCATCTTTTTTAAATAACCTTCATTGAGCAAATGCACCGTTTCAAAACGGCTGTTCCAAAAAACCGCCCAGTTATTGAATACACACGGCACGTTTTTCGCTTTTTCCAACGTATCCACCATAATCAGGTTAAGCGCCATGCCGTTTGCACGGCAATAATTTTCGATTTGTTCAATGCAGTTGGGGATGTACGGGCATTGCAGACCGTAATATATTGTCAGTTTATCGCTTTCGATACGCTGTTTTCTGGCGTTTGGCGCAAATTGTGGCTTTGTTCTGTCAAATGTCAGTGCGAGCAGTTCATAATCATCAATTGCGTCCACCGTTTCAAACCCATATTTTTGCATGAACTTCTTTTCGGACAAAAACGGTTTTTTCTTTTTGGCACTGATGACGCACACGCCGGACTTGTTTTGCCTTTTTGCATCGCTTATACAGTATTCAAGAAGCTGTCTGCCGTATCCTTTGCTCTTATAACTGCCAGACACCCACAAACAGTAAATGTATATGTAGTTTTCACCGATAACAGGCACCCATGCTTTTTCCAGCGGAGCATACTCGATAAACACCTTACCCTTTTCATCAAGCTTTCTGAACACATGGCCTTCCATGATTCTTTCAGACAGCCATGCTTTTTTTGCCACAACACCTGCCTGATGTTTTTTATCTGCAATGGCGCAGCACAGATGCTCGTTATTAAGATTATCTGCGTCAAGCGTTAAAAATACTTCGTTCATACAATCCTCCTGAATCTTGAGATACAATTGGTGCTATCACAAAAGCTCTGCATGCCACATTTATAAAAAAGCTGCCACTTTATTAGTAACAGCATTTTTTCAACATCCCTACGCAATAACTCTTTCATAAAAGCTTTGGGCAACAATTTAGCGAAAAACGGGGCTTTGCTTATTCGATCACAAATCCATATCCCTCACATCGCCAATATCGCTCAAATGGTGTTCTCTACCCAAAGAACCTCTTTATTTCAATTTCGGCATTTTCCAAAGAATCTGAGCCGTGGATGATGTTCTCGCGTGTGCTGCTTGCATAATCGCCCCGGATGGTGCCGGCGGCAGCCTCCTCAAACTTGGTGGCGCCCATAAGTATCCTCATGCCCACCACAGCGTTGCGCCCTTCAACGATTAATCCGAGCACAGGACCCGACGTCATATTATCGAGAATCTGAGGAAAAAAAGGTTTGTCGGTCAGATGAGCGTAATGATCGCGAAGAATCTCTTCATTCAGGTACATCATCTTCGCGTCGATGATTTTGTACCCTTTCCTTTCAATACGTGAAATAACCTCACCAATGAGTCCTCTTTGGACGCAGGTGGGTTTCAGCATAACATACGTTTTTTGAATTTCCATTGTGTTTACCTCTTTTGGTTATATGAATTTCCTAAATAATATAACAGACATCCCGCAATTTGGCTACGTTTTATCTGTTAATTTACCATATATTCTTCATAGCATTCACCGCTTTGTTTTGTCGCTCTCGCAGCCTGCGCACCCACGAACCGCCAGTGCCACGGCTCGTAAATGACTTTTGTGATCTCTTGCTTATCCTGTTTGTAACGCAGAATGAAGCCGTAATCCTGCGCATTTGCGTATAACCATAAGAAAGCGTCAGTGTTTGCAAAGCCCTTATCCCGCTTTGTATAAGACGGCGTGACGATGTCGAGCGCCAGCCCTGTTTGATGCTCGCTTGTATTGGGGCGCGCCGTAATCGTCGCGGCTTTAACCTCCGCGTCCTCGAGGCTGTAACCCTTGGCAATGTAACTATTCACCTTCTTTTGATACTGCGCGTTTTGCGTTTCATAGCTGCGGTATGCATCCACTAGCCTGAACGATACACCATCCGCCTTGGCATCGGCAAACATCGCCTTGCAGATATCAAGTATGCGCGCGTCCACATGCCCGCCCTCAAATTCGGCAAGCGCGACTTCAAAACCGTCTGGCAGCAGATGCGACGGGTTGACAAGAATCGCCGCCCAGTCTCCCATGGGCACGTCAATAACCGGCACATGACGGCTGATAAGATATTTGCGGCTCACAAAGCCTGTGACACCGCCATACGCGACATGCGCCCAGCCGTCCTCGTATGCGATAACATCTGCCGTCTCTCCCGCAGGCAGCATACCGACCACCGCACTGTCTTTGTCCGCGCTTTCACGGATGTTCACATACTCCTCAGCTATACAGACAGACTGACCCTCAAACCCCTGAGTTTGCAAGGGTGTGGGTGACGGCATATGTGACGGCTTAGGAATATTCATTTCCGGCGGCGTGGTGGCGATAGGCGTAGCTATCGGCTCAACGGTTGTAACAACGGGAGCCGTTGCCATTGCCGTTGCCACCGGCGATGCGCTATCATTGCTTGTACCGCACGCGCCGAACACGAAAACAAGCGATAGGGTGATGAACCCGCCGCTTCCGATTATCCTTTTTATTAGATGTTTTCTTCGATTGATCAATAGCTTTACCTGCTTTTTTCAGCATTATAGCATAAAACACGTTCATTGGCTTTGCTTTTCCCATTTCACAATGCGGTCACCGAACGAACCCCTCTGCATAACCGCCATTCGCATCTGCATTAAAATACAGATGCCACATGTTTTCAATTAAACAGACAAAGCCAATCAAAACCACCAGTTAAACTGGTGGTATGCACTAGCCCTATAAGGGCATATTACAAGCACAGCGTCTTAAGACGCATTGAAGGTTCGCCAATCGCATTACTTTCACAGGCCGCCGCTAGGCCTTTTTTATGCCTTTGTATTCTTGTCACCCATAAACGGGTCAAGATACTCTTTAAACGATATTTGATCTGCCGCTATATCATCTTGTAATTGATTCTTTATATACTCCTCAATTACTTTTGCGTTACGGCCTACGGTATCCACGTAATAACCGCGGCACCAGAAATGTCGATTCCCATATTTATACTTGAGATTTGCATGTCTATCAAATATCATCAGCGAGCTTTTCCCTTTTAGGTATCCCACAAACTGCGCTACACTTATGCTGGGTGGTATACTCACAAGCATATGGATGTGATCTGGACATGCCTGTGCTTCTATTATCTCAACACCTTTTTGTTCGCATAGCTTTCTGAGAATTTGCCCTATGTCCACTTTTATCTTTCCGTATATGGCCTGCCTTCTGTATTTGGGTGCAAACACTATATGGTATTTGCATCTCCATTTGCTATGTGATAAATTTTTTATGTCATTCATGACATTAGACCTCCTTTGTTTTGTTGATGCGGTTGGCGAACCTTCATCATCTTAGCATTGGAGGTCTTTTTTCTTCTATAAGATTTTTAATTCCCCCAGTAAAACTGGGGGTTTATTGTGCTTAAAGCCCAGCAAAAACCGCGAAGCAAACATAATGCTTCGCGGTTTTTCGGCGGATCCTGTCCGCATGGCGTGCCCGGGAGGATTCGAACCTCTGACCTTTGGAGTCGGAGTCCAACGCTCTATCCAGCTGAGCTACGGGCACATATATTGTTTTATACAAACCACTTCATAAATAAGCGTGGATTTATTAATCCGTCGCCTGTGTGATTATAGCACAACAACCAAGCAATGCAAAGGGAAAAATAGATTCCGCCACGAATTATTTGCCGATTTATCCGTTCCACATAATCGCTTTGGCTTTTTCCTGAATGGCATATATGTCATGCTTTTAGAAGCTGATCATACCAAGGTGATCAAACAGTATTTTAAGACCCATGAGAACGAGAATCACGCCCCCCGCCACTTCGGCTTTGGACTTAAAACGGCTGCCGAACACGCTTCCCAGCTTTACGCCCACAAACGATATCGCAAAAGTGATAACGCCAATTGTGAGCACAGCAGGAACGATACTGACCTTTAAAAACGCGAACGTAATACCGACAGCCAGCGCGTCTATGCTGGTCGCCAGAGAGAGCACCGCCATCTTTTTGAACCCGAACGAGTTGCTTGTTTTCACGTCGCACGAGCGTGATTCGCGTATCATGTTGATGCCAATGATACTAAGCAGAGCCACCGCGATCCAGTGATCTACCGCCGTGATAGAATCAGCGAACTGGGTGCCCAAAAGATAACCAAGAAGCGGCATCAGCGCCTGAAAACCACCGAAATAAATGCCTGTGACAAACGAATTTTTTATGCTGTGCTGCTCCTGTGCCAATCCCTTGCATACGGCGACGGCAAACGCGTCCATTGAAAGCCCCACAGCAATAATTAGCAGCTCTAAATAATGCATCCTTATCCCCTAAAAAATGAATAAACCCACACACAGTTAATTTGTCAGTCACCGGCTCCCAAACAGAACCTTGGCGGTGCAAAAAAACTACCCACGGATGAATATACTTTGATATTACAACATATTCTTGGGGTACGCAATCACATACGTGCGCGAATAGCGTTTATCCAATGCGACAACTCATAGAGATGCAGTATCGTTATCCCTTCCGTGAAAGAGCACACACAAACAAGTGAAGCTGAATATGTATATCATATAATGTATTTGTGGGTGATTTGTATGTTATCAATATGCTTGAACGGTTTAATCAGCACTGTCAATGAATATGCCAAACAGACTGACGATACCTATAAA
>QKIQ01000102.1 GCA_003249555.1 Clostridia bacterium | reverse complement strand
CGCATTGAGGTTGACAAAAAGATAGATGGGTATTTTGAAAATATCGTAAAAACAACAAAAAATGATGGTCAAAAAAAATAAATATCACACGTAATATCACACGACATAGAAAAAAGCCCATAAATAAGGGCTTTTTTGGTGGAGGCGAGGGGAGTCGAACCCCTGTCCGAAAGTTCCAAAATCAGACTTTCTCCGGGTGCAGCTCAGGGTTTAAGATTTCCCGCAGAGCAAGCCCCCCTGTGCAGGGCAAGCGTGCAGTAGCTTCATGATCCCTTCTCTTGCTCAAAGCTTTGCAAGAGCGGTTCCCCTAATTAATGGTGCCTTGACCCGATGCTTAGGGAATCACCGGCAAGACATACACTGCCTTAGGCAGCGTAAGCTAGTTCAGTATTATCTGCAACTAAAATTTAGGTCCGGCTTTTTAACGCAGCACTCCGGAACTGCGACCCGCTTATCCAATTCCGACAAACCCCCGTCGAAAGCCATATACGCCCCCACGGTGAAGTCCCATTACGAGACTTTGTTGCCGATGTGTTATCTGGCCAGCTTCGTGGCCATCTCCTTTTTCCTCTGAGCATCACGCTCGGCGATGCTCTGGCGTTTGTCGTACAGCTTTTTGCCGCGCGCCACGCCAATCTCCAACTTCACAAGGCCGTTTTTTAAGTAAACAGCCAACGGCACAAGCGTCAGCCCCTTTTGTGTCACAGTGCTATAAAGCTTAACAATCTCGCGCTTGTGCAACAACAGCTTGCGAATGCGCATCGGATCTTCGTTGTAAAAGCTGCCCTTCTCATAAGGGCTGATGTGCATACCGTGAATAAAAGCCTGCCCATCCTGTATTCTTACAAACGCTTCTCTGATGTTCGCCTTGCCGGCGCGAATAGATTTTACTTCGCTGCCAACCAACGCAATCCCTGCTTCATAGGTCTCTTCTATAAAATATTCATGATAAGCTTTTTTATTCTTTATCAGAATCTTGACCCCGTCGCTCACAAAACAACCTCTCCAATAACTTCTAAGGCACCGGTGTAAACTCGATGCGCGGCGGATACACGCTTACGCTCTCCACGCGGACACGCATTTCGTCGCCCATGCTCAGCTTCCGCCTCGTTCTTTCACCAATCACACAGTACAGTTTTTCGTTGTAAACATAGTAATCATCTTGCAGGGATGATAATGGTATCACACCCTCAACTGTGTTGTCAAGCTGCACGAATATGACATTTCTTGACACTCCGCTGATGATTCCATCGAACTCCTGTCCCTCTTTACCGAACATAAACTCAGCCTTTTTCATATCATCAACCGCGCGTTCCGCCTCCATTGCCGCACGCTCACGAATGCTGGATTGCCTTGACACTTCCTCCACCTTAGCCGCAAGCGCGTCCATGACTTTTTCCGTGAGACGCCCGTTCAAATCACGCTTTATGATCCGGTGTACCGCAAGGTCGGGATACCGCCGTATCGGCGACGTGAAATGACAGTAGTACTGAAAGCTAAGGCCAAAATGACCTTTGCATTCGGGACAATACTCTGCTTTTCTGAGCGAACGCAGCATGATCTGGTTGATGATGTTCTCATGCGGCTTGCCTTTTACGTCTTCGAGTATACCCTGCAGCGTCTTGGGGCGTATATTTTCAACCTTACCCCTTATCTTGCCGAAATTCTCATAAAACGCCGCGAACGTGTGCATTTTTTCTTCATCCGGCTGCTCGTGGACGCGGTATACGAACGGTATCTCACGCCAAAAATACATCTCAGCAACCGATTTGTTAGCCGCGAGCATGAACTCTTCGATGAGCCTTTCGGCCTCACCGCGTATGCGAGGTCCCACGCCGATGACACGACCTTCTTCATCATACTTAAATCCCGTTTCATCAAGATCAAAGTCTATGCTGCCCTTTTCTTCACGCCTCGCTCGCAGCTGTGCCGCCAGTGCCTTCATTTCAAGCAAATCGGAAAGAATATCCGCGTATTCGCACTCCAACTCGTCATGCCCGCCTTGGAATATTTTGTTCACGTCACTATACGTCAACCTGTGTTTGGAATGAATCACCGTCTGCTTGACGCGCGCCTCAAGAATATTACCGTTTGAGTCAATCTTCATGAAGCATGAAAGCGTCAGCTTGTCAGTGCCTTCCGACAGCGAGCAAGCACCGTTTGATAGCGCTTTGGGCAGCATTGGAATCACGGTGTCTGCCAGATACACACTTGTGCCGCGCTTAAACGCTTCCTTATCGAGCTTCGAACCTTCTTTGACGTACTGTGCCACATCAGCGATATGCACACCCAGCTCATAACCGTCGTCCAGCTTTTTTATCGACACGGCATCGTCCAAGTCTTTGGCATCCGCACCATCTATGGTAAATACATTCAGCCCGCGCAGATCTTCTCGGTCCTTCGTATCAATGATATATCCGGCGGACCTGACCGCCTCTGCCTCCACATCTGCCGGGAACGCTTCGGGCAGATCATACTGGCGTATTAGGCTTTTTAATTCCACACTCGCCACGCCGGCCGTTCCGAGCACTTCTATCACACGTCCTTCGGGGCTTTTGCCCTCCTTGCCCCGCTTCAAAATCTCTACAACCACCTTCTGGCCGCTGAGGGCTCCGCCCAAATCCTTACGCGATAAAAACACCTCGTCGATGCGTTCGTCATCAGGAGCCAAATACCTTCCCGTCAGTGTTCCGACGACGATTTTCGTCTTTTCTTCGATAATTTCCTTAACCTCGCCCTCGCGGTTTCTGTCCGTTTCGGCAGCGGAAAGCAAGCGCACCAATACAAGATCACCGTTTATCGCACCACCTTTTTTATCCGCCGGAATAAATATATCTCCCTGCTCATTGAGCAAAAATCCAAAACCGGACCGTTTAACATCAAGACGCCCTGTAAAAAAGCCGAACTGTCCGGGTAAAAACAGCTTGCCCTTGGGCGAGCGAATAACTCTGCCTTCGGATACCAGTTCACCCACAGCTTGCCGGCACGCCGCAGGTTCGGCTGACAGGCTTTTGACCAAATCATCAAAATCCATCTTTCTGCCGGCCGTACTAAGTTCATCAATGATTAATTGCTTTAATTCCAAATCAATCTCCTTATTTCTATACCTCAATTTCTATTATTATCATACCCAAAAACGCTGCATTTTTTGAGAGGCACTCAACTAAAAAACGCCTTCCCGTAAATTCGGAAAGGCGTCGAAAGAACTGATCTGCCAAATACTACTCCGCAGGGGATACCGTCGGCGCGGCTTCTTCGGCTTGTTCCGTCGACTCGACTTGAGTCGTTGGCGTTGCCGCTGGTGCCGCATCCGTTGTGCCGGTAAAGTTCGGCATGACGTATACCTGAATCAGCACAAGCGCAACAGCCAGCACCATGATGCCGACAGCGGCCACCTTCGTCAGTTTCTTCAGCTTTCCTTCATAACTCTTCGCCTTGCTCTTTCCGAGAAATGTCTCGGCGCCGCCAGCGATGTCACCAGACAATCCAGCACTCTTACCGGACTGCAGCAGCACCACAGCGATCATGAACAAAGAGAACAAACAAAGGACTATCTCGATGACAAGCACTAAAATGGCCATTGCTACCTCCTAAAAATCTACAGCACGAGTATTCTAACATGCAGCCATACAAAAAGCAAGCATAAAATGCGCCTATATCAGCCATTTTGGCGCAAGTTTAGCGCAAGTTTGGCGCATGTTTATCCTTGCCTCTTGAAACTTTTTTCACGCGGATATGTGCTGCCTTTTTTCAACGTCACATCATGCCCGAAACTGTTAAACCAATGGGGGTCGCGCTCACGTTTGCCCTCTTCAAGGGGGTATGTGCAATGATCTCCTTCAGCTCATTTTTCGTATAAGAAGCATGCATCGACGTTTTTAGACCTACTCTCATCACTTTTTCCGCAGACATATTTAAAAACAATTTTATCAGCGGACTGGCGTCACGACGCAGATCGCTGATGAAAAAACGACCTCCGGGCTTGAGCACGCGAGCGATTTCACAAAACACTTTTTCAGGGCTTTCCCATTCATGAAGCGAGCCGTTCGTAAATACCGCGTCAAATTGCCCATCGTCAAAAGGCATACAAAGGGCGTTACCCTGCTCATACTTCACCCGATCCGAGTCAAACCCATACTCTTGTGCATTCTTTCGCGAAACCTTGATCATGTTCGCGCTGATTTCCAATCCTGTCAGCAAAGTATTTCGTGTGTTTTTGAGCCATTCAAGCCCAAGATACCCCGGCCCCGGCCCCACCTCCAGCGCATGACCGCTTTGAATACCGGAATCCATGACCTGTTTTGTCTCAATCCATCCGCGATCGCGCATATTACGCTGAAATTCATTAAAAGCTTTCACATTAAGCTCCCCTTGAATTCCGACATTTGTTTCTATGACTCTTTGCTTCATTTTGTATCCTCCACGTTATTTTATTTTATATATACAAGATTGTATAATATCATAAAAAAATTAATAGAAATTATCGAGCAGCTCAAATACCTCAGCAAGCCAACTCCGCTCCGCTTCCATGTGCCTTAAAGAGTGGTTCACAATCGCGCGCGCCTGAGCAGGAATTTGAGGATCCATCTCCATCTGTTTACCATGCAGTAGCAAATACGCCAGCGATTCATCGGTTTTTTTGATTCGCTCCTCTATATAACACGCTGCCTCTTGCTTGGGTACGCTTCCAATAAAAAACAGGCCAATATCCAAAGGATACAGCGTCCGTTGATTCGATGTCCAAAGCTGTCTGAGCAGCTTAAAATACGCCTTCCTGCCCTTTTCCGTGATGCGGTAAACCGTACGCGACGGTCTGTTGCCCTCGCGGCCTTCTTCGGCTATTTCCACAAATTGCTCTTCTTCCAGCTTGGAAAGCGCAAAATAGATGGAACCGAATTTTATGTCCGTCCAGTCTCCCATATGATCTTCAATAATGTGTTTAATTTCATATCCATGCATGGGCTTCATGCCCAAAACACCCAGCAGAACCAGCTTTATATGAGACATATCCTAATTTCTCTTACTTTTTAATATTAAAACTTGTATATATAATATACCCATAAATCTGAAATGTCAACATGAATTTCCCATTCCTTGGTTCTTCCGCATTGTATGTTTTGCTTTAATACAGTATAATTTTTTAATAATGGAGCAAAAACAATACGGCTGAGTAAATACCGTTTTATTATGATACGCTAAATTCATCACACTGTTTAGGAGGTATCTTCTTGAACGACGGCAACCCGATACTGGGACAGGTATTTTTGCAGATTATTCTGATATTTATTAACGCGCTTTTCGCTTGTGCGGAAATTGCGATCATTTCCATGAACGATAATAAAATCGCAAAGATGGCGGCGGCCGGAGACAAGCGGGCGGTGAGGCTTTCTAAACTTACCGCGCAGCCCGCGCATTTTCTCGCAACGATTCAAATCGGCATCACGCTTGTAAACCTGCTGGGCAGCGCTTTCGCTGCCCAAAACTTTTCGGACAGACTGTCCGGCGCGCTAAAAAGCATCGGTGTTAACATTCCCGTTTCCGTGCTTAGCACGGTATCCGTCGTCATCATCACGCTGCTCCTTACATATTTTACGGTCACGCTGGGTGAACTGGTTCCCAAGCGAATCGGCATGAAAAAAGCGGAAAAGCTTGCCCTTTCCCTATCGTTTCTCGTATATGTTATCTCCAAGATATTTGCGCCCATCGTCTGGCTGCTGACAGTGTCTGCCAACGGCATTCTGCGGCTTTTCGGCATGAACCCGCACGGAGAGGATGAGCAGATCACCGAGGAAGAAATACGCATGATGGTGGATGCGGGCAGCGAAAAAGGCGCGATACAGCCGGACGAAAAGGACATGATACAAAACGTGTTCGAGTTCAACGACATATCGGCAGACGAAATCATGACGCACCGCACCGAGGTATCGCTGCTGTGGTTGGACGAATCGGATGAGCAATGGGAGAATACGATAGGCGAGAGCCGCCACTCCGTTTATCCCGTCTGTTCAGACAGCCCCGACAATATCTTAGGTGCCCTATACGCTAAAGACTATTTTCGTCTGGGCGACAAAAGCCGCCAAGCCGTGTTGAAAAACGCTGTTAAGCCAGCGTATTTTATTCCGGAGACGGTGCGTGCAGACGTCTTGTTCCGCAACATGAAAAAAAGCCGAAATCATTTTGCCGTGGTTCTGGACGAGCATGGCGGCATGAGCGGCATCATCACAATGTATGACCTGTTAGAGCAACTCGTGGGTGACCTTGAAGATGATATGACCATGCCTGCCGAATCGCCGATGATCGAACGAATTGATTCAAAAACGTGGCGCATTCATGGCACAACACCGCTCGGCAAAGTGTCTTCGCATCTCGGCGTGATGCTTCCCGAGAACGAGTATGAGACTTTCGGAGGTCTAGTGTTCGGCATGCTCGGCACCGTACCGGAAGACGGCAGCACACCGGAGCTTGAAGAATTCGGTCTGAACATTAAAGTAAAAACGATCAAAGATCATCGACTGGAAAGCGCCATCGTCTATATTAATGAAAATGCGGCGTCTGAAAACGATGCGGAATGAGCGGCATAAACAATACTGATTTTTATCCACTTCGTCGTCATTTCGCTTTGCTCATTCTAAAGCAGAATAAGTTTTAGCACGAAAAGAAGTATTATACCCGGCAGCCCAAAATATCCTGCAATGAGAGCGCTAAGCGGATTAATAGCGATGGTCACGTTAAAAATGCCGCCGATGAGATTGATAATAACAAGAAAAAGCGCGCCTAAAAGACCGCTTACAATCAGCTTCATAATGAATTTCAAGGGGGCAAGCAGCAGCCATCCGGTAAAATAGAGCAGCACAAGACCGAGTCCGAAAAAAAACACCACTGAAAAGTCTATGCCCAGCGCCATCGTCTCGCCCCCCAAAACAGCACAGTATCAATTCATACTATGCTGCGGGGATCTATGCTATTCCGTGGCGATGCGAAACTCCTCTTCACCCAATATGGCCGCACTGCCGTCAAACATACACACCAGGTGCCGCTTGCTTTCCCCGTTTTCGGCAATAATCTGTTCGTTCTTTCCGCTGATATCCGCATTGCAGCAGACCCACTTTCCGTCGGCTTCGCGCGTATAATACAAACCGTAAGCATTAATGTTAAAACCACTGCACGCATACGGTACCACTATTTCAGAGGCTGCGTCTTTTTCCGCAATACGCTTTATATTGTTGTCAGCGTTATCCATATAATAGAAGACACCTTCAAGTATTAAAAACTGCTTTGCATCAATGTCAAACAGCATCTTTTGATCCGAGCTGTCGGTATTCGCCTGCCAAATTTGTCCCGTTGCACTGTCAATGTATAAAAGCTTGTTTTCGTATACATTGAGGCATTCGGCGCCCGCAATGGGTATAAAATCAACGGCATCACCGTTTGCGTCTGCGCTGTTTATCACGCCGTCCTCAATATAAAACATCTTGCCGTCTGATATCTGAAGCTGAGTTGCATCTACTTCAAGCAGGCGCTCAGACTCGAACGTATCCATAGACGCTCTGTAAATGCCATCTACCTTGCAATAATAAAGGTTTGCGTCATAAACACTCATATACAGGCCGCCGTCGTGCATAGCCAGGCTGTTCTCTCCCGTTTCGGGATTGGATTTGACGATATCACCCGTTTGATATAAGTCTCCGTTGGTATAATACAAAAAAATAATCTCGTCCTGCTTAACCGCAAAACCGAAATTCTGTATATTACCCGCCGTCGTACCGTTAATCAGCGTGGGCTTAAGCGACTGCGGTGATCCAAATAAGGCGCATCCGCCAAGCGCCGTTACGGCCAAGGCCAATGCTGTTGAAATAAACACCTTTTTAATTTTTCGCATTCCTTACCTCCCGCCATTGAAAAAAATCCGGCATTCGCATCAGCAAACGCCGGATTCGTTATTATTCACTCACGCTTTGCCTGCGCAGCCAAGCACAACGTCTATTTTATGTTTCACCATGTCTTTAATCGCGCTGCGGGCCGGTTTTAAATACTGTCTCGGGTCGAAGTGAGACGGATTTTCCGCAAAGTACTTTCTGATCGTACCTGTCATCGCAAGACGCAGGTCGGAGTCGATGTTGATCTTGCAAACCGCGCTTCTTGCCGCCTGACGCAGCATCTCTTCGGGAACACCCTGTGCGCCCGGCATATCGCCGCCGAACTTATTGATCATGTCCACAAACTCGGGGATAACCGACGACGCGCCGTGCAGCACGATCGGGAATCCGGGAAGCTTCTTGGTGATCTCTTCGAGTATGTCAAAACGCAGCTTGGGCTCGCCCTTGAACTTGAACGCACCGTGGCTTGTCCCAATAGCGATGGCCAAAGAGTCAACACCCGTTTTGCTGACAAATTCCTCGACTTCTTCGGGATGCGTATAGGACGAATCTTCGGCCGAAACCTTGATATCGTCTTCCACACCCGCCAGACGACCGAGCTCCGCTTCCACAACAACGCCGTGATCGTGCGCGTATTCCACAACCTTCTTTGTCACAGCGATGTTATCCTCAAAGGAATGATGCGAACCGTCGATCATGACAGATGTAAAACCGCCGTCGATGCAATCTTTGCAGGTTTCAAACGTATCGCCGTGGTCGAGGTGCAGGCAGATTGGAAGCCCTGTATCTTCAAGCGCCGCTTCGACGAGCTTTCTTAAATAGATCGGGTTAGCATAGGCTCTGGCGCCCTTGGAGACCTGAAGAATCAGCGGGGCACTCAGTTCCTTCGCCGCCTCTGTAATACCCTGAACGATCTCCATGTTGTTCACGTTGAAAGCGCCGATGGCATAGCCGCCGTCGTAAGCTTTCTTGAACATTTCTGTTGTTGTTACCAATGGCATATTTATTTCCTCCTCAAAAAATAATTATAAACCGTAAATGCTCCAATAGAGATTATATATTATATTGTTGGTTAATAAAAGAAAAAATTGCGATGAGACGCAAATTTGAGGCATACCACATATAAAGCATAAAAAACAAGTATTGTCATAAAGCTACAAATCGGCATAAAACCTAATAACCACAAAGTTTCATAATTTTTTGCGTAGCACTTTTGCTCATTTGAAACGTCTTATATGTGAAAGAAGATTTTTGCACAATGAAATCGGTCAAAACATTAAGCCTGCCGCTATAAGACTGCCCACCACCAATTGCCTCTCTATAGGTCATGCTGTATAATGACCTGTGGGGAGGCGTTGTTTTATGCTTAACGTGGTCGTGGTGGATGCCCAAGGCGGCGGTCTTGGCGCAGCACTCGTGAAAAAACTATTCGAAAAACACGAAGATCGCATTAGCCTGACCGCCGTCGGCACCAACGTCGCGGCAACAGCAGCGATGAAGAAGGCAGGCGCGAAAAGCTGCGCAACAGGCGAAAACGCGGTTTGTTTCAACGCCAAAAATGCGGACGTTATCGTTGGTGGCATCGGCATCATCGCGGCAAGCGGTATGCTGGGCGAAATCACGCCGCGCATGGCGCGCACCATTGCCGAAAGCAGCGCCAAAAAGATACTCATCCCCATATCACGCTGCAACATCATCATTCCCGGATTCGCACAGCAAAGCGCAAAATCGCTTATCGACCTTGCTGTCTGCGAGATCGAATCACTGCTTTAATGGCCGTGTTGCTCAGTATATCCGTATCACATGAATCCACTGCCTCTGTATCGGGCGCAATGACATACAGCATCACCGTGCAGTCAACATCCTCAAAGTATTTGATATACAGCCGGCCCTGCAATGTGATGACGGCGAAATCTTCTTGTACCGCCTGCGTTGGCGGACCGTATTGTAAATACGCGGTTTTGCTTTCTTTATATTGATGAGCCACACCGTTCGTCGTCATCGCCGCATCGATGCGTTCCCATCCCCCGCTGCCCGCATACCAAGCTTTTTGTTTCATCTCATATTTATCTAGTTCGAATACAATATCATCACAGCCGAAACCCGCCAGCACCAGCTGTGTATAGTCATACTTCACCGCTTTTATGATCTCGTCCATTTCCACATTGTCTTCGGAGAATCCGAAAACACCGCCGTCCTTATGAAGAACGTACGCGCCATAAAACGCACTGTATTTATCGCTGCCCGCATCGTAGACCGACGATGTTCGCGCCATCGGGTCAAACGCGCCGAAGTTATATAGTATCGACATGTCCGCATTGATCCCCGACCAAGCGGAAAAATTCTCTGCATTGTACGTCATCACGAACGGATACCAGCCCTGTCCCGACGGAATATCGACAGTCAGTCCATGCTTTTTTAATACGCTGTCGTTGCTGTGCTGCCCCGAATACACGCTCATCACCATCATACTGCGCAGCGGATAGAAAAACCAGAATATGAGCGCTGCCGCGATAATCAGCACCGCAAGCACGAAGATTTTCTTTTTCATAAGACGAGTATAGCACAAGAGCGAAAGCTGTCCACCAGCGCTTGCAAATCCGCGCTGACAAACGGTATAATGAAGCAAAATCGGAGGCTTACTGTGAGAGAGAATCAAAAGATCCGCGTGGTCTGCGGCATGTCGGGCGGTGTGGATTCCGCCGTCGCGGCACACCTGCTAAAGCAGCAGGGATACGACGTGATCGGCGTGTTTATGAAAAACTGGCAGGACGACGGCAAAGGGTGCAGCGCCGCGCAGGACTATGAAGACGTCAAAAGCGTGTGCACCGCCTTTGATATTCCGTATTACACGGTCAACTTCGAGCAGCAATACTATGACCGTGTTTTCACGCACTTTTTAAGCGAATACAAGGCAGGACGCACACCCAATCCGGACGTGCTCTGCAATTCCGAAATCAAATTTGCCGCGTTTTTGGACCATGCCAAAATGCTTGGCGCTCAAAACATCGCCACGGGGCACTATGCACGTACCAAAGGCAACGGGCATCTATACAAATCGGCAGACACCGGCAAAGACCAAACGTATTTCTTGTGCATGCTGAGCAGCGCGCAGGTGCAAAGCGCCATGTTCCCGCTTGGCGAGATACAGAAAAGCGAGGTGCGCACCATCGCGTCGTCGCTGAATCTCAAAGTCGCACAGAAGAAGGATTCCACTGGCATTTGTTTTATCGGCGAGCGTAAATTCCGCGACTTCCTTTCGGGTTTTCTGCCCGCACAGCCGGGCGATATCAAAACGCCGGACGGACGGGTTGTGGGCTCTCATCAAGGCGTAATGTATTACACGCTCGGACAGCGGCGCGGTCTCGGTATCGGCGGGCGAGAGAACGCCGTGGACACGCGGTGGTTCGTAATCGACAAGGATGTGGGGGCAAACACGCTGATTGTGGCACAAGGAGAAAACGGCGGCGAGCCTGCCGCGCTATTTTCACGCGCGTTGTTCGCGCCGGACTTCCATTTTATTAATGAAGCGCCGGGCGATGCGTTTTCCTGCACAGCCAAGTTCCGCTACCGCCAGAGCGATCAGCAAGTGCACGTCACGCTCAAGAACGGCGGCGCGCATATCGATTTTGAGCAACGACAGCGTGCCGTGACGCCGGGTCAATACGCGGTGCTCTATTTAGGCGATGAATGCTTAGGCGGCGGCGTCATCGACAGCGTTTATTTCTAGGAGAAAATGATGACTTATATTCCATCCTGCGAAGACGAAATTCGGTTCTTAAAAAGCTACGACCCTACGAAGTATCAGAACCCCGGGTTTGCTGCAGACACCGCGCTTTTCGCGGTGGGCGAAGATGCGCTTAAAATACTGCTTATTAATCGCGGCAACTACCCCTACAAGGGATGCTGGGCATTGCCCGGCGGTTTCGTGGATATAGGTGAAGACATTGCAACCGCCGCAAACCGAGAGCTTATGGAAGAAACGGGGCTTTCCGGACTCTATCTTGAACAGGTATTCACATGGGGCCTCCCCGACCGCGACCCGCGCTACCGCTGTATTACGGCAAGCCATGTCGCAATGGCAGACGCATCAACGCTCAAACCCGTCGCGGGCGACGACGCCGCCGAAGCGTGCTGGTTTACGCTGCTCAATTACACAACCGAAGAAACGGGCGGCGAAACACATATCAGCTACACGCTGAGCGGCAGCAAGGAGATGCATCCAATCGTGGCATACCCAGCCGGACAAATTCAGAAAATTTATCCGATCAACAGCGCAGGACTCGCGTTTGACCACGCCGAATCCATCGCCTATTCATATGAATATTTAAAGAAACGCGTACAGGAAGGCTTTCTAAACCTGGCTTTGAAGGACAAAGCTGTTAAAGCGCGCGCAAGAAAGCTGTTGCTTGGCAGATAAGGAGTATGACTGTGATGTTGGATGCTGCTAAAATCAGTCTCGGAATACACCCCGTCACATGGACCAACGACGATCTGCCCGAACTCGGTGCAAAGATACCGTTCGAGCAGTGCATCAACGAGATGGCCCAGGCCGGCTTTGAGGGCTGTGAGATCGGCAACAAGTTCCCCAAAGACCCGATTGTACTCAAAGATGTACTCGCGTCGCGTGGGCTTCAGATCTGTAATGCGTGGTTCTCGACGTTTTTCATCACACAAGACAAAAAGGATATCGTCGAGGCGTTCATTGCCCACCGTGATATGCTTCATATTCTTGGCGCAAAGATCATCGGGTGCAGCGAACAAAGCAACAGCATACAACAGACGGACAGACCGGTACTTGCCGATTCGCCGGTGTTTTCAGAAAAAGAATGGAGGAAGGTCGCAGACGGTATGAACATCCTTGCAGACCTTGCTGCCGAAAAGGATATGAAGGTGTGCGTGCACCATCATATGGGCACGGGCGTGCAAACGCCGGAAGAGATCGATCGGCTGTTTGATCTGACGAACGATAATGTTTATTTACTGTACGATTCGGGGCACATCGTTTTCTCAGAAGGCGATGTGCAGGTCGCGTATGACGTACTGCAAAAGCACATCAGACGTGTCTTGCACATACATCTAAAGGATGTACGTGAAGTCGTATACCACGAAGCCGTGAAAAACGGGTGGAGCTTCCTGTACGCCGTAAAACAGGGCGTATTTACGGTGCCGGGCGACGGCATGATAGACTTTAAACCGATATTCGATGTGATCGCACAAAGTAGCTACACCGGTTGGATGCTGGCCGAAGCCGAACAGGACCCCGCTAAAGCAGCGCCGCTAAAATACGCTAAGATGGCACGTGAGTACATCCGTCGCGTGGGCGGTATTTAAATATTTATGGCAACACCGCAGAATTAACTCAAATCGGCGCTGAAAAAGAAAAGGGACGGGTGACTGGACAAAGACAGGTTTTTGACATTGCATAAATACAGTTGTATAATAAAAGAAAAGCTTGTCTGAGGTGTTTATGATCAAAAAGTCTGGTTTGATTTTTTTGGTTTTCATAATATGCGCAGCGCTTTTTATGCCTGTGACAACGGCGAATGCCATGCCGTACTTCGAGGACGCCACAGTGATGGGCGACGAGGTTAATATGCGTATACGCCCAACGACGGACTCCCCTGTCATTATGCAGCTCAAAGAAGGAACGCGCATAGGCGTGTTTTGTGAAGAAATCGATGGCTGGTACAGAATTATTTACGGCAACTACCGCGGTTATATAAGCTCTGAATATGTGTTTTTGCCGTCTACCGACTATATGGTCGCGCATGTGCTGGAGGGTGGCTTACACCTTCGTCAGAACCCCGGCACTTACAGCAACATTATCGCGGAACTAAGCGAAGGAACAGGCATGACGGTTAAAAACATATCCGGCGATTGGTATTACGTTGAAGTGCCCGGAGAGGACGAAACTACGGTTCAAGCCGGCTATGTGCATAAAGATTATGTAAAACTGAGCACGGCCAAAACGGCCAGCAATATGATAAAACTCGGCATGGAAGGCGCCGAGGTCAGAAACGTTCAGCAACAGCTGCGCAAGCGCAACTTTTTGATTGCGCCGGCTACGGGCTATTTCGGCGATGTAACGGAGGGCGCGGTGAAAGCGTTTCAGCGCAAAGCAGGGCTGGATAGAGACGGCATCGTGGGTGCGAAAACATATGAATTGCTTTTCGGCGACAATGACATATCAACCACAACGGCTGAACTTTTCGGCATCACAGGAGAGGTCAAGCTATCCACATGGGACGATATTGCCAAGGTGTTTACAAAAGGAAGCAAAGCATTGGTGACGGATGTGAAATCCGGACGGCAGTTTTGGGTACGCCGTTTCGGAGGCTGGTGGCATGCAGATTGTGAGCCTCTGACGGCAAAGGATACGGCCATTATGAAGGAATGCTATGGCGGTGAATGGTCTTGGGACAGGCATGCCATATGGGTGACCATCGGCAGCGTCACATATGCCGCGTCTCAAAACGGTATGCCTCATCTCGTAAGTCCGACAAAGGATAACGACTTCCCCGGTCATTTTTGCATTCACTTTAAGGATTCTAAAGTACATGAAACGGGCAAGGAATGTCCGCGTCATCAGTATTGTGTCCAAAAAGCCTATGATGCTGCACATTGATAGAAAAGGAAGGCCTTCTTTTGCGCTCATGCGCGAAGAAGGCTTTTTGTTTTTTGCCTCGCTTTTGTTATTGGCTGAATAATGGACGGTTGTGCCGACATATTTATATACGTAGTGTTTTTTTGGAGGAGTTTTATGAGAAAAACGCAAGCTCTGCTGATGGCTCTTTTGGTTGGCCTCGTTTCCGCTTTGGGTACATATTTTCTTGTGAGCGCAAAATATGAATCGCGTACTGAGGATGAGCTTCCTCTTACGGAGTTTCTACGCGTTGAAAAGGAAATTAAGGAAAACTATCTTCGCGATTATGATATGGAGGATGTGCAGTATGCCGGTCTCAAAGCAATGGTGGCATCACTCGGCGATCCTTACAGCGTTTATTATACGCCCGAGGAATTCGCAGCGTTTCAGCAGAATTCATCGGGAGAATATTACGGCGTGGGCATGGGCATTACCATTGATAACATAACCGGTCTTGCCGTGGTGTCTTA
This sequence comes from Clostridia bacterium, assembly GCA_003249555.1. GTDB lineage: Bacteria > Bacillota > Clostridia > Christensenellales > SZUA-584 > SZUA-584. Next base: position 43,705 of record QKIQ01000102.1, on the reverse strand, counting down.
TTTTCTGGATAATTCAGCAGCGGAGGAAGCCGGCATACAGGTTGGAGATTTCATTGTATCGATTGACGGAACAGACGTGACAAAAAACACGCTTCAGGAAATACGCGTCAAATGTATCGGAGATGACGGTATACCCATCACGATTGGCGTAAAGCGCGGCAACGACGTACTGGAGTTCACAATGACACGCCGATCCATCGAACTTGATATGGTTGAGTATAAGATGCTGGAAGACGGCATTGGCTATATGAGAATCAAACAGTTCAGCGGCAACTGTGAAGCGCTTTTCAACGAGGGCATCGACGAGTTTGTCAAACAGGGCGCCAAGGGCATTGTGTTTGATCTGCGCAACAATCCGGGCGGGTACTTAAATACAGTGGTCAACATGCTAGACAGACTGCTTCCCGAGGGTAAGATTGTATATACTGAAGACAAATACGGCAAGCAGGATACAAAAACGAGCAATGCCGCATGCGTAATAATTCCGATGGTGCTGCTGGTTAACGGAAATACGGCTTCCGCTTCCGAAATTTTCGCAGGAGCCATCCAGGATTACGACTGGGGCGAGGTTGTGGGCACGCGTACTTACGGAAAAGGCGTTGTCCAAGTGGTGATTCCCATCGAATCGACAGGCGGCGGGCTGAAAATCACATCTTCCGAATATTTCACACCCAATGGCCGCAGCATTGACGGCAACGGTGTCTATCCGGACAAATATGTGGAGCTGCCATCGGACGCAGAGGAGGATACACAGCTTAAGGAAGGCTTAAGTGAGCTTGCTTTATTGATTAGCGCTGGTGTTCAAGAACAACCCTGATATCGGCAGCCCAATCAAAAATTCGAAAAATCCTTGAATGCAAACACGTTCACTGCTAAAATTATTAAAAATGATATAGCTTTAACAAGGTCGGTGCCAAATGTGGTCCGGCTTTGTTTTCAGGGAATCTTTACATTTAAATTCTTTATATACAAAGGAGAGCAGACATGCATGACGTCATAATCGTTGGGGCCGGGCCTGCTGGGCTCACAGCCGGTCTATACGCGGGCCGAGCCGGGCTTAATGCGCTGATACTGGAAAAGGTTTTTGCCGGAGGTCAGATTACCAGAACACTGATGGTTGAAAATTATCCGGGGTTCCCCGATGGAATTGAAGGCCTCGATTTGAGCTTTAAGTTTAAAGAGCAGGCGGAACGCCACGGGGCTGTTATCGAAACAGCTGAGGTGACGGGCTTTGATCTTGAGGGTGAGGAAAAAAAGATCATTACGCCGGACACCATATACAGTGCTAAATCCGTCATTCTTGCAATGGGGGCATCATATAAAAGCCTTGGGCTTGGCAGCGAGAACCGTCTTTCCGGTTCGGGTGTGTCGTACTGTGCCACGTGTGACGGCGCCTTTTTCAAACAGAAACAGGTCGCTGTAATCGGGGGCGGCGATACCGCTATCGAGGACGCGCTGTATCTTGCGAATTTTGCAAGCCACGTGTATGTGGTGCATCGCCGTGACGAACTTCGCGCGCAAAAGGTGCTGCAAAGAGCTGCCATGCAAAACGACAAGATTGAGTTCGTTTGGAACTGTGAGGTAGACGCGATAGAGGGCGAATCCTTTGTCACGGGTGTGCGTGTACGCAACAACAAAACACAGGAGCTTCGCTCCCTTGCCGTGTCGGGTGTGTTTGTCGCCATCGGCATAGTGCCGCACAGTGATGATGTGAAAGAGCTTGTCAAAACGGATGATTTTGGTTATATTATCACAGACGAGGCTATGCATACCAATCTGCCGGGTGTTTTCGCGGCGGGCGATATCGTCGCAAAGCCGCTTCGTCAGGTGGTCACGGCGGCATCGGACGGCGCGATTGCCATTTACTCAGCACTGAGCTACTTAAGAGAATATAAATAGGACTATACCAATTTGCATATTGGTATAACCCGGACTATAATACTAAAGGTCTGGGCCATGGAGGCGATATGGCGAGATTATTTGGAACGGACGGAGTCAGAGGTGTCGCAAACGAAAAGCTGACCTGCGAGCTTGCGTTTAAGCTGGGGCAGGCCGGTGCGTCTGTGCTCACCAGCGAGGTACACAAGGCGCGCATTCTGATTGGGCGCGATACGCGGATATCTGGCGAGATGTTGGAGTCGGCTCTTGTGGCCGGAATTTGCTCGGTGGGCGCAGAAGCTGTGGTCGCGGGCGTGATCCCCACATCGGGCGTCGCTTACCTCACGCGCAACTACGACGCGGACGCGGGTATCGTGATATCGGCGTCTCACAACGCAGCGGAATATAACGGCATCAAATTTTTCAACGCGCAGGGAAAGAAGCTGCCCGATGAGATCGAAGACCGCATTGAGAGCATCATCTCGCGCGAAGAAATTGAGCTTAAAACGGGTGTAAATGTGGGGCGGCGCGTGCGCGCGGCCAACGCGGCGACTGAGTATAAAGAGTTTCTGCTTTCCGCGACGGATACCAATTTGCGCGGGCTAAAGGTTGTGCTGGACTGTGCACACGGCGCGGCATCGACAATTGCGCCGCGGGCGTTTATCGAACTGGGCGCGGACGTTGTACCGTATTACAACACGCCGGACGGCACCAATATCAACGACAACTGCGGATCGACTCATCCCGAGAAACTGACGCAGCTGGTGGCGGAGCTGGGCGCGGATATGGGCTTTGCTTTTGACGGTGATGCGGACAGACTGATCGCGGTGGATGAACACGGCATTGTGGTAGACGGCGATCAGATTATGGCGATCTGCGCGATGGACCTAAAAGCGCAGGGTCTGTTAAAGCAGGATACGCTGGTCTGCACAGTGATGAGCAACTTGGGTCTTGATATTGCGATGAATGCGGCGGGCATCAGAACAGTTAAAACACGCGTGGGCGACAGGTATGTGCTTGAAGAGATGGAAAAGGGCGGCTATTCGCTGGGCGGCGAACAGTCCGGTCATATCATCTTTCTCGACCACAATTCGACGGGCGACGGGATACTCACGGGTATTCAGCTGGCATCCATCGTGATGCGCAGCGGCAAGACGCTTTCTAAACTCGCCGATGCAGTCTCTATACTGCCGCAGGTGCTTGTAAACGCGCGCGTGAAAGACGAACACAAAGAGCATATCATGGAAGACGAGCAAGTCAAAATGCAGATCGACGCGCTTGAGAAGCTTTTTGCGGGAAAAGGCCGTGTGCTAATCCGTCCTTCGGGCACAGAGCCGCTTGTCCGCGTGATGATAGAAGGACCCGACAAAAAAGAAATAGAGCGCCAGGCGGTAGACATGGCTAAGCTCATAGAAAGCCGTCTCGCGTAAATATAACGCTGGGAGGTTTTTTATATGTGCGGAATTGTAGGCTATGTGGGCAGCAAAGATGTTGTCACTATGCTGCTGAATGGGCTGCAAAAGCTCGAATACCGAGGATACGACAGCGCGGGCGTGGCGATCGTCGCAAACGGCTGTTTGGAAGTTCATAAAACAAAGGGAAGGCTCAGCGGGCTTTGCAGCCTGATGGACGGCTGCAAAGCGCCGGGCGCAGTGGGCATCGGGCACACGCGCTGGGCCACCCACGGCGAACCCTCTTTCGAAAATTCTCACCCCCATACCAACTGCGCGGGCGATATCGCGGTCGTGCACAACGGCATTATCGAAAACTACATGAAGCTAAAAAAATGGCTGCAGGATGAAGGCGCTGTTTTCGTGTCTGAAACGGATACGGAGGTTGTCGCGCATTTGATTAACCATTTTTACACGGATGACTTGCTGTCTGCGGTTCAGGCGGCGGTGACGCACCTCGAAGGCTCGTACGCGCTGGGCGTGGTGTCTGAAAAGCATCCGGATATGATTGTTGCGGCGCGAAAAGACAGCCCGCTTGTGGTGGGCGTCGGCAATAGCGAAAACATGATCGCGTCAGATATTCCCGCGATTTTAGAGTATACGCGCGATGTAATATTTCTTGAAGACAAAGAAATCGCGGTACTGGACTGCCGCTCTGTGCGTATTTTTGACGAATACGGCAAACCAGTTAACCGAGACAGCTATCATGTGGACTGGGATGCGGCGCAGGCGGAAAAAGGCGGCTATGAGCACTTCATGATCAAAGAGATATTTGAAGAGCCCCGCGTGATGGCAGACACGTTCATGTCCAGATACAAGGAAGGTATGATCGATCTTTCCGACATCGGCATCGATGAGAAGCTGGTGCGCAGTATCCGTAAAGTAGGCGTGATTGCATGCGGAACGGCGTTTCACGCATGTATGGTCGGCAAATACATTATTGAAAGGCTGGCGCGCATTCCTGTTGAAGCGGAGATTGCGTCCGAGTTCCGTTACCGAAATCCGCTCATTGAACCCGGTCAGCTCGTGATTATCGTCAGCCAGTCCGGCGAGACGGCAGACACGCTGGCCGCGATGCGCGAAGCCAAGAAACGCGGCGCGAAGATTGCGGCAATCGTCAACGTGGTGGGCAGCACCATATCGCGCGAGGCGGACGCAGTGCTTTATACGCACGCGGGGCCGGAAATTGCGGTAGCATCCACAAAAGCATACAACACACAGTTGATGGCGGTCTATATGATCGCACTGGAGCTGGGGCGCTTGTCCGGCAACCTCCCGATAGAGGATTACATACGCTATGTGGAAGGGCTTAAAAACATCCCGCAGCTGATGAATACCGTGCTGCAAACGAAGGATCAGCTTGCGCGGATCGCTTCGCGCCATTTTTCACAAAACAGCGTGTTCTTTATCGGGCGCGGCCTCGACTATGTGCTGTCGATGGAGGCATCCTTAAAGCTCAAGGAGATATCGTATATTCATTCCGAGGCGTACGCGGCGGGCGAGCTAAAGCACGGCACCATTGCGCTGATTGAAGACGGCACGCTGGTGGTGGCCACGGCGATGCAGCGCCGATTGTTCGACAAAACGGTGAGCAACATCAAGGAAGTGAAAGCGCGCGGCGCCAAGGTGCTTGCGGTGTGCTTTGAAGGCAGTGATATGCCGGCTGAAATTGCCGACGAGGTGATCACCCTGCCGGATACGGACGACATTTTCGCGCCGCTGCTCGCGGTGACACCGATGCAGCTTTTCGCGTATTACATGACGGTGGAAAAGGGCTTTGATGTGGATAAGCCGCGCAATTTGGCAAAAAGCGTAACGGTGGAGTGATACTGTATAAATATAAATATATTATATAACTGTTATTAAAAAGGAGCAACATGCTTCTTTTTATTTGCATATACTTATTTGTGTGTTATTCAAAATATCCTTCGGCAAATCATGTCGAAGGATATTTTGAAAACGGCGAATACGAATTAACGTTTCTTCTAGCCAAGAGCGATATGCACAGGCGTAGCATTGCCGATATTGTCGCTGACGGGACAGCGGCTTTCTACAGCTTGCAGCCAATTTTGCAGCGTTGCCTGATCCGCGTCACAATCCGGGTGTATCGTCACCTTGACGGATATAAAGCCCGCTCTGCCCGATGTCGGTTTTCCCATAAATTTGGCGGGATCCAGTTCTCCTTCCAGATCAAGCGCGATGCCGCGCAGTGCAATATTCATTTCTTTCGCAACAAGATGCGCCACCACATTCAAGCATCCGGAAAGAGATGCCAGTAAATATTCAACGGGATTTGCGCCCACATCAGTGCCTCCCAAATCAGCGGGTTCATCGACCGTCATCTGAAAGCCTCTTACCTTTACCTGAGTTTGCGTGGGGTTGACGCTTTGTGCCTGCACGCCAAATGTCAAAGTACTCATTTTTATTTGCTCCTCGTATTTTTTATCATATAGTATTTGATAAATCCAGTATTCCATGCGTGACATAAGCAAAAATTTGCCTTGTGATGAATTCAAAACCACCAATCAAATTCCATGCTTGTGCTTGCGTGTTAATGTGATAAAATGAGAATATGCATAAAAAGGAGGCTGGATTATGAAAATCGTAAGAGCAAAAAGAAACGAGGATATTTTTTACGCAGTCAGAGACGGAAACATACTCAAACACCTCTCCGAAGCGCCTTATGAACGCTATACTTTTACGGGAGAAGAAACCGCGCTAAACAATGTCGCGCTGCTCCCCCCGTGTGAACCCACAAAAATCGTGGCCGTGGGGCTGAATTATGCAAAACACGCCGCAGAACTTAACAACAAGCTGATTGGCAATCCGGTGCTGTTTATAAAGCCTGTCACCACATTGATCGCACATGAAGATTCTATTGAATACCCTGCCATTACAAACCGCGTGGACTATGAAGGCGAGCTTGCGGTTGTCATAGGAAAAAAATGCCGGAATGTGACGCCGCTTGAGGCGAAAAGCTATATTTTCGGATACACAGCGCTCAACGACGTCACCGCGCGAGACCTTCAAAAACAGGACGGTCAGTGGACGCGGGCCAAATCGTTTGATACGTTTTGTCCTGTCGGCCCCAGCATCGACACGGAATTCGATCCGGCAGGCAAACGCATACAATGCGTACTGAACGGTGAAACAAAGCAGGACAGCACGTTTGACTACATGCTGTTTGATGTGTTGAATATCATTAGCTTTATCAGCGCATGCATGACGCTGCTTCCGGGCGACATTGTCGCCACGGGGACGCCGGAAGGTATCGGCCCCATGCAGCGCGGCGACACCGTAGAAGTACGCATCGAGGGACTGGATACGCTTAGGAATACCGTCAAATAACGGAGGGACGCTTATGTACCAATCTAAGCTCAAATCTGCCGATATGGACAAGCTATTCGAGGCTGTATTAACGCTTCAATCCATCGAGGAATGCTATATGTTCTTCGAGGACTTGTGCACGATCTCGGAGCTTACATCCATCTCACAGCGCTTCAAAGTGGCAGAGTTGCTTAGCGAAAAGCATACCTGTCACGATATTTCAGACACAACGGGCGCCAGCACGGCCACGATCAGCCGTGTAAACCGATGCCTGCTTTACGGCACCGGCGGATACAAAATGACGCTCAAGCGACTCAAACAGGAGGACTGATGGATTTAACCAGCCTAAACGCACCGCAGCGCGAGGCCGTGGAAACCACGGAAGGCGCGGTGCTTGTTCTTGCAGGCGCGGGTTCGGGCAAAACCCGTGTGCTCACCACGCGCGCCGCTTATCTGATTGAACAAGGCGTGCGGCCATTTAACATTCTTGCCCTGACGTTTACCAACAAGGCCGCCGCTGAGATGAAGTCTCGTGTCGAGGCCATCGCAGCGGACGCGGACGACATGTGGGTGATGACGTTTCACGCGATGTGCGCCAGACTGCTGCGCATCGAAGGTAAACATCTTGGGTACTCAAACAGCTTCACCATTTACGACGCGAGCGACGCGTTGACCGTGGTTAAGGATATCCTTAAAGAGCTGGATGTCGGCAAAGACGCTGTCGAGCCGCGCACTGTGCGCTCTATGATCAGCAAGGCGAAAAACGCGGGTGTAACCCCGGCGCGATTTAAAGAAGTCTACGGCGAAGGTGACACCGTCAAATACACATCATGGGTGTATGGGCGCTATGAAGACAAGCTGCGCTTAAACAATGCCATGGACTTCGACGATCTGCTATTAAAAACGTTGCTACTTTTCGAAGAATACCCGGACGTTCTGGATAAATACCGACGTCGTTTTCAGTATATCATGGTGGACGAGTATCAGGACACCAACTCCGTGCAGTACAGCATCGTTTTTTTGCTTGCCAAGGGCAGTGGCAACATATTTGTGGTAGGCGATGATGACCAGTCCATTTACGGTTGGCGCGGCGCGGATATTTCCAATATTTTAGGGTTTGAAAAAGACTTCCCCGGCGCGCGCGTCATTCGACTGGAGCAAAATTACCGCTCTCACCAGAGCATACTGGATGCAGCCAACGGCGTCATCCGCAACAACAGCGGACGTATGGGCAAGGAGCTCTGGTCCAGCATCAAGACAGGTCAAAAGCCGCTTGAATTTGAGGCAGAGACCGACCTTGAGGAAGCGCAGTATGTCGCAGAAAAAGCGGCGAGCCTGCTGCGGGAGGGCAAATACACAGCAAGCGATATCGCCGTGCTGTATCGCGTTAACAGCCAGTCACGCGTGCTGGAAAACAAGCTTAAAGAGCGCGGCGTGCCGTATGTGATTTATGGCGGGCAAAGCTTCTATGATCGCAAAGAGATCAAGGATCTGCTCGCTTACCTCAACCTGCTTTGCAATCCCGATGCCGATCTTTGCTTTATACGTGCCGTAGGGGTGCCAAAACGCGGTATCGGCGACGTATCTTTGGGCAAACTATATGCAGCGGCTCAGGTGCAGCAGCTTTCGCTTTACGATATGTGCAAGCAACCAGAAGACGTATCCAAAAAAGCTGCCGAATCGCTGAAGGAATTCTGCGGCATGCTGGAAAACGTGCGCGCACAAATGAGCGGCCTCACCGTGCTGCAAATCGTGGAACGCGTATTTGAGGATTCAGGGCTGCGCACAATGATGCTTAACGACACCTCCCCTGAGGGCCGCATGCGCCTGCTTAACGTGGAGGAATTTTTCAAGAGCGTCGCGGATTTTGAACGCGATACGCAAGGAGATCATACGCTGTCGGGCTTTTTAGAACGCAGTGCGCTTATTTCCGATGTGGATGCGGTGGGCGACGAAGGCGACAAAATCATGCTGATGACCATGCACAGCGCCAAAGGACTCGAGTTTCCGATTGTGTTTATCGTCGGGCTGCAGGAAGGGCTGCTTCCGCACCAAATGAGCCTGATGGACGGCGATGTGGAAGAAGAGCGGCGGCTTTGCTATGTGGGCATGACACGCGCCAAAAAGCGACTGTATCTCACATGGAGCGCCACGCGCTATGTACGTATGGGCGCGAGCTTTGAACGCATGCCGGGCAAGCGTTCACGTTTTCTTGAGGAAATACCCGACGGATGCTTGGAGCCCGCAAGTGTCAAACGAAACAGCACGGCATATTTCTCGCATGAGACAGTAAGCCAGAGTCCGTACTCATTTGCGGCACAGGGACGCATGAGCATGCCGTCTGCCGCGCCTGTACTCAATAAAAAGGCAGAGCATGTCCCGTCCGCGTTTACGGCGGGCGTGGCCGTCTCGCATCCCAAGTTCGGCCAAGGTCAGATTATCTCAACCAACGGCGAAGGCGATGAAAAAATAGCCGTGGTGCGCTTTGATACCGCAGGCGAAAAGAAGATGTTTGTGGCATTCGCGCCTCTCAAAATACTGTAAGGAAAAGCTTATGGACAAAGCCAAAAAACGGATAGATGAACTCATTGCGCAACTAAACGAGTATATTTATCGGTACTACACACTCGATGATCCGACTGTGAGCGATGCCGAGTACGATGCGCTTTACGACGAGCTGGAAAAGCTCGAAAAACAGACCGGCTATGTACGGCCCGATTCACCCACTGTACGCATCGGCGGCGATGTGCTGCCCGGCTTTGAAAAGCAGGCGCATCTAAGTCCGCTTTACAGCCTCGACAAGGTGAGAAACGAGGATGAGCTTGCCGCCTGGGAAGCGCGTGCACGCAAATTCTCAGACGCGCCATTCGTCTATGTCGTGGAATACAAATTCGATGGGCTCACCGTCAACCTGCGCTATGAAGACGGTTTTCTTGTCTCCGCGGCGACGCGCGGAGACGGCAGCGTGGGCGAAATCATCACCAAGCAGGTGATGACAATAAAATCCGTACCGCTATCCATCCCTTACAAGGGCCGGCTTGAGGTGCAGGGCGAAGGGCTTATGCGTTTGTCCGCGCTCAAAAAGTACAACGAAACAGCCAGTGATCCGCTGAAAAACGCGCGTAACGCGGCAGCAGGAGCGCTTCGCAACCTGGATCCTGCTGAGACGGCCAAACGCAATCTCAGCCTGTTTTGCTACAACGTGGGTTACATTGAAAACGCCCCGTTTGATACGCATGCAAATATGCTTGATTTTCTAAGAGATAACCATTTTCCTGTCAGCAGTTTTACCCAAACAGCGCACAGCATTCATGAAGTGGTGGCTATTGTGAACAAAGCCGAGCAGTCACGCGCATCGCTCGATTATCTGATAGACGGCACGGTCATCAAAATCGACAGCTTCGCAATAAGAGAACAGCTTGGGTTTACACAGAAATTCCCGCGCTGGGCAGTGGCATATAAGTTTGCCGCAGATGAAAAAACCACCACGCTGCTGGACGTTGTTTGGCAAGTGGGGCGTACAGGCAAAATCACACCGGGCGCTCTGCTAGAGCCTGTGGATATCTGCGGCGTATCGGTCTCCCGGGCAACGCTCAACAACGTGGGCGACATTGAGCGAAAGAAGCTAAAAAGATATGCGCGCGTGTTCATTCGGCGTTCAGGCGATGTAATCCCCGAAATCCTTGGTGTCGCGGAATATCCTGACAACGCGGAGATTATCGAAACACCAAAGGTCTGTCCCGCGTGCGGCCATCCGCTTGTGGAAAAGGGCGCGCATCTGTTTTGCGAAAATCCGCTCGTATGCCGTCCTCAGCTCACACGCGCCGTGGCGCACTTCGCATCGCGCGACGCAATGAATATCGAGACGTTCTCGGACAAGACCGCAGAAGCGTTATACGACCACTTAGGGCTCAGCGACGTATCCGACCTATATTATCTTGACTATGACAAGATAAAAGAGCTGCCCGGCTTCGGCCAGAAAAAAGCGGACAACTTAAAATCGGCAATCGAAAAAAGCAAGCTAAGACCGCTTGGCAGCTTTATATACGCGCTTGGCATCCCGGGCATCGGCTCGAAAACAGCCAAGGATTTGGCATCTCAATATCAAAGTATGGCCGCGTTGATGCAGGCGGATTTAGCAAGCCTAATCGCCATCGATGGGATTGGCGATACGCTTGCGCAAAACATCGTGTTTTTTTTCGTGGACGACCGCGCCCGCACCATTGTGGCGCGGATGCTCGCCGCAGGCGTCTCCCCCATATTTGAGCAGGTTAGTGCCTCCAATTCCGCTTTATCAGGCAAAAAGGTTGTGCTTACAGGTACACTTTACAAATACTCGCGCAAAGAAGCATCTGATATCATTGAATCGCTCGGCGGCGAGGTCGTCTCATCTGTCAGCAAAAACACCGATATTGTGCTTGCGGGCGAAAGCGCGGGCAGCAAGCTTGATAAGGCGCACGCGCTTGGCATCACAGTCATCGACGAAACACAATTTGTGCAGATGACCCAGCAGTCTGTTTTCCGAGGTGAAACTTCTTTATTCTAGTAATATTATCAGCAATTTCAATGCGGTTGTATTGCAATGTTATTTAATGTTATATATTGTTATCATTTTTGCCAGTGATTTTGAATGTCAATAGATATACTTCCATAAAAAAAGACTTCCGTTTGTTGTTTTTTGAACGGAAGTCTTTAATTTTTCATAATTTGAGCCTTATTTCAGACGGAATATAACCATTTTAACCGAAGATGTTTGGTTTTGTTATTTATTTATAGTAATTGTTATGTCTGCTCAATATATTTTTTCGTCTTCAGAGCAGCTTTTTCGTCTCTTTGTCCACACTGCCGGAGCCCAGTGTCACCACAATATCACCAACAGATGCGTTTTCATCAAGATAATCACTGATTTCCTCAAATGTCGCGATGTATTTACATGCGACGTTCGAACTGATGGCGTCCACAAGGTCGCGCGCGTGTATTTCGCCACGATCAATATCGCGACCCGGATAGATATCCGGCACCAATACCATATCGGCATCCGAAAAGCTCACCGCATATTTGTCTTTAAGTGTTTTGGCACGTGTATACGAATTGCACTGGAATACCACCCATAGCTTTTTGTGCGGATATTTGGACGCGGCGTTAAGACACGCCAAAATCTCACTTGGATGGTGCGCATAATCGTGAACGACCTTGACGCCGTTCTTCTCCCCCAATAGCTCAAACCTGCGCCCCACGAGATGATATTTATTAAGCGCTTTACCAGCATCTTTGGGCTTTATTCCAAAAATCTCGCTGCATACCGTGATGGCGGCCAGTGCGTTCATCATGTTATGCCGCCCCACCACACTAAGCGCCACTTTGCCCCTGCCGCCGGGAGATATCACATCAAAGATGGGACAGCCCATATCGTTATAAGCTACGTTCACAGCCATATAGTCCGCATTCTCAAACCCATAAGTCACGGTTTTGCGGTCACTGCTTTTCGCAACGTTCATCACCAACGGGTCATGCACGTTCGCAAACAGCACACCACTTTCCGGCAAAAGCGCCGCAAACTGCGCAAACGTATCCGCGATTTCGTCGATGTTTTTATAATAGTCCAGATGGTCGTCATCAATATTGTTAATCAAAATATGTGTAGGCGCAAGCTTTAAAAAGCTTCGCACATATTCACACGCTTCTGTCAACAAAGCAGGGTAATCGCCAATTGCCACTCCGCCGCCCAGAAAATCCACCATGCCGCCCACGTGCACCGTCAAGTTCACATGACATTCGCGTAATATGAGTGCGCACATCGATGTGATCGTTGTTTTGCCGTGGCAGCCCGCAATACCGATTACGGTCTCAAACTGACGGCTTATCTGACCAAGCAGTTCGGAGCGCTCCATCATGGGCAATCCCATCTCTTTTGCGCTGTCGTATTCTGGGTTTCCCGGTTTTATCGCGGCTGAATATATCACCAGCGAAACATCTTTCAAATTCTTCGCATCATGTCCGATAATAAACGGTATTCCCTCACTTTTTAGTTTCCTGGTAAACGCCGATTCAGCGATATCAGACCCTTGTGCCATATACCCAAGATTCTTGAGAATGATCGCAAGCCCGCTCATGCTGCAGCCGCCGATGCCAATAAAATGAACAGTTCTCCCTTTAAAATCCTTTAATACTACCATAGCCACCTCTTTGTCGTCTATGCTATGCAACCCCATATCACTGCATTATACTCCAAACGCCGCGCGAATATCAATAAAAAAACATTTCGCTATTTAAAAAATGAGTTCATCGCTCTATAATGAACAATGAATGATGACGAAGGAGTGGCGCTTATGGATAAGGCCGACAGAAAAACGCGATTGGCAATGGTTTCTGCGATGCTAACTCGCGATCCCGGAAAAACCTACTCACTCAAAGTCTTCTGCGACATGTTCGGCGCCGCAAAATCGACAATGAGCGAGGATATTGCCATACTCAAAAATATGTTTAAATCATACGGTCAAGGCGATATAGAAGTCACTTTAGGCGCAGGCGGCGGCGTGCGCTTCATCCCCGTAATGACAGCCAACCAGCGGGAAATGGTATTAAAAGATGTGGCGGAAAAACTTTCAGACCCATCCAGAATTCTGCCCGGCGGATATATCTATACGGTCGATATCTTCTCTAATCCTAAGTACGTGGCTCCCATGGCAGAGATTTTAGCGGGTATGTTTTTAAAATCCAATCCCGATTTTGTGGCTACTGTAGAAACAAAAGGTGTGGCCCTCGCACTGTTCGTGGCACGCGCGCTGTCAAAACCGCTTGTGATTGCACGGCGTGATCTAAAAATTACGGAAGGCTCCGTAGTCACAATCAACTATTTGACCGGCTCATCTAAGCGCATGATGACGATGTCTTTGTCCAAGCGTGCCGTTACACCGGGACAAAAAGCACTGCTGATTGACGACTTTATCGCAGGCGGCGGCACTGTTCACGCGCTCTTTGAAATGATGAAGGAATTTTCCATCACCGTTGTGGGATGCGGCGCGGGTATTGTAACCAGGACACCCGAAAAAAAGCAGATCGAAAATTACAAAGGACTTCTCATGCTGGAGAATGTGGATCCAGCAGCTGAAGAGATAATTATCCGGCCGTTATAGCGTTAATCTCTTTTTCTTTTATCATTCATCAAATAACCATACTATTTATGCACTTTCTTATTTGCGCTTTCAATACTATTATCAACACATGGATAAGTCTGACTATTTTTGTCGAAAAAAAAATATAGTATGACGAAAGGTGTATAATACAATATATTGTTTCACTGCTGGAGGTTCGTCATGGATGACGGAATAATAACTGAATCAGCTCAAATGCTTTTTCCTGTAAATAAGCATGGCGGCGAAAATGTTCTAAAGAACATCTCTTCTAATAGCGGCATCACGTCAACGCCTTTTGAGCAAACGGTTTACCATCAATTATGCGATGCTTCGCATGACGGTATGTTTATATGGAAGGTTTATGAATCAGATGAGTACAATCTGGCATATGCCAATCAGGCCTTTTATGACCAAGCCGACCTGCCAGTTACCAATACGTGCGAGACATATGATACACTGTTTTCGAATAATGAGGCTTTTATTGCGCGCAGCCAGCTAAATACCTGTGTGAAATCAGGGCAGCCCGTCATATGCAATAATACTTACGCCGGAAAAACCTTCTGCGTTTCACTTTATCCGTCTTTTGAAAACGGTCATATTGCACACGTTGCCGGAACCAGCGTTGATATCTCAAAGCACGTTTGCAAAACGCATCAGCTCGAGAGCACAAAAAATAAGCTTTTTAATCGTGACCAAGGTTTAAAAGAGCAAGTTCAATTCGAGGAGCTGCTTGCCTGCGTTTCTCGAGATTTTTTGGATTCAGGCCATTCGGGTTTTACCATGTGTATAGACCAGTTGACTGCCGGGCTGGGCAGCCTTCTTAAGGTGGATTGGGCTTGCGTATGGAAAAGCGATGGCGCAATATTCTGCCAATGCTGCGAGTGGCATGCCATAGATGCCGCAAAAAACATTCTTATGTTTAAGGCCGCACTGAACTCTGGGATTGGCACATGGACCAATCAGTGTCGCTCCGGAAAAATTATTGTTATAAGCGACTTAGAAGCAGATAATCCGCGTTTATTCTCAGCGCTCAATCATCCAAGTCAACAAGAATCTATTCGTTCAATTCTGATTGTACCCATACTACGCGGAAACGATTTTTGGGGAATCATCTGCGTGGCTCAACAGGATTACAAGCGCGCATGGAACACGCTGGAAATTAGTCGGCTTAAAACGGCTGCAGGTACCGTTATGAGTGCCTATCTTCGCATGAAAATGGAAAAGCAGCTAAGTGAGTCCAACAAGGTTTTAGCAGAATATGATGAATGTCTCCAGGATATGCTTTCCGTTCAAGAATCACTTGCAAATGTCTCAAAACAGTATACTCTCGCGGATTCTCAACATTTTTCCTCATGCACAAAAGACATGCTTGAAGTATTGGTCGGGCTCACAGAAGTTGACCTTGCTTGTATTCATGTCTTTGATAATGAATCCTTTGTTTTTTATGAGTGGTGCAAAAAGGGTTTGCCATGCGGCAAGCTGCAATATAATCCAGTACTTCCAACCCTTGGCTTTATGGACTTCCTGCGCGACAATGAATATTTTATTATCGGCAATACGGCAGAAGAACAAGGCCCCATACCATCTTTTCTAATGGACACGATGCTAAGCCTTGGCATAAAGTCCTTCATGATTATTCCTATACGCAACGGTGGAACAATATGGGGAGTCCTTGTCTTGTGCAAAGTTCTCGGTTGTGATAATTGGAACAACATGCACATCCATACCGCCAAACAATTTGCTGAAGTTTTCTATGGTGCCTATTTAAGAATGTGCAGAGAAAATGAATTAATTTTGGCAAATCAAAATCACCGTGCAAGTGTTTATGAAGCTGCTAAGCACGCGGACATTTTACAAAGTGTGGCCAAAAGCGCTCACATGTTTTTTGACGCCACAGTTGATAATCTATCAAAGGTTTTTAGCTCGGTATGCGAAGAAATTCGAGAAATGCTGCAAATACAATCCGTCAGTCTTACGCGATTTAATGAAGATTTCACAAAAACATGCATCATTTTCGACTGGTTCCCTCCCTGCCGTTCATCAAAACGTTCTGGCAATACCATGAATTTTCAAGACAACACGACGCTTAGTATCCCCGTGTTATACCGCGAATCTGTCTGGGGATGTCTTCGCGTCAACTTTGCTTCCAAAAAGCCAAGCGATGCTTATCTGGATACACTTGGGCTAATGGCACAATATTACGCGAACGCTTACATGCGCATATATTCCAGCAGACACAATCGCTTTTCTCACAATACGGAAAAGCCCTGCCTAAAAACGCTGTCGTTTACAACGCAGCCCGCTGCGATTTAGAACCGCTTGGTCTCGTTGCGCATAGCCTTCTGTCATGTTATAATCGGACAGCAAGGAGGGCTTCGCCATGAACAACTCTCGCTGGGTATTAATTACCGGTGCATCAACAGGCATTGGTAAGGAGCTTGCTCTGTGTTTCGCCCGCAATGGTCACAGCGTCGTTCTTGTGGCCCGCAGTGAAAATAAGCTCTGTGACCTATCCGAAATGATAGCCAAACGACATCATGTCCAAGTTGTTGTCATTCCAAAAGATTTAACAGCTATCCACGCTCCGAAAGAAATCTTTGCTGAGCTTTTGAATCAAAACATTCAGCTTGATGTTTTGATTAACAATGCAGGAGCGGGCCGATCCGGCCTTTTTAAAGATAATGATCAGTCACACAATAATCAGATGATTGATCTGAACATCCGCTCTCTTACCGCTCTTACACATCTTGCCGTTCATCATATGCGCCGTCATGGCGGCGGAAAAATACTCAATGTGGCTTCGACTGGTTCGTATCAGCCGGGACCATACATCGCCGTTTACTATGCCACAAAAGCTTACGTTCTTTCCTTCACACAGGCGCTGCGCAAAGAACTCAAAGGCAGCGGCATCACCGTTAGCGCACTTTGTCCGGGGTCTACAGCAACAGAGTTTTCCAAGCGAGCCGGAAAAGCGGATATCAAAGGCGCCATGTCGCCTCATAAAGTGGCTGAAACAGCATACAAAGGCATAAACAAAAACAAATCCGTTATTATTCCGGGTTTATTGAATAAAATATTCATACTCGCTTCAAAACTTCTCCCCGGCACAATAAGCGCTTCCATTGTGGCTCGCATTCAGCGCAAGCTCACAGAGTCGTTCTGATCTGAATACTATACTGTGTTTGATTGTTATCATATGGAACAACATAATTGCTTGATTCTCTGATATGACTCGAAACAAACAAGCATATCAAAATGTACTTTCGTCATTATTTTGTAATATTTCCGTAATATTTTCTTGCAATTCATTTCAATTCGATATAAAATGAAAGAAAACGAGAGGTTCTTATGTACAGACGAAGACGAACCAGACGGTTCTCAAAACTGAAAGGAACGTTTTGCCGCGCTTACAATACGTTTTTTCAACTAAGAAAGCAAACACGTATCATTATTTTGAGCGGTGCCGCTGTTGTGTTAGCAACAATCGTGATCGTCATCTCAATGCCTCACGAAACCGGCGCGCTGGCTCAGCAGGACAATACTTATGCGCTGGCAGCTGTCGACAATGTTCCTATGACCGAAACACAAGCGCCCACACCCACGCCGCCTCCCGCACCCACGCCCACACCGGATCCCACATTACAACGAGGCAATGAGAATGAGAGGGTAAAAGAGCTTCAACAGCGGCTCATGGAGCTTGAATACCTCGATATCGATGAAACTACTCTGCTTTATGGCCCGGCCACAGAATACGCCGTACTTCTTTTTCAGCGCCAGCATGAACTGCAGCAGGACGGCATCTCTGGGCCGCAAACGCTTGAACTGATTCATTCCGATCAGGCGCAAAAATATATGCTATTGGAAGGCACACGCGGTGAAGACGTGGACAGTCTGCAAAGACAGCTGGTTGACCTTGGCTACTTAAGCAAAGTCACCGGATACTACGGCACTGAGACTGTGGCCGCAATCGAAGAATTTCAGTCGCGCAACGATTTGGATGTAGACGGCAAAAGCGGGCACTATACACTGGACAAGATCTATTCGCCCGATGCAAAACCCAGCGCAACCAAGGTTCAGGCCGAAAAGCGAAGCGCGAATATTGTCGAAATGCTCGAGGTGGCACAAGATCAGATTGGGGAACCCTATCGGCTGGGGCACGAAGGGCCGGATTCATTCGACTGCTCCGGTCTTGTGTATTACTGTCTCAAGCAAGCCGGTTCCTCGCGCGGCCGTTATAATGCCGCCGGGTATTCTCAAGTATCTGAGTGGGATAAGATTACATCAATGAGTGATCTTGAAAAGGGCGACCTGCTATTCTTCTGGAACTCGGCCAAATCAAAGGTCGGGCATGTGGGTATCTATATCGGCGGCGGCACGATGATCGACGCTTCTTCGGCAAACGGCAAGGTTGTGAAACGTTCGTGTACCACTTCGTATTGGAAAAGCATGTTCGTATGCGCACGACGCCCCTGGTAAAAAGCAAATCTAAAACAAGCCGTCTCGGTCTAAATGTCTGAGACGGCTTTTGTATATCAGCTTTTTCACCAATGAATAAGTGTTTAGTTATAATGTGTTTGTTAAATAGTCCACAATGTCGTTAACTGCCGATTTATCCTTAAAATCAACTGTTTGCCCATAAGTTTCAAGCATCATTTTCGTTTATTCATCGCGGTGCTGTTCGTCAATTTTTTTGTAATAAATATGATACTTGTTGTCACCTATCATAGAACTTACTCAGCAGTCATTTTTAGCTTTTTGAAGCTGCTTTTCAAATCACCATACAGATCCTGATAGACTCCAAATAGTTTATTGTACATGTTTACATTTTCCTGAATAGGCTCAGTTACAGTTTCTTCCTTTAAACACTCTGCTGCCTGTTCAATATCATCCCAAATTCCGGCGCCAACCCCGGCGACAACCGCCGCCCCATAAGCACCGCCTTCGGCTGCGCCTGTCAGCGTTTTGACTGGTAAATTGAATATATCCGCCTGTATCTGACGCCATACCGCGCTTTTACTGGCGCCTCCGGACGAAATTATCTCTCGCGGCATAAGATCGAGTTTAGCCTGACGAATGAGCTCATACATTTCTCTTAAGCCAAAAGTGACGCCTTCCATGACAGACCTTGCCATATCGCCTTTATTGTGCAGCAATGACAGACCAAAGAAAACCCCTCTGGCGTCCGGGTCCGCGTGCGGACATCTCTCTCCCGATAAATACGGTAAAAACAACAGGTTTTTTGCACCCGGCGGGCTCAGCTTCACTTGTTCGTTAATTTCTCCAAACGGATTATCCGTATCATACATCGTATTTTTAAACCACTCAAGAGACCCGCCCGAGCTTAACTGGCATCCAAACGCTTGCCATTTATTTTTGTCGTTATTACAGAAAAATTGAAGTTTTCCATCAACGTTTTCTCCAAAACTATCAAGCGACATCGAAACAATACCCGACGTTCCGATAATAAGCCCGATTGTTCCTTCCTTGACAATACCCATACCCGTCGTCTGAATGACAGCGTCACCGCCGCCGGCGTAAACGGGCGTTCCCGAATTCAAACCTGTCAGCTCCGCCACTTCGTCAGTGATTATTCCCGTCATATCGCTCGATTCAACACATTTTGGAAAAATATCTGTATTTAACCCCAGCATATCAATCAGGCCTAAGCTCCATTGTCTCTTTTCCACATCAAACAATCCGGTTCCTGACGCATCCGACACTTCCGTTGCTTTGTCTCCTGTCATTAAATAACGTATATAATCCTTAGGCATCAGAAACGAATCCATCTTAGAAAAATTCTCAGGTTCGTTTTTCTTTACCCAAAGTATCTTTCCTCCTGTAAAGCCGGTAAGCATAGTATTGTTGGTATACCCCAGCAAACCCTGCAGCCCTCCGGCTGCCGAAATGATCTCTTCACATTCTTTTTCTGTCCTTTGGTCATTCCACAAAATCGCAGGACGAATCACATCATTACTTTTGTCAAGCATCACAAGACCATGCATCTGTCCTGAAAATCCTACGCCGACAATTTGCTTTTTGTCGACTCCGCTTTTTTTCACTGCATCTTTTATTGCTTTAATCGTACCCTCCCACCAGTCTTTTGGGTTTTGCTCCGCATAACCGGCTTTGGGTGTATATAGGGGATAGCTTTCCGTGCATGATGAAGCAACCGAGCCATTTTCATTGATAATAATGCATTTGACACCTGATGTTCCAACGTCAATACCTGCAATATACTTGTTCATATTTTCCCCTCATTCTGTCATTATTAAAATATTCGCGGGCTGCACCGCTGACACGATGCAACCCGCTATAGATACACACTACATTTCTACTACAGCTTTTATAACCTTGTCTTTCTCTTTGATGCTCTTTTCAAACATCTCCGGAAGATCATCTAAAGTACAGGTATCCGATACAACCTCTTTGACATTGATGCTCTTATCAGCAATCAATTTTATTCCCTTCGGGTATAGGTTTTTATACCTGAACTGTGAAAAGATTTTTGCCTCTTTGCACACAAGACCGATAATATCAAGAGGTATTAACGGCTCAGCGGCCATTCCGGTGATGACGATTCTTCCGCCCTTGGCAACGGCTCCGATTGTCAGTTGCGTTGTCTTTACCGTGCCGGCAGTTTCAAATACCATATCAACACCTCTGCCGTTTGTCACCATGTCCACCATAGCCAGCACATCGACGTCTTTTCCGTTCCATACTTCTTTTACGCCGAGCGTTCTGGCTTTCTCGATCCTCGGGGGAAGAACATCGACAGCGTAGATCTCTTTCACGCCAGCCGCTTTCAGCGTGAGTATTGTCAGCATTCCGATGCATCCGCATCCTAATACCAACGCACTTTCGCCAAGCTTTGCATCCGCAAGGTTGATTGCGTGCAACGCCACATTCAGCGGTTCGACCATGGCCCCATCCATCGTGTCCACTCCGTCAGGCAATTTAAAAGCCATGTTTTCCGGATAAGCAATGTACTCAGCAAACACACCATCATACGGAGGCGTTGCAAGAAACACAACGTCTGGGCAGAGATTATAATCGCCTCGTTTGCAATACTCACACTTTCCACAGGGAATTCCCGGTTCCAAAGCAACCTTATCTCCTACTTTCAGTGTGGTCACATTCTTACCCACTTCCACAACTTCTCCGCCGCTCTCATGACCAAGAATAAACGGAGGTTTTACAACGAAGTCACCGATGTTTCCATACTCGTAGAAATGTACGTCTGAGCCGCATATTCCCACATGTTTGACTTTAACCAGCACCTGATTATCATCAATTGTCGGCATCGGCACCTCTTGAATCTCCAGTTTACGAATGCCAGTCATAACTGCAGCTTTCATTGTCTTGCTCATTGCTTACCCTCCTATCACTTTCCTACTATATTACTACAATTATTTTTCCCATGCGCCCGGCAGTTCCGGATTTGTCAGATCTTTGGCTTCAATATCGTAGCCGCCGCTCTGTCTGGCTTCTTTGTATTTGTCCGGATAGAACGCATCCACGTTTTCAGCCGTAACAACAGTACAACCCGGGTTCAGAAGCGGAATCTCAAACTGCGGTCTGCCGCCTTCCAACTTGTAATCCCACATCGGATCCCACAAATCATGCTTATCCATGTACAGCGCCATCAGGCCCATGTAACCGAACACATACGGGTCAGGCATGATCGCAGCGTCGAGCTTGCCTTCCTTGATGAAGTCAAGAACGTTCGCATTGGTATCAAAGGTCAGCACTTTAATGTCATAGCCGCCTTCCTGAATCGCCGTCACAGCACCCATTGCCGCGTCAGGATTATCACAGAAGATGTATTTCACGTCCGGATAGCTGTTCGCAATCTGGTGCGTGTCCGCAGCGCCTTTCACGTTGTCATGCTGCGTATTCGCCTCAAATACGATCTCGATTCCCGGATAATCTTCTTCGACATTTTTTCTGAAAGCCGCGTCGCGAACATCAAGGTTTTCTTGGCCTGGCGTCGTCAGCATTGCAATCTGTCCAGAACCGCCCAAAGCTTCGGAGATGCGTTCAAGCGCTTTTCCAGTCTGCAGATCTTCATTGTGCATGATCCACATCGTTATTTCACTTTCAGGAATTTTGTTTTCGCCGCAAACCAGGGGAATACCCAGCTCGTTGCATTTCTGTGCCTGCGTGACAAACGGGTCGCCGTCCGTCGGATTAACCATGATTCCTGCCGGCTCTTCAGCGATAATCTGTTCGAAAACTCTCACTTGCTCATCGATTTCTGCCGTCGCAGCACCCATGTACTTCGTGTTAACGCCAAGCTGTCTTGCCGCATCCATGAAACCTTCATAGTAGCTTACCCAGAAATCATATCCGTTTAGGAATGTCATCAGATAATAGGTTTCTTCCGGATCACCGACGAATGCAGGCTGTTCCTTAGATACGAATGCACCTTCCGGAGCATCTGCTGCCGCAGCGCTTTCTGAGCTCGCAGCACCAGAATCGCTCGAAGCACCCGATGTGTCTGCGGCTGCCGGAGAACATCCCGCCAGCACCATTGTGAGCATCATCGCTACGGCGATAACAACAACTAAGATTTTCTTCATTTTATTCCTCCAGTTTATTTTTTTTAAAGACCCAATGTTTTTTAGTCCCCAACATAAGAGCTTAATCCATTGAGTTCTCTAAAACTTTTTTCTTTTAATTATTTCACTCTGTTCTTACGCGCTTCGACAAACGAATCGAGCAGCACAGCCAGAAGCAATATGATGCTGCTGACGAGATTCTGCCAGTAAACCGATACGCCGAGCAGCACAATGCCGCTGTCCACAAACCCAAGAAGGATAATCGCGATCGAAGAACCAATAACCGAACCCTGCCCGCCTTCCATTGATGCGCCGCCGATAACAGCCGCTGCAATGAGCTTGACTTCCAAACCTTCACCAAAGTTTGGTGATGCCGAGTAGAAACGGCACACAGAGAGAATTGCTCCGAATCCGCACAGTATACCGGTTAACACATACACGCCGAATTTCATACGGTTAACGTTAATACCGGAATAGTGAGCCGCAACTTCATTGCCGCCAACATACACAGCTTTTCTCAGCACCTTTGATTTCTTTAAGAACAGATGCGCAACGACAGTCAATATCACAAATAAGATAATAATGTAGGATATACCGGCAATTTTTCCGCCGCCGATCTCTTTTGCCCAGTCGGGAATGTATGTCAGAGAAAGCGGTGTGCCTTTGGTCAGTACCATTGTGATACCGCGTGATATACCCATTGTGGCAAGCGTGGCGATAAACGCGCTCAGCTTCGCTTTGGTGATTAACAACCCGTTTATAACTCCAAACAAAACCGCAACGGCCATGCACACGATAAACCCAAGAACCACAGAACCCGTTTCAAGGAAAACAACACCGAGTGCCGCGGCGGAAACCGCCATCACACCGCCGACGGAAAGATCCAACCCGCCGGATACAAGCACAACTGTCATGCCGATTCCCACGATACCATTGACAGATACGCTCAGTAATGTCGTTTCAATATTCTGCGCACCCAGAAAACGTGAATTCATGCTGCCAATAATGACGAATATAGCGACGATCAAAAGAACCAGTGTCAATTCACGAAACTGCAGCGCCTTTCTTATAAGTCCGGGACCATTTTTCTTTGCTACGCTATTTTGACTACCCATAATACTAATCTCCTGCTTTATTCCAGTTTTTCTTTACTCAGATGCCGGAAGCTCTGTGTAGAATAAACTTCTCGTTGATTTCTTCGTCCCTGGCCTCACCGACCATCTGCCCTTCATGTATAATCGAGACGCGGTCGCAAAGGCCGATAACCTCTGACATGTCCGACGAAATCACAATGACACCAACCCCCTGCTCCGCCAATTCACGCAGCATGTTGTATATCTCGCTTTTCGCGCCGACGTCAATGCCCTTTGTCGGTTCATCCAAAATGATGAGCTTGGGATTAATCGAAAGCGCTTTTGCAATCAACACTTTTTGCTGATTACCGCCGGAAAGATTCATACATTTTTGGTTAAGAGAAGAGCACTTTGTTTTCATTCTTGAACAATATTTTTCTGCCTGCGCAGATTCTTTGACATTGCTCAAGAAGAACTTTCCCCGTATATTGTCCAGGAATAGCGCAGAAACATTCTGTTTGACGCTCATCTCCAGGAAAAGACCTTCCGTTTTTCTGTCTTCGGTCAAATACACGATTCCGTTTTCCACCGAATCTGCGTATTCTTTTATCTTCAGCGTCTCGCCGTTCAATACCACGTCACCGGAAACCTTGCTGTCGATGCCGCATATACTCTTTGCGAGCTCACTTCGTCCGCAGCCAACCAGACCAAAAAAACCATGTATTTCGTTCTTGCGCAAATCAAAACTGATGTTCTTGAAATACTTTTCGTGAGAGAAGTTTTTTACTTCAAACATGACCTCACCCGGGCCTGATGATTTTTTCGGATAATAATCGACCAGTTCTCTGCCAATCATCTTGTTAACAATCGTCACTTTATCCACACAACTGCCGTCCAGTGTATCAATATACTCGCCGTCACGCAGTATTGTAATCCTGTCGCTTATGGAGCAGATTTCCTCCATACGGTGACTGATATATAAGACACCGACGCCGCGCTGTTTTAGATCAGCGATGATTTTAAACAAATTCTCCGTTTCGGTTTCCGTCAAGGAAGCCGTTGGTTCATCAAGTATGATCACCTTGGCGTTAACTGACAGTGCCTTTACAATCTCGACAATTTGCTGCTCAGAAACAGATAGCTTAGACATCGTGGTGCTTGGAGAAATATTCAGATTAAACTTTTTTAGTTCTTCCGCTGCCTGCTTATTCAACTCTCGCCAGTTCATAAACGATTTGCCGCTGGAAATTTTATGCATATATATGTTTTCCATGACGGTGACGTTCTGACAATTTACGAGTTCTTGGTGAACAATTGCAATTCCGTTATTGAACGCATCATTGACGCTCTTTAAGTCTACCTTTTTTCCCGCAATCTCCAAGGTGCCTTCGTCTATGCTGTAGATTCCGGATATTATTTTCATCAGTGTTGATTTTCCTGCGCCGTTTTCACCAACAATACTGTGGACTTCGCCTTTTTTCAGCGTGATGCTCACGTTTGTCAGCGCCTTAACTCCAGGAAACGTTTTGGAAATATTTTTCGCCTCAAGGATGACTTCACCCATTGTCTACCACCTCCTATTACAATCGCTTGAACACATCGTTCTGTGTCCATATGGCTTTACAAACAAATTATTTTGTGACCCTTACGGCCTCGAAAAAGGCCATCAGGTTTTCGATCGGCGTGGTAGCTTGAATATTGTGAATATGTGCAGATATGAAACCGCCGCTTTTTGAGAATATTTCAATGTTCTTGCGGGTTTCGTTATACACATCCTCTGGCGTACCGCGTTCCATCGTATTCTGCGGGTCGGCCGTGCCACCACAAAATACAAGTTTATCGCCGAATTCATCCTTTAATGTTTGTGGATCCATATCGGTGGCAGATATTTGTACCGGGTTAAGGATGTCAAGACCTGTATCGATGAAATGCGGAATAAACTCCTTTACCGATCCGCACGTGTGGTTCATTGTCTTCCACGGCGTATGGTCGTGAATCCAGCTCATGATTCTCGTCATGTAGGGTTTGTAAAACTCAACATATGCGTCAATAGACATGATCGGGCCGTTCTGCGTCCCAAAGTCTGTTCCGCTGACATAACAAATATCAACCCTGTCACCCATCGCTTGATAAGCAAGCTCGAGATCTTTGATACAAATCTCAGTCATCATTTCATAGAAGTCTTTCAGATAGTTCGGCTCCAAATACGGCAGCATCATCCAGTCTTCGTAGTTTCTCACACCGCGCGGGTCTTCCAGCCACGGACCTGGCACATGGAAAAAGTCTCCCAGCCCCCCCATGCCGCAGTTGAATACAATGGCTTTATCCGTATTCTCATATGCTTCCTTTGCACATTTTTCAAAGTGACGCAACTCGTGGTCTCCATACACCGCGTACTGATCAGAATAATCATCACGCGCGTTATACGGATGGTCTTCCGGCAGTTTTCTTTGGCGAACAAGATGGTCAAAATAGTAGCTGGTTGTAGGCATATGTGCCGACGGCATTGCGTATTTGTTCTCACACGGGTACAGGAGCATTTCGCCATCCTCTAATGTTGAGTATGTGAATCCTTTACCAACAAGAAAATCCTGTCCCTTACATGAAAACTTTCTCCAATCCTTGTTCTCATACGCAACAAGTGAATCCGGACCAAATATACCGATAAAGTCGCTGCCTGAAGCTTCAAGCAAGTCGTCCTCCACCCATCCTAAAAACATAAGCGGTTCAAACACTTTCGGCAGCTGCTCTTTAAGATTGAATCCCTTGCGAATGTTGTTCATATTAAACGCGCTTATTCCTGTAACAAACGTTGCACCGAGATCAAACGGCGGACGATCCGTTTCCTGAAAATTCAGAGCCGCCTTGACTCTCTCCCTTGACGTCATTCCAATATACCTCCAAAAATCAAATGGTTATTTCTACTCTTTTGGCTGAAAGAACGCCTTACGCGTTCTTTCTTGCCAATACTTTTTCGACTGCTTTAACGATATCTTCCTTAGTTAAGTTGTATTCTTTCTTTAAATAGTCGAAAGGACCAACTTGACCAAATCTATCCATGCTGCCGATTTTCTCAATAGGTGCCGGTGTGTTTGCCGCCAATACATCAGCGACCGCGCTTCCAAGTCCGTTTATTACATTGTGATTCTCCGCAGTTACGACTGCGCCGGTTTTTGCCGCGCTCTTCGCAATCAGTTCAGCATCGATAGGCTTCCAGCATGCGATATTGATAATCTCTGCGGATATTCCCTTTTCTTTCAAAATGCTTTGTGCCGCAAGTGCTTCACCCACCATGATGCCGCTGGCGATAATCGTGACATCGCTGCCTTCTTCAAGCAAAATACCTTTTGTGATGTCAAAGGTTGAGCCGTCTTCGTACACCTTGATAAGCGGCTGATCTCTCATCATACGGATGTAGAACAAACCATACATGTTTTCTGTCTGTCTTAAAACATCTTCAAGCATCGCACAGTCAGTGGGTTCAATGAGTGTGGCGTTTGGTATAAGACGCATGATGCCCATATCCTCAAACGGCATGTGTGTGCCGCCGTTAAACGCAGCTACCACACCGGGATCGCTTCCGATGACACGCACGTTCGCTTTTGCGTATGCCACCGAAATAAACAGCTGGTCGAAGCAGCGTCTTGTGGCAAACGGCGCAAAAGTATGTGCATAAGGAATCATTCCGGTTGCGGAGAGACCGGCTGCGATACCAATCATATTCGCTTCCGCGATGCCGACGTTGATCATTTGTTCCGGTAATTTATTTTGGAATTCATGCATACCGAGCGCGAGCATTAAATCCGCATCCATAGCGACGACTTTTTTGTTTTTGCTTGCAATATCAATCATCGTCTCGCGATAGGTTTTTGCCATTGTCCGGTTTGGATCTACTTTAAACTCTTTCGCTATTGAATAACTCATTTTCTTCCTCCTTATTCGCACTCATTAAGCATCTCTTGCGCTTGTGCTACTGCGTTTTCGCCGTCTTCTTTGCAAACACCGATATGATGGTTCAGCTTCATTTCTTCAGCAAAGCAACAACCTTTGCCTTTCTTTGTGTTCAGCACGATAACCGACGGTCTGCCTTTTGTATTTTTTGCGATCTCTATTGCCTGTTCAATAGCCTCAACATCGTGACCGCTTATATCCTGTGTGTGCCATCCGAATTCTTTAAACTTTGCAGCGATATCTCCGAGCTCCATAATCTCATTGATCGTGCCGTCAAGCTGTTTTTTATTGTAATCAACAAAGACGATCATGTTATCAATGTTGAATTGCTTAGCAAACATGATGGCTTCCCAGTTCTGACCTTCATCAAGCTCACCGTCACCAACAATCAAATATACGTAGTTATCTTTGCCTGCGTATCTATGCCCCATCGCTACGCCAACTGCCACACTCATTCCCTGACCGAGCGATCCTGTTGTCATGTCTATGCCCGTCGTTAAGTTGCGGTCACAATGACTCGGAAGGCTTGTTCCGCCCTGATTAAGCGTCAGCAATTGCTTTTTATCAAAATATCCTTTTAATGCGAGTGCCGAGTAAATAGTAGGTCCTGCATGCCCTTTAGAACAAATCAGCCAATCTCTATCCTCTTTCTTAGGATCCTTGGGATCAATGTTCATCACCTTTCCATAGAGAACCGCAATCAGTTCGACAACGCTCATCGTGCCGCCGACATGACCAAATCCCAGATTTGCGAATTGCTTGAGCGTTTCCAATCGGATCTGCGCGGCGAACTTTGTTAACTCATTTCTCTTCATAATTTCACTTCCTCGTAGTTATTTATATTGTTACTTGAAGTCTGCTTGCATTCGCTCTGTTCGACGTTGCATAAGCCTTGTGTTTGCCAGCGCTTGCCGAGCCGCTCCAATAACATATATCAATATCATGTTCGACATCCGTGTTTCTTATTGAAAGCCACGATGGCTTTGTTTCATTATAGACTATGACTGTGCTTTCTTAGATATGTTATTTATAACGTTTTTGATATTTTTATTATATGGACTGCAATGTATTATGTCAAGGTGTTTTTTAAATTTTTTATATGTTAATTTATGTTATATATATTTGAGTCACAAGATTAAAAAAAAAGCGAGCTGTCATGCAGCTCGCATCTTGAGGAAGAGTAAAGCCATTAGGCTTTATAACTGATTTATACGTATAATATTAATGCAATAAACTGCAAATCTTCATTGCCAATATTCTCAATCCCATGACTGGTTCCAGAAGGCGTATATGTAACATCTCCTGGTTCAAGCGTGTATTCTCCGTCATTATCCTTATATTTTGCTGTTCCGCTTAAAATATAATAGGCTTCACATTCACCGTCATGTTGATGATAGCCAATTGTATCGCCTGGTTTTACAGTTGTCAGAGCATATAGCCATCCTTTATTGTTAAGTCCTTCCTTATCGAGAATATGATGCATTAGTATTGCGCCTTTACCTCCGCACAGGTCAATCATTTCTTCTTGCTTTTTTTGAATAGATTTAACAACCATTTTTTCGCTCTCCTTTACCTATTTATTTCATATCTCGGATTTATATCTTGTTATTTATATCGTTTGTGATATATTTAATATTAGTTTATCTCGTATGTTTTGTCAATATAGAATGGCAATAATCAAGATAATCGATTATAATAGTAATTGTCATGTCGGGATGTGCCGCAAGGAGGGTGTTACCTTTTGAACTTGTATTCTGATTTTATAGTTTCTCAAATCGCTAAGCTTTATTATATTAATAAAGTGAAGCAGAAGGACATTGCAAAGATATACAACGTATCACCCATGCATATTTCACGGGTCATTAAATATGCCGAGGATAGGGGCATTGTCAAAATACATATTGTTATGCCTTACGAGCTTAATCATAATCTTGCAACAAAGATCATGACGAAATATAACCTGAAAGACTGCTGCGTTCTTGTGGATAAGTTCAATGAGCCAACAGAACAAGTGTCCGATTATACAGCCGCATATTTAGCTAATATGATTTCAAACGACAGCGTCATCGGCCTGTCTTGGGGATACACGATATCAGAAATAATCAGAAAAATGCCCTATCAAAAAACATTGAATGTGCAGATCATACAATTATCAGGCGGCTTTGTCTTCGATTCAAAATCCACGCTGAATCCGTCTGAGACCATCATGGAAGCCGCTGTTAAGCTCAGCTCAAAAGCTTGGTCTTTAAACTCTCCATTCTATGTGGGCAGCAAAGAAGTCAGAGATAATATTGTGAATGATGCCTCAAACAGAAAAGTCTTTGAACTGGCTAAAACATCGTCTGTAAACCTTATAGGCGTGAGCAATCTTGACCGTTCAAGCACGACCAGAAGGCTTAATTTGCTGGCCGAACATGATTATGACGTGCTTACCCAATTAGGGGCCGTCGGAGACATTGCCGGTTTCTTTATCGATGCGGACGGCAATCCGATCAAATGGGATAAGTCGGACCTTCACATCAGCGTGCCGCTCGATGATATCAAGCAGGCTACAAACGTTATTTGTCCGATTACATCTAAAAATAAACTTGAAGTTTTAAAGGCGGCGATGAACAAAAAGTATTTCAACATTTTGATTACGACTGAGAATATAGCTAACGGATTAATATAATAATCTATCATGCAGCAATTGCTATCATCGCACGCTGCTGCGCCCATCCATACGTGCGCATAGTTCATTGTTAACGTAACGATTGATTCAGAGTGAGGTGTGAATTATGTTTGTTCTTGGAATTGATATCGGGACAACCAATATTAAAGCGGGCATCTACGATTCGCTCGGGCACGAAATTGTACACGCATCGGTTTTTAATGGCAAAATCTATCAGCATTTCCATGGCTATTTTGAGCTGGACATGGAAAATATTTGGGAGCTTACAAAATCATTAATATGCAAACTCGTCAGAGATTTTGAATATCCGCAAGACATTATTTCCATTGGCGTATGCGGCCACGGCAACGGCCTGTATCTGCTTGACGAATATTGCCAACCTGTTCATAACGGAATATCGTCTTTGGATTCACGCGCACAGTTTATGGTAGAGCGAACGAGCAACCCTGCAGAAGCATTACTGGATAAAGTATACTGGCACACCCCTTTAGCCTATATAAAATGGCTTAAGAAATATGACCTCGCCACCTACAAAAAGGCTCGTTGGCTTTTATACAGCAAGGATTGGATCAACTATAAGCTTACTGGCGTACTGGCAACCGATACTACTAACACCGCCAGTTCCGGCATCACGCGCAGCAACAAGAAGACGATTGACGAAGCCCTTTTTAAAACATTTGACTTAATCGAGTGTTACAAAATGGTTCCCCAAATCTTAGACCCCATGGATGTTCTGGGATCTGTTTCTGATGAACTGTGCTTGGAAATGGGGCTCAAAAAGGGAACTCCCGTCATCTGCGGCGCTCACGACGTGGCTGCCTGTTCGTTAGGCGCAGGCGGTGTTTACCACGGTCACTTAACATCTATCATCGGAACGTGGAGCATAAACTATTTGGTTCTAAACAACAATCACGGCAACCTGTTTGCACACATTTTACCCGATATGAGTGCAATATATTTTGGCGATGTGAACTCGGGTAATTGTCTTGACTGGTATATTGAATTATTTTGTGAAAAAGAAAAACAAACAGCCATACGTCAAAACCGTTCTGTTTATGAAATTATTGATGAGGCGGTGGAATATGAACCGCCGACTGACATTATTTTTTCGCCCCACTTATATCCGTCTGTCGACAGCAGTTCATCGTCCTCTGGGTTTATTGGAATACATAATTGGCATACAAAGCCGCAAATCATCAAATCAATTTATGAAGGGCTTGCGTTTTCATATTATATTCAGATTAAGAAAATTGCCAAGCATGCAGACATTCCAAGCATCCATCTTGTGGGCGGCGGGTCTGGCAGCAAAATTTGGCCGCAGATTTTTGCAGACATCACCAACAAGCCGGTTAAAGTTCTATCCCACGGCTGTACATCGTGCAAAGGTGTTGCCCTTGCCTCACTATTGGGCATTAAACCTAAAACAAGCCTGAAAGCATTTACAAGTGATATTTACGATGCTCGTACATACTATACAAACCAGACCAACCACAGGTTTTATCTTGATAAGTTCAGCAATTTAATTGAACAAGAGTAATTTGGGTCACGCATATTCAATGCCCCCTTTATGCAATACTTGTTCAGATCTTTGATTCTTCACTGGCATGGTATAATCATTTACTGGTTTAATCCAAACGGATTATGTGTGCGTTACGGTGATTCGATTTTTGCCCGAGTTCTTCGAGACATACATCGCATAATCGGCCTGCGCTTTGAGCTCATCTGCTGTCATATGGGCGCAATACACCGCAATACCGATACTGAGCGTCACGCCGAGCGGATGACCGTTTGGTGAAAACTGCAGCGAGGATACAGCCCCGCGCATGCGCTCGGCCACAGCCGCCGCCTGCACCGCCTCCGTACCTGGAAGCACAACGACAAACTCGTCTCCGCCATACCGACAGCATACATCAAACCGGCGTATTGAGCTTAGCAGAACATTCGAAACCACTTTAAGCACTTCGTCGCCGACCCCGTGCCCCATCGTATCGTTGATCTGCTTAAAGTGATCAACATCGATCATCATCAGCGACAGCGACTTGCCGGAAATCTTTACGCATTTCACCTTCCGTTTCAATACCTTTTCAAAATAACGTCTGTTGCAAAGATTGGTCAGCACGTCTTTTATCAGGTATTTCATGCGGCTTGAGATAAGCCTGTACACCACAGCCGAAGTCAGCAAAAACATGACCACAAAGCTAATGAGAATGATGCTCGTGATGCCCGACATCAACGCATAAGCGTGAGACAGCGCGAACTCGGTTACAACCAATCCCACCGTGTTTCCTGTCGCAGGATCGGTGATGGGTGCATAGCCCTTCAAGTATTCTCCGATGGTACTATCGTGCAGCAAATCAGACGCGCTGCGCTGCCCTTCATTGAATATGCTAATCTCCTCTTGGGTCATGCGGCTAGAGCCCGTGCCTCTAAAACGACTCCCATGTTCAAGCACAAAGGCCTTGGTTGTCTCAGACACCCGCTTTTCAATATACACCTCGGCGCCCGTTTCTTCACTGATCCTTGCAAGCAGATCAGTCAGCGTGTTCAAGTATTCCTCGGTTAATGTGCCATCAGTTGCTGTGGGACCCGTCTCATGCTTCGACGGCGCAATACGAGTCGGTGTATCAACGGACAAAGCTTCATTTTCATATTCTTCGTCGACCCCCGCACCAAGCTCGTGCTCATCGTATATATCCTCGTCGATATACGCCTCGCCGTAGTCGTTTATGTCGCCATAGTCGTCAAAGTCGCTTAAGTCTCCATAATCGCTTAAGTCGTTTAAGTCAATATCATCGCAAAAGTCTCCATAATCGCCATAGTCGCTTAAGTCTATATCATCGCAAAAGTCTCCATAATCGCCATAGTCGCTTAAGTCTATATCATCGCAAAAGTCTCCATAATCGCCATAGTCGCTTAAGTCTATATCATCGCTTAAGTCTATATCATCGCTTAAGTCTATATAATCGCCATAGTCGCTTAATTCGCCATAGTCGCCGTAGCCGCCATCGTCTTCGTCGCCATAATCTTCGTCGCCATAAAACGGCCCTTCATACAAATTTAAATCCTCGTTCCCTGTATCCGAGTCACCAGCATCTGGCAGCACATATGCAGGCAGAGCTATAAACCGTTCAATATCATTATCGATAAACGCGGCTATGGTCACCGAAATGTTGATTGCTTTTTCACCGATCTCTGTAACAATCAAACTTCGTGCATTATTGTAGATGAAATAAGCAGGTGTGCCAAGCGTGCATAACGTTGACAGCAGTACCGCTAATAAGATCACCAGCCTTCTTGTCAGCCCGGGCATAGGGTCTCCTTGTTCTTCTCTTTTCGATTTTTTGACTTTCTTAAAGCCACGTTTTTAGGGTTATATACAACGTTATATGTATGTATCTCCCATTTTAAATACCCCGAAATGCCGGTGTTAAACCGCATTACTTCCGTTTCCGGCAATGGTTTAAAGAACTTTGGTTGGCAAAAATACGATTATATAAAGGTTTTCTAACGGTCAGTAGCGGCATTTAACGATGATATGATATGTTGAGGTAGCTGCGTTTTTATTGTTTATATGAACTCTCTTAAAGCTGGACATGCCAAAAACCCGCTTACACGATTTACGGCACACATATGCAACGGCAGCTTTACAGGCCGGAGACAATGAGAAAACCGTACAAGAAACACTTGGTCACTTTAGCGTTTCCTTCACGCTTGATACATACGGTCATGTCACAGAGCGCATGAAAGAAGAAAGCGCAAACCGCATGGAGAGGTTTATTGAGGGCATTGCAAAGCTGTAAAGGGTAAAATAAAGGGTCAATCACCAAAAAAGCAAAATAAAAAAGCCCGTATATGCCTTTATAACGGACTTTTCAAGTGGTCGGGGTGACAGGATTTGAACCTGCGACCTTTTACTCCCGAAGCAAACGCGCTACCAAACTGCGCTACACCCCGACAATGGAGCCAATGAGCGGGATCGAACCGCTGACCTGCTCATTACGAATGAGCCGCTCTGCCTGCTGAGCTACATTGGCAACTTAACGTTGTCGATGACTGCCGACAGTATGTGATTATACCACAAGTATATCAGCGTGCCAACATGTTTTTTTAAAATATTCGCGGCAATATCAAGCCGTTATACTTTACTATAATATATGTAAAAACGACTCTTCCTGAGAAAAAGCACAAGGCCTTCCTGTCTATGAAAAAGGCCTTGTGCTAAGCGCATTTACATGTTCTCTTCGTATTTTTCCACGTTGGACGTTTCAGTCCATTCGTCAATGATCTTCTGCCATGCTTCACCCTGCATCGTGGCGACAAGCGAATCATAGATTCCATCCTTCACAGAGTCAAACGATACCGCACCTGCAGGCACATCGCTGAAGTATTCGATGATGTGATATCCGTAATCCGACGACACCAAATCGGTAAAATCTCCGACTGCCGCTAAACTCATTGCACCCGTCGTAAACGATTCCACATAAGTCGTGCTGCCCTCCATCACAGGATATCCGCTTTCAGACATCCCCGGATCATCGTTATATGTGGTAATCGCTTCATCAAAAGTGATGCTGCCGGATTTTAGCTTGGCCAGCACGTCGTCAGCCTCTCCCTGGATATCCGCGAGCGCCTTTTCCAGCAGATAATCGGCTTGATCGTCGTAGCCCTGTTCGCGGAGCACCGAAATGGCACCCGAAGCGTCATCATCAATTTTGATGAGCACCTGACGCACCGTCCTGACTCCAGCCGGCACGTAGTACGCTGTGGCTCCGCTTGAAACAGTAGAACCATATTGTGTGGGATCGGCATCCATAGATTCTTTGTCAGCGGCCACTTCTTCATCAAATTTCGCCTGGACCTCTTCATCCGTGGGTAAAATATCGCCCACCAGCGCTAGTTTCGCTGATTCCTGCGCTATCTGAAGCTTATACGAAACCACAAAATCCTCCATGGTAAAACCCATACCCGTAAGCAGCTGCTCTTGATAAGGCGCTTTTGCCTCCTGATATTGCTCATCCGTATAATCCTCACCAAGCTGGGATTCAATCTCGGCGCCATAGTAATAATCGATGTATGAATCAAGATCGGCCTGTGCGCTCTGCTCAGCCTCCGCAAGCTGTTCTTCCGTCAAATCCATATAACCATTTTCGGTAAGCTTCTGCGCCAATATCTTTTCATTGACCAATGAATCCAGAATCATGTCCTTGATAAATCCGCCATTTGCCTCATCATCTTCCGCTATGCCATACTGCGCGCATGCGCTCGCATACAGTGTATAATACTCATCATAATATATGGACTCCCCGTTCACCTCTGCCACAACCGGATTTTCGGTGGCTTCGGGTGAAGTGCTTGCAGTCGCTGTTTCTTCGGTCTCTTTGACCGCGCAGGCACCAAATAGCATCAGTATTGCCATGATGATACCCAGCAGGGTCAGAAATCTCTTGTTCAATGGTTCATCCTCCAGTCAATTATTCATCCTATTGTTTCATAATCTTTTGACAATAACAATACATCCTTATGAACAAATTGTAAATATCCGAACCCTTACGCAATATGCAAACTCACTTTATGACTGGAAATGCCTCAAACGGGATAAAATGAAATACTGGCATAGATTAGTAGGGAGTTTTAATATGGAATCACCATATATAAACAGGGAAGTCAGCTGGCTTGAATTTAACCGACGCGTACTGGAAGAAGCACAAGACACGCGCAATCCGCTGCTAGAACGGCTTAGGTTCTTATCTATCTACAGCTCCAACCTCGACGAATTTTTCATGGTACGCATAGGAGGGTTGATGGATGAGGTGCTCACCGGCGTCAGCGTTAAAGACGCACTCACCGGCCTCACGCCCGCTCAGCAGCTTGCCATAGCCCTGGGCATCGTTCACAGCATGGCAGATGACTATCAAAAAACGCAAAAGCAGTTGTTTGCCTCTCTCAGTGAAACGGGCATCGTGCGGCTGAATCCTTCACGTATGCAAGGCCGTCATCTGACCGCCCTCAAAAAAAAATATCTGGAAACGATCGTACCGCTTATCACAGCTGTGGTGGTGGATTTGAAGCATCCTTTTCCGTTTCTTCCAAACGGTGCGTCGTTTGCGGCTGTAAGAATAAAAGGCAAAAACAACGATAAACTCGGTCTAATTCTTTTCCCTGATGCAGCGCCCAAAATCATTTTCACGCCAGAAGAAAACCTGAGCTTTTTTTTCACCGAAGACGCCGCCGCATGGTTTTCATCTGACATCTTCCCTAAATACGAGGTTGCTGAGCAGGGTATCTACCGCGTGACGCGCAATGCGGATATTGTGCTTGATGACACCGCACTGTCCGACAACACCGATTACCGTCAGGCCATGGCACGTATACTCGAAAAAAGAAAACGCCTTGAGCCCGTTCGGCTGCAATCCAGTCTACCTGCAAACTCAAAGCTCACCCGAATGCTTATAAAACGTCTTGAACTAAAAGACAATCAGATATTTTGCGAGGCAAGCCCGCTTAACTTGAGATCGGCAAGCCCACTTATCGATACGGCTCGCTCCTCAGGCTTCGCCCACCTATTATACAAGGATTTGAGTCACACATATGTACCGAGCCTCCGCCGGGGTGACAGCGTGATTTCTCTCACACGCAGCCGCGACCACTTGATGATTCATCCGTATATGGATTTTGACGCGGTGCTTGCGTTGCTGCGCGAGGCCGCTTTTGATCAGAGTGTTGTGGCTATACGACAAACGCTGTACCGGGTATCCTGTCAATCCGAAGTTGTCCGCTATCTCACCACCGCCGCCCAAAACGGTAAGGATGTGACCGTCGTGGTGGAGCTGAAAGCACGATTTGATGAGGAAAGCAACATTGGCTGGGCCGCCGCTCTTGAAGAGTCAGGTTGCCGCGTTATCTATGGCACAGACGGGCTCAAGGTTCATGCCAAGCTGCTGCTCGTCACGCGCACCACACCCAAAGGGCTAAGGCATACCGCCCATATATCCACCGGCAACTACAACGAAACCACAACGCGGATCTATTCGGATGTCGGTCTGCTCACATCAAATATCGACATCGCAAATGACATCATCCTTTTCTTTCGGGAAATCGGCGCAGGCGCTTTAGCTGGGTCTTATAAGACGCTGAGCGTATCTCCAAACGGCATTCGTCAAATGCTCTGCCGTCTTATTGACGATGAAATTTTCGCCGTGCGAAATGGCGGCAGCGGACATATCATGATGAAAATCAATGCCCTTTCCGACAAAGAGATGATAGATAAACTCATAGAAGCTTCACAAGCGGGCGTGAAAATCGATTTAAACGTGCGCGGTATTTGCTGTCTGAAAGCGCCGGTTGAGGGCCTCACGGACAATGTACGCATAGTGAGTATTGTGGGGCGGTTTTTGGAGCACGCGCGCATATATTGGTTTTCTCACAGCGATTCACTGTTCATATCCTCCGCAGACCTGATGACGAGAAATCTCAATTCACGGATGGAGGTTTTATGTCCCATTATGGACAGACGTATCGCTTTGCAGCTAAAACAAATGATGGTCATGCAGCTTTGCGATTGCGCCAAGGGACGTATTATGCAGCCGGACGGCGGTTATTCACGCCTGAAAGCAGACAGCGGCATCAGCGACAGCCAAATGGTTCAGTACGCACTATGCGCGGATTTTGACAAAAATCAGCATAATCGCTGGCTTCACAACACAGGGAAAAGCCTTCGCAAAACGCTGGGCCGTGTGTTTATACGTATCGGTCGTCACATGTATCGCGATTGATAAAGATATTGGCCTTGCACGCCATTTTCTGCTATAATGAGGACAGTATCATTTTTAAGAGGAGAGCGCAAGTGAGCAAGTTCTTTTCAAACGTGTTAACAAACATCTCGGATTTTTTTGATAACATCGGCCAGTATGCGGATGATGTTTTGATTGCTCTCATAAAAATTGCCGGCATTATCGTGCTTGCGGGAATAATCATCGCTGTGGTGAAGCGTGTAACGCGGCGGGTGGTCAAAAAACAGACAGACCGAAAGCCGAATTCAGCAATTGCCAAAAAAGCCGGAACTGTTCAAACCGTCACAAATTCCATCGTCAAATACGCTATCTATTTCTTTGCCGTCATGGGCATACTCGGGGTCGTCGGTCTTGGCGATGTAATCAGCTCTATGCTGGCTGCCGCAGGCATCGGCGGTATTGTGATTGCATTGGGTGCGCAAAGCCTCGTGAAAGACATCATGTCCGGCATGTTTATGCTGTTTGAAAATCAGCTTACCGTGGGCGAATATGTGAAAATCGCAGACAATGAAGGTACGGTGGAATCTATCACACTGCGCACCACAACGATCATTAAGTTTACGGGCGAATTCGTCACAATCCCCAACGGAAGCATTGACACGGTGATTAATTATTCACGCGGGGGTCATCTTGCAATCATAGATATGCCGGTTTCTTTGGATACCGATATTGAGCTGGCAGGCAAACTCATGCAGGACGCAGGATTGGATTATATGGCGGCTCATGATAATATACTTGAAGAACCCCGTGTACTCGGTATAATAGAATTTGGCGACTCGGAAATGGTGCTGAGAATGATTATGCGTGTCACCCCGCTAACGCATTGGGAAACGGAGCGCGCACTTCGCAGGATAATTAAAGAAGCGTTTGACAAAAACGGCGTCACCCTCCCATTTCCTCATCGCATCGTCGTCAATAAATAACGGAGGGCTTTTGTGCAATATCAACTGTCTGATGTGGTCCAGCTTAAAAAACCGCATCCGTGCGGCGAAAATAAATGGCGAATCATCCGTGTCGGAATGGATGTGAAAATCAAGTGTTTGGGATGCGGACATATCGTCATGCTTCCTCATGAAGTTTTCGTCAAAAGATTGAAAAGGATACTGCAAGATGAGAAATGACGATATGTTTGAAGATAATGACGATGTGCTGGAAGATAATGAACAGCAGCATACGCGCATGAAAATAAAAAAAGACGCTAAGAGAAACGAGACCCGAAACTGGATAATCTCATTGGTGGTTGCATTGACTATCGCGCTTCTACTCAGGCTGTTTGTGTTTGAATTCATCAGCGTATCGGGGCCTTCCATGCAACCCACGCTATATTCAAACGAATATGTATTTATGGAAAAAGTGACTTATTGGTTTGATAAACCGGCATACGGCGATGTGGTCATCTGCAAGTTTCCAAGCAGCACCGCGACTTACGTGAAGCGCGTGATCGGCGTGGCTGGCGATGTACTCGAGGTTAAGGACGGCACACTATATATTAACGGCAAAGAAGACAAAACCTATTTTTCCGGATACATAGAAGACACTTTGCCGCCCACTGTGGTGCCAGACAACTGTGTTTTCGTGATGGGGGACAACCGCAATCAGTCGATGGATTCGCGCTTTGACACCGTCGGGCCGATTAAAAACAATATGGTGCTGGGCAAAGCGCTGTTTGTGATCTGGCCGCCCAAAGAAATCGGCGGCTTATAAAATCGCATATAGGTTGAAAAATTATTGTGGTGGTGAAAATTGATCTTAATTAAGGGGTTTAAATCTAATGAGACAGAACGACATGTTTACAGATAACGACCAGACCGCCACACGCATGGATCTGAAAGCTGAAGCTAGGCGCAGCGAAACACGCGGATGGGTCATTTCAATGACCATCGCCATCACGATCGCGCTGATGCTGCGGCTTTTTGTTTTTGAGTTCGTGAGCATCAGCCAATCCTCCATGGAACCCACACTCTACTCAAACAACTATGTGTTTATGGAGCGTGTCACCTACTGGTTCCAGCAGCCCGCTTACGGCGATGTGGTCATTTGTTCTTTCCCGAACAGCAGCGCCACATACGTCAAGCGTGTGATTGGCGTACAGGGTGATACGCTGGAAGTCAAAGACGGTGTGCTTACTATTAACGGAGAACCCGATAAAACCTATTTCTCAGATTACATTGAAGGCACGCTTCCCGAAACCGTTGTGCCTGAGGGCTGTATATATGTGATGGGCGATAACCGCAATGTGTCCGTGGATTCTCGCAGCGTCGGCCCGCTCGCGCTTGATATGGTCAAGGGCAAAGCGTTGTTCGTGATCTGGCCGCCGGATCAGATACATGGGCTGTAATCCATCAAAGAAAACGATGCCACCCTATGATTCCTGCTCGGTGAGCATCTTGGTCTTTTCCGCAATGGCCAGCGCATCGATCATCTCGTTCATGTCGCCGTCCAGGAATTGATCCAGCTTATAGAGCGTGAGTGATATACGGTGATCCGTCACACGTCCCTGTGGGAAGTTGTATGTTCTGATGCGCTCGCTTCTATCGCCGGAACCAATCTGACTCTTGCGGTTCTGCGACAGCTCTTTCTCCTGCGCTTGCTTGGCAATGTCGTACAGCCGCGCTTTTAACACCTTCATTGCCTTTTCCTTGTTTTTAAGCTGTGATTTTTCGTCCTGACACGTCACCACCAGACCTGTCGGCTCATGCGTAATGCGCACTGCAGAGTCCGTGGTGTTCACGCTCTGGCCGCCGTTGCCCGACGAGCGGTATACATCGACGCGCAAGTCATTCGGGTTGATTTCGATGTCCACATCCTCGGCCTCGGGCAGCACCGCCACCGTCGCCGCGGACGTATGAATACGCCCGGATGATTCCGTTTCGGGCACACGTTGCACACGGTGAACGCCGCTTTCATATTTAAGCCGAGAATATGCGCCTTTGCCTGATATCAGCAATGTCAGTTCCTTAACACCGCCCAGTTCGGTAATATTGGAACCCAACCGCTCCATCGCAAAACCCGCACGTTCCGCATAGCGTGTATACATGCGCCAAAGGTCGCTGCCAAACAGCGCCGCTTCATCCCCGCCCGTACCGGCTCTGATTTCGAGAACCACGTTTTTATCGTCGTTTGGGTCTTTGGGAACAAGCAGCAGCTTGAGTTCCTCAACAATTTTCTTTTCATTCTGCTGACGCTGGCTGAGCTCTTCCTTTGCCATCGCCGCAATCTCCTCATCTCTATCCAGCGCCATAACCTTCAGATCGTCTATCTCCGTGTGGTTGTCAATATACTCGTTGTACTTGTTCACCACATCAGATAGGGACGAATGCTCTTTAACGAGCTTTGTATACAGTTCCTGATTCGCAAGCACATCACTTTTTGCAAGCTCATTCTCGAGCTCCAAAAATCTTTTTTTACTTGTTTCCAGCTTATCAAACATAAAACACCTGTTATCTTCGGGCTGTGATGATTCTATCGCGCCCTGCATAATCTTTTTTACATGTCACGCCGCAAAAACCGCCTGCTTCAAGCATCGCGGCTACGTCTGCTCCCTGCCCGGCACCGATTTCCAGCACCAGCGCACCGCCTTCATTTAAGAACTGACCGGCCTCTTTGGCAAGAATACGGTAAAACTGAAGACCGTCCCCCGCTGTCAGCGCCAATCGCGGTTCAAAAAGCCGCACGCCCGCCTCCAGCGTTTCATACTCACTGTCGCTCACGTACGGCGGATTGCACATGATAATATCATACACGTCTGTCACCGAGACAAACATATCGCTCAAAAAAAAACGGACAACCGCATTGGTCATTCTTGCGTTCTTGCTCGCAATGGTCAGCGCTTTTTCACTTAAGTCGCACGCGTCTGCCTGTATGCCTGTCTCTGTTTGCGCTGACAACGCCATGCAACCGCTGCCCGTGCACATATCCAGCGCACGTTTGTATCCGTTTGCACGAATCAAATGAATCGCTTCTTCGACGACAAGCTCGGTTTCCTGACGCGGTATCAGCACATCGGGCGTGACAGATACAGTGATATACCTGAAATACGCGCGACCTGTCACATATTCGACAGGCTCGCCGGCGGCACACCTATGCGCCATCGTATCTATTACATTTAACGCGACATTATCCACATTTGCACAGACAAAGATATCGGCAAGCCCTATGCCAAGCGCCTCGGCGACAATGACACGTGCTTTCGCGTCCGGTTCTGAAATGCCAGCCATCTCAAGCGTTTTCTTGACTAATGCATACGCGTGTTTTGCCGTTGCCATGCGTTTATTATTCTTCCGTCTGGGTTGCCGGTTCCAAAGTCTCTTTCGTTTCCTCTTCCGCCTTTTTAGCAACGGGTCGGTAAAAACTCTTCGCCAACTCAGCCAGCTCTTCGTCGGTCACTTCTTCCTGCGCCGCACGGAAAGCGACAATCGCGGTTTCCACCATGCTATCGTCCGGATTAGATGTGGTCAGCTTCTGCAACATCATACCAGGCCAGCGGATAATGCGGAAGAACAGCGAATCCCCCTTGGCGGCGAACTTCAAAAATTCATATGCCACACCCGCCACCACAGGCAGCATCAGCAGCCTTAGTCCAATGCGCGCAAACCACGCCGGATTCCACCCAAGCAGTGAAAACAGCAGTATGGAAATCACCATAACAAGCAGCAGATAGCTTGTCCCACAGCGCGGATGCAGCGTTGCGAACTTTTGGATGTTTTCTACTATCAGCGGTTCTTCATGCTCAAAGCAGTTGATCGTTTTGTGCTCAGCGCCGTGATACTGAAACACACGCTTGATCTCTTTGATAAACGTAATCAGCATCACATAACCTAAAAACAACGCAAGACGGATGCCGCCTTCAATGAGATTCATCAAAATGGATGAGGCAATTAGCGGACGTAAAAGGTTCGCCAAAACGGTAGGCAGTATAAAAAAGATGCCCACAGCCAGACAGATGGACAAAATCACGGCAAACACCATTGCCACATCCATCGCGTCCTTGCCGGACTTTTTGGCGATATATTTTTCAAATTTTGAGGGTTCATAATCCTCAGCTGTATCGTCATATAATTTTGCCGATTTGGTGATTGTCTTGACCCCGAAAACCATCATATCAAAAAAAGAGACAACACCGCGCACAATGGGCCATCCAAAAAACTTGTTCTTTTTTGTTGCGGACATTACATCTTCTCGCTCATAAACAATTTCGCCAGTAGCTTTTCGCACCGCGAGTCCGCTTTTTGACGGCGAGCGCATCATCACGCCTTCGAGCACGCCCTGCCCGCCGATATTGCATTTTTTCATCATGCGCCTCATTTCTTGTTTAAGGTGCCACAAGTATACACCATTTTGAGCGGAAAGTAAAACAGACCGTCGCTTCGGTCTGCTTAAACATCACATCACGTTTGCTATTTGATGCCGTATCTTTTGTTAAAACGGTCAACACGGCCGCCTGTATCCACCAGCTTCTGTTTGCCGGTGAAGAACGGATGGCACTCAGAGCAAATTTCGATCTTTAGATCTTTTTTGACCGAGCCCGTTTTGAATGTCGCACCACATGCACATGTGACCGTACATTCATGATACTCGGGATGTATGCCTTGTTTCATTTGTACTCACCTCTATTTCTTAAAACCGGCTGCAAATGTAAGCTGCCAGCGTAAAAGTCACAAAAATGATTATAACATAACTTCGCGAAAAATCAACGGTTATTTTTGTGAAATAAGCAAAGAAGCAACTAGGTTAATTCCCAAAGTAAATTCCACAGTGGAAAAATAAGTGGAATTTAAATTGCGACGGCATCCAGTAGAATTAAGATCGGGAAATTTTCTCGGATTCGGAGGATGCCATGTCACAGACGTATTCGAAAAAGAACAAACATA
>QKIQ01000083.1 GCA_003249555.1 Clostridia bacterium | reverse complement strand
CATACATCGAAGGGTTTTACAACACACGCAGGGTGCAAAAGCGGTTAGGCTACCTCAGCCCTAAGCAGTGGCTGAAATGCTGGATGGATGAGCACTTGAAACGAACTGCTTAGCAAATTGTCCGAAAAAGTGTTGACTTCACGAGGTAAAAGATTTTATACTTCAAATAGGAAAAGCTATATACAATTGCGTAAAGTTGTAAAGTGGATATTTGGTTAAAAATACAACAGAGAAATAATTGAACCATATAATTTGTTTGATATATTTTAAAATATTATTATGTAAGTTAACGAATCAATGTCGTCATTTTGTCAGCAAAATTCTTCGAAAATCCATGGAAATGCTGGAATATACAGAATAAAAATACAAAATATAGCACAAAAAGAAAATATAAAACACAACATATAGTACGAGTGGGAGTAAGTTCAAACATATTACTATTTAAAACACAGACTAATGTAACGTAGCGGCAGGTGAAAATTGGCGATT
Organism: Clostridia bacterium; assembly: GCA_003249555.1. Lineage (GTDB taxonomy): Bacteria > Bacillota > Clostridia > Christensenellales > SZUA-584 > SZUA-584. The sequence continues at coordinate 134,050 of QKIQ01000083.1, read as the reverse complement.
GGATATGCATGCATTCATATCGGTAGCGAAATGACCAAGCTTTCAAGAATCAGGCTTGCGAATGCGTCAGAGGAGAACCTGCGGCGCATTATTACAGCAAATCTGGATGCAATGAAAGATATTATTCAATATAACATCGAAAACGATATCAAGCTGTTTCGAATCAGCTCAGATATTATCCCGCTTGGCTCTCATCCGGAGATTCAATATAAATGGTGGGAGGACTATCAGGATCAACTGCGTTTTCTTGGAAACAAAATAAAAAACGCGAACATCCGAGTATCGATGCATCCGGGGCAATATACGGTGTTGAATTCACCAAACGAAGAAGTCTTCAAAAGGGCTGCGGCCGATCTGGCTTATCACTGCAGCTTCCTTGATGTGCTTGGCTCTGATGCGACATGTAAAATCGTATTGCATATCGGTGGCGCATATGCTGATAAAAAGGAAGCTATTAAGCGGTTCGTTCAAAAATATCACAATCTTGATTCGCGTATTAAAAATCGTTTGGTGGTCGAAAACGACGATAAAATATTTAACATCGAGGATGTGCTTTATATTTCGGAGCAAACGGGTTTGCCTGTCGTGTTTGACTATTTGCACCATGAAACAAACAGTCCCCAAAGAGATTTGTCTGCATATGATTGGATTGAAGTGTGCAGCGAAACGTGGGGCAATACGGATGGCCGGCAAAAAATACACTACTCTCAAAGTGACTCAAGTCTCGCCAGAGGTGCTCATTCAAAGCATATTCGCCCACAGGAGTTTATGCAATTCTTTAACAGTTTGCGCAACAAAGATATTGATCTGATGCTGGAAGTTAAGGATAAAAACTTATCCGCAGTGCAATGTATTTTGCTGACGAACCCCAACTTGAAGATTCGATCGCTCGAACGGGAGTGGGCCCGGTATAAGTATTTTGTACTCGGCCGATCTGTATCTATTTATAATGATATTCGTAAGCAACTAAATGATAAGTCCCATCCGAACGCAATGCGCTTCTATAGCTATATTGATAAAGCGCTTTCTTTGAACGAGGATATTGGTGCCGAAATAAATGCGGCGCAGCATGTGTGGGGATACGTAAGCAAGAAAACGGAACAAATCAACAGAATTAGATTTCATTTGATGTTGGATGAATATAAATGCGGCAAAAGAACATTAAAAACGATAAAGAATTTTCTATTTAGGATTGCGAAGCAGCAAAAAGTCAACTATCTGCTGGAATCTTTATATTTCTACTTGTAATAAACGTCAGAGTTAAAACGCACTGGAGAATGTGATGAGCAGTAGAAAAGCGAAGCTTATTGAGACGAGTCTTGGGATTATCGGGATACGGAGAATAATCTCAAAAATGATGCTTGCCCCAAAACGCAACTGTCGAAATGATCTGCCGCCAAAAAACTTTTATAGAAAATATAACGTGAAGTGCTGTGTAATTGAAAACAGAAAATGCGTGTCGATAAGACACGCAGACAACCCCCAAAAGCATATTCTTTACTTCCATGGCGGGGCGTACACGATCCAGGCGAAAAAAACTCATTGGCATATTGTTGAGAGATTATTACGGGAAACGCAATGCGTAATCACTTTCATCAACTACCCGCTGGCACCGGAATTCACATGCGTGGATACAATAGACATGGTATGCAAAGCATACGCACATTTCTGCACAGCGGGAGAGCAGAGAATGATTTTGATGGGTGACTCCGCAGGCGGCGGGTTAGCTCTTGCCTTGGCTCAGTTAACTAAAAAAAACAACGATTTGCCAAAACCCGAGAAGCTCGTGCTCTTTTCGCCGTGGCTAGATGTATCCATGGACATCTCCGCCCCGAAAGAGCTAGAAGAAAATGATCTGCTTCTTGATAAAGAAGTCTTAAAGGCAATCGGAATTAAATATGCTGGAAATCTGGATGCAAAGGATACTATGTGCTCACCGCTATATGGTGATTTGGTGGATATAGGTGATGTTGCGCTTTTTACTGGAACCAACGAAATCCTTCATGCTCAGGCAAAGCGATTGAAAGACTGTCTGGTGAGCAATAATCAAAAGGTTTGTTATTACGAATACGAAAAGATGCAGCATGTATGGATTGTGTTTCCAATACCCGAAGCAGAGGATGCTCTGAATCAAGCAATTTTGTTTATAAGAAATAAATGATCGTATGAATCTGCGGGTATTTTGACAGAAGATTGGTATGAATACTATAATACTATTAAACAATTACATTATATATGGTGTACCGAAATAGACTTTTGAGAACACAGTTAATGGAAATTTAATCAAAACAGGAGAAGAACATGGATTGTGCCAGAGTGAATGTCGTAGATGATGAACGATTGGAGCTATCCGAAGAAAATGTATTGATGCTGTGGTCAAAAACTTACAACACCGAAGGCAAGCCGGATTGGTCTCATATTTTTAAGTATTACCACGAGGAGATTGTGTTTCACGATTCAATACAGCGTATTGAAGGAAAAGAAGAATTCATGGCGCTCTGCAACCGCTTAACGGACCGATGCAAACAGTTGAAAATGGATATCGAATCAATTTTCAAGAAAGACAATGAAATCATATTTGAATGGACAATGACGATGATGTTCAAGAAGTTTCCGAGCACACCTATATACGGCTGTACGAAATTGACCTTGCACGATGACGGAAGAATTATCAGACAGCGGGATTATTATGATTTGTGGGGCGATATCTTTAACGGCATACCTTGGTTCAAGAAACATTATCGAAAGTTTATGCGTAAGAAATTCGGTTGAGGGATGATATGAAATATAAATATACGAAAGAAGACCTGGCTTTTCTGAAAAATAAAAGAGCGACGCAGCATAAAAGCACCGAACTCATGACGGGCAAGACATGCGTGGTTTCAGGATCTACGTCGGGAGTGGGGTTTGAAGCTGTTAAACAACTGGCCAAAGGCGGCGCAAATATCGTGCTGGTTTGTAGAAATGAAAACAAAGCCGAGGATGTTAAGACATTGCTTCTAAAAGAGTATCCAATTCAAGCTGATGTTGTGGTTTCGAATTTTAGTTGTTTGAATGATGTAAGAAAAGCAGCGGCTTTCATTTGTGATCGTTATGAAGCCATCGATTTGCTTATAAACAGCGCGGGTCTCCATTCGACAAAACGGCATTTGACAGAAGACGGGAATGAACTGGTTTTTCAGGTTAACCATATCGCACCGTTTTTGTTTACGATGCTGCTGTTGGATGCCATTAAAAAGAGTAAGCAGGGAAGGATTATACAGGTTAATTCCGAGGGGCATCGGTTTGGCGGCCTAAAGCTTGATGATCTAAATTGGGCAAAACGGCCTTATATTGGGTTGCGCGCATATGGCGCATCGAAAACTGCGCAGATTATGACGGTTAAAAAGCTTACCGAGAAATTGAACGGTTCAAATGTAACGATCAATGCAATGCACCCGGGCGGTGTTCGTACGAATATTGGGAGCAACAACGGTTGGTTATATCGTGCCTGGTTGCACGGAGTGGTCTGGCACTCTCTTAAAGACCCGATAATTTCAGGAGAGGCGCTATATTATCTCTCTGCTGCTTCTGAACTAAAAGAAACAACTGGTAAGTATTTTAATCTGACGATCGATGAAAAGCCGATGCCGCATGCCTTGGATGAAAAGGTGCGCGAGGCAATATGGGAAAAGAGCCTTGAACTGGCGGGATTACCGCTTTAGTTTTTTTGCAACGTAATCGGCAGCCATTTTTCCAGTTAAAATAGATATAGGGAAACCGGAAGGGCTGTAAGTCCATTGACCGGCTTGAATGACATGGGGGATCGGTGTTTTGATTGATTTTGCTATCTGCGGCATGCTCGATACAGCGGGGATGGTATCATTGGTAAACGCCCATCCGGTAATTGCGCCATCGGTATTTCCGGTGCGCTTCTTTATTGTCAGCGGTGTCGAAACAAATCCGTCGATGATATTCCCGTTAATCTTTGGATAGACTGAATTGGTCAAAGATGCAGTTATTGCGTCTTTGCAAAGTGCTTTAAATGCATCATACCATCCTTGGTTCTCGATATGTTTCACCAAAGAATAATCCATTAATGTACTGATGATGAGCCCTGTTTTGCCTTCCGGCGCAAGGTTTTCGTCTCTCATTACAGGGATAGATATTTCATAGGTAGTCAACTGCAAGAACTGTCGAACCCATTCAAAAACCGTGTCATAGTCTTTGGTGTACGCGCCGCCCATGTCTTTAATTCTTTCAATTGGCAAAGCGCTCAAGCCCTGCTTTTGCGGCGTATAAAAGAAATGCGCACCGCTGATTTCTTCAAAGTAGGATTTGTTAATATCGACTGTCAGGTAAAGCGTCAGTACAGAATCCCCGCCCGCCTTGTCTGAGAGGAACGTTTTTCGGTTCTTGATTTTTCTATTTATGCTGTTCGGGAGAGTATCGCAGTGGGGAATTGAAGAATACAGCGCTTTTGCATCAGCCGCCCAAATCATTTTTTCATAGTAATAAACGGTGCCATCGCAGTCGGTAATGGTTTTTTCTGCTGGGTTAGCTGCCTGAATCTTTGTATTCGTTTGGATTGTACCGCCGTTTTTCACAATATACTCAGTTAATTTCGCAATCAGTGTGCCAGTTCCGCTTTTGGGGTATTTATAGTCAAGATATAAACTAAAATAGCTGAGCGCAAAGAAAGCGGGAGTGCTCTTGAAAAAATGCTGCGCAATCATATCAATTAAAACTTGATTCTTGGTTATCGTTTTCAAATAGGCTTCTACCGGAGTATTTAGACGTTTAATTTTTCCCACGGTAGTCAGGTATTTAAACAGCCACGGCAACATCGTTTTTCGTATATATTCACGGTCATGCTTTAAATCCATGAATAGAGGATTGTCGATACCATAGAGGATGTGCATATAATCCATTGTTTTTTTAACAATTTCGATCAAAGCAGAAATTGAATCCGCATCGTTCGGAAATAGTCTGTTCAGCATACTCTGATAAGATGAAATGCTATTTTCCGAGGTTAAATCGACGATATCGTCTTCGATGCCGATTGATACATCGTTGTTAACAAAGTCTATATCGAGATCCAGTTGCTTTAGCATTGGATATAAAACACCGGAATTTTCCATTGCACGGATGCCCGCATCGAAAGTGAAACCCTTATATTCAAAAGATCCGATCAATCCGCCCAAATGGTCTTCTTTTTCACATAACAACACCTTGTATCCTGATTTGCACAGAAAGCAAGCTGATGTTAACCCGGCGATCCCGCCGCCTACAACGATTGCATTATATCTCATTTAAAACCTCGAAAAGTCGTGCTTTTTGTCATTATAAAAATTATATAGACGAATAATGGAAATGTCAATTTACGATCGTAAAGAAGTATCGCAAAGAAGTAAGGCGATCCACTGACTTTGACATACGCTTTTTCTTTCCAGATATTTATGGTACAATTTATAAAAAAGGAGGTTGTTAATATGAAGAAGAGCATAAGTGTATTGGTGGTCATAACCTTTATTGCAATGATTGTTGTGAATGCATTGGCAAATCTGCTTCCTATAAACGGTGTTGATACAGGCGGTGTATCAGATGCATATCAAAACCTCTTTGCACCTGCAGCGCTCACATTTGCAATCTGGGGGCTTATTTATTTATTGCTTGCTGGGTTTACGTTTTATCAGCTTGGGATTATTAATAAAAATGACAGTATAAACAAAGCGTTATTAAACAAGGTGGGAATCGTTTTCTCGATATCATCAATTGCAAATGCGTTGTGGATTTTTTCTTGGCACTACAAAATTATCTATTTGTCTATGGGCTTAATGGCCATCATATTAGTTTGCCTAATTATCATTGTTAATGCAATACGAAAAGAGAACTTAACCAACCAATTAACCAACAAAGAAAAAGTTTTTGTCAAGCTGCCCTTCAGCATATATTTTGGGTGGATTACCGTGGCAACTATTGCGAACATGACGACTTTACTTGTCGGCATAGGTTGGAATGGCTTTGGGATATCGGAAACAATATGGACGGTTATTGTTATTGCCGTTGGTGCTGTTATCGGTATATTAACCATTATGAGGAACAAAGACTATGCTTATGGCTTGGTAATCATATGGGCATATATCGGCATTTTAATTAAACACATGTCTTCTAGCGGGTTTGCTGGTATGTACCCTGCGGTTATTACAACAGTGATTATTGCATTGGCGCTCGTGGTTGTTGCTGATGTATTTACTATTGTTAAAAAGGCGCACTAATGTCAATGACTCGACATATTTGGGTTGGGTAATAATTGAACGGGATACAAACTGAGGATGAAAGAAGACTTTGGAACAGATTTAGTTCAGATAATACTCGATGATAGTAACGAGCGATAGCGTTATGCGGCAATATTTTGGCAACAAAAAGTCAGACACAAAAATGATATAAAGATGTTCGACGAAACAACAAGCATGTTTTGACGGACATTTTTATTTTACACATTAACAAATTTTGCACTGCTATAAAATATGAAAAAAATTCTTATTAAAGTTATTAAAATGGGTTTACAAAGAAAGCCGCATATTGTATAATAAACTTTATAAACCCGCTTTAAGAATAGGAGAAAAGATTATGGATAAGTATTTTAAAGGCATATCGAAAATCAATTATGAAGGTGAACAATCTAATAACGTTTTCTCGTTTAAGTATTACGATGCGGAAAGAGAAATTGCCGGCAAAAAAATGAAGGATCATCTGCGGTTTGCCATGAGCTATTGGCATACGCTGTGCGGAGAAGGAACTGATCCGTTTGGCAACGCGACAATGCAGCGTCCTTGGAACGGCCTTGAGGGCTTGGAGCGTAGCAGAGCCAAGGTGGAAGCGGGTTTTGAATTCATGAGCAAGCTGGGTATTGAATATTTTTGTTTCCACGATTTGGACATTGCACCTGAAGGTAACTCCCTTTCGGAGAAACTCAACAACCTTGATATAATAGCTGAAGAAATTGAAAAGCAGATGAAAGAGACTGGAATTAAGTGCCTGTGGGGAACCACGAACGCATTTTCGAACCCGCGTTTTATGCACGGCGCGTCTACATCCCCAAATGCGGACGTGTTTGCTTTTGCAGCAGCACAGGTGAAAAAGGCGCTGGATTTAACCCTTCGGTTCGGCGGGGAAAACTACGTGTTCTGGGGTGGAAGAGAAGGATACGAAACACTGCTCAACACCAACACTTCGCTGGAACTGGACAATTTTGCACGTTTTCTCAAAATGGCGAAAGACTACGCCAATAAGATTGGGTTTACCGGTCAGTTCCTGATTGAGCCAAAACCCAAAGAACCCACAAAGCATCAGTACGATTTTGATGTCATGACTGTGCTTGGATTCCTGCGAAAATATGATATTGACTTTGTTAAGTTGAACATTGAAGCGAATCATGCGACGCTTGCGGGACACACTTTCCAGCACGAGCTCAATATGGCACGCATCAACGGTGTGCTCGGGTCGATCGATGCGAATCAGGGCGATATGCTGCTCGGTTGGGACACAGACCAGTTCCCGACAAACGTCTACGATGCAACGATGTGCATGTACGAAGTATTGAAGCAGGGAGGCATCGCGCCGGGAGGGCTTAATTTCGATTCGAAGGTACGCCGCGGGTCGTTCCAAACGGATGATCTGTTTATTGCTTACATTGAGGGTATGGATACGTTTGCAAAAGGTCTGATTGTGGCAGAACGGCTGTTTTCTGACAAAGCACTCGAATCATTTGTTGAAAAGCGTTACGAAAGCTATTTGTCCGGTATTGGCCAGTTGATTATTAACGGCAATGTCGACTTTGACGCGTTATCTGCTTATGCGGTTGAAAAAGGCAACGCAACGGTTTCCTCCGGACGTCAAGAAATGCTAGAAGGCATTGTCAACCGGTACATCTATAATAGCAAATAGCAAGTGAATGGATGTGGGTCATCTTGGTGTGCTATAATGTGTTGAGGTAATAAAGATGATAAACAAAAACAGTTTAACACAAGAGCAAATCAAGAAGATCAATCGCGTTAACATACTAACACTCATTCGAGAAGAATCGCCGAAAACAAGGTATGATATTGCCACGGCGCTTGGGTTAAGTATTCCAACGGTATCGGCCAATATCAACGAGATGGTCAAAGAAGGTTTGTTATCTGAGCAACAGGCGGCCTCTTCTGGTGGGAGACGCCCCGTCATGCTGAGCTTGATAGAAGACGCAAGATTTTCGATCGGCATTACTGTTGAGATAAAACGTATACGGATAATGATGATGAATTTGGCAGGAGACAATGTGGTCGAGGAAGCTTTTCAAATTCCGGAGCTGATAGATAATCACATTTTGCTGTCGCTTCTTGCAGATATCATACAAGCGTTTATCGTGTCGAGCAAGGTGGAACGATCTCGCATACTCGGAATAGGGATCGCATTGCCGGGAACAGTGGACGAAGCCATGGGCTTTTTAATTGAAGCGCCAAATTTGCACATTCGCAATTGCAGCTTTGCTTCACTTGAAAAATCGGTGGGGCTGCCTGTGATAATCGAAAACGAAGCAAATATCGGCGCGTTTGCTGAACATTCGATTGGCACATCAAAGAACATAGACAACTTGGTGTATGTATCCGTCACCAATGGCGTGGGCTGCGGAATCATTGTCAAAGGGCATATCTATAAAGGCAACCATAAACGCTCAGGTGAATTTGGACATATCCGAATATCGGATCAGCCGATAATGTGTAACTGCGGACGTCAGGGATGTTTAGAGCTGTTTGCGTCTAATACATCGATGATCCAATATTATAGAGAAACATCGCAAAAAGAAGTCCAGTCGATTGATGAGATTATTGCTGCGGTTGAACACAACGACGCAAAGGCTATAACGGCATTAGAAAGGTATTTTGAATACTTAAGGCGTGGGCTGGATATCATTGATCTTGCGCTGAGTCCGGACGCGATTGTCATCGGCGGGCGGATTGCAAACCACAGACATATCGTCAGTTCGTATATAAAAAAGGTAAACGACGTGCCGGTACTGTTTTCATCGCTTGGTGACAGCGCGGCGCTAATCGGCGCGGCAATGAATTCTTTTCAATCGCTTTTGAGTTTTTCGAATATGGTTCTATAGTCAACCATAGAGTCTGAGGTAAAAATCAATATATTCACGATCCCGAGAATATAGATATAGACATATTTCTTTTTGGGTGCGCTCACTGCTTGGCAGTATCTGCTTGAGTAATAGCCAGTTATAGTCATTCATATTTTTTTATCAAACTTTCTAAATATATCCTATTTCCAGCTGCAATATCAACCAAATTCCCCATTTCTGAATATATCTGAATGGTAAGATAACCATCGTATCCAGTCTTTGAAATTCTCTGGACGAGTGCATCAAAATTGATGCTTCCTTTGCCAAGAGAAAGGTGAGAATGTCCAGGTACGCCGACCTGAGTATCTGAAAAATGGAAATGTATGATCTTGTTTTTGGCTAGCTCAAATGAATCGAGTATGTCCTCGTTGTCTTCAGCGATATGCGATAAACAGAAGAGATAGCCTATATTATCAAATGAATGCGAGTCTAAAAACGCTATTGCGTCTGTTGTGCTGTCGATATAAGAGCCGGGGTAAAGTTCCAAAGCTAACTGTGTATTGTGTTGTTTGCTGAATGCGCTAAGCTCCGTAAGGGATTTGATTAAAGAGGCTTCCTGCTCTTCGGCTGGCATAATACTGTTGCCTGCAAACATGGATGTTGTAAGATGGCAGCCAAGATATTCAGCGGCTAAGATAGTGTGTTTACAATAAGTAACAGCCTTTTCTCTTTCGGCGTTGTTGAGGGCGGCAATATCCGTAAAGCTCGCAACGCCGATGACGGACATATCGTGTTTATGTAAAAGAGCCTTGATGTTGTCGAGGCGATCATAATTGATCGACGATAAATCAAGTTGCGGTGACCAATAGGGAAGTGAGTTTATCTCAATGTGATGATACCCTGCTTCTGCAATCAAAGGTATCGATTCTTCGAGGGAAAGACCTTTGAATAAATCTGTAAAAAATGAGACTTCCATATTACTCCTCCGTGTTTATATGCATAGCGTGCGCGTCACTGTTTTTAATAAAAAGCTCCGTCGATAAGTATTCTTTTGGCATAACGTTTGGTTTTATGCCGTTTATCATGTCGATAATTATTTCTGTAGAAAGCCTTCCAATTTCGCTTGTTGGCAGAGATATAACGGAGATCTTTGGTTTTACAAGGTTTGACCATTCATTGTTAGTTAAACCGATTAACTCGACATCGGCATCGGCTTTAGCTACGTTTATCGCTTCAATTGCACCATGTGTCATTAATTCATCAGCGACAAAAATGGCGGATGGAGGAGAAGAAAGCATTAACAAAGATGTAACCGCCTTATAGCCGCCGGTATGTGAACTTGCATTGGTTTTAATGTATTCTGACTGCATTGTAATGTTGAAATCCTCAAGAGCCTTTTTATAACCTTCGAAAGACTCTTTTGATAGATTGGTATTAAGAGCATTCGTAATAAAACCGATATGACGATGGTTGGTCTTTATTAAGTGGCATATCGCTTCATATGTACCCAATTTGATGTTGGCTAGTACGCATGGCGCGTTGATACCTCGGATAGAAAGCCCGGCAAATACAATCGGTATGTTTTGTTGGAGAATCTGTTTTATATATTCATTTTTCAACCCAACAGGATCGAGTATAATTCCATCAACACTATTTGATACTGAATTCATCAACGCTTCTTTTTCTTTATTAACGCTTCGATCGGAATGGTGAATCATCACGCTGTAACCGCTTTCCTGTGCTGTTTTGGTGACGCTATTAACTAGAGACATATATTGTGGATTAAAAGTATCATGAAGAATGAGACTGATGACGCCAGAGCGTTTGGTCTTCAAACCTTTTGCAAACGCGTTTGGCACGTAGCCAAGCTTTTTGATGGCATTCTGAACTAATTGAACTTTTTCTTCACTAACATATTTTGTTTTATTAATTACGTTCGATACAGTCGCAATAGAAACCCCGGCTTCATTCGATACGTCTTTCATAGATACCATTTTACTAACCGTTTAATCGTTATATTATCCCGAAACAAAAGCAATGCAATTTTAAGCAATGAGACATATTGTTTCAAAGACACTCTTTCTGAATATTTATCAAATTAAGTTTACAGTATCTAAAATAAAAAGTAAAAGAGTTTTTTTATATAGGATTTATATTTTGTAGAATGTTAAGGTGTAAATCGAAAAAACGATTAAATATATTTCAAATAAGTTATCGCTTACTCCTTGCGTAAATGCGCTACAGGGGTATTATTCGAGTTATATATCAAAATAATTAATGCAAACAAACATAAAGTAACAAATTTCAGCTTGCGAAAAATATAATAATACGTTAATATAAGTTAAACGTTTAACCAGTACGAATAATATTTTTGCGATTTATTAAGTGGCGCAGAACGGAGAAATGACAAATCGGATAACACACACATAAATAACAGCACATATAAAATAATTTTGGTAATGAATGTAATGATGCAAACTTTGTGTTTAAAGAACATATGAATTGTAGAGAAAAACGTTTTTCTCGATAGGCAACGGTCTTGATTGTTTAATAAGTGCATCAGATACTACTTCTAATTTCAAAGATAGGGGGGAGAAACAATGCAAAACGAATTAATTCTTGAATTAAAAGGAATTAAAAAATCATTTCCAGGCGTCACAGTATTTGATGGATTCGATTTTGACGTGCGTAAAGGTGAGGTGCACTGTATTTGCGGTGAAAATGGCGCGGGTAAATCCACATTAATAAAAATGCTTTCAGGCGCGTACACACCGGATCAAGGAGAACGCATTATTGAAGGCCGAAAGATCGAGAACTTGACGCCTCGAAGCGCAATGGAACTTGGAATACAAACAATTTATCAAGAGCATGCATTATATCCATTATTGACGGTATATGAGAATTTATTTGCAGGAAATGAAATAGGAGCCGGCATTTTCGTCAGCAAGCCGAAAATGATTAAAAAAGCACAGGAAGTGCTTGCTTTCCTTCAATCTGATGTGTCGCCGTATGACATTGTTGGGGGGTTGGGAAGCGGTGAACAAAAAACGGTGGAAATAGCACGTGCGTTTATTAGCGAATCTAAAATAATGATTCTTGATGAACCCACTGCTTCATTTTCAAAAAAAGAGACAGAGCACTTGCTCAATATTATAAAGAAACTGGCAAGTGAAGGTATTAGCATTATATATATTTCTCATCATTTGGACGAAGTGTTTAAAATTGCGGATCGCGTGACGGTAATCCGCGATGGTCAGAAAATCAATACGTATCAAATTGAAGATCTTTCGGAACAGCAGCTGATAAAAGATATGGTGGGCCGCGATATTTCGGCCTTCTATAAAAGGGACGGCGCCCAAATAGGTAAAGTCATATTTGAAGCGAAAAATATGACGGGAAATGGCGTAGAAGATGCCTCGCTGCATGTCAGATCCGGCGAGTTGCTCGGGATTGCAGGTATGGTCGGTTCCGGGAGGACAGAACTGGCAGAGCTTTTGTTTGGTGTAAAGCCAAAGGAAACCGGTACGTTGTCAATTAACGGGGAGGAAAAACACATTCGGACGCCTCTTGATGCGATAAAAAATAAAATGTGTTTTATTACCGAGGACAGGCAATATTCAGGGCTCTTTTTAGGTCATTCGGTGATAAAAAATACCGTGATTGCAAGCTATACAAAAACAAAAACGCCACTTGCAATACCTGCAGATGATATTAAGCTGGCCGAAAAATATGTTGAGGCAATGAAAGTTGTCACACCAAGTGTTGATCAAAAGGTCATGTTCTTATCCGGCGGAAATCAGCAAAAAGTGGTCTTGGCAAAGTGGTTTGCTACGAATGGTGAAATTTTTATTTTTGATGAACCAACACGTGGAATCGACGTGGGCGCAAAAGAAGAAATCTATAAGATTATGACGGAACTGTTGCAAGAGGGAAAATGCGTGATTATGATCTCGTCTGATATGCCCGAGCTCATTGCGATGAGTGACCGTATTATGGTTATGCGCAATGGGAAGATCGTTGCGGAAATCAATAAAAAAGAAGAGATAAATGAAGAAAACATTTTGAATTACTCTATTGGAGGTTGTAACTAATGAATGAGCAAAAAGGTGTAAAAGCCATATCTAGATCGAGTTTTTTCAAGAGAGTTTGGAGTCATGATAATACACCGATTTTTCTGGTTTTGCTGTCTGTTTTGATCTTGGCAATTGTTATTGAATATATCGTAAAAGGACAAGTCAACTTTGTCAGTGGCATGAACATTTCAAACGTGCTTCTGCAGGTTTCTGTGACGGGTATATTCGCACTGAGCATGACGATGGTTATGATATCCGGCGGTATTGACTTATCCATCGGCTGGATGATGAGCTTTGTGGGAACGGGTATGGCCTTTTTGATAAAAAGTCATGATTGGGCGGATGGCTCGGTGATTTTTCTTGCCATCGCCGTCAGTATTGGTTTTCAACTCATCATGGGGTTAATCATTTCACGTACCAAATTAGAACCTTTTATCGTTTCTCTTGGATTTATGAGCATTTACCGCGGCTTTACTTACCTCATTACCAACGGCAGAGAGATAACCATAATCGGCAAGATGGAGTTTTTAAAAGCGGTCGTTTTTAGAATAGACCAGTTTGTTGTTACCGTGCCAATTGTGTTATTCCTCATGCTGACAGTTATTGTTTGGCTAGTGATAAAGTATACGAAGTTTGGCCGCAGAGTTTACGCAGTAGGTGGCAATGAAAATGCGGCATATCTCGTCGGTATCAATGTTAAGAACTTCAAGCTGTTGATTTATGGTATCAATGGACTGTTTATATCCATCGCATCAATGACTTTGCTTTCGCGCCTTGGCACAGGGGCGCCGACAATGGGATCGGGTGAAGAAATTGATGTTATCGCGGCGGTTGTTGTGGGCGGTACTTCGCTGGCGGGTGGCAGTGGCAATATATGGGGCGCTGTTATTGGTGTTGTGTTACTGGGAATTATATCTAATGCGCTGAATATACTCGGTGTTTCACCGCACTGGCAGTATATTATGAAAGGCTTGCTCATTATATTTGCTGTATTGATTGGTTATTATAGTGGCTTAAGAACGGTTAAGAAGTCTAAAAAGACAGCTTAACAGTTCGCTGTTACGTAATAATATCCGCATCAGAAGTTGGTGCGAGAACATCAGCTAGAAAAAATAAAGGAGAAGAAAAAATGAAAAAAGTACTTGTGATTCTCTTGGCGCTGGGTATGCTGGTTGCATTTGCTGCATGTACTCCGGCAAATGTAGAAACAAAAGAAACAACCGAGGCTCCGGCAGCAGATGCGACCGAGGCTCCGGCAGCAGATGCGACCGAGGCTCCGGCAGCAGATGTCGGCGCGAAAAAGGTTGGGTTTATTAATGCCGGACCGGACGACTACTATGCTCAGTTCGGCAATGCATTCACAGCGATCGGCGAATCCATCGGCTGGGAAATCACTGAACTTAACTCGGACTACAACCCGGAGCAGGAACTCGCGAATGTTCAGGATATGATTGCTGCTGGTATGGACGCCATCGCGGTCATCACGGCGGGTTCTGCTGGTTCTGCCGAGTCTATTGCGGCAGCGAACGCAGCCGGCGTTCCGATTTTCTTCATCGTTGGCAAACCGGAAACAAAGGAAGGAACGGAGCCCCAAGGTTGGGTTAGCGATAACTTTGTTATGATGGGTTATCTTGCCGGTCAATGGGTTGCTGAAAACTATCCGGATGCAAAGTGTGTGAATATTCCTGGATTCCTCGGCCAAGGTACTGCTGAGGGTGAAATTGTTGGATTCAATATGGCTCTTGAAGAAGCGGGCATGGAGCCGGCAATATTAACAGCTTCTTCTGAGTGGCAAAGAACACTGGCGATTCCAATCGTTCAGGATCTGATCGCTTCGGGTACGGAGTTTGACGTGCTGTTCGCCTGCAATGAAGAAACATATTTTGGTGCGAAACAGGTGTTTGACGAGCTTGGCGTTACCGATAAAGTCATTGTGTCCTGCAACGGCAAAGACGATGCATGGCCGGAAATTGAAGCAGGTGGCCTTGCTGCAACGGTTCCGAATCCACCGTCACTTGACGCGGATCTTTGTATACAACAGATTCTCAGATACTTTGAAGGTAAGGATTACGTTCAGTGGCTGCAGATTAAACCGCCGTTCGTGCTTACAGCTGATAACTTAGATCAAGCGATTCCGTGGACAGTTGAGGATTACCTTGAGGGTCGTGCAAATGATGCATTCCAGTGGAAGCTTGAAGATTATGAAGCTGCATACAATGAGAATGTAGCGAATTTTGAAGAGTTTGATGCAAAATTAGCTGAATATCTCGAAACTCATTAATTTCAGGTAAGGTAGAACTGTTTTTAATGCAATAACAGAATCATCGATATTGCAACGGGCATTTTTACGAATTGAAAATGCTGGTGTCACATCTGGTGGTGGGTGATGGGATCTGGTGACGGATCCCATCACAAACACAATTGCAAAACCCCGTTTATAAAAGTCAACGGGCTAACCAAAAAGCAAAAACGGTGAACGAATACGTTTTGCCGGATAGTCAAACATTATACAGCACATTGGCTTAATACCATAAAATAGTAAGGAGTAAGAATATGGCGATATCAGGTAGCGCTAGTGGCGGAGGAAAAAGAGTAATCAGGTATGGAATGGTGGGTGGCGGCCCCGGTTCATTCATTGGCGACGTGCACCGTAGAGCCATTGCTCTTGATGGTAAGGCGGAGTTGGTTGCGGGGAGTTTTTCTGATGTAAAAGAAGAAGTATTCCAAACCGGTCTTGAGCTTGGGCTCAAAGAAGATCGAATGTACGTGACGTATCAAGAAATGGCGGAAAAGGAAGCTGCCAGAGAAGACGGCATTGATTTTGTTTCAATTGTCGTGCCGAATTTCCTGCATTACCCTGTCGCAAAAACCTTTCTTCAAAAAGGTATTAACGTTGTTTGTGAAAAACCGCTTTGTTTTGAAATAGAACAAGCCGAAGAACTAAAAGAGATTGCGAGTAAAAATGGATGCTTGTTTGCGGTAACTTATACATACACTGGCCACGTAATGGCAAAGCAAGCACGAGAAATGATCGCCAATGGCCAGATTGGTGAAGTGCGTGTAGTGATGGCTGAGTATCCTCAAGATTGGCTGATAGAGTCGGACGAAGAACTCAACATGCAGGGGGCTTGGAGAACAAATCCTAAGCTTTCCGGACGGTCAAATTGCCTTGGAGATATCGGAAGTCATGCGGAAAATATGGTCAACTATATGACCGGTCTGAAATTAAAGCGTCTGTGCGCCAAAATGGATACAAAAGTTGCGGGAAGAGTGCTTGACGACAATTCTCAGGTGCTGTTGGAATACGAGAACGGCGCAACGGGGACATTGTGGTGCAGCCAAGTGGCAATCGGCAACGATAACGCTTTAAGAGTGAGGATATTTGGTAAGCTTGGCAGCATCGATTTTGTGCAGGAAGAGTGTAACTATTTAAAAGTCACAAAGAAAGGTCAACCGACGCAGATTTATTCAAGGGGAACAGCTGTTATGGGCCAAATTGCTGGAAGCTACTCAAGAGTGCCGGCCGGACATCCGGAAGGTTTCTATGAAGCCTATGCCAACATCTATTCTTCATTCTGCTCGGCGATTTTAGACAAACAAGATGGCAAGGATGTGAACGAAACGAGCTATGGATACCCAACTTTGGAAATGGGAATTGATGGTGTGAAATTTGTAAATAAATGCTGCGACAGCAATGACGCGGGCAGTGTCTGGGTTGATTTTGAGTAATAAAGCAAATGCGTCATTCGATTATAAGGCTTTCAGTTGTATATCGTATGCGCTGGTGATGCTTAAAATCAAAGTCGAAATAAAGATTTACGGAGGATATATATGAGACCGATTACTTTATTCACAGGACAGTGGGCGGATATTCCGTTTGATGAAATGTGCGCAAAAGCAGCGGAAATGGGCTACGAAGGCCTCGAACTCGCCACATGGGGCAACCATGTGGATTCTCACAAAGCAGCCAACGACATGGGCTATTGCCAAAGCATTAAGAAAAGCCTTGAGGAGAATGGGCTGAGTGCGTGGGCGATCAGCATTCATCTTTGTGGACAGCTTGTTTGCGATGTATACGATCAACGGCACTATGGATTTGCACCAAGCAGTGTTGCAGGCGATGCTAAGGCGGCAAGAGCGTGGGCAATTGGGTATACGATGGACACCGTAAAAGCGGCGAAAAACCTCGGTATAAATATAATAACTGGTTTTATGGGTTCGCCGATTTGGAATTACTGGTATTCGTTCCCGCAAACAACACAGGAAATGATTGACACAGGTTTTCAGCAGGTCGTAGATGCATGGACGCCGATTTTTGACGAAATGGATAAATACGGCATCAAATTTGCGCTTGAAGTGCATCCGACAGAGATTGCGTTTGACTACTATTCGTTTGTCAAACTGCTTGAAGCATTCGATTACAGAGCGACGCTCGGTATGAATTTTGACCCGAGCCACTTGATTTGGCAGGGGATGAAGCCGCATCTGATGATTCGCGAGCTGCCGGACAGAGTGTATCATGTGCATATGAAAGATGCTGCAGTTACGCTCGACGGGCTCAACGGCATTCTTGGCAGCCATATTGAGTTTGGCAGCCCCAAGCGCGGCTGGAATTTTAGAAGCCTCGGGCGTGGCCATGTGGACTTTGAAGCCATTATTAGAGAGCTTAATGATATTGGATATGACGGGCCGCTTTCGGTCGAGTGGGAAGACAGCGGCATGGAGCGTTTTGCGGGTGGTGCTGAAGCGGCGGCATTTGCGAAAAAAGTGAATATTAATCCCAGCATGGGCGCGTTTGACGATGCGCTTAAAGCAGACTAAATGAGAAAATAATTCAGATGTAAAATAAAAATTAGGAGGAGTCATAATGAAAATCGGATTGTTTTGCTTGGTAGACCCATTTACGACGTTTGAGCATCAAATTCAAAGAGTGAAGGAACTTGGATTTAAGTGTGCAGATGTAACCGACAGCCACAACGGCGGCAGCCTTGGTGTTGCAGGACATTTTTCATCGTCAGTCAGTCTAGATTCGAACCCGTTCGATATAAAAAGAATGTTTGATAAGTATGGTATTGAGATTGCAACTGTGTGCGCACACGCGTCGTTGCTTGACCCCGTACATCCGGCCAGATATGGAACCAACGAGCTGATGAAAGCGATTAAGATGGCCAGCGCAATGGGCATCAAATACATCGTAACATCTGATATGGAGCCGGAGACCGGCTGGATCATGAAGCAAAGCTATGAGAACCAAGTGTATTCTGTCGCTGAAAAGCTTTATGAACCGCTGCGTCTTGCCAAAGATTACGGTGTTGAGATATTGCTCGAGCCTCATGGCCCGTTGACAGATACCGCAAAGGGTATTAAAGACATCATGGCGATGCTCGACGATGCGCCGGAACTTGGATTCAATATGGATACAGGTAACAGCTGGCTAGGCGGTACGGATCCGGTTGAACTGGCCAAGGAGCTCAAAGATAAGATTCGTCACATCCATTGGAAAGATCTTGGCGAGAAATGGGTGGAAATGCGCGGAAAGCAGTTTGGCTGCGGTTTTTCCGATATCGCGATTGGCGATGGTGTGATCGATATTGCAGGTGTTTGCGAAGTGGTTAAAGATCTTGATATCGAGCACTCGACGCTTGAACTGGTGGGAACGGCAGAAACGCTTCAAAAGAGCGTGCAGTATCTGCGTTCCTGTGGTGTATAAAACAAAAAATGGACGAAGACGCTGCCTGGATTTTGGGCGGCGTCTTTTTTAGATCATAACAGTATAGCGCTAAGTGATCAGAGGATTCATGTTCACTTTTTTTCGACAGCATCAATAAACTTGATTCTTAACCTTGTTTCACATAAAATAGCGATATATACTTTAAGCAGATAATGAAAAAAGTGTCAAAAATATAAGGAAAGAATGGGATTGTAAATGATGGAATATGCGGCGTCCGATACGCGTTATCAGGGAATGAAATATGCACGATGCGGAAAAAGCGGGCTCATGCTCCCGCGCGTGTCTTTGGGGCTTTGGCATAATTTCGGAAATCTCACACTGCTGGATGAACAGGCAAATTTGCTTAAAGCCGCGTTTGATCTGGGCATCACCTATTTTGATATCGCTGACAACTACGGGCCTCCCTATGGCGAGGCGGAAAGAAATTTTGGACGAATTCTCAGCAAAGATTTTAAACCCTATCGGGACGAGTTG
Source organism: Clostridia bacterium (assembly GCA_003249555.1). Classification (GTDB taxonomy): domain Bacteria; phylum Bacillota; class Clostridia; order Christensenellales; family SZUA-584; genus SZUA-584. Next base: position 114,681 of record QKIQ01000083.1, on the reverse strand, counting down.
ATCATTTCGACAAAGGCCGGTTATGATATGTGGCCGGGTCCATATGGTAATTATGGAAGCCGTAAGCATTTGATTGCCGGAATCGATGCCAGCCTCAAACGGATGGGACTGGAGTATGTGGATATATTCTATCACCACCGCCCGGATGATGAGACGCCGCTGGAGGAAACGTGCGAAGCGCTCAGCAGCATCGTCAATCAAGGCAAGGCGCTGTACATCGGCTTGTCTAACTATAAGCCGGAGGGAACGATACATGCTTCAAATATATTGAGAGACAACCATACGCCCTGCGTGATTCATCAGCCAAGTTATTCTATGCTGAATCGCTGGATAGAGGACGGGCTCGACAAGGTGCTGCTCGATAAAGGTATCGGCAGTGCGGTATTCAAGCCGCTCGAACAGGGACTGCTGACAGGCAAGTATAATGACGGAATCCCTTCGGACTCACGTATGAAAAAGGATCCGCGGTTCCTAAAGCAAGAGGCGTTAAACGAACAACTGTTTTCAAAGATATCTGCGCTGAGCCGTCTTGCTGCACAGCGCGGGCAGACTCTTGCTCAAATGGCCATTGCATGGGTATTACAAAACCCCTGTGTAACGACTGCGTTGATCGGCGCAAGTCGGCCATCACAAATCGTAGAAAATGTGCGCGCTCTTGAAAACTTGGATTTCGCACAGGATGAATTACGGCATATAGAAGGTATCGTTGCAAGCAGAGAAAGTGAGTAAAAACGTTTATTTGCTTGACGTTATGGAGTTTAAAAAGACTATATAACATGTGCGTTAAACAGTTTATTCGTATTTGAAAGCATAGATGGTATGATATTTATGTCATTGATTAGACTTTATTTTTTTGCCCTTATACGCTATAATCTATACAATCATGTAGCACGGAAGCACGGTCAGATTGATGAATTGCGTGCGAAAAGATAACGAGAGGAAGCAAGAACATGATCTGGAACGAAAAGATTGAGTGCGCGCCCAGAGAAGAAATTGAAGCGATTCAGCTGGCACGGCTCAAAAGTACGGTAGAACGGTGTTATCACAATGTGGCGCATTACCGCAAAAAGCTTGACGCGGCAGGCGTTAAGCCCGAGGATATACAATCGCTGGACGATATCCGGCGCATTCCTTTCACAGTTAAAGATGATTTAAGAGACAACTATCCATTCAATCTGTTTGCCGTTCCCATGAAGGACGTGGTGCGCATACATGCGTCTTCGGGTACCACGGGTAAGCCCACTGTTGTGGGGTACACAAAAGCCGATATTGATATGTGGGCGGAGTGTATCGCGCGGCTTGCCTGCGCGGCGGGTGCCACGCCGGACGATATCGCGCAGATCACATTTGGCTATACCTTGTTTACAGGCGCTTTCGGACTGCACTACGGCTTGGAAAAGCTCGGCGCATCCATTATTCCTATATCAGGCGGCAATTCAGAGCGTCAGCTTAATATTATGCAGGATTTTGGCAGCACGCTGCTGGTGGGTACACCGTCTTATGCGCTGTATCTTTCTGAAACGGCCAAAAAGATGGGTATCGACACCAAGAAGCTGCCGCTTCGGCTCGGCATGTTCGGTGGTGAAGGCCATACCGAAGAGATGCGCCGTGAGATTGAAGATGCGTGGGACATCGTGGCGACTGAGAACTATGGGCTGTCTGAAATCATCGGGCCGGGCGTTTCAGGCGAATGCTATATCAAGCAGGGGATGCATATTTGCGAAGACCATTTCTATTGTGAAATTGTCGATCCCGATACACTGGAACCTGTATCGGTGGGAGAAAAAGGTGAGCTTGTGATTACCGCGCTTTCCAAAGAAGCGCTGCCCATACTGCGCTACCGTACCAAGGATATCACATGGCTTATACCCGAAAAGTGCGAATGCGGGCGCACCTCCATGCGCATGGCCAAGGTGCAGGGGCGCACAGACGACATGCTGATTATTCGCGGTGTGAACGTGTTCCCGTCGCAGATTGAAAGCGTGCTGCTGGGTATTGAGGACATTGGGCCGCACTATGAGATCGTTGTCCGCAAGGACGGTTATATGGATAAAATCGAGGTGCTTGTCGAGGTCACCGACGCATCGCTGATAGAAAAGTTCAGCGCGCTGGAGACACTGGAAAAGAAAATTCAGCACGCGCTTTACACCGTGCTGAATATCGGCGCGGATGTCAAGCTGGTTGAGCCTCAAACCTTGAAACGGTTTGAGGGCAAAGCCAAACGTGTCACAGACTTGCGCGGACAGTCGTAATAAACACAAAACATAGAGGGGAAGCAAATGAAAAAGATGATGCTGGGAAACGCAGCGTTCGCACGCGGGGCTTATGAGGCAGGCGTGACGGTCGCCGCGGCGTATCCGGGAACGCCGAGCACGGAAATCACGGAAAATATCGCAAAGTACGATGAAATATATGCCGAATGGGCACCTAACGAAAAGGTGGCGCTTGAGGTAGCCATCGGTGCGTCAATCGCAGGCGCACGCGCGGTTTGCTGTATGAAGCATGTGGGCGTGAATGTGGCGGCCGATCCGCTGTTTACCGTATCTTATACGGGCGTGAACGGCGGTCTAGTGATTATCGTCGCGGACGATCCGGGCATGCACTCAAGCCAGAACGAGCAGGATTCGCGGTTTTATGCGCGCAGCGCGCATGTGCCCATGCTTGAGCCTGCCGATAGCAATGAAGCCAAGGAATTTGTTAAGCTTGCGTTTGAGCTTTCCGAAAAGTATGATACGCCTGTGATGGTACGCTCCAATACGCGTCTTTCACATTCGCAGGGGCTTGTAGAGCTTGGCAGCCGAGCGGGTGAGATGCTAAAACCCTATCAGAAGGATATTGCCAAATACGTGATGATGCCGGGCATGGCGAAAAAGCGCCACGTTGTGGTGGAACAGCGTATGAACAGTCTCAAAGCCGAGGCCAACGAGCTGGCTGTCAACGTCACCGAATACCGTGAAAAAAGCATCGGCATCGTGACAAGCGGCGTGGCATATAACTATGTGCGTGAAGCGCTGCCGGAAGCGAGCACATTGAAATTAGGTCTCGTGTATCCCATCCCCGAAAAGCTGATTCGCGATTTCGCCGCGCAGGTGGAAACGCTGTACGTGGTGGAAGAACTGGAGCCGTTCTTCGAAGACCAGATCAAAGCGATGGGTATAAAGGTTATCGGCAAGGATATTTTCTCCGTACAGGGTGAATACAGCGTCAACTTGATCGCTGAAAAGATCGGCGGAGAGAAGAGAGACGTACTAGCCCCGGGCGCGCTGCCGCTAAGGCCGCCGGTGATGTGTCCCGGCTGCCCGCACAGAGCCGTTTTTTACGCGCTGAAAAAGCTCGGCATCACGGCCACGGGCGATATCGGCTGCTACACGCTGGGCGCGCTGCCGCCGCTTCAGGGCATTGACGCATGCGTCTGCATGGGCGCGAGCATCGGCATGGCGATGGGTATGGAAAAAGCGCGCGGCAAAGATTTTGCGCGAAAGCTGGTCGCCGTTATTGGTGATTCGACATTTTTCCATTCAGGCATCACAGGGCTTGTGGACATGGTCTATAATGGCGCAACGTCGACGGTCATTATACTTGACAATTCAACCACTGGTATGACGGGGCATCAGGATCACCCGGCCACCGGAAAAACGGTGAAGGGCGATATCGCTTACGCGGTGGATATTCCTGCGCTTGTCAAGGCGGTGGGCGTTAACCATGTGCGCGTTGTCGATCCGTTTAACCTTAAAGAGCTTGAACAGATACTTAAAGAGGAAACATCGCGCGAGGAACTCAGCGTCATCATTACCAAACGGCCTTGCGCGCTGCTGGATAAAAAGACTATACGGCCGACGTATATGATCACAGATAAATGCAAGAACTGCGGTGTCTGCTTAAAGCTGGGTTGTCCGGCCATCAAGAAGACGGATAAGGGTATGGAAATTGACGCGAGCGTCTGTAACGGCTGCGGGCTTTGTCCGAGTGTCTGCGCGTTCGGTGCGATAGAAACGGCAGGGGTGTAGATATGACTGATATTCTGATTGTGGGTGTCGGCGGGCAGGGAACGCTGCTCGCCAGCCGGGTTCTTGGCAATCTGGCAATTAATCTTGGCTATGATGTGAAGCTTTCTGAGGTGCATGGCATGGCGCAGCGCGGCGGCAGCGTCGTGACGCACGTTCGATTCGGCGATAAAGTTTACGCGCCTGTGATTGATGAAGGCGGCGCGGATATTATTTTGGCTTTCGAGAAGCTGGAAGCATTGAGGTGGTGCTGCCGTTTGAAAAAAGACGGCAGGATGTTTATTAATACGCAGGAGATACTGCCTATGCCCGTGATTACGGGTGCGCAGCAATATCCTGTGGATATTGAAGCGCGTATCCGTCAAATGGTACCTGATGCAGTGTTTGTGGACGCACTGCCGCTTGCCAAAGAGGCCGGGAGTTTAAAGGCGCTCAACATCGTGCTCATCGGTGTGCTTGCCAAACATATGGATATTGACAAACAGGCCTTTATCGATGCCATCACACAGACGGTTCCGCCAAAAACACTTGAAGTCAATATGAAGGCATTCGAATTGGGTTATAACGCTTAGTAGCACATATAAATAAGTCCCTAAAAACGTTGTATTCAGCGTATGAATGGAGGAGTATAATGTATTGGAATAAGGATATCGAATGCATGGACCGTGAGCAGCTTCGCGCGCTGCAAACGAAAAAGCTTCAGGCGACGGTGAAAAAGGTCTATGAAAACGTGCCTTTCTATAAGAAAGCATTTGATGAAAAGGGTGTGAAACCCGAAGATATAAGGAGTGTGGACGATGTCAGACTGCTTCCCTTCACGCTCAAGCAGGATCTGAGAGACAATTACCCGTTCGGGCTTTTCGCGGTGCCCAAAGAAGAGATCTGCCGCGTACATGCGTCGTCCGGCACCACGGGCAAACCCACCGTGGTAGGGTATACCAAACGCGATATCCAAAACTGGGGCGATCTGATGGCGCGCACGTTTACTTTTGCGGGCGGCTGCAAACACTCTGTGATACAGGTGGCTTACGGCTACGGTTTGTTTACGGGCGGGCTTGGCGCGCACTATGGGGCAGAGGCGCTGGGGGCCATGACGATACCCATATCGGGCGGCAACACCAAACGCCAGATTATGCTGATGCAGGATTTTGGTACCACGCTGCTGGCCTGTACGCCGTCTTACGCACTGTATCTTGCCGAGACGATGGAAGAAATGGGCGTCGACCCAAAGAGCTTAAAGCTCACGGGAGGCGTGTTTGGCGCGGAGCCTTGGACGGAAGCCATGCGCACAGAAATCGAGCAGCGGCTCGATCTGCTCGCAATCGACATATACGGCCTGTCTGAGATCATGGGTCCCGGCGTTGCGGCAGACTGCGAGCATAAAAAGGGTTTGCATATTTCGGAGGATTTCTTCCTCGCAGAGATCATCGATCCCAATACGCTGGAACCGCTGCCGTACGGCGAAAAAGGCGAGCTGGTTATCACCACAATAGATAAGGACGGCATTCCGCTGATTCGTTACCGCACGCGCGACATTACGTCGCTGAGCATTGATACCTGCGACTGCGGCCGCACGATGGCGCGTATGAGCAAGGTGCTCGGGCGCAGCGACGATATGCTGATTATCCGTGGCGTCAACGTATTTCCTTCTCAGATTGAAGGTGTGCTTGTGAAAATGGCTGAGGTTGAGCCGCATTACCAGATCGTTGTGGACCGTGTCGGCAACACGGATACACTGGAAGTGCAGGTGGAGGTATCGGCGGAAATTTTCTCGGATGAAGTTAAGAGGCTGGAGATGTTGCGAAACAAGATTGGCAATGAAATTCAGTCGGTACTCAATATTGGCGTGCAGGTCACACTTGTAGAGCCAAAAACAATTGCGCGCAGTGAAGGCAAGGCCAAGCGCGTCATTGATAAGAGACAACTCAAATAAAAGGAGGCGTTGTTATGATCAAGCAGATATCCGTTTTTGTGGAGAATAAGAAAGGCCGGCTGGCCAAGATTACGGAAGTGCTCGGGCAGGGCGGGGTGGATCTCATTGCGCTGTCCATCGCTGACACCACGAATTTCGGCATTATGCGCTGCATCGTGAGCGACCCTGATAAAGCGATTTCACTGCTGAAGAACAATGGATTTACGGCCAGCACCACTGAGGTGATCGTGGCAGAGGTGACGGATAAACCGGGCGGGTTGGCGGAGGTTCTGAAGCTTCTTGATCAGGCAGACATCAGTGTGGAGTACCTGTACTCGTTCGTACGCACACCCAATGAAAACGCCCTGATACTCTTCCGAGTGGAGGAAATAGATGCTGCGATGAACGCGCTGCAAAAGGGCGGTGTCAAGCTGCTTTCGGAGCAGGATATTTATCACATCTAATGCGGTCACCGTTATGAGGTGCGCCTGAAACAGAGGAAAACATGTTACTTAGGCCGACTTATGCCAAAGTCAATTTGAGCGCGATTAAGCGCAATGTGACAAGAATAATAAAACATTTGCCCGAGAATACAATGTTTTGTGCCGTTGCCAAGGCGGACGGCTACGGGCATGGCAGCGTCATGGCTTCAAAGGCTGCTTTGGAAGCAGGCGCACAGTGGGTTGCCGTGGCAATCCCGGAGGAAGCGGTCACGCTCAGAACTGACGGTATCACGAGCCCCATACTTGTGCTGGGGCCGTCAAATCGCGCCCAGTGGCGCAAAGGGGCAGATTTGAATCTGTCGATGGTCATTACGTCACTGTGTTGTTTGAAAAATGCGCTTTCGGCAGCCAAAGAATTTGGCAAAACGATGAAGCTGCATTTGAAAGTGGACACCGGCATGAACCGTGTCGGTGTGAAAACGCTGGAGGAAGCGGGAAAGCTTCTTGATATTATCGCACAGGAAGATGCGCTGGAACTGGAAGGGCTGATGACGCATTTTGCGTCTGCGGATGAAGCGGATAAATCGTATACGCAGCAGCAAAACGAGCGCTTCAAAGAGTTTATTGCGCTGGTCAAAAGCCGCGGTTTTTCGCCCATCATTCATGCCGCAAACAGCGGTGCTGCGCTGGACTGTCCGGATCTTGCGTATGACATGGTGCGTGTCGGCATCGCAATGTACGGTTGTTATCCGTCGGACGAGGTCTGCAAAGACGTTGAACTGGAAGCCGCGTTGTCGCTGCACACGCAGATTTCGCACATTAAAACCATTGGCTCTGGGGAAAAGCTCAGCTACGGGTGTACGTATACCACACCGAAGGAGATGCGTGTCGCCACGCTGCCCATCGGCTATGCGGACGGTTTCAACCGACTGCTCTCCGGCAAAGGCGAGGTGCTCGTGGGCGGTAAACGCGCCAAAGTCGTTGGTCGGGTTTGCATGGATCAAATTCTCGTGGACGTGACGGGCCTCGACAACGTCAATTTGCATGACAATGTGGTGTGTTTCGGAAAACAGGGCGGGGCTTGTCTGCCTGTAGAGGAATATGCCGCGCTGTGCGGCACCATCAACTATGAAATACTTTGCGCGCTTTCTCCGCGTGTACCCAGACTATTTTTTGAGGATGAACGATGAAGAATGTTATCAGGCAGGAAATGCTGAAAAAAAGGGCGCAGATGGACTCGCGAGAAGTGGAAATCGCAAGCGCGCTGATTACACAGACACTTATGGAACTGGATTGTATAAATAATGCCCGCTGTGTGATGGCCTATTCTTCGTATAAAAACGAACCGAACCTGCTGCCGTTTATGCATGCGCTGCTGGACATGGGTAAGCATTTGGCCTTGCCATACATTGCGACTGACGACAATCTGGTTGCTGTGGAATATACCAACGATTCGGTGATGAAGAGTAATGTTTACGGTATTGCCGAACCCATCATTATGAATGAAAGTGAACAAGCCGAGCCGGATTTGGTACTCGTACCGGGTGTGGCATTTGACACCGCGATGAACCGTATTGGCTACGGCGTCGGGTACTTTGACAGATTTTTAAAGCAAACAAACGCGTTTAAAATCGGTATTTGCTACGACATGCAGATAGCCCCGAAGATTGAGGCAGAGCCATACGATATCGCTATGGACATGCTTGTAACCGAAAGACGCGTGATTGGACCATACTGATGCGCGTGATAGCGGGGGTCTACAAGGGCAGACGCCTTGACTGCCCTAAGGGCGATGCCGTGCGGCCCACCACCGATAAGGTGAAGGAAGCCATGTTCGGAGCCATTCAATTCAAAATACAAGGTGCAAATGTGCTGGATGCTTTCGCGGGGAGCGGTGCGCTTGGGATAGAGGCGCTGTCGCGCGGGGCAGCTCATGTTGATTTCGTGGAGCAAAACAAAGCCTGCCAAAAAACACTGGAACAAAACGTAAACGCGATCGGGGCACAAAACTGCCGGATATATCGCGGTGATGTAATGAAGTTCATGCCCACTCTTCGTCAATACGATATCATGTTTCTTGACCCGCCATACGACGAAAACCTATACGAACCGGCGATGGAAGCGGCACATAAGGGCGAAAAACTCGTCTCTGGCGCAACCGTGGTGCTTGAATGTCGTAAAAAGTTTGATTTTGTGCTCCCGATGGGGTATAATTTGACAAAAAGAAAAGAATACGGTGATATTTCGATCTGGTTTCTGAAATACGGAGATACAAGTGATTAAATGCGTATACCCCGGAAGCTTCGATCCGGTGACTTCCGGCCATTTGGATATTATCAGGCGCGCGGCGGCGATGTTTGACGACGTGACTGTGGCGGTGCTTGTCAACAAGAACAAAAAGCCTGCTTTTTCTGTCGAACAGCGCATGGATTTTATCAGCCGCAGCACTGCCGATTTGCCGGGCGTTCATGTGGATTGTTTTTCGGGGCTTCTTGTAGACTATATGAAAAATAAGAACGCGAACCTTGTGATACGCGGACTGCGCGCCATTTCAGATTTTGAGTACGAGTATCAGATGGCTGCGATGAATGCCAAGCTTGCAAAGAATGTAGAAACCATTTTTCTGATGACGGACATCAATCACTCGTTTTTAAGCTCCAGCATGGTCAAAGAGCTGGTTTATCACGGCGGTGATATTACCGGTTTGGTGCCGGATGCGATTAAAGACGATGTGATCAATAAATATCGCAGGTGATAACATGAAAATTCTAGAACTGCTCGATGAACTCATCGAAGAAATTGGAAACAGCCCCAAAGCGGTATTTTCCAGCAAGCGCTCCGTAGACTACGATATCGTGATGGAGATTATTAAGGATCTGAAAAATGCGCTCCCGCAGGAATTGCTGGACGCTGAGGAGATTCTGAAGGAAAAAGAGCAGATATTGTCTTCTGCGCGGGAGGAAGGCGTATCCATCGTCAAGAGTGCGGAGGACGAGTTGCAAACCCGTGTATCCGACAATTCTGTGGTGCAGGAAGCGGAGACAAAGTCTAAAGAAATTGTCAAAAAGGCCGAGGAAACCGCTAAGCAGATATCGCTGGGTGCCAAGGAATATGCGGACGATATACTGGCAGAGGTGGAAACGTATTTCACCGACTATTTAAAGGTGTTGAGAAAAAACCGGCAGGAGCTATCGAGCAAGCGGAAAAGCTGAATGCTTTGAACGTCTCTGCCAAATTTTTATAATGAGCAGCACAATGAGTGATGCTGCCGCAAAAATGACGCCGCTATACGCGGCTGTTTTTGTGTCTGCGCCAATATTCGACGCAGCAGTCGAGAGTGGGAAAAGAGTGAGGAACAAAGACGTAAAGCCAAAGGCCAGTATCGCCTGAATACTCTTGGCCAGCAGAAACCTTTTTGGTTTTAGACCGCTTGATGTTGTCATAGCGGTGGTCTGCATGTGGATGCACATACCGCCGAACGTGATGATGCCCGCAACCATGGGGAGCTTGATATGGATGGGCAGATTCAATACTGCGGCACGCGCACAGCCCGATGTCATTTCTACGCCGCCATACAGCATAGCCTGGGCACCCTCGCTGCCAAAGCCTGCCGTTTTCGCTACCGGCATATACACCCAACCCAGTAAGTCCATCAGACCTGTAACGGAAAGCATTTCCAGCACAACAGAAAACAAGACAATAAAGCCGCCCACTTTGAGCAGCACAATAAGTGCTTTTTCGACGCTGTTTGCCAGCATCTCGCCCACGGGCGGACATTGTGACGCGTCTTGCTTAAATTGGGATATCGCTTCGTTGAAACGCAGCCTTGGTGTTTGGCGGCGTTTGAGCCTTAGGCGGCGCGTGAAAATCCCAAACAGAATACCCACGGCAACGGCGGACAGATAATGCGCGGCGGCGAGATAAACGCCCGCTTCGGGCAGCTTGAGCAGCCCTGTGCATACGGTGCCCGTGATGAAAACGGGTCCCGATACGCTTGTAAAACGCACAATACGCTGTGCCTCCGTTTCGGTAATTTGTTGATTGGCATACAACTCCGCCGAAAGCCTTGCGCCCACGGGATAGCCCGACATCGCCGACGCTAAGAACACATACGCAGATTCGCCGGGCGCGTAAAAAAGCGCGCGTGTCACGGGCGCGAATATGTGCGAGACCAGCCTCACGATGCCTGTGTCGAGCAGTAAGAACGACGCCGCCATAAACGGAAACAGCGCAGGGAATACAGCGCTCATCCAAAGGTTTAAGCCGTAGCGCGCGCTGTTTAAGCAGTTTTCCGGGTAAATGAGCAGCAACACCGCCAACGCTGCCACGGCGGCGATGAGTATCACTTTCTTTTTCATATATTCACACCTACGTTTTATGATATGAGCCATAAGATAGGCGTATGAAACGTACGGAAAATTCGGTTAAAATCGATGCCGATAAAAATGAGCTGCTTGATAAAGTAAGATACCGCCTTAGACCTAAGGTAGAACGGCGGAAGAGACAGCGTTGATTGTGTGCGATGAGTTGAAAAGGATGAGACGTGAAATACTATTAATCTCCCACCAACAGTCTCTGCGTGTAATCCCTGTTTGCGTCGCAAAACGGCGGTGCGGTCTGCGTCAGCGCCCAAACGCCCGTTGCGGCGATGTCGATATCGGGATACGGCGGCGCGGCGGTTGTGACAAGCGGCACCTTGGATGCGGCGGCGAGCTTGGACATCACTTCGGGGCTTTTGGCGCCGAGTACGCGGATATGCGAGACGGGCGTCATGTTCGCCGCTTCAATCATCTCTCGCGTAATACCGAGCAGCGCGCAAAGCAGTATGCGCGAAATGCGCGCATAAGTATATCGTTTGGTTTTAACTCGCGAAATCAGCTCGCTGCGCGTGGCGCATTTTAATGCTGCGTCGTAGATTCTGTTTTCCAAGCCTTCGCTCACGTCGGGCAAATATGCAATGTAATCGCGGCCTTTGAGTCGCAGCGTTGTTAATAGAGCGTTGTCGAAAGTATCCGCAAATGCCGGCTTGAGCCCGGCGTTTATTTGTGTGCGCAGATAATCCGCGCAAGCGTCCGGCATCGCAGCGAGCGCTTTTTCCGTATCTGTCGCGGCAAACGCGGCGCGTATCGCGGTCGCGCTGGGAAGGTATTCGCCGATATCGGCAGAATGGTACGCTGCGCCTTCGCGCTTTACCACATGCGGTATGATATGCGGATGATACGCGTTGATCGCCTTTAAGTATTCGATACCGAGCAGCGCGCCGGGCATAGACGCGATTTCAGGCGCGTCCGCCGCGTTCATGCGGGCGCGGGGGAAGCTGTGTCCTTTGCTTAAATGGTTTTTAAGTGCGTGCTTGTAAGCCGCGTCTTCGTGGGATAACGTTGATGCCAGACGCTCAAGCATGGCAATATCGTCTGTTTCGCAGCCAAAACTCAAATGCGTGGCACCTGTGGCAGCCAGCGTATTCACACCGCCCGTCGCAAACCCTTGCGCGCTTTGAATCGCAGATAGCAGCGGCAACTCGATGACTGCATCCGCGCCGCACAAAAGCGCGCAGGCCGCCCGCGTCCATTTGTCGAATATCGCGGGTTCGCCGCGCTGTACGAAGCCTCCGCTCATTGCGCAGACGATCAGATCGTCGTTGTTTTGGCGCGTCAGCGCGATTTGCCTCTCGTGTCCTCTGTGAAATGGATTGTATTCTGCGATAATGCCGTAAATATACATCAATTTGTCCTTTTCAAACACGTTTTAATTATATATAATAGCAGATGGTTTTATTATACCATTACGCAGATGTATTGTTGATATACATATTTATCGTTTTTTGAAGGGAGACTTTGAGACAAAATGGGACTCATGGACGAAATCAAGCAAAAAGCGCGCTCGGCTGGCAAAAGGATAGTCCTGCCGGAGGGTGCGGAGGAAAGAACGGTCAAGGCGGCAGAGTTAATTGCCAAGGAAGGCATCGCTCAGGTGATACTCATTGGCAACGAGGACGAGATTAAGCAAAAATCCGCAGGACTTGACTACACAGGGGTGACGATTATAGACCCGGAGAAATCCGAAAAGATCAAAAGTTACGCAGATAAATTCTACGAACTTCGCAAAAGCAAAGGTATCACGGAAGAACAGGCCTTAAAGCAAGTCAAAGACCCGCTCTACTATGCATGTATGATGATCAAGATGGGCGACGCAGACGGCATGGTGGCAGGAGCCATCAACACAACAGCCAACACACTCCGCCCGGCACTTCAGATAATCAAAACTTCACCCGGTATATCAGTGGTTTCCAGTTGTTTTATCATGATACTCAAAGACGAAAGCTATGGTCATAATGGCATCATGGTCTTTGGTGACTGCGCTGTCAACCCGAATCCGGACGAAAATCAGCTTGCGGCCATCGCTGTATCGACGGCGAAAACGGCTTCACAGCTGACGGGTATGGCGCCCAAGGTGGCCATGCTGTCTTTCTCAACCAAGGGCAGCGCCAAGCATGAAAACGTGGACAAGGTCGCAAACGCCACAAAGCTTGTCAAGGAAATGGCCCCTTCGCTCATGGTGGACGGCGAGCTTCAGGCAGACGCTGCGCTTGTGGCATCCGTCGGCCAGCTCAAATCGCCGGGCAGCCCTGTGGCGGGCAACGCAAACGTGCTGATATTCCCAGACCTGCAGGCGGGCAACATCGGATACAAACTCGTGCAGCGTCTTGCGGGAGCAGAAGCCATCGGGCCGATCTGTCAGGGGCTTGCTGCGCCGGTCAACGACCTGTCGCGCGGATGCAGCGTGGATGATATCGTGTCTGTGGTGGCCATTACGGCTGTGCAGACGCTTCAATAATCAAAATAATAAAAAATGGGGGACACTGTAAAGTACAGCCTTTATGGTGTAAAAAGTAGGAGGTTGCAAATGAATATACTTGTTATTAACGCGGGCAGTTCGTCCTTAAAATATCAGCTTATCGAAATCAGCAAGGAAGAAGTGTTGGCAAAAGGGCTGGTAGAGCGTATCGGCATCGAAGGTTCAATGCTCACGCACACCGCAAAGGGAAAAGAAAAGCTTGAAATCAAAGAGCCGATGAAAGACCATAAAGAAGCGATGGGGCATGTGCTTCACGCGCTGACGGATAAACAATTTGGCATCATCTCGGATATGAGCGAGATCAACGCTGTGGGGCATCGCGTCTTGCACGCGGCGGAAAAGTTTTCTGATAGCGTCATTATCAACGACGAGGTGATTGCGGCGATAAAAGAGTGCATAAAATTCGGTCCGCTGCACAACCCCGCCAATCTGATGGGTATCGAAGCATGCATGGCCACAATGCCGGATACACCGATGGTTGCGGTGTTTGATACGGCTTTCCATCAGACAATGCCCAAAAAGGCATATCTATATGGCCTGTCGTACGACGCATATACAGAGCACGGCATTCGCCGCTATGGTTTCCACGGCACATCGCACAAATATGTGTCGCAGCGGCTGCCCAAGCTCCTTGGCAAAGACAAGAAGGATTTAAAAATCATCACATGTCACCTTGGCAACGGTTCAAGCCTCGCGGCAGTGGACGGCGGCAAATGCGTTGATACCACGATGGGTTTAACGCCTCTTGCGGGTGTGGTGATGGGGACGCGCTGTGGCGATATTGATCCCGCTATCGTGCCGCATCTGATGAAAGAGATGAATCTTAACTCTGAGCAGATGAGCGATTATATGAACAAAAAGTGCGGCGTTTTGGGCATATCGGGCATCTCAAGCGACTTTAGAGACTTGGATAAAGCGTCAGTCGAGGGCAATCAGCGCGCCAAGATTGCGATTGAGATATTCTGCTATGGTGTCAAGAAATACATTGGCGCTTACGCGGCTGCCATGGGCGGTGTGGATGCCATCGTGTTTACGGCGGGTATCGGCGAGAACAACGGGGCGCTTCGCGCAGCTTGCGTGGAAGGTCTTGAGTACATGGGTGTGAAAATGGATGAGGAGCTTAACAAAAACCGCGGTGAAATGCGCATATCGGCTGCCGATTCCAAGGTGGAGATTTGGTGTGTGCCCACCAACGAAGAGCTCATGATTGCAATCGACACATTTGAGCTTTGCAAATAGCAAATTGACAGCAAGTGTTCGGGTGAAGAAATAAGCTCGAACACTTTTTATTGTGAAAATATGCTGTAGACAAACAAAAAGGCAAAGTGTATAATTGGCATAATTGAAGGGGACATTCGCTCAAGTATACGGGCTTTTAGGGACTTTCCAACGTGACTGCAATTGGAAAGAGACCGGTTTGAGACGGGTAACAGCCTCTTTGCATTGCGAATAACCGTAAGAGCTCAAGGATGTGCTTGGGAATCAAGGGTGGTACCGCGGGTGAATGCTCGTCCCTGTCTTTCGTTAGATGGGGGCTTTTTTATTGGCACAAAAACTGCGAAAAGCCGCTCCATGCGCCGGGCTGGGAATGACGGCAAAGAGCATATATGCAGCAGCTTATGTCATTCTGAGGAGCGAAGCGACCGAAGAGTCTCAATAAACGGCTTTATACAAATATGAGTTGAGAGGTGAAGCATGCTGACAAAAGCGCCGAAAGGCACAAAAGACGTTTTGCCTGCGCAGAGCAGCAGGTGGCAATATGTCGAATCGGTAATACGTGATATATGCGCACGTTTCGGATACCGCGAGATACGCACGCCCGTGTTTGAGCATACAGAGCTTTTTCTTCGGGGTGTGGGAGACACGACGGACATCGTGCAAAAAGAGATGTACACGTTTGACGACAAGGGCGGCAGAAGCTTAACGCTTAAGCCCGAGGGTACAGCGGGCGCGGTGAGAAGCTTTGTGGAAAACAGCCTGTATGCCGACGCGCAGCCCACGAAGATGTATTACCTGAGTACGCCGGTGTTTCGCTATGAACGCCCGCAGGCGGGGCGGCAAAGAGAACACCATCAGTTTGGCGTCGAGGTGTTCGGCTCGCAGGGGCCGTCAATTGATGCGGAAGTCATTACGGTGGCTCTGTCGTTGTTCCAAACGCTGGGCATTAAAGGCCTTGCGCTCAATATCAACAGCATTGGCTGTAAAAAGTGCCGTCCGGCATATAATACCGCGCTTCGCGAATACTTAAAACAAAGGGAAGATTCGCTTTGCCGCAACTGCCGAGAACGCATAAGAACAAATCCATTGCGCGTGCTGGACTGTAAAGAGGAGGCATGCCGCGAAATCGTGCGTGAAGCGCCCGTGATGCTGGATTGCCTTTGCGATGAATGTGCCGTACATTTTGAGGGCCTCAAAAACAGGCTGGAAGCGGCGGATATTGAGTATAGCGTGAATCCTTTTATCGTGCGCGGTTTGGACTATTACACGAAAACGGTTTTTGAAATTATTTCGACGGATATCGGTGCGCAGGGTACCGTGTGCGGTGGCGGACGTTACGATGGGCTTGTGGAAGAACTCGGCGGGCCGTCTATGCCGGGCATCGGTTTCGGACTTGGCATCGAACGGCTGCTGCTTGTGCTTGAGTCGCTGGGAATTCAGCTGCCCGAGCCGCGGCTGTGCGATGCGTATGTCTGTACGCTGGGCGATGCGGCGGCGGTGGAGGGTTTTTGCGTCACAAAGCGTCTGCGAGAAGCAGGTATAAAAGCCGAGTGTGATCATATGGGCAGAAGCTTAAAGGCACAGCTTAAATATGCGGTCAAGCTGGGCGCGATATTCTCAGTCATTATCGGTGACGACGAATTGAGCAAGCGTGTTGCGGTTATTCGCGATATGCAAAAGAGCGAAGAAAAAACGGTTCCCCTTGAGGAACTGAATCAAATGATAAAGGCAGGAATACGATGAGCGAATTTTTGCAGGGGTGGAAGAGGACAGATTACTGCACATCCTTTAAGGTAGACGACGTTGGCAAAGACGTCACGCTGATGGGATGGGTGCAGACGCGCCGTGATTTTGGTGCATTGATTTTTGTGGACTTGCGTGACAGAACTGGGCTCATGCAGGTCGTGTTCGACGAATCGGTGCTTGAGGGCGATTTTTCGCGCGTGAGCGGTCTTCGCAGCGAGTATGTTATCGCTGTGAAGGGCAAGATTGTGCGCCGGGATGATGAGACGATCAACGAAAAGCTCCCGACAGGTCTTATTGAAGTAAAGGCACGCGAGCTGAAAGTGCTGAGCCGCGCACAGACACCGCCATTTGAGATTGAGGACGACACGGCAGTGCGTGAAGAACTGCGTTTGAAATATCGTTTTCTTGATTTGCGTCGTGCGACGATGCAAAAGAATCTGCTGGTGCGCAGCCAAATTTCAGCTGCCGCCCGCGAGTATTTGATCAAGAACGGCTTCCTTGATATCGAGACGCCTATGCTTACCAAGAGCACTCCCGAGGGCGCGCGCGATTATCTGGTGCCTTCGCGCATCCATCAGGGCAGCTTTTATGCGCTGCCGCAGTCGCCACAAACGTTAAAGCAGATACTTATGATATCCGGCTTCGATCGATATTTCCAGATCGTCAAGTGCTTCCGAGACGAGGATTTGCGGGCAGACCGTCAGCCGGAATTCACACAGATCGACCTTGAGATGTCGTTCGTGGATGTGGACGATGTTATCACAATGAACGAAGGGCTTATTGCGCACATTTTCAAAGAGACGATGGGCGTGGATATTAAGCTGCCGTTAAAGCGGCTGCCTTATAAAGAAGCGATGGACCGCTACGGCTCGGACAAGCCGGACACGCGTTTTGGTCTTGAACTCATCAATGTGAGCGACATTGTCGCAGACAGCGGCTTTCAGGTTTTTTCGTCCGTCGTTAAAAATGGCGGCAGTGTACGTGCTATTAACGTGAAGGGCTGTGTAGACAAATTCGCGCGGCGCGAGATCGATGCGCTGGTGGATTTTGTGAAGATCTACGGCGCCAAGGGGATGGCGTGGATATCCATGAAAGAAGACGGCATGCAGTCGCCCATCACCAAATTCTTCACGGAAGACGATATGAACGCGCTGCTTAAGCGTTTGGACGCGGAAACGGGCGATATTATCTTCTTTGTGGGTGACAAAGACAAAGTCGTGTACGATTCACTCGGTAACCTGCGCTTAAAGCTTGCGCAAAAGCTTTGCCTTATTGATGAGAGTGTATTTGACCTGCTTTGGGTGGTCGATTTTCCGTTGTTTGAATACAGCGAGGAGGAAAAACGCTACATGGCGATGCACCATCCGTTCACCTCGCCTAAGGATGAGGATGTGGACAAGCTCGAAAGCGATCCCGGCAGCGTGTATGCCAAGGCATACGATATTGTGCTTAACGGCAACGAGATCGGGGGCGGCAGCATCCGTATCCATACCACGGAGCTTCAGGAAAGAATGCTTAAGGCGCTCGGACATACCAAGGAGGATGCTTGGGAGAACTTCGGGTTTCTGCTGGAAGCGCTCAAGTTCGGCGCACCACCGCACGGCGGTCTTGCGTTCGGTCTCGACAGGCTTGCGATGCTGCTCCTTGGCTGCACGTCCATCCGTGACGTCATTGCGTTCCCCAAAGTGCAAAACGCATCCTGTCTCATGACAAACGCGCCGTCGCGAGTGGAAGCCAAGCAGCTAAAGGAGCTTGGTATTAAAATAACGGAATAACGGAATAATGGACAACTTAACGGAATACGGACAGGTTGTGGATATAAAAGGCGATATCGCGCATGTCAAGTTTATGCGGACGTCAGCATGCGGCAAGTGTCACGCTTGCGGCATGCTGTCCACACAAAATGAAATCGTTGTGCAAGTGAAGAATGAATATGATGCGGCGGTTGGCGAACTGGTGGCCGTGAGTATTCGCATGCGAAAGGCAATGGGGGCATCTGTTCTTGCCTATGTGTATCCGTTGTTCATGTTGATTTTGGGTGTGTTTATCGGTTGGGTGCTTGCAGACGTTTGGCACGTTTTTGAAAATGCCGATACCACCATGGCGCTTTTCGGCATTTTTTTCGCAGTATTGTCGTTTTTTCTGTTAAAATTAGCCGCGCCGTTGTATAATAAGTCAGTGGGCAATGTTTACCGTATGGTAGGCAAAAACAGCAAAAGAAAATCCTGAAAACGAAAGAAAAAGGAGCCGTTATGTCAGAAAAATCTATGACGATTACAAATGCTGGATTTGAACAAACAGTGATGGGAGCAACGCGTCCTGTGCTGGTGGACTTCTGGGCCGAATGGTGCAATCCGTGCCGCATGCTGGGTCCTACGATTGATCAGATTGCTGAAGAGTATAAAGATCGCGCTATTGTCGGCAAGGTAAATATCGATGAAGAACCGGAGCTTGCGAACCGGTTTGGCGTGATGAGTATCCCCACACTGATAGTCTTCAAGGATGGAAACGTATCGGCAAAATCCGTTGGCGTGGTTCCCAAAGCAAAGATTGCGTCGATGTTGGATGAAGCGCTGGGCGGCTGATAACCGCACAGCCTCCTCATTCGTTTATACCATATTTTAAAAAATGATAGTCAATTTATCTGCATTTTGTTATAATGAATTGTTAAATTAAGTGAGGGAAGTTATGGAACCATTAAGAGTTTCCACAAAATCTCAGCCTAAATCTGTTGCGGGTGCCATTGCGGCTATGATCAACGAGCATGAGCGTGCCGAGATATTGGCCGTTGGTGCGGGCGCTGTGAATCAGGCCATTAAGGCAATTGCGATCACGCGTGGATTTATGGCGCCCCGGGGTATTGAAATCGTCGTGATTCCCGCTTTTGCAAATATAGAGATAGACGGTATATTAAGAACATCGATCAAGCTGATCGTCGAGGTTCGCTAGACGGGAGCGAGATTCGGCATATATGCCGATTTTTTTTTGCGGGGCACTGAAAAGTGCAGGTTTTAGCATAGATGATAGTTCTTATAATTTCAGGGCGTTTTTATCAAGCTGTATATAATAATAATAAAGAGGTTGCAATATTTGTTTTTAAAATGCATTGAAATGACGGGATTCAAATCGTTCCCCGAAAAAACGCAAATGCATATGAATGGGTCGATCATCGGCGTTGTGGGGCCAAACGGCAGCGGCAAGAGCAACATTTCAGACGCTGTGAGATGGGTTCTTGGGGAACAGAGCCCGCGCATGCTGCGTGGCGGCATGATGCAGGACGTGATTTTCGCCGGCACGCAGACCCGAAAACCGCGCTCGTACTGTGATGTGACGCTCGTCTTTGACAACACAGACGAGAGGCTTGGCAGGGATTATTCCGAAATTGAGGTGTCACGCAAGCTTTATCGCAGCGGCGAGAGCGAATATTCCATCAACAACACAAAATGCCGCCTTAAGGACATCTTAGAGCTGTTTCGCGATACGGGTATCGGCAAGGAAGGCTATTCCATCATCGGGCAGGGGCGTATCGATGAAATATTGAGCGAAAAGTCGACAGACCGGCGTCGTGTTTTTGAGGAAGCCGCAGGCATTATGAAATATCGCGTGCGCAAGGAAGAGGCAGAACGCAAGCTGGACAGAACGCGCCAAAACCTCGTGCGGGTGGAAGATATTTTACGTGAACAGGCGTTTATGATCGAGCCTCTAAAGAAGCAGGCGGAAGATGCGACGGTATATCTTGAGCTCGGGAAACGGCTCAAAACGCTGGATGTCAACCTGTTCCTTCGCAACCATGAAAAGCAGACGGAGAAGATTGCGCGGTTGGAGGCCACAAAAACCGAGCTGGAAGAAGAACGCGCCGAAAAAGAGAAGTTGCTTGCGGATTTGACCGCCATACTTGCAAAGCAGCAGGAAGAAGCGCGCCGCTCCGAAGAGCAGGGCGGTGAGCTTGCGAAGCAGATCAGTGTCAGCATGACCGAGCTTGAGCGCGTAGAGGGCGAAATCAGACTCTGCGATGAGCGCATCGCCAACATTGATAAAGACAGCGAGCGTGTGAGGTCTGAAATCGCTGATGCGGAAAAAAGAATTGCGGATTTGTCTCTCAATGAACAGACAAATATCAGCCGTATCAAGCAGATTGAGAACGAGCTTGAGCGATATAAGCAAATAGCCGGCGATACGTGCAAAGAGCTGGAGGCGCTGACCACCGTTGTGGAAGACCGCGTCCGCGTGATTGAGACGGTGCAGAGCGAAAAGGTGCAGAGCATCGAGAAAATGGCTGATGTTCGCAGCGCCGTATCGGCTTTGGAGGAAAAGGATAACCACCTCAAGCAGCGGCTCGGGGAAATTGAGATACAAATAGCCTCTCTAACTGAAGAAAAAGAAAAATCCGAGCAGGCGCTTGCTGCGCTGGACGAAGGGCTCAGCAAGCTTGCGCTAAAGTCCGGCGACTTGCGCCGTCGATTTAATGAAGCGATACAAAAGGAACGTGCCGCATCTACGTACTTTGCGGAGACGCAGCAGGCCCTTGAGGCTGCCCGCCGCGAGTACGCGTCTAGTGCGGCTTCGGCTCGTTTTTTAAGTGATATGAAAGCAAGCTTTGAAGGGTATGCCGAGAGCGTGAAGAATCTGATGCTTGCGGGCAAATCCGATAATGAGCTTGGGAGCCGAATCATCGGCACCGTGGCGGACATGATTTCTGTACCGGCTAGGTTTGAAACGGCAGTGGAAACTTGCCTTGGTGGGGCGTTGCAGAATATCATCGTCAATGATGAATATGACGCGAAACAGTTAATCGCCTATCTTCGCCGGCAAAGCCTTGGGCGTGTCACATTCCTGCCGCTTGAGGCATTGCGGCCGCGTTCATTATCCGATGAAGAACGTTTGGGTATAAAGGAAAACGGTGTTTACGGCATCGCGAGCGAGCTGGTGTCGTGCCGCGCTGCGCAGAAAGCCGTCGATTTTCTGTTGGGGCGTACCGTGATTGTCAGCGACAGCGATACAGCGATACGTGTGATGAGAAAATGTAATCAGGCTTTTCGTGTGGTAACGCTTGAGGGCGATGTGTTTAACCCGGGCGGCGCCATTACGGGCGGCAGTGTACGCCGTGAACGAAGCGGGCTTGTATCAAGAGACCGCCGCGAGGAAGAACTCAAGCAGCGTGCGGCCAAGCTGGCAGAGCAGGTTTCGGAGCTGGAAAAAGCGCTCGATAAGCGCAAAGCCGATCGTGAAGGGTTGCAGGACGAGATAGAAAAGCTGCGCAGCGCGCTGCATGATAATGAAATTGAAGCGGCGACCAGCCGTGAAAAGCGTGAAGCACTGGTCACAACAACACAAGACGCTCAGCGCCGCAACGAAGCGATGCAAAAAGAACACGGCGAGCTTACGCAAAGCCGCAGTGAAATTGGCGAAGAGATCGCCCGGTTCACGGCGATGCAAAGCGATATTCAGCAGTCCAGTGAAACGCGCAGCGAGGATTATAAACGGCTGGAAGATGAATATAATAAGAACGCGGCTCAAATTGAGCTGTTAAAGCAACGGCAGCACGACGCTGAGCTTAAAAACGCCGAGCTGTTCCGTGAGAATACGTCGCTTGTGAACGACAACCTGCGTATCGGCACGGAACGGCAGGATGCTGAGCGTGTGCGGTCGGCGCGTCATAAAACGCTGGAGCTTAACGCCGAAAGTGAAGAGAACTTAAAGCAGATAAAAGCGCATCTGGAGGAAAAGCAGGCAGAAAAGAAGGCTGTGCTGGATGAGCTGAAAACCAAGCAAAGCGACATGACACAGGGCCGCAGCCATTCACTGCAGGCGCTTGCCGATCTTGAAGCGCGTTTAGACCAGACACGAAAAGAGATTACAGATTCTTCCGAAAAGGCGATGCGTACCGCGTTTAACATTGAAAAAACGCAGGGCGAAATGGAAGCCGCACAGAACAGACTGTGGGATACGCACCAACTGACATACGCCAATGCGATGAGCGAGCGCGAGGATATTGATCTTTCGGGCGCACAAACCGAGGCCAATGAAATCCGCGAAAAGCTTCGCGAGCTCGGCATCGTGAATCCAGCGGCGATAGACGAATACGCAGCGCTTAAAGAACGCATGACATTGCTCGCGACGCAGAAGGAAGACCTGGAAAAAGCGGAAACAGACCTGCACAAGCTGATTGCCTCGCTGGTGACGGAGATGCGGCGCACGTTTAAAGACAGCTTTGACCTCATAAACAAATATTTCGGACAAACATTCAAGGAGCTGTTCGACGGCGGGCGCGCTGAACTCATGCTTGAAGAGGGCGAGGACATCATGGAATGCGGCATTGAGATTGTGGCAGAGCCGCCGGGCAAAAAGCTGCAAAAGATTACGTTACTTTCCGGCGGTGAAAAGGCACTTACGGCCATCAGCCTGCTGTTCGCACTGCTCAAAATAAACCCGTCGCCAGTGTGCATACTGGATGAGATTGATGCGGCGCTGGACGAAGGCAATGTGAGAAAGTTCGCGGAATATCTTGAAAAGTATACGGAGACCATGCAGTTCATTGTGATTTCGCACAGAAAGCCCACAATGGCGGTCTGCAATAGTCTTTATGGTCTGGCGATGGAAGAAAAGGGTGTATCCAAGCTGCTTTCCGTACGGCTTGATAAGGAGAACGAATGAGCGTATTTGATAAGATTAAAGGCGGCCTAAAAAAGACGCGCGATAATATATCATCCAAGGTGGGCAGCGTGCTCGCCGCGTTTAAAAAAATAGATGACGATTTTTATGATGAGCTGGAAGAAACGCTGATTCTGTGCGATATCGGTGTGAATGCCGTGGAAGACATCATGACGAAGCTGCGCCAGAAGGTCAAGGAAAAATCGGTGACGGACACAGAAGCCGTGAAGCCGCTGCTTGTGGATATTATTACAGAGATGCTGACATTTGACAGCCCGGAGATGGACGGCGCAGGAGCCATCCTTGTGGTGGGTGTCAACGGAGTTGGCAAAACAACGGCGATCGGCAAAATGGCGCATCTGTTTATATGCCGGGGCAAGAGCGTGGTGCTTGCGGCGGCGGATACGTTCCGCGCGGCGGCGGCGGAGCAGCTTGGCATGTGGGGCGAGCGCTCGGGTGCGCGCGTCGTGAAATACGGCGAGGGGGCCGATCCTGCGGCGGTCGTGTTCGATACGATTGATTCTGCGAAGAATCGCAATATCGACCTTGTGATCGTCGATACGGCGGGGCGGCTGCACAACAAGAAAAACCTTATGAACGAGCTTTCTAAGATCAACCGTGTCATAGACAAAGCTTATGATCCCGAACATAAGCGCACATACCTTGTATTGGACGCGACGACGGGACAGAATGCCATTTCACAGGCGCGGGAGTTTGCGCAGGTGACGGATCTATCAGGGCTTATACTTACCAAAATAGACGGCACCGCCAAGGGCGGCATCGTCTGTGCCATATGCAGCGAGATGCAGCTGCCTGTGGTGTATCTTGGTGTGGGCGAAGGTATGGAAGATTTGCAGCCGTTTGACGCACGGGCGTTTGCACAAAGCCTGATTGAATAAAGACTCATTTTACTTGACAATGCTTGATAAATCATTATAATATCACTGTAAAGTTAATTAGCTTTACAGTTTTTTTATGGGCGGTGTGGCTTTGGAGAAGGATTTTGATACAGTGCTGCTGCTGGACACTTACGCAGGGCTCCTAACCGAGAAACAACAGCGGTTGTGCGATATGTATTACAATCAAGACTATTCTCTTTCTGAAATTGCCGACATTGAAGACACAACACGGCAGGCTGCAAGAGACGGTATCGCCAAAGCGCGGCAAAAGCTGGTTTTTTTTGAACAGTGCATCAGGCTGAACAGCAGCCGGGAAAAGACGATGGACGCAGTAGACCGTGCCCGCACGCTATGCGAGGAGCGGAGCGACTTAAGACAATTGCTCGACGAGATATCGGATATATGGGAGAATTCAAATGGCATTTGAAGGACTTGCGGAAAAACTGCAGCATGTTTTCTCGAAGCTGACCAACCGTGGTAAATTAACCGAGGTAGAGGTTAAGGCAGCGCTGCGCGAAGTGAAGCTCGTGCTGCTTGAAGCCGACGTGAACTTTAAGGTGGTTAAAAGCTTTTTAAACCGCGTGACCGAGCGCGCCATTGGCGAAGAAGTATTAAAAAGCTTAACGCCCGGGCAGCAGGTCATTAAGATCGTGCGCGAAGAGCTGGTGAACGAGCTTGGAGAAAAGCATGTCGGCGTGAATTTTGCGTCCAATCCGCCCACCATTGTGATGATGTGCGGTCTGCAGGGCGCTGGCAAAACCACCATGTGCGGCAAGCTCGCGAAGCTATGGAAAAAGGACGGCCGCAGTGTGATGCTTGCGGCGCTCGATATCTACCGTCCCGCGGCGATACGTCAGCTGGAAGTGGTGGCCGAAAAGGCAGGTGCGGCTTTTTTCTCGCAGGGCACGCAAGACCCTGTGAAGACGGCGCAGCAGGCCGTGGCGGAGGCGAAAAAGAAGCTCGTTGATGTGCTGATACTCGATACGGCGGGTCGCCTGCATATCGATGAAGAGATGATGGACGAGGTTAAACGGCTCGCGGCGGCGGTGAATCCGCATGAAAAGCTGCTCGTGGTGGATGCGATGACCGGTCAGGACGCTGTCAACGCCGCATCGGCGTTCAATGAAAGCCTTGAGCTTAATGGCGTGGTGCTGACCAAGCTGGATGGCGATACACGGGGTGGCGCGGCGATATCCGTCAAATCTGTGACAGGCAAGCCCATTAAGTTCGCTGGTGTCGGCGAAAAGCTCGAAGATGTTGAGGTGTTTCATCCTGACCGTATGGCAGGGCGCATACTCGGCATGGGCGATGTGCTCACGCTGATCGAGAAGGCTGAGCAGAATTTTCAGGCCGATAAGGCGGCAGAGCTCGAAAAGAAGCTGAAAAAAGCTGAGTTTACGCTTGAGGACTTTTTGGACCAGATGGATCAGCTTAAGAACATGGGCGACATAGGCGATATGCTCTCAATGCTGCCGGGCGGCAATAAGCTCGGTAATGTCCAACTGGATGATAAGCAGATGGCGCGTACCGAAGCAATCATCAAATCCATGACGCCTGATGAGCGGCGAAGGCCGAATATCATCGGCGGCAGCCGCAAAAAGCGAATCGCGGCAGGCAGCGGCACCAAGGTGCAGGATGTCAACAGGCTGCTCACGCAGTTTGAGCAGATGACAAAGCTTATGAAAAGTATGACAGGCAAACACGGAAGAAAGGGGCTGAAAAACTTTGGATTTTAGGCCAAGCCTTCGCCCAGAGTTTTTTATAAAAAAGCCCGTTCTGATACATTATATTTTTGGAGGAAATTATGGCGGTAAAAATTAGACTGAAGAGAATCGGTGCGAAGAAGAGTCCTTTTTACAGAATCGTTGTGGCGGATGCACGTGCGCCCCGTGACGGCCGTTTTGTGGAAGAGATCGGCAACTACGATCCCATGACCAAAAAACTTGTTGTCGATGGCGACAAGGCGGTGGATTGGATCAAGAAAGGTGCGCAGCCCACCGAAACAGTAAGGTCGCTTTTAAAGAAAAACGGCGTCCTGAAATAGGTGATGAATATGCTTGAGCTGGTTAAATACGTAGCCGAGTCATTGGTTGACAACCCGTCTGAGGTGAAGGTCAAGCAAGTCGAGGGCGAGAAAACCATTGTGCTTGAACTCAGTGTGGCGCGTGAAGACATGGGCAAGGTGATCGGCAAACAGGGCCGCATCGCCAAAGCGATTCGCACCGTAGTGAAAGCGGCTTCGGCAAAGTCGCGCAAAAAATACGTTGTTGAGATCGTGGAGCATGATTGAAATTGCACGCATACTAAAGCCGCACGGCATTCGAGGCGACCTCAAGGTGAGGCTGTTTTCGGATAACCTTGACGCTTTTGCCGAGCGCGGTTTTGCCTATACGAAAAAGGGCAGCGATTATGAGCGCACCGCTTATACGGCGGTGCGTATTGACGCGCCTTTTATTTATGTGCATGTTGACGGTGTGGACACGAGAAACGGCGCAGAGATTCTTTCGGGCACAACGCTTTATCTTCAACGGGAAGACCTTGAGGCACCGGACGAGGGAGAGCATTATATCATAGACCTTATTGGACTTAAGGTTTTGGATGTCGAAGGGAATGAGCTCGGAGAGCTCAAAGAGATATTGCAGCACGGTGCCGCCGACGTCTATGTGGTCAAAGGCAAAAAAAACTTCATGTTTCCCGCGCTTAAGCGAGTGATTCATAGCGTTGACACTGATGCGGGCGTCATCCGCGTAAATGCTTTGGCATTGGCTGAGGTGGTCGTGTATGACGACGTATAATGTTCTGACGCTGTTCCCTGAGATGTTTGAGTCTGTCTGCGGCGCAAGTATATGGGGGCGAGCCATAAAAGCGGGGCATATCAATGTCAATACGGTGAACATACGCGACTGGGCGACGGACAAGCATCACCGCGCGGATGATTATCCTTTGGGCGGCGGTGTGGGCATGGTGATGAAGCCGGAGCCTGTTGACGCGTGCTTTAAAGATGTGGTGAGCGGCTGCAAAGCGCCTGCCATTAATATTTACATGTCGCCATGCGGTAAAACGCTGTCGCACTCGCTTGTCATGGAGTTGGCCAACTTCCAAACACTCAACATTCTGTGCGGTCATTATGAAGGTGTGGACGCGCGTGTTCTGAAGCGACACATCGATATTGAAGTGTCTATCGGAGACTATGTGCTCACAGGCGGTGAGCTTGCGGCGATGGTATTGATCGATGCGTGTATTCGTCACATAGACGGCGTGCTCGGCAATGAGGAATCCGCAGCGGGAGAATCGTTCACCAACGCGTTGTTGGAATACCCGCAGTATACGCGGCCGGCTGTGTTCGACGGCGAAGCGGTGCCGGATGTGCTGCTGTCAGGACATCACGCCAATGTGGATGCGTACAGGCGGCGGATGTCTCTCAAAGAAACGGCATTTCGGCGGCCGGATCTTGTATCAAAAGCACGGCTTACACAAAAAGATATCGATATCATCACAAGTCACGATAACGAATAGACCATCCACTTTTCGATAAGACGGTAAACTTTTTCACTTTAGACACATATCTGATTACTTTTTATTTAATCTATTAACAAAAAAACAGTTTGAATTGATAAATGCCAGTCATGGTATTTTGTTCTTGGCGTATTATTAATATGTAAAAATTTAAGCAACAAAATAAGCCATAAAAAGTATAAAAATAAATATTAGTATTAAAAAATATAATTAGTAATAAATATTGACAATAATCAGAGATGGTGATGTAATGTATATATATCAATAATATTCTAAGACGTCCGTAAATAACCATAGGCAAAGAATAGATTAAGCCGCCTCGTTGATTATGAGCGGTTATTTCTTTGAGGAAAGTCCAAAAAGCGGAAGAATATGAATATGATACCGCCATGTGGAATCTTACTTGGCTGCATACAGTCATAAGATAAATACAAAAAGAGGAGCAAACAGCAATGAACAGGAAGTTCAAACAAGGGAAAAGGGTACTCTCACTGGTGGTGGCCATGGTTATGGTGTTGGGTGTTTTCTCGGTTACGGCGCTGGCTGCGGACAAGCCGCTTGATACAGCCGAAAGCTATGATAAAGCGGTAGCGAAGTACGAAAAGTTATTGAATGAATTTGAAGACGCACAGCCGCCATCTGCTGAAGGAGGGGTGCTCAATTCGGAATCATTTAATGGAACATTTTACACAGAAGCGTCATATGAAATCCCAATACAAGACTTTTACGAAACGGAAGATAACGATGATTTTTCCACGGCGGATGTCATCAACAAAAGTTATGCTGGTATACCTACATATGCAGTATTGGGACAGATCGACGGTGATAGTTATGATGAGGATACATATAAGTTTTCTGTGACTGCATCGGGTACTTTGGATATATGGGGTTACTGGGTAGGCGATTATTATGACCAAGGTCTGGAAACGGAAATGCTGTTGCAATTATATGATTCATCACATAATCTCATATCTTCAGCATTGTGTTTTATGACAGAAGACGGGTGGATATATCGCGGATTATTTGAAGATTTATCTGAGGGAACATATTATTTAAAAACTTCTTTAAACTATTCTCACCCTAATATGCTTATTGGCGAAGAATATTGTCTGCTTATGGATTACTATACAGATTACCCGTCGGTTAGCTATCAGAGCCATGTCCAGAATATTGGCTGGCAGGATTGGTGCAGCAACGGCGGCGCGTCAGGTACGAGCGGGCAGTCGTTGCGTCTGGAAGCTATGAGAATATCTCTGGGATATTGGGATTCGACAAGCGGCATCGAGTACCAGACACATGTGCAGAATATCGGCTGGCAGGATTGGGTATCGGACGGCGAACTAACCGGTACATCGGGGCAGTCGCTGCGTCTGGAAGCGATCAAAATTCGGCTGACAGGGGATATCGCTGATGATTATGATGTTTATTATCGCGTCCATGCTCAGAATGTCGGCTGGATGGGCTGGGCGAAAAACGGTGCATCATCCGGCACAGCGGGGTATAGTTACCGTCTGGAAGCCATTGAAATCAAGTTAGTAGAAAAAGGTGATCCGGCGCCCGGAACAACGGCGAATGCTTTTATGGATGCGAATGCGAGTGCACAGCCGAGCAATCCGGTACAGCCGAGTGAACCTGAGCCGCAGGTCAACGTACCCAGCACTGAGCACTCGGTCAAATATCAGACACATGTGCAGAATGTGGGCTGGCAGGGTTGGAAAAGCGATGGCGAAATGGCCGGCACAAGCGGACAGTCGCTGCGTCTGGAAGGCATGTATATTGAAATTGACGGTGAAGATAATGCGATTGAATACCGTACACATGTGCAAAATATCGGCTGGCAGGATTGGGTGAGAGATGGCGCGATGACGGGAACAAGCGGACAAGCGCTCAGGCTCGAAGCAATCGACATCCGTCTGACTGGCGACATGTCTTCAAGATATGATATCTACTACCGAGTACACGCACAGAATTTCGGATGGATGGGCTGGGCAAAGAACGGACAGTCTGCGCGGCTGGTTTCTCGTATCGGCTTGAAGCGATACAGGTTGTCTTGGTCGAAAAAGGCGGAGACGCGCCGGGCAGTACAGCCAACGCGTTTGTACAAAAATAATGTAAGTATAAGGGGCTGGCATCTGCTGGCCCCTTTTCTCTTACATTGATAAGAGAATTTCTTAAGATTACACCAAATATCGTTAGAGATAACTACAAATGTATTGACAAAACTTGATATGTTGTTGTAATGTAAGTAATGACAAAATTTATATTAATACATTCGGGATTAGAACCTGTATACTAAAGTTTTGTGCGTGGTGGTTTAGCTGTCTTATAGACTGATGGCGGCCATTTGTTTTTTAAATGCTGGAGAATAGTTTAATCCAGCAGCCATGCGTGGCTGAACAAATGATAAAAAATAATTAGGAGCAACAGCAATGAAGAGGATGCATAAAAAAGGGACAAAAGTTCTGACACTTGTGATGACGATGATTCTAACGCTGAGTTTTTTTTCAGCCACTGCACTGGCCGCTGGAGAAACGAGTGAACCGGCCGACGATTTTGACACATCAAATTATAATAAAATATTGAACTCTATTGAAGAAAAACAGCCTGCTTTATTTGAGAAAAATAAGGACAAAGTCTACACGGAAGCATTGCACAAACAGTCATCAAATTCATTGAATTCTGATGATGAAAAGGCAATAATGTCAGAAGCTGTATCAACGCAAGACTTCAATGAGACGGAATGTAATGATGATTTTCCTGCTGCAAATGTGATAAACAATAGTTATGCCGGTACGTCTGAATACAGAATATATGGACAGATAAATGATGACTATCAGGATGTGGACGTGTACCGGTTTTCAGTGAATGCTCCGGGCACTGTAACGGTACGTGGTCAATGGATCGATAAATATGCCGGTTTTGGCTGGGAAGATGAACTTCAGATTGGCCTGTTCGATTCATCGTGCCGTATTGTTGCTGCCGCGGGCTATAGCCAGTTTAGTGAGGGCTCCGCAGCAAGGACGATGTTTGCAGATTTATCGGCAGGCACATACTACATTGCGGTCATACAAGGTGATACATATCAAAATCTGTTTGTAGGAGAAAAATATCGTATTGACCTTAACTTTTTACTGGCATCGTCTTCTCCGTCAGTGATTTATCAAAGCCACGTTCAGAACATTGGTTGGCAGGATTGGAGAATAAACGGCTGGATGTCCGGAACGAGCGGGCAGTCATTGAGATTGGAAGCCATGAGGATACAGTTGAAAAACGCGGAAGGCTGTATCGAGTATAAGACACATGTGCAGAATATCGGCTGGCAGGATTGGGTATCCAGTGGCGCGCTAAGCGGTACATCTGGGCAGTCATTACGGCTGGAAGCGATAAAAATACGGCTGACAGGCGCCATTGCTGACCTGTATGATGTTTATTACCGCGTACACGCCCAAAACATCGGCTGGATGGGGTGGGCAAAAAACGGTGAAGAATCAGGAACCGCGGGATTCAGTTATCGTCTGGAAGGCATTGAGGTAAGGCTGGTAATCAAAGGCGCTGCAGCACCGGGCTCTACGGCCGGAGCATTTGTCGAACCGGCAGGGGTTAGCTATCAGAGCCACGTGCAGAGTATCGGCTGGCAGGGATGGAAAACCAACGGAGAGGTATCCGGAACGAGCGGAAAGTCTTTGCGTCTTGAAGGCATGTATATAAAGCTGGAAGGTATAGACGGCGGTATCGAATATCGGACACACGTGCAGAATATCGGCTGGATGGATTGGGTAGCAAACGGCGCTATGAGCGGCACATCTGGGCGGTCTTTGCGTCTTGAAGCCATCAACATACGGCTGACGGGCAATGCTGCGAACAGATATGATATCTATTACCGCGTCCATGCCCAGAATGTCGGCTGGATGGGCTGGGCGAAAAACGGAGAAGCATCTGGAACTGCTGGATTCAGCTACCGTCTAGAAGCCATACAAATTCAATTGGTGGATAAAGGCGGGGCTGCGCCGGGCAGCACAGCTAACGCTTTTATACAAAAGTGATTAAATACTAGCGCAAAATGTTTAGCGAAATAAGAGCATGGCACATATGCTCTTTTTTTAGTGCGTTTATTTCGATCGGCCATCCACATATACATAATTAATGCTCATATTTTGAGATGGGATGGACGTGGATGAAAAGAAGCTTTGCCAAGAACACATTCATACTGACGCTGACTTCACAGCTGCTGCGTGTGATCGGCATATTTATGATGGCCTACATGTCACGTAAAATTGGCACGGAGGGAGTGGGGCTATATCAGCTTATTGTATCCATCTATATGCTTGCGGCCACGTTCGCATCGTCGGGCATTGGCATTGCGGTTTCTCGGCTCACAGCCGAAGCTGTGGGTAAAAGCGGTGGCCGGTCAACATCCAACGTGCTGCGCAGAGCTGTCGTTATCAGCCTGCTGCTGGGTGCGTTCTTTGGCATCATTCTCTTTTTGCTCTCCGATCTTATCGGTGCAAAGTGGCTCGGTGACGCGCGAACAGTACTTTCTGTAAAAACGCTCGTGCCGGGTATGCCATTTATGGCGCTGACATCCTGCTTGCAGGGCTATTTTTATGGCATGCGAAAAGTGCTTAAGCCCGCGGGGCAAATGATATTTGAGCAGATTGTGCGCATCATGCTCGTCATGCTCATTCTGGAAGCGTTTTTGCCCAAAGGTCTGGAGTACGCTTGCTTTGCCATCATCTTGTCCTGCATGATATCCGAAGCGCTGTCGTGCTGTTTCGGTTTTGTCCTATATAGGATCGACAAACATCAAAGCGGTCTTGCTGTTGTCGATAAAAAAGGCATGACAAAAAAGATTGCCCATATCTCGCTGCCGATCGCTGTCAGTTCATATATTCGCATGGCCTTAAGAACGGCGGAAAACACGATGATTCCTGCGGGTCTTCGAAAATTCGGTGCAAGCAGCAAGGAAGCACTTTCGCAGTTCGGTCAAATTGGCATGGTCATGCCCATTATTTTCTTTCCCTGCGGTATCCTCGCCGCCGTGGGGACGCTGTTGATTCCGGAGGTGTCTGAAGCACATGCTGTAGGGAACATGCGTAGAGTGCAGTACATCTTTGCCAATGTATTTCAAAACACCATACTGCTGGCGATTTTGTTTTGCGGTATTTTCATGGCTTTTGCCACGGATTTTGCTCAAATTATCTACCAGAGTGGCGACATTGCGCATTTGCTGATGGCGCTTGCTCCGCTGGTACCGCTCATTTATCTTGATTTTATCGTCGACTCCATGCTCAACGGGCTTAATCAGCAGTTCCAAACGCTGAAGATCAATATTCTGGATTCCGCACTGCGTGTTATATTGATTTTCTTTCTCATGCCCAAGTTTGGCATGATAGCGTATATCGTGATTCTCTATGTGAGTGCGTCTTTAAACGGCACTTTGAGCATTCGGCGTTTGCTCATCGCCAGCCGGACGAAGATCCCTTTCGCCGATTGGATCATAAAGCCGCTGCTCAGCATCGCCGCGTCCGCAATATTCGTCAGGCTGCTGTTTCGGTTTGTGTTTATCGACAGCACCATTAGCGCATGGAACTTGGCACTCAAGATTATATTGATGATTTCAGTTTATATCCTGTTGCTTTTTGTCACGCAATGTCTTGATAAGGACGATGTGAGTTGGTTTAATCACATGATAAAAGGGATAAGAAGATAATGGGAACGTGAACGGCTGTTGTGACGATATTGTAAAAAAAGGACGACGGCCGTTTGAGGGTGCCTTTTTTGTGCTATAATTTAGGGAAGCACTAAATAATTCTCAAAGCAGAACAAGGGAGTGTTGTTATGGCGAAATTTATCATCGTTGTGATGGATAGTGTGGGCGCCGGTGAGATGCCGGATGCCGCGCTTTTTAAAGATGAAGGCTCGGACACACTCGGCCACATCATTGAAGCATATCCTAATATTAAAATCGATAACTTGTCTAGGCTCGGATTATGCAAGATAAAGAATCTTAAGTGTGACGGTCCTGTAACGGGCGCATACGGAACGGCCGCAGAGCTGTTTGCCGGCAAAGACACCACGGGCGGCCATTTTGAGATCAGCGGTCTTATTTTGGACAAGCCGTTTCCCACGTTTCCGGACGGTTTTCCCAAAGACTTCATGGAGAAGTTTGAGAAGGCTGTCGGGCGGGGCACACTCGGCAATTATCCTGCCTCCGGTACCGAGATTATCAAGCAACTGGGTTCTGAACATATGAAAACGGGAAAAATCATCGTTTATACGTCTGCGGACAGCGTGTTTCAGATTGCGGCTCATGAAGAGGTGGTAACGCTGGATGAGCTGTATGCCATATGTGAAAAGGCGAGGAGCATGCTTGTGGGAGACCTTGGCGTGGGACGCGTGATTGCGCGTCCGTTTATCGGTGGGGAAGGGCACTTTGAACGCACCAAGAACCGCAAAGATTTTTCTTTTGAGCCGCCGGGAGAGACGATACTCACCGCGGTGAAAAATGAGGGGCTTGAGGTTATGGGCATCGGGAAAATCGAAGACATATTCGCGGGTGTCGGCCTCACCGGGAGAAACCACACGCGTGACAACGACGCGGGCATTACCGCTACGGTGGACGCGATCAAAGCGGATTATGACGGTCTCGTGTTTACCAACTTGGTGGATTTTGATATGCTTTACGGTCATAGAAACAATGTGCAAGGCTATAAAGAAGCGTTGGAAGCGCTGGATGCGCGCATACCAGAGATATTAGATGCGCTGAGACCGGAAGACATTGTCGTGTTCACGGCGGATCACGGTTGCGACCCGACGACGGCAAGCACCGACCATTCACGAGAATACATTCCAATACTTGTTTACGGCAGCACGGTTAAGGCGGGCACGGATATTGGCGTGAGGTCAACGTTCGCGGATATCGCTGCAACGGCGGCTGAGTTCTTCGCTCTTCGTAACTGGCATGTGGGTACATCTTTTTATAAACAAATAACGGGAGGTTGCAAGATATGACAATGGAGAGAATCGTCTCTGCATATGAGAAACTGACAGATTTAACGGAACAGCGCCCCGAACTTTGCGTGGTGCTGGGCAGTGGGCTTGGCAGTTATGCCGATACCATGGAGGATGCGCAGGCTATCGATTATTTGGCAATACCCGGCTTTCCCATGTCCACTGTGCAGGGACATGCGGGGCGGTTGGTTTTTGGCAAAAAGCATGGTGTTAGCGTCGTTTGCATGCAAGGGCGCTTTCATTGCTACGAAGGATATACGGCGGCGGAAACAGTGATACCGCTGCGCGCGCTCATCAAGCTTGGGATTAATAAGCTGCTGATTACCAATGCGGCAGGCGGCGTAAATACAGACTTTCAACCGGGCGATATCATGATCATTGAGGATCATATCAACTTCACATTCTTAAATCCGCTCACGGGGCCGAATGTGGACGAATTCGGACCGCGCTTTCCAGATATGTCATACGCGTATGATAAACAGCTGAGTCAAGGGCTCAAAGACGCTGCGGGCAGCCAAGGTATCGATATCAAGGCGGGTGTTTACGCGATGATGGCAGGACCGTCGTACGAGTCTCCTGCGGAGATAAGAGCACTTCGTACGCTGGGCGCGGACGCTGTGGGGATGTCGTCTGTGCCGGAGATCATAGCGGCGGCTCACGCGGGCGTGAAGTCCGCAGCGATATCGTGCATCACCAACATGGCGGCGGGTGTACTCGACCAGCCGCTTAACCACGAGGAAGTGATGGAGACAGGGCGCATTGCGGCAAGCCGCATTCAAACGGTTATTGACGGATTCATTCAAAGATTGGCATAGCAGAAAAGAGATTCGATGAAGCGCAAGCAGTCAACGCCTGCGCTTTTTTAAGTGCCCCGGGATTGACAAGTGCAAGCAGACACAATATAATATATCTAAAAGATATATGGAGAATGAAGTGAAAAACGGAAAAACCAAATACGTCATTCTCGGTCTGCTTACCGAAGGACCAATGACGGGATATGATATTAAAAAAATCATTGATATTCGGTTTAGCTTCTTCTGGAATGAAAGCTACGGACAGCTATATCCTGTCCTCAAGACACTTGCAGAAGAAGATTTGATTACCGCAGAAAAAAGCAGCGAAGGACGAGGAAAAGTCACATACGCAATCACTCAGAAGGGGAAAAAGGCGCTAAAAGAGTGGCTGGAAGAACCGGTGGAAAAGGAGATCGTGCGTTTCGAGCTGCTGCTTAAAATGTATTTTGCAGGTGAAACGAACAAAAGCGTGATAAAGCAGCACATCCAGAACTTTAAGGATAGGCATATCGGGCAGCTAGCCGTACTGAATATGTTTGAAAATGAATTGCTGAGTATGGCAGATGACCACTATAACCATAAAGATGTGCTGCGCGTTATCGATTTTGGGCAAAAGGTATATCGGGCGTACATTGAGTGGTGTGAAGAGACGCTTATCTATTTGGAGGGGAGAGAAAAAAATGAAGTATAAGGTCAGGACAGTTATCACTATTTCTACACTATTATTATTTCCCATCATCATGAATTTTTTATCACCGTACTTGCCGATCAATGGCGCGTTCAATGGCGTTGTTGCGGGCAGCTTGATGGTGTTTGCTGCGATGTTCGTTACGGGTATTTTCTTTGGGCGTGCGTGGTGCGCTTGGATATGCCCCATGTCGGCGCTGGGCGATGTGTGTGTAAAAGCCAACGGAAAAGCCGTCAACATCAAAAATCTCAGAGTCATACGGTTTAGTCTATTTGCGATATGGGCCGTTGTACTGGTAGCGGGTTTTGTGACAGCAGGCGGCATAAAAAGCGTTAGTTTTTTATTCATGACGGAATCAGGAATTTCCGTTGATATGCCGATGAAGTATATTGTTTATTATTTGGTGCTAATATTGTATATCGTTGTGAATATCCTCGTGGGCAGACGCGGCGCATGCCACAGCTTTTGCTGGATGTCGCCGTTTCTTGCGGGCGGCTATTTGGCGGGCAAGCTATTAAAAGTGCCGCAGCTTCGCATCAAGGCGGATTCGGATAAATGTGTGAACTGCGGTAAATGCAACAATGCCTGTCCGATGAGCATTCCCGTCAGCACGGTGCTAAAAAAGGGCTGCGTGGAAACTTCCGACTGCATTCTTTGTGGTGAGTGTGTAAAAAGCTGTCCCAAAGGAGTTCTTCGCTTCGGGATAAGAAAAGCGAATGAAAGAATACTGGCGAAGGTTGTCGAATCCAAGCAAGATGCTATTTAAGCGCTATTCGAATATCTTTGGTCTGCCAAACGCGTTCCAATCCGTGTTGACCATAATACCGCCGCTCACAATGTTGTTGTATATGCGCTTGTCGATGGTGCGCTTTAAGACAACACCCACAAATCCGCTGACCGCTTCGTAGATATAGCCGTGACGGCCGACGACGCCCATATGTGATACATGCCCGTCTTCCGCCATGTAAAACACGATGTCACCCGGTGCGAGCTCATCTTTTGAGATGGGGGTGCAGTAATCGTAGTATGTATCGTTTGCGGTGCGATCGGTATACTTATCGTAAAGAGACAGTTCATTCGCCGCGTACCACCAAAGACCACTGCAGTCCCATGCATAATCTTCTGGAAACTGCGGGCCATTTTTTTCAACCTCTTCAGCGATCGCTTGAAAATACTCAAGCCGTCCGTTGTCAAAATAATCGGGGTACTTGCGGTACATGGTGTCAACGAACTCATTGGTGATATCCGTCCCCTGACCGGCGATGATATACTGTCCGCCCACACATGTATCCAGCATATTCAGCAGCGCCGCCACATCGCCAATTGGCTCGGGCTCATTTGCGTACTTTTCTTCATAGTAAGCGCGCTCTGTTTTAGACTCTTCTGCAGTGACCGGCTGACATGAGGCCA
Source organism: Clostridia bacterium (assembly GCA_003249555.1). GTDB lineage: Bacteria > Bacillota > Clostridia > Christensenellales > SZUA-584 > SZUA-584. The sequence continues at coordinate 77,531 of QKIQ01000083.1, read as the reverse complement.
TTAACATCATGGCGATGATCAGCCAAAAGCATACCGCTGTTTTTATGATCGTTTTCATGTGATAAATTATATATACTTTCACCATCCGCATCAAGAGTTTTCGATACCTAAATCAAGATTTTTCGTTACATATTGCGACAAATCACATATCAAACAAACAATAGAATATCTACCAAGTCTTAAGGAGACACTAACTTCAAAAGCAAAAAAAGGGGATATTTCGGTTATGAAAACGATATTTATCATCGCGTTTGCGGTTGTTTTGGTATTTGCGTTCACCATCACGGCGTTCGCTGAAGGCTTTACAGCTCAGGCCAAGGGATATATACTCATCGACGCCAATTCGGGCAATGTGCTCGCGGAACAAAACGCGGACGAGCAGCTGCCCTGTGCCAGTGTGGCCAAGGTGATGTCGATACTGTTGTTTCTGGAGGCAGAGGAATTGGGACGCCTGTCGCTTAACGATAATGTGACCATAAGTGACCATGCGGCCTCAATGGGAGGGACGCAGGTTTTTTTGGATGTGAACACCACGCATTCGGTGGAAGACCTGTTGAAATCGGTGGTCGTGTGCAGTGCTAATGACGCGGCAGTGGCGCTGGCGGAAAAGACCGCAGGCAGCGAAGAGGCGTTCGTGGAAATGATGAATAAAAAGGCGGGTGTGCTGGGAATCAAAGCGACGTTTGTCAACGCGACGGGTCTCGGAGACGAACAGACAATAAGCGCGCGTGATACTGCGATTGTCTGCCAGCAGCTTGTGAAACACAATCTTTTCAATAAATGGAGCACCATATGGATAGAAAACTACGTGCATCCGGACGGACGAGAAACGGAAATGGTAAACCAGAACCGGCTTATTCGGTATTATGAAGGTTGTGACGGCATCGCGACGGGTTCATCGGCCGCGGCGGGATATTGCATTGCGGCCACAGTCAAACGAAGTGGCGGGCGATTTATATATGTGGCGTTGGGGGCGCCAAACAGTTCCATACGCTTTGATGAAGCCAAAGCCGCGTTCGACTACGCGTTTGCGGGCTTTACCGCCAAAACCATCGTGACGGAAGGGCAAAAACTGGGCTCCGATCTGGCCATCTTAGGCGGTACAGCGCCGTTTATCGATGTGTACGCGGGGCAGGGCTTTTCCGCGCTGATTGAGAAAGGCAAAGAAGGAACCATTGAAAAGGAACTCGTGCTGCTCGAAAACATCACCGCGCCGATTGAGGAAGGACAGGTAATTGGTTACATGAGTATCATGATAGACGGCACGGAAATCGGGCGTGTGGATGCGGTTGCAAAGCAAAGCGTGGCGGAAAGGAACTTTGGCAATGCTTTTAAACGTATACTGATGTGGTGGCTGTTTGCATAACGTTGACACGCATAGCGGCCTACTGTAAAATGACTGCGGATGGAGGTTGCTATGCGTATACTTATTGTGAATGATGACGGTATCCATGCCAAAGGATTGAGGATGCTCGCTGCACGGTTGAAACGGGATCATGATGTGACGGTGGTTGCTCCTGAATCGCAAAGAAGCGCGACATCGCATTCCATTACAATATTCCGCCCTCTTCGCGTGACAAAGACGCAGCCTGCCGGACTGGAGAATATACCTTGCTATGTGGTGGACGGACAACCGGTGGACTGCACGAAAATCGGCATTGCGCATATCATGGGCGGCAAGGTCGATCTTGTTGTTTCGGGAATCAACCACGGCGCGAATTTAGGGTCGGACATTATTTATTCCGGGACTGTGGCCGCTGCGCTTGACGCGGTAATTATGGGATATAAAGCGCTCGCGGTGTCGTGCGCATCCGAATTTGCGGAGCACTTTGGTACCGCTGCTGAAACGGCGGCACGCCTCATTGACGGCGGGCTGTTCGACGAAGAACAAAAGGATGTGCTGCTTAATCTTAACGTGCCCAATGTGCCTCTTTCGGAGCTCAAAGGTGTGAAGGCGGCGGTTCAGGGGCGCACCGCTTACGATGACGCGGTGGAGCTGCGGGACGATCCGCGGGGCAGAGAATATATTTGGGTGACAGGAACGATGAGAGAACACACTGCCGATGAAGAAACAGACCTATCAGTTGTAAGAAGCGGTTATGCGTCACTCACTCCGATCAAGTTTGATTTAACCGCCAGAGACAGAATTGAACCACTGTCTTGCAAGATTAGCAAAATAAAATTGCATTTCTAACGGAATATGATACAATATATATGTAATTGAACGTTTGGAGAGTTAATTTCATGCAAGGCAATGATATAATCAAAGTCATAAAAGAGCGACAAAGCTCTATGAGCAAGGGACATCGCGCGATTGCCAACTATATCATCGAACACTACGATACGGCCGCTTTCATTACGGCGTCCCGGCTTGGCGAGACAGTGGGCGTCAGTGAATCCACCGTGGTCCGATTTGCTTGCGCGCTTGGATACGACGGTTATCCGGAGCTGCAAAAGAAGCTTCAGGAGATGATTCGTACCAAGCTCACCAATGTGCAGCGTATGGGGCTTGGCTCACAGATGTCTGAAGAAGAGCTGGTGAGTTGGGCAGTGCGAAACGATATTACAAGCTTAAGGCATGTGCGTGAGGTGCTGGACTACGACATGATGAAAAAGGCTGCCGATATGATACTGGGGGCCAAGCGTGTGTATATATTGGGTCTTCGCTCGAGTGCGCCGCTTGCGCTTTTTTTCTGGTATTATCTCAATTATATTTTGAGCGAAACCAGCCTCGTAACATCCAGCATCGGCGGCGATATTTTCGGTCAGATGATGCACGCTGGCAAAAAAGATCTCGTTGTGGCCATCAGCTTTCCGCGCTATTCGTCCCGTACGATGGACGGTGTGAATTTTGCCAAAAAAAACGGCGCCACCATACTTGGCATCACGGACAACCAGAGGTCGCCTCTTGCAAACATAGCGGATGCGAATCTATTTGTCAATTCTGACATGAACCTTTTCATCGATTCGCTGGTGACGCCAATTAGTGTGGTGAACGCGTTGGTATTGCTTATCGGCATGCGCATGAAAGATGGTTTGACGCACAATTTTGAGATGCTGGAAGATCTGTGGCAGCAGTATGACGTATATATGGGTAAGGACGAAATTTGATGACGATAAATCAGATGCGTAAGGTCTGTGTGATTGGCGGTGGGCCTGCGGGCATGATGGCGGCCTTTGCGGCGGCAGACCGCGGCTGCGACGTCACGCTGTTTGAAAAAAACGAAAAGCTTGGAAAGAAGCTATATATCACAGGAAAAGGACGCTGTAATATCACCAATGCGGCGCCGATTGAAGACTTTTTTGACAGCGTCGTGCATAACGACGCCTTTTTATACAGCGCTTTTTATACGTTTGGAAACACCCAGCTTATTGATCTGCTGGAACGCTACGGGCTTGCGGTAAAGACAGAACGCGGCGGCCGCGTGTTTCCTGTATCCGATAAGTCCAGCGACGTGCTGAAAGCACTTAATAAGGCGCTTGACAGCTCGGGTGTTAAAGTGAAGCTCAAAACCCCCGTTTCTCAAATAATTATTAGAGACGGACATGCGCAGGGCGTCATATGCGGCGGAGCGCGCGCGCGTTTTGACAGTGTGATCGTCGCAACGGGTGGGGTGTCGTATCCCACAACGGGTTCAACGGGGGACGGATACGCGTTTGCAAAGAATGCGGGGCACACGATACAGACGCCGTGCCCATCGCTTGTAGGGGTGGATACGATTGAGGATGTCAGCGCTTACGCCGGTATCACGCTTAAGAATATTGGCTTTACACTCAAGAAGGGAAAAAAGCAGGTTTACAGTGAGCAGGGCGAGCTGCTGATGACGCATACGGGGATTTCCGGTCCGCTTGTGCTGTCGGGCAGCGCATATATGGACGGTGATGAAGGCTATACAACTGTTATCGACTTAAAACCCGCACTCGACGATAAAACGCTGGATAATCGTCTGTTGCGTGATTTTTCGGAAAAAGCGAACAAGGATTTTGGCAATGTGCTGGGAGGACTCGTGCCTGCAAAGCTCGCGCCGCTGATTGCTAAGGCCAGTGGTATCGACATTGATAAAAAAGCCCATTCCATCACGCGGGAAGAGCGCGGCGCTTTGGTCAGGGCGCTCAAAAGCCTTACGCTCACTGTGAAGGAGAGAAGAACCATCAAAGAGGCTGTTATCACGAGAGGCGGTGTGGATGTGCGCGGTATTGATCCGTCGACCATGCAGAGCCGTTTTTGCGAAGGGCTTTTCTTTGCGGGCGAGGTGATCGATGTGGATGCGCTGACAGGCGGCTACAATCTTCAAATTGCGTTTTCCACGGGCTATTTGGCGGGGCTAAGTTGTTGACAACGGCTTTTGTATGTGATATGATACGACTTGCTTGAAAGCAGAAACATCCCGTTTCTCACCTGTCGGCATCAGCCAGATATGGTAAGCACAATCTTATTGAGAGTGAACGGGTGTTTGTACCCGTTTTTTTATTGGGTTATCGAAGGCTTTTTAAGATTAGAAGAGCCAATGTTTTTCTAAGAACAAAAGTGTTTGCAATTACTATTGGAGGTGTTTACAATCGCAAACGAACATCAGATTAACGAGCAGATTAGGGATAAGAGTCTCCGGGTGATTTCCGATGACGGTGAACAGCTTGGAATCATGTCTGCGCGTGAGGCGATGAACATTGCAGAAGAAAAGGGCTTGGATCTTGTAAAAATTTCTCCCAATGCACAGCCGCCTGTGTGCAAGGTCATGGACTATGGGAAATTCAGATTTGAGCAGGCTAAAAAGCAAAAAGAGGCGAAGAAAAACCAAAAGATCATCACAATCAAGGAAATGCGTCTGTCTACCAACATCGATAAGCATGATCTTGATGTGAAGGCAAAGAACGTCAGTAAATTCTTAAAAGCGGGCGACAAGGTCAAGATATCGTTGCGCTTTAGAGGAAGGCAAATGACACATACGGATTTGGGGCGTGAAGTGATGGAGCAATTTTTCACCATGGTTGAGGAAGATGCCGTGATGGAGAGAGGCGCCAAGATGGAAGGCCGTAGTATGTTCATGATATTAGCACCAAAGAACTAAGGAGGACGATGCAACAATGCCAAAAATTAAAACGCACAGGGGCGCGGCCAAACGTTTTTCGCTGACGAAAAGCGGCAAGGTGAAACGCGCAAAGGCTTACAAGAGCCATATTCTGAATAAGAAAAGCTCAAAGAGAAAAAGAAATCTGCGTCAGGGCACTTATATTGTGGCGGCAGAAGAAAAGAACATCAAGCAGCTTATTCCTTACAAATAGCCTAAGTACAGGAGGAAACGATAAATGGCAAGAGTAAAAGGGGCAATTAACGCCCGTAAAAAACATAAGAAAATTTTAAAGCTGGCGAAGGGATACTTTGGTGCGAAGTCCAAGCAGTTTAGAGCGGCCAATCAGGCTGTGATGCGCAGCCTTCGTTATGCGTACGTAGGCCGCAAACTCAAGAAAAGAGATTACCGCAGCTTATGGATTACGCGTATCAATGCGGAAGCCAGAATGAACGGCTTAAGCTATTCTCGCCTGATCAACGGCTTAAAGCTCGCCGGTGTCACGGTCAACAGAAAAATCTTAGCCGACATGGCTGTTAACGACAAAAAAGCGTTTGCGGGCATGGTCTCTGTGGCGAAAACAAAGCTCAACGCTTAAAGACATTTTGCATGGAAGGAGTCTTCTTTAATGGAAGGCTCTTTTTATGGTTCGGCCTTACAAACACTTTTCAAAACACATACCTTGATAAATTGTTATTTCTTCCGTTTGGTGATAGTATATATGCAAAACAATATATAGATTGGGAGAACAACGATGAAGCTGAATTACAAGAACACCATCCTTGTGGGTCTTGCATTTTTAAGTATCTCTGCATTTTGGCAGCTCTACGATTTTATTATCCCGCTGATACTGCAAAACAGGTTTGGTATTGACCACACAACGTCCGGATTTATTATGTCTATCGACAACATTATTGCACTGTTTATGCTTCCGTTGTTCGGCATGCTTTCCGACAAGACACAAACAAAGATTGGCCGCAGAACGCCGTTTATTATCATCGGCACACTGGCGGCTGTGATTTTAATGATGGGCATTCCTTTTGCCACGCATACGCGTCAGCTTGTTGTTTTCATGGTGGTGCTCGGCTTTGTATTGGTTGCTATGGCAGTATACCGCTCGCCAGCCGTGGCATTGATGCCTGATGTGACGCCCAAGCCGCTTCGTTCCAAGGGCAACGCGGTGATCAATCTCATGGGCGCAGTCGGCGGTGCGTCCATTCTTTTGATCAACTCGTTCCTTGCGCCAGACACCAAGGACCCGGCAGCGAACTATTGGCCGATATTTGTGACGACAGCAGGAATCATGCTGGTGGGCACGGCGGTGCTGCTCTTAAAAGTCAGAGAACCCAAACTGGTGAAAAAAATGCGCGAGGACAGTGCCGCAATGGGCATTGATCCCGAAGAGGCCAAGGAATTTGACAACCCGATAAAGGTGAAAACAAAGCTGGTGTCTGATGTTCGCAAAAGCATGGGGCTGATACTCGTCTCCATATTCTTGTGGTTTATGGGCTATAACGCGGTGACCACATCGTTTTCAAAATACGCGGTTAACGCGCTGGGGATGCAGGAATCACAAGCATCACTGATTCTCATGGTGGCTGTAATTGCGGCCACATTCGCGTTTATCCCTGTGGGTATCATCTCAACGAAGATCGGGCGGAGGAAAAGTATCATGTTCGGCGTTGTGCTGCTCGCCGCCGTGTTCGGATCCGCCGCACTGTATACAGCGTATTCGCCGCTCATGTACGTGTCTTTTGCGCTGGCCGGTGTGGCATGGGCCTCCATTAACGTGAATTCACTGCCCATGGTGCTGGAGATGTCTAAGGGCGCCAGTGTCGGGCAATATACGGGTTATTACTATACGTTTTCCATGGCTGCGCAGGTGGTGACACCTATTCTGTCGGGCTTAATGCTTGATAATGTGGGATTTTCCACGCTGCTTCCGTATGGCGCGGTGTTTGTGGGGCTTGCGTTCTTCACGATGATGTTTGTGAGACATGGCGATTCCAAGCCGATTGCGCCCTCAAGCAAGCTGGAGTCGTTTGATACTGCGGATTAAGGAACGTTATGATTTATATACAAGTTGCGATATGCGCGGCCGCCGCACTGCTGGTCATCAATATATTGCTGATGGCACCCGGCCGTTTTCCAAAACAGATAAGCCCTGTGCTGTCGCGTGCATTGTATGCGCACCGCGGACTGCACAACAAAGACAAATCGGTGCCTGAAAATTCGATGGCGGCTTTTTGCGCAGCCGTTGAAGCGGGATACGGCATGGAGTTGGACGTTCAATTAACGGCGGACGATAAAGTTGTTGTGTTCCACGATGACAATTTAAATCGTGTATGCGGTATTGATAGGAAAGTCGTCGACTGCACATATGAGGAGCTGAAAGGCTGCAGGCTGCACGGCACGGCTGAGACGATACCGCTTTTCAGCGATGTAGTGAAGCTTGTTGGCGGCAGAGAAGCGATGATTGTGGAGCTGAAGATTTCACGCCGTAATAAGGCGCTCTGCGAAAAAACAGCTGAGATTTTGGATGAATACAAAGGACCTTACTGCATCGAATCGTTCGATCCGCGCATTGTGCTTTGGTTTAAAAAGCACAGGCCCGGCATTGTGCGCGGTCAGCTTTCGGCAGGACGAAAAAACTATATAGGTCAGCCGCTATATCAAGGTTTCCTGCTATCGGGATTGTACACGAATATTGTGACGCGCCCGCATTTTGTGGCTTACAAACACGAGGACATTAAGAGATTAAGGCTGGGTCTTTATCGTCTGCTCGGCGGCAAGCTTTTTGCATGGACGGTGCGCGATGCCGATGATGCAGACCGGCTTAGGCGCTGCTTTGACGCCATTATCTTTGAGTTTATTTGTCCCTCATCAAGATAATGAAACAAATAATAAGCCGGGACGGCAACGGGCAGCCAAACCCGGCTATTTTTATGTGTGATTCTCGAAAAACACAATGGGCAAAGAGAATAATTGTTCGCGTTAATGTTTGACAGATATGCGCCTTGCCTTTATAGTAATTTTAGTAATACATGAGAGGACGCATAGATGGTCATACTTGGCATCGACCCGGGAATCGCGCTAATGGGCTACGGTGTTGTGCGCTATGAGGGTAACAAACCGGGGCTCATGGAATGCGGCGTTATCGTGACGCAGGCTGGCACACCGCTGCCCAGGCGGCTCAAAATCGTGCATGAAAACGTGGGATTGCTGATTCATAAGCACCAGCCGGATTGCATTGCGTTTGAGGAGCTGTTTGCGGGCAAGAATGTGAAGACGGTGATACAGGTGGCTCAGGCGCGCGGCGCGGCAATGGCGGCGGCGTTTGGCACCGGCGCGGAGTTGTTTGAATACACGCCAATGCAGATCAAGCAGGCTATCGTGGGCTACGGACATGCGGACAAAAAGCAGGTGCAGGAGATGGTGCGGCTGCTTCTTGGCATGAATGATGTGATCAAACCGGACGATGCGGCGGACGCGGTGGCGTGCGCCATCTGCCACGCGCATTCGAGCCGTTTTGCGGACACGTTCCGTATCAGATAAGAGGGAATTATGTACGATTATATCAAAGGCGAGGTTGTTTCCGAAGAGAAGGATATGGTCGTGGTTGAAGCAGGGGGCATCGGTTACCGCATATTTACCACATCCCAGTCGCTGAGCCATATCAAAGCGGGACAGACGGCAAAACTTTTTTGCCATTTTGTGGTTCGTGAAGACGCGCACACGCTCTACGGCTTTTATTCTTGCGAGGAACGTGAAATGTTTGTCCGTCTGACGGGTGTATCGGGAATCGGCCCCAAGGCAGCGTTGGCCGTGCTTTCGGCGATGAAAATCAGCGAGCTTGCTGCGGCGATCATCACGTCTGACGAAACGGCGCTGCAGAAGGTGCCTGGTATAGGTAAAAAGACCGCGCAGCGCATCATCATCGATCTTGCAGAGAAAATCAGCTCCAGCGAGATTGTGGGCGACGCAGATATGGCGGGTGGATCGGTCAAAATGGGCGTAGAGGCAGAAGCCTTGGCCGCGCTGGTGGCGCTGGGTTATAACCGTTCCGAAGCGATGCGTGCCGTGTCTTCTGTGAAAAACCTCGGAGATACGTCGGAAGAGCTTATATTGATGGCGCTCAAGCGTATGGGTGCATAAGGGGGGACAGGCTTGGACGAAAACAGAATCGTATCTGCCGAAATGAGCGAGACGGACGGTGTGACAGATTTGTCCCTTCGCCCTTCGACACTGGATGAATATATCGGTCAGCAAAAGGCGAAGGATAATCTCAAGATATTTATGACTGCCGCGAAAAGCCGCGGTGAGTCGCTCGATCATGTGCTGTTATACGGCCCGCCGGGTCTTGGCAAAACGACGCTTGCGTATATCATCGCGGCCGAAATGGGCGTGAATATTCGTGTGACATCCGGTCCCGCGATAGAGCGTCCGGGCGACCTCGCGTCTATACTTACGAATTTGAATAAGGGCGACGTGCTATTTATCGACGAGATACACCGCCTCAACAGCAGCGTGGAAGAGGTTCTATATCCCGCGATGGAGGATTACGCGCTGGACATCATTATCGGCAAAGGCCCATCGGCGCGTACTTTGCGGCTTGGTTTACCGCCGTTTACGCTTGTGGGCGCAACCACGCGCGCGGGCATGCTCACTTCGCCGCTCAGAGACCGTTTTGGTGTGATCAATCGGCTGCAAATGTATACCAACGAGGAGCTCAGTGAGATCGTCAAGCGCTCTGCGGGCATACTCGATGTCGGCATTGACGAGGATGCGGCGCTTGAGGTGGCATCGCGATCGAGAGGGACACCGCGCGTGGCCAACAGGCTGTTAAAGCGTGTGCGCGATTTTGCCGAAGTCAAGGGTCAGGGGCGCATCACACTGGATATCGCGCGCTATGGACTTGAGATGCTTGAGGTGGACGAAATCGGTCTGGACGGTGTAGACAAGGCTATACTCGAAGCGATTATTTACAAGTTTAACGGCGGCCCCGTGGGTCTGGACACGCTCTGCGCCGCCACCAACGAGGAAAGCGTGACCATTGAAGATGTTTATGAGCCGTTTTTGATTCAGCTCGGTTTTATTAACAAGACGCCGCGCGGCCGCGTGGCCACACAACTGGCATACGCGCACATGGGCTGTGCGTATCGCGGCGATTCATCACAGCTAAAGCTCGACATCATGGAGGACTAGTTGAAAACAAGCGATTTTTATTACGACCTGGACGAAAGCCTGATCGCCCAAACGCCGATAGAGAAGCGCGATGCGTCGCGGTTGCTCGTTTACGACCGCAAAACAGGCGAAACGGCGCACAAGGTCTTCAGCGATATAGAAGGATATTTGCATAAGGGCGACGTACTTGTCTTAAACGATACCAAGGTGTTGCCCGCAAGGCTTTTCGGTATCAAACAAGGAACGCAGCGCCATGTTGAGTTTCTGCTGCTGCACCGGCTGTCTCTTACGCGCTGGGAAGTGATATTGCGACCCGGCAGAAAGCTAAAAATCGGCGATGCCGTGGTGTTTTCACAGCACCTATGCGCTGTGATCGAGCAGAAGAAAGAAGACGGTGTGACGGAGGTGGAATTTGCTTTCGACGGCGTGTTTGAGGAAATCCTCGACGCGCTCGGCGAGATGCCGCTGCCGCCGTATATCCACGAGAAGCTGGAAGACAGATCGCGTTATCAGACGGTATACGCGCGCGAACAGGGTTCTGCCGCTGCGCCGACGGCGGGTTTGCACTTTACGCCAGAACTACTGAAAAAAATCGAAGATATGGGTGTCTCCATTGCGCGTCTGACGCTGCATGTGGGGCTCGGTACGTTTCGTCCTGTCAAGGCTGAAAACGTAGAAGACCACATCATGCACTCCGAGTACTATTGTGTGACCGAGGAAGCGGCGGCAAGCATCAACCGCGCAAGACAGCACGGCGGGCGTATCGTGGCAGTGGGTACCACCAGCGTGCGCACGCTTGAATCCACATCGGACGAAACGGGAACCGTGCATGCGGGCAGCGGCTCAACGAACATATTTATCAAGCCGGGATACCGCTTTAAGGCGGTGGATGCGCTGCTCACAAATTTCCATCTTCCCGAATCCACGCTTATCATGCTCGTCTCCGCATTTGCGGGATGCGAGAAAACGCTTGAGCTTTACAATGAAGCGGTGCGGCTTCGTTACCGCTTTTTCAGCTTCGGGGACGCGATGCTTCTTTTGTAAATAATAACAGACACTCATTTTGAGCCATTTGGCGTAATATTTAACGATAAGCGCCAACGGCTTTTGTTTTTGCAGTAAATACTAACATATAATGACACAATATCTATTTGAGTACATAATATGAATGCGCTATAATTATATGGGAAATATGGACAAGCATGATTTTAGTGAAACGGAGCGGTTAATAGTTGAATATGAAACGCGTATTTTTATGTATTGTGATGGCAAGTGTGATTCTTGCAACCGCTGCCTGCGGCAGCACACCCGTTGCCGATACGGAGACAGCGGCAGCCACAGAGTTTATTAATCCGGTGCTTCCGGAACAAATACTGGAAGTATACATGTTGGCTATTACGGATAAAGACTACGAGAAGATGTTCAGCTTCACAAGCGAAAACAGCACGATGCCCAAAGAGGACTTTTTAGCGCGTAACAAGAACATTTATGAGGGCATTTAGGCACGCAATATTCAGATATTCGATATCACCTCAGACGGCAATTCTGTTACCTACATGACATCAATGGATACGCAGGCCGGAGCGATATCATTTGAAAACACCGCCTATTTCAGCGAATATAAGGGCGAATATAAGCTAGACTGGACGTCTAATCTGATATTTCCGAATTTAAGCGATGATGACAAGGTTCGAGTAAAAACAACAAAGGGAGAACGCGGCAGCATACTCGATAGAAACGGCAAACTGCTCGTAGGCAAGAGTGAGGTATTAAGCGTATATATGGTTCCCGGTAAACTGAATGCCCAGACGCGAGATGCAGATATCGTAAGGGTTGCGGAGATTATTGGTATGTCGGTGGAAGCCATAAATGCAAAACTGTCAGAAAAATGGGTGAAGGATGATCTCATGGTGCCGCTTGGAAAGAATATATCTAAGTCAGACGAAGAGACAAAGTTAAATCTACTCACGGTTGATGGTGTCGGTTTGGATACGGTGGAAGACCGTGTGTATGTGCTGGGTGAAGCGGCAGCGGCGTTGACGGGCTACATCCACAATATCAATGCGGAAGAGATGGAGGCCCATGTGAGCGAAGGCTATACGGCGGAGAGCAAAATCGGCAAGGTTGGAATGGAAAGCCTGCTGGAAGAGCGCATCCGCGGTATTGACGGCTGCAAGTTATACATCGAGGACAAGGACGGAAATGAAAAACAGGTGCTTACACAAACTGAAGCACACAACGGCGAGGATGTCACGCTGACCATCGATTCGGACATTCAGGTCAAGCTATACGATCGGATGAAAAACGATAAGGGCACAGCGGTTGTGATGGCGCCCCACACGGGAGAGATTCTTGCGCTTGTCAGCACGCCCTCCTACGACCCGAATAGCTTCATTCTTGGGCTTTCTGAGGAGAAATGGACGGCGTACAACAACGATGAAACGCGGCCCATGTACAATCGGTTCAAGGCAACGTATGTGCCGGGTTCTTCGTTCAAGCCCATTACAGCGGCGCTGGGGCTTAGCAACGGCGCGTTTTCGGCAGACGAAGATTTTGGTCCAAGCGGCACCGCATGGAAACAGGACAACTGGAATAATTTTTGCGTCACCACGCTAAAGACATACAGCGACCCCGCAAACGTAAAGAACGCACTGGTGTATTCGGACAACATCTATTTTGCGAAGGCGGCGATTAAGATTGGCGGCAGCACGTTCGGGGAGGGGCTCAAAACGCTTGGCTTCGGTGAGCAGATGCCGTTTGAATTCGGTCTTAGCGCATCTTCGTTTGGTACGGAGCAAGCATTTGACGATGAGATAGACCTCGCGAACAGCGGCTACGGGCAGGGTAAGGTGGAACTAAACCCCATCCATTTCGCGTCCATCTATTCGGCTTTTGTGACGGGCGGTAATATGATGACGCCTTTTCTGGAAATGAGCACAGAACCGCAGGTCTGGAAGGAAGACGTGTTCTCACCTGATGCCATACAGACGGTCAAAAACGCGATGGTACAAGTGATCGAGAACACAAGCGGTACTGGCCACGAATTTAAAATAGAGGGTCTTTCCGTTGCGGGCAAAACGGGCACGGCTGAGATCAAGAGCTCTAAGGAGGATACGGAGGGCACGGAACTGGGCTGGTTCGTAGTATTTCCGGCAGATGACAGCCAGTCTAAACAGTATCTGACGGTGGCGATGATTGAGGATGTGAAGGACAGACATGGCAGCCACTATGTGATTCCCATTGTGCGGGCGATTTACGAATAAAAAACCCGTCTCTATACAATCAAAAAGCGATGATGCACCGTGCGTTCAATGTGATATAATGGGACGCGGTGCATTTGTTTTTTGGCTGCACAATTTCAGACGACAACAGGAGGGACTATGTCCTTAAGCTTTACATTAAAGAAAACATGCAAAGATACCATGGCGCGAAGGGGTCGGATCGAGACGCCGCACGGCGCTATCGAGACGCCTGTTTTTATGCCCGTGGGTACGCAGGCGACAGTGAAAGCGATGACGCCCGAGCAGGTGAAAGCGGCTGGCGCGGAAATCGTGCTGGCAAACACATACCATCTGTATCTGAGGCCGGGGCACGAGCTGGTGGCGGAAGCGGGGGGGCTGCACCGTTTCATGAACTGGGGCAAGCCCATCCTCACGGACAGCGGCGGTTTTCAGGTGTTTTCACTAGGCGCACTGCGCAAAATCACCGAGGAGGGCGTCAAATTTCAGTCGCATCTGGATGGTTCTCGGCATATGCTCAGTCCCGAAAAAGCCATGGAGATAGAGCAGACATTGGGCGCGGATATCATCATGGCGTTTGATGAATGCACAGCTTATCCGGCGGAATACAACACAGTCGCCGCCGCGATGGAGCGCACACACCGTTGGGCGCAGCGCTGTAAGAAAGCAAAAGCACGCGATGATCAGGCGCTTTTCGGCATCGTACAGGGCGGCACATTCGCGGATTTGCGGCAGGAGAGCGCCAAAGCCATTGCGGCCATGGACTTTCCGGGCAACGCGATCGGCGGGCTGTCGGTCGGCGAACCCAAACCGCTGATGAACGATATGCTGGATGTCACGACGCCGCTGCTGCCTGAAAACAAACCGCGCTATCTAATGGGTGTGGGTTCGTTTGACTGTATCGTGGACGGCGTGGCGCGCGGGGTAGACATGTTCGACTGTGTGCTGCAAACGCGTGTGGCACGAAATGGTACCGCGCTCACGAGACGCGGAAGGGTCGTGATTCGAAACGCAACATATTCGCGCGATTTTTCGCCTATTGAAGAAGGCTGCACGTGCTATACCTGCCAAAACTACACGCGGGCATATGTGCGCCATCTTATCAAGACGAGCGAAATATTGGGCGCGACACTGCTCTCCATCCACAACGTGCATGCGACAATACAGTTCGTCAATGACATACGGACTGCTATTGAGGAAGACAGGTTTGCCGCTTTCAAGGACGATTTTTTCGCAAACTATCATAACTAGCTTTTCGCAAACGGTGATAGCAAACACCGCAAGCAGCAACGATAAAACCCCATGCGGCCACGAAAACGGCGTTGAAAAGTGAATTTTTTGCGAACGATCGCGATTTATCGCAAAAAACAGTTGATTATTGGACATCTCTCATATAGTATATATACTCGAGAATCTTTTATAAAGGTAGGTTTATTTTATGGGTACGGATATAGCAGGCTCCTTGGGGCAGATATTACCTCTTGTCGCGATATTTGTGGTTTTCATTCTGTTGATGATTATTCCGCAGCGGAAAAGAAAAAAGCAAATGCAGCAGTTGATGGACAGCTTAAAACCCGGTAAAATGATAAAAACCATTGGTGGTATCTACGGAAAAATCGTAGCGGTGAAAGAAGACCTGGTCACAATCGAAGTGATGCCGGACAAAGTGCGTATGGTTTTTGCCAAAGGCGCAATTGCCACCGTGGAAGACTCGGAGCTTCCGGAAAACGAAATGACAGATAAAAAGTAATGACAAAAGTATTCCTCAAAAGACGCTTTTGAGGGGATGCGTACAAAAGAAGACCCGTGCGGTCTTTTTTTATTGTTCGTTTTTGGAAACAAGCAGCTTTTCAAACAACGCTTTGTCGGGGGTAGCGAGTATCGTATTATACCCGTCATACACCACCATGCCGGGCTTGGCGCCATTTGGCTTGCGCACGTTTTTGCGGGGCGCGTAATCTACCGACACCTTGGCGCCGCCCTTGGCTTTGCTTAATGTGGCGGCGATGGTCGCGGCTTCAAAAAGCGTGGTGTCAGGGATTTGCACCTTTATGTTCGTGATAATCACGTGCGCACCGGGAATATCCTTGGTGTGCAGCCAGATATCGTCGGGCGCGGCTGTTTTCATCGTGAGCAGATCGTTCTGACGGTTGTTTTTGCCCGCGAGTATCGTCATGCCATCCGAAGATACAAATTTGTGCGGCTGAGAAGGCGTCTGCGTGGTTCTTACCGCCGCGTACTTCTTTGGCATAAAGCCCGCTTTCGACAGCTCAAACTCAATCTCGGCGAGCTCATCATGCGTTTCGGAAGCGTCGATAGAGACCTGTACGCTTTCCAAAAAAGCGATATCGCTGCTGGTCTGAGCCATGCGCGACGCTGTAATATCAAGGCTCTGGCGCAGCTTGTTGTATCTTTTATACTGATGCTGGGCGTTTGCCGCGGGGGAAAGCCGCGAATCAAGCTCGATGACGACGGTGTCTCCCGTGATATAATCCTGTGCGACCAGCGTTTTCTGTCCGCGCGTAATGCGGTATATATTGGCGGTGATGAGGTCGCCGCGTGTTTTATAGTCTTCGGCCTTTTTTGCCTGTTCCATTGTTGTTTGTTGCTTTTGGCGTGTATGAACAAGCTTATCAAGCTGTTTGGAAACCACGCGGTGCAGCGTGTCGCGCTTGCGGCCGAGCGCCTCAAGCTCGCGCAGACGGTGGTAATACGCGTCTGTGAGCGCATTGACGCTGTCAAACGAAGCGGTCTCATCCGCCGCGATGCTCAAATACGGCTTGGGCGCGTAAAAGAACGGCACACCGCTGCGCAGATACATGGCGGGCTTTGCTTCCTCGTTAAAAAAGCGAATTATAACATCAGCGAGCTTCTCTGGCTCGCGCGGGTGCGGCTCGTAGCCTTCGGGCATATAACGGTATAGTATCTCTGCCGCTGTTAGACCGGAGATGCCTTGCAAAAACGCAGAAAGATACGTCTTGATTTTTGCGTCCCCCTTCTTTTGCAGCATCTCTAAAAGCGTGGAGCGAGAAACGGTCAGCGGGTTCAGTTTTGTAGACTGAGGGTCTTCGTAAGGCAGGGATGGCAGCACACAGCGCACACGGCTTAACGTGCGTGTCACATGGCGAAGGCTGTCCATAATAATGCCGTTGTCTATCAGAATGACGTTGGAGTATTTGCCCATAAGCTCCGCGACCATCGTCATCGGGCGAGGATGTCCAAGCTCGTCTTTGGCTTCGAGCGTGATGCTGACGATGCGCTCCAGTCCGGTCTGCGTGATATTTGTGATTTTCGCGCCTGTTAAGTGCTTGCGTAAAAACATGCAGAACATCGGCGGTGTTTGCGGGTTCACATGCTTTTGCTCAGTCATATGCATGCGCGAATCAAAAGCGCCCGCGCTGATTAACAGCTTCGGGTTTTTTCCCGGGGCACGCAAAGAAAGCACAATCGTATCGGGCTGCGGCTGATGAACCTTGTCTACCTTGCAGCCAATCACGATGCTTTTTAATTCTTCGACAATATAGTGAAGTGTCAGTCCGTCCAGCGTCATGTTCTTCCTCCATTGAAACCTCATTATACAACGGCGTGACTTTGGTTGCAATTGGTGATATAATTTGAAAAAAACTCGGAGGAATCACGATGCAGCACGTTTTGGATAAAGCCCAAGCGGCAAAAACCGCAGCAGCCTCGCTGGCCTTAATGGGAAGCAGGAAGAAAAACGAGGCGCTAAACGCTATGGCACAAGCCCTGCGCGACAACGCAGCTTTTTTACTTGCTGAAAATGAAAAAGACCTTGCGGCAGGGCGCGAAAAGGGCACATCCAAAGCGATGCTCGACAGGCTTGCACTTAACGAAGAACGTATCGAAGGCATGGCGGAGGGGCTAGAAAGCGTGGCAAGGCTTGATGATCCCGTGGGCGAGGTAATGCATACGATACTGCGGCCCAACGGCTTATCTATTGGCTCCAAACGCGTACCGCTCGGTGTGGTGGGCATTATATATGAAGCGCGGCCCAACGTGACGTCGGACGCGGCGGGGCTCGGCGGCAGCGACGCGATTCATTCCAACATCGCGATTGTGAGTGTACTAAGAAATGCCGCCAAATCTGCGGGGCTGCCCGAAGATTCTATACAGCTGATTGACGACACGTCACGCGAAGCGGCCACATATATGATGGGATTAAATGGCGTGATCGATGTGCTTATTCCGCGCGGCGGCGCGGGGCTTATTCAGTCTGTCGTGAAAAACGCGACGGTGCCTGTGATCGAGACGGGCACGGGCAATTGCCACGTCTACATTGATGAGTACTCCGACCTTGATATGGGCGTGAATATTATCCACAATGCGAAAACCAGCCGCCCGTCGGTGTGCAACGCAGCGGAATCGCTGCTTGTATGGCGCAAAAAAAGCTTGAGGGCGTGGAGCTGCGCGGCTGTGAAAAAACGCGCGCTATTATCGATGTAAAGCCAGCGACGGAAGAGGATTTTTTTACCGAGTACAACGACTATATTTTGGCGGTCAAGGTGGTCGGCAGCCTCGATGAAGCGATTGACCATATCAATAAATGTGGCACCAAACACTCTGAAGCGATTGTGACAGAAAGCTACCGCAATGCGGAGACGTTTTTAGAGCGTGTTGACGCGGCGGCTGTGTATGTGAACGCGTCCACGCGGTTTACAGACGGCAACGAATTTGGTTTCGGTGCGGAGATTGGCATCAGCACGCAGAAGCTGCACGCAAGAGGTCCGATGGGTTTAAAGGAGCTTACCACGATCAAATATATCATTCGAGGCAACGGACAAGTAAGATAGTTAAGAATTTGATGGTAAAGATGATACTTTGAGAGTCTAGTAGGCCTGCTGCCGCACGGATAAGATCGTTTGAATTTCACTGGATATACGAAACGCTTACAAAATGCGTTTGTTTATTTTTGAATTGTTTATATATACATTGACCAATAAAAAAGCATAAATAAGATTAATCACAGTTTTTATCAGTATTAAAACAGATTTAGGTGTGAAGCCTTATAATGACAATAGATCTTATGATGAGTCGTATTCATTCGAATGGAGAGCTGTATTCTGGCATTGTCTTTTACAAAGAAAGGGATACAAGATGAGAAGTTGCTATTATAGAATGCTTCGGAAATACAGCAAGATTATAATTATTCTGATGATTCTGGCGGGAGTTTTATTTGCTTATCAGACAGTTGTTGATTATCAGAATGAGGTTAATAGAAACGCATTGCGTTTAGCGGAAACTGCGCAAGCTTTCATTCCTGTCGGCATGCTAGATAAGCTGCAAGCAAAACCTGAAGATACGGCGCTGAGTGAATACCAACACATAAAGAACAGTTTAATCAAGTTTAAACAGCTCAATAAAAACGTAGAATTTGCATACCTTTTTACGCGTATTGATGACAAGCTTTATTTTCTGGTTGATTCTGAACCAAGCGGAACAGATGATTATTCACCGCCCGGACAAGAATTCTACGAAGCGACAGATCAAGACATGCAGCCTTTTATCAATGGTGAAACTCTATTGACCGATCCCGTCACTGACCGGTGGGGAACTTGGATCAGCGCTTTGGTTCCTATTAAGGATCCGTATTCGGGAGAAGTTATTGCTGAGTTTGGCATCGATTTTTCAGCAGAAGAACGGAACTTAGGGCTTTTTCTTCGCATAATACATTCTTTGGCGATTGTACTGTCCGTTTTGGCTGTTTTAGCGATACTGTTTCGTCTTCAATCTAAGAATATGGATTTAAATGATTTAAGTATTAAGTTGAGACAAAGCGAAAAACTTTTCAGAAAAGTCTTTGAGCAAGCACCCATCGGTATTGCGATCGTAAAAGATTTTACGACGATGTCGATAATTAATCCTGAATTTTCAAGAATCGTCGAACGGTCTCAAGAACAAATGCTTAAAACAAGCTGGGTCGACATGACACATCCTGAGGATATTTCAGCAGATTTGGCGCAGTTTGAAAAATTTCAAGCCGGAGAAATTGACGGCTATACAATGGAAAAACGATACCTCACACCGGAGGGAACACCCAGATGGGTTAAAATGGTGATTGCCAGCTTAAACATGAACACTGAAATAGAATCCAAAGGTCGAGATCATTTGTGTATTGTTGAAGATATCCATGATAAAAAATGTATGGAAGTGGCATTGCGCGAAAGTGAGCGCAACAAGTCTGCGCTGCTTTCCAATTTGCCAGGCTTAGCTTATCGTTGCAAGTATGACAGGGAATGGACAATGCAGTTTTTGTCAGATGGGTGCTTTGCTTTGACGGGATATCATACCGAACAATTGCTTAACAACAATGATCTGTCGTTCAACGAATTAATTTTGCCCGAGTACAGAGAAATACTTTGGAAGGAATGGGATAAAGTGCTTAGTGCACACCAACGCTTCCGTTACGAATATGAAATAATAACGGCATCGGGGGAAATCAAATGGGTGCTGGAAATGGGGCAAGGTGTTTACAACGAAGATGCAAGCATAGAAGCACTGGAAGGTATTATTATTGATATTACCGAAACAAAGGAACAATATTTACAGATACAGTATATGAACAATCATGACTTCATGACGGGTCTTTATAACCGAAAGTATTACGAAGAGGCCAAGGTAAGAATTGACCGACAAAACGTGCCCCCCATTTCCGTTATCATTGCAGACATTAATGGTGTGCGAATGATTAATGATGCGTTTGGTCACAAAGAGGGAGATCAGATGATCGTGGAGACGGGGAAGATTATTAAAAGCTGTTGCCGTGATGAAGATATATTGGCACGCACAGGCGGAGACGAATTCAGTATACTGTTGCCAAACACGGATAAGAAATGTGCTTATGAGAGGATGCGGACAATTGTTAAGGCATTTGAAACGTACAATCAAAATATAACGGATAAGGCGCGATATATCAATGTTGCCATTGGATTTGGAATAAAGCAAACGGTTCAAAAAAGCATCAATGTTGCTGAAAAGGAAGCGGAAGAATCGATGCATAAACGCAAGATTCTCGAACGTAAAAGCTATCATAGTGCAATTCTTTCATCCGTTACGGCCACAATGTTTGCCAGAAGTCAAGAAACGGAAGAGCACGCGGAGCGTATGTCGGGTTATTGCAAAATGATAGGAGAGAAGATGCAGCTTTCTCCCAAAGATTTAAGTGACCTTGAATTGTTCGCAATGCTTCATGATATCGGCAAAGTTGGAATAGATGATAGAATATTAAATAAGCCGGGAAAACTTGACGAGGATGAATGGGCTGTCATGAGAACACATCCGGAAATTGGCTATCGGATTGCGATGTCTACACCGGGGCTGGAATCAATCGCAGACTATATACTCTCTCATCATGAAAGGTGGGATGGTAACGGGTATCCGCAGCGTCAGAAGGGTAAAGAAATCCCTCTGCTCTCTCGTATTCTCGCGGTGGTAGATGCTTATGACGCCATGACAGAAGACAGGGTATATCGCAAAGCGATGAGTAAAGAAGATGCAGTCAAGGAAATTAAGGATAAGGCGGGAACTCAATTTGATCCTCATGTAGCCAAGATTTTTTTGGAAAGCTTAGCATCAACGGACGTATAATGATAAAAAGGCAGACATGACCACCCGCTTAGCGGGCGGTCATGTTTATCAAGTGTGATGAAATGCACATTACGCTGTGACGATACTACCGGCAAAATCCTTATCCCCGAACCATGACGGCATTTCTGTGGGCTGTCCGCATACGAAATCCAGCGCAAATTGAATCATATCGCAAGATTCCGCTACGCCTTTGGAGACCATCTCCTGCATCTTTTTATATTCCTCTTTTGTAAACCAGGATTCGTCGCGTCGTTCGGGGTAGAGCATTCTGCGCGCGTCAAAGCCGGTTGTGACGCTCACAAGGTGAATCAGCACTTTCCCGGCAAGGTTGATATCGGAGAGCGCTTTTTTTGCCTTGGCGAAATGCCTCTGCGCCTCTCTAACGACATCCAGTGAGATGACCTTTTGATAGACGTCGTTAGCGACATTTTTGTACCATGCGCATATGCCTTCGCCGACATCGTCGTACATTATCTCGGCAGGTGCGTCAAAGTTCTGCGGATCGATACCCCATTGCTCTTTTGCGCTATAGCTGTCCCACATAAACTCGATACCGTGATGCGCGTTTGTATCCTTGCCTGCTTTGCCATACACAAACGGGTGCGCGTTTTTATCAATTGCATAATGCGTGATAAAACCGGCGATATACGAGATAAGCTCATCTTTGTCTGAACCATCGTATTGCCGCGCAAATTCCAATGCGTTTGTCATCTCGTCTCTGACGTTTTCGCTGTGCATCGCGATGGCCAGTGACAAGCTGTTTTTGGACGACAGCCAGGGAAGATAGTTTCTGAAAAACAGAATATCCGGCCCCTGACAGCCAAGAAAATATGCCATCTTATGCGGGACGACGCCGCTGCCGAGCCTATCCAACACCCTTTCTCCGGCAGCCCTGTGTGTTAAGTATGCGGGCATAATGCCGACCTCCTTTGTAATAAAAATATATTTCCCAAAACTTCAACGGCTTAAAATTCCGTTTGGGTTTCAGGCTCCCCCAAAAAACCTTCGCTTTTGGGTTTTTGTCTAAGTTTAAAAAACGCTACGCCTCTGAATCGAGATGACGTAACGCTTGCAAACCGGAAAAACAGAGACGAAAGGAGTGCCGCTTTCCTTTTTGGCGTGTTTTTGGTGAATAAAGATGTGGCTCCTTAAACTCCGTTTCATATTGTCATTGTAACATATTTTTGCTGTATTTGAAGAGTTAAATTCTGGTTTGCTTTATGTTACAATGCAGTTAAAAGCCAATGCCGGTGAGACTTACCAACAAAAACAGGAGGAATATGACGGATGAAGGCCACGATGATTGCGCCTTGCGGCATGAACTGTACGCTTTGTTACGCACATTTGCGGGAAAAAAACAAATGCGAGGGCTGCAGAGGGAATGACGAGTTGAAGATGCCCGGTTGTGTGAAATGCGCCATTAATAGATGCGACGCGCGAACGGATAGTCATGTTGATCTATGTTATGTATGCGCCCAATATCCGTGCAAAAGGCTTAAAGAGCTTGATAAGCGATACAAAGCCAAATACTCCATGAGCATGCTGGAAAATTTGGCAGACATCAAAACGCAGGGCATGGACGCATTTTTGCAGCAGCAAAGTGAGCGTTGGACATGCCCGAACTGTGGAAGCGTTATTTGCGTCCACAGGGGACGCTGCAGTTCATGCGGATCAAAAGAATAGCGAAAAACAATGATATTAGCATTTCAGAGCCCAAATAAAAAAGGCCGCAGTTCAGCAAGCGGCCTTAACCGATTTTTCTACTTCCTTAAGCATTCTTTCATAATCGCAATATGCTTTTGAACGCTTTTGGGGTTTGGACCGCCGAACACGGCGCGGCGCTGCACGCATGCTTCCAGCGAGATTGAATCAAACACATCTTCCTCAAACATGGGGGAGAGGCTTTGCAGATCTTCAAGCGTAAGCGCATCGATGGCCTTGCCGCTTTGTTCGCAGTACAGCACAAGCTTGCCGACCACTTCGTGCGCGTCGCGAAATGGCATCCCTTTTTTAGCAAGATAGTCCGCTGCGTCCGTCGCGTTGGTAAACCCGAGGCCCGCAGCCTTTGTCATATTATCTTTGCGCCAATCAGCCGTTTTTAGCATACCTGTCATCACCGGCAGGCAGGCAGATACAGTGTCGTGCGCGTCAAAAAGCGCTTCCTTGTCTTCCTGCATGTCTTTGTTATAGGCGAGGGGCAGCCCCTTAAGCGCTGTTAACAGTGCCATGAGATCACCATAAACGCGGCCTGTCTTGCCGCGTATCAGCTCCGCCATATCCGGATTCTTCTTCTGCGGCATGATGCTGGAGCCCGTCGAGTACGCGTCGCTTAAGCGTATAAAGCCAAATTCACCTGTCGACCACAGCACAATCTCCTCGGAAAGCCGTGAGAGGTGCATCGCACAGACTGCGCAGGCATAGATGTAATCAAGAACGCAGTCGCGGTCGGCAACGGCATCCATGCTGTTGGGTGTTAAGGCAGAAAAACCGAGCTCACTTGCCACCATATCGCGGTTGAGCGGAAATGTTGTGGCGCAGAGTGCGCCCGAGCCGAGAGGCATCATGTCTGCTGCGAGTTTCGCATTGGCAAATCGAAGCACGTCGCGGTAGAACATTTGCGCATACGCCATCATGTGATGCGCCAGTGTGGTCGGCTGGGCTTTTTGCAGATGTGTATACGCAGGCATTATGGTATTAAGGTTATCTTCCGAAATTTCGCACAGAGCGTCAATCAATTCGCGCAGCAAGGCATCCGTGCTGTTGCAGGAATCCTTCAAAAACATACGCACGTCCAGCGCCACCTGATCATTGCGGCTGCGGCCTGTGTGCAGACGTTTGCCTGCCTCGCCAATACGCTCGGTGAGCAGTCGTTCTATGTTCATATGAATGTCTTCGTCGTGCTCATTGAATTCGACCTTGCCTGCCTCGATATCATCCAGAATGCCTTGCAGACCTGCAATGATCGCACGATTGTCCGCTTCGGATATGATGCCCGCAGCGCCCAGCATTTTGGCATGCGCCATGCTGCCCATGATATCCACACGATACAGGCGGCTGTCAAACGATATGGAGGAATGGAAGCCTGCCGCAAGCGCGTCCGTTTCCGTCGCGAAGCGGCCGCCCCACATCTTCTTGCTCATTATTTGTTCCTCTTTGCGTCTGCAAGCGCTTTCACCTTAAGCGGCAGACCAAATAAATTGATAAAGCCCTCGGCATCCTTCTGGTTGTACACTTCGTCTTTTCCGAATGTCGCAAACTCCTCACTGTACAGCGTATAGGGAGACTGTATACCGACCGATGCACAACTGCCTTTATATAGCTTTAACCGCACATCGCCGGTCACCGTCTGCTGGGTGGAATCCACAAAAGCACTCAGTGCTTCGCGCAGCGGTGCGTACCACTGCCCGTAATACACCATTTCGGCGAATTTTAACGCCACGCCCTGCTTATAATGCAGCGTGTCGCGGTCGAGCGTGATACTCTCAAGCGCGCGGTGTGCTTCGTAAAGAATTGTGCCGCCCGGTGTTTCGTATACACCGCGGGATTTCATACCCACGAGACGGTTTTCCACCATGTCGTCAATGCCGATGCCGTTGGCCGCGCCCAGTTCGTTTAGCTTTTCGATGATCGCGATGGGGGAAAGCTTTTCGCCATCAACCGCCACGGGCACGCCTTTTTCAAAGCTGACTGTTACATAAGTGGGCTTATTCGGCGCCTTTTCCGGCGGCGTACAGATAAGATAAAGCTCGTCCTGGGGCTCGTTCCACGGATCTTCAAGGTCACTGCCCTCGTGGCTTAAATGCCACAGGTTGCGATCCATGCTGTACGGGCGTTTTTTGGATACAGGAAGAGGCAGGTTGCGTTCTTCAAGATAAGCAATCGCGTCCTCGCGCGATTTGATATCCCAGATACGCCATGGGGCGATAATCATCATTTCAGGTGCCAATGCCTTGATGGTTAGCTCAAAGCGTACCTGATCGTTGCCTTTGCCTGTAGCGCCGTGACAGATGGCGCCGCAGCCTTCCTTCTTGGCAATTTCCACAAGGCGTTTGGCTATGATGGGCCGCGCCATGGATGTGCCGAGCAGGTATTTACCTTCGTAGACCGCGCCCGCCTTCAGTGTGGGATATACAAAGTCTGTTACGAACTCTTCCGTTAAATCTTCGATGTATATCTTGGCCGCTCCGCTCGCAATCGCTCTCTCGTTCAGCGGAGAAAGCTCTTCGCCCTGCCCGACATCCGCCGCCATCGCGATCACGTCGCAGTCGTAGTTCTCTTTTAGCCACGGAATAATCACCGATGTGTCCAGCCCGCCCGAGTAGGCCAGCAATACTTTTAACTTTGCCATGTTGTTTCAAACCTCCAAATTGTTGCTTATAATTATACAATATCGTGTATATTTATGCAATACCCTGCGTCGGGTTTTTAAAAAAATTTGCATCTCACATCTATTTTGCGCATTTGAAGTATATTTCCTGCGGCAAATGGAAAATATGATATGAAATTTCAATGAACTTTCCAACGTTTTTCATTGCATTGGAATTGTATATATGTTACTATATAGAACGGCATTTTTGCAAGAAAAAGCCGTTATTTTGGACGTAACAACTCTAGGAGGACAATACATTGGCGAAAGTAGAAAGCGTTGGCGCAAATAAAGTCAAGATCGAGATCAACATTTCCGCGGAGGAGTTTGTGGCAGCGCTGCAGCAGGCATACCTCAAAAACAGGGGAAAGTTTAACATTCAGGGTTTTCGTAAAGGTAAAGCCCCCCGTCCTGTGATTGAGAGCCACTATGGTGAAGGCATTTTCTATGAGGAAGCGTTTGAGATCGCTTTTCCTGAAAGCTATACAAAAGCGGTGGATGAAATGGAAATTATCCCTGTGTCGCGTCCGGAGCTGGACGTAACGGCCATCGGTAAGGACGGCGTTTGTTATACGGCTGAAGTTTTTGTGAAGCCGGATGTGAAGCTTGGCGAATACAAAGGCGTTAAGGTGAAGGAAATTAAAGCCGAAGTTTCAGACGAGCAGGTGGATGCGGAGATTTCCCGTGCTGCCGAGCGCAATGCAAGATGGGTCGATGTGGATCGTGCGGCGCAGGATAAAGACAAGGTTATCATCGATTATTCGGGCAGCGTGGACGGTGTAAAGTTTGAAGGCGGCACAGCCGAGAATCAGGCGCTGGAGCTTGGGTCGCACTCGTTCATCGAAGGCTTTGAAGAGCAGATTGTGGGTATGGAAAAGGACGAGGGAAAAGACATTAGCGTCAAGTTTCCTGAAGACTATCGCGCCACAGAGCTGGCCGGCAAAGATGCTGTGTTCCATATCGTTTTGCACGATGTAAAAACGAAAGAGATGCCGGAGCTCAATGACGACTTTGCGCAGGATGTCTCTGAGTTTGATACGTTTGATGAATACCGCGCTGATGTGCGCAAGAAGCTTGAGGAGAGAGCGGAGCATCAGGCTAAGCATGAGATGGAAAACGCTGTGTTGGAAGAAGTGGTTAAAACGACCGAAATTGATTTGCCGGATTGCATGATAGAAAACCAGATTGATCATCAGATGCAGCAAATTGAGTATTCGCTCATGTATCAGGGCATGAAGCTTGATGACTATCTCCAAATGACAGGTACAAAGATTGAGGATTTGCGTGCGCAGTATCGTGATGACGCGGAGAAATCAGTTCGTGCTCAGCTTACGGTGGAAGCCATTATGAAGGCCGAAGCTATTGAAGCAACCGAGGAGCAGGTCAAAGAAGAAATTGCAGAGCGCGCGGAGCGTGCAAAAAAAGAAGCCGAGGAATACGCAAAGACATTGAGAGATGACCAGCTTTCGTATATCAAGGAGAATCTGGCGTATGATAATACGGTGCGTTTCCTTGTGGATAACGCCGTTATTTCCGGCTCCAAGAAAAAAGTCAAAAAGGACAAAGCCGGGGAGGAAAACACTTCGGCCGAATAGAATAGTATAGTTATATAGGCGGAGGGTATTTTATGACATTGGTACCGTATGTAATTGAACAAACGAGCAAGGGAGAAAGAAGCTACGATATCTATTCGCGTCTTTTAAAAGACAGGATCATATTTTTGAGCGGAGAGATAGAGGACAACATGGCCAATCTGGCTGTGGCACAAATGATATTTTTGGAAGCGGAAGATCCGGATAAGGACATCTTTTTGTATATCAACAGCCCAGGGGGCTCGGTAACGGCAGGCATGGCGATCTTCGACACCATGCAGTATATCAAGTGTGATGTTAGCACGATATGCATTGGTCTTGCCGCATCCATGGCTTCGTTCCTGCTTGCCGCAGGCACTAAAGGCAAACGCAAGCTGCTGCCAAACAGTGAAGTGATGATTCATCAGCCGTCGGGCGGCGCGCGCGGTCAGGCGACGGATATTGCCATTCACGCGGAGCACATTATCAAGACCAAAAAGAAGATGAATGCTATTTTAGCCGAGAGAACAGGTCAGCCGATAGAAAGGGTTGAGGCTGATATGGAAAGAGACTATTTCATGAGCGCACAAGAGGCGCTTGATTATGGAATTATCGATGAGATTATTCCACCAAAACATAAGTAACAGCGGAAAGAGGTGAATCAATGCCGAACTACACAGACGATCAAAAACAGCTGAAATGTTCGTTTTGCGGCAAGGCCCAAGAGCAGGTCAGGAGATTGGTGGCCGGGCCGGGTGTTTACATCTGCAACGAGTGCATTGAGCTTTGTAAAGAAATAATAGAAGAGGATTATCAGGAGGCTTCGGCGTTTGAAATCGGGGATATCCCCAAGCCCTCTGAAATCGTCGCTTCGTTGAATGATTACGTGATTGGCCAAGGCGATGCGAAGAAGAATCTTGCGGTGGCAGTGTACAATCACTATAAAAGAATCAATTCGGATACCAAAACCGATGATGTGGAGCTCCAAAAGAGCAACATTGTGATGCTGGGGCCCACGGGCTGCGGCAAGACGTTGCTGGCACAGACGCTGGCGCGTATATTAAATGTGCCGTTTGCGATGGCGGATGCCACATCTTTAACCGAAGCGGGATACGTGGGCGAAGATGTGGAAAACATTTTGCTCAAGCTCATACAGGCAGCCGATTATGATATTGAACGCGCGCAGCGCGGCATCATATATATCGATGAGATCGATAAGATTGCGCGCAAGAGCGACAATCCGTCTATCACGCGCGACGTTTCCGGTGAGGGTGTGCAGCAGGCGCTGCTCAAAATCATAGAGGGCACAGTGGCAAGTGTGCCACCGCAGGGCGGTCGCAAACATCCGCATCAGGAGTTTTTGCAGATCGATACAACCAATATTCTTTTCATTTGCGGCGGCGCATTCGGCGGACTTGAAGCCATTATCGAGCGTCGTATCGGTCGCAAGACAATGGGATTCGGTGCTAACGTGATATCCAGCGAGAAGAAGGATTTGTCGGAGCTATATAAGAACATTCTGCCTGAAGACTTGTTGAAGTTTGGGCTGATACCTGAGTTTGTCGGCCGTGTGCCGATCATCGTCACGCTGCATCAGCTTGATGAAAGTGCGCTTGTCAATATATTGACACAGCCCAAAAACGCGCTGGTAAAGCAGTTTACCAAGCTTTTGGAAATGGATGGCGTACAGCTAGAGTTCGAGGATGATGCGCTGACCGAAATCGCCAAGCTTGCTATCGAGCGCAAGACGGGGGCGCGCGGTCTTCGCGCGATACTCGAATCGATCATGCTGGAAGTGATGTACGAGGTGCCTTCGCGCAGTGACGTTAAAAAATGCGTCATCACAAAGGATACCGTGCGTAACGCCAAAGTCCCGATGCTGATACTCGGCGAAAAGGAAGGCAAGCAAAAGGCACTGCCCAAAGCAAAAAAAGAAAGCCTCGCATAAAAGATACGAAGAAGGCGTTTGCAATCATGCAGGCGCCTTTTGTGTTCTCAATATCAATAAAATAAAAATATGTGATTACGCCACGAATATGACGTAGAAACTGTTGTTCTTTGCATCGGCAATGCCATAGAACGCATAAGCTTTGTCTGGTGACAGTTGGGTGGATCCGTAGTAATAACAATTCAATTTGTCTTCTCCTGAGACAATCACAAACGTCTGACTGTTTTCCTTGGCGATAATGCTGTCGGCTTTCCCTTCAATCTTCACCGCCGTATCGTTTAAGCTGCTTATGTTTTTTATCATTTTGCTGACGGTGTATGCTTTGGCGTCCTTAAAAAACGTTTTCTGCTCAGGAACGTATTCCACGACAACAGTTGCCTCGGCATTCGATCGGCCTTCATATGCGGCCTTTATGAGAAGTGAGTATATTCCGTGGTTTTCCAAAGTGCAGGCAATAGAATATTTTCCGTTTTCAGCGATAAGCGCTTTTAACAGCTTCCCATTCAGTGAGGCGGTCAGCGTCGCGTCGGGGTCAGTGCTGCCTGTGCATTCAAACGATGATTCATCTACACGCAAATATTCATGGCTGGGCACAAGTGATGCTTGCGTTTCTTCACATATGACAGTAAAGCTTTTCTTAACGGTGCGCCGCCCAGGTTGAATCACTTCGATAACAAAAAGGTTCTCGCCCATATCGAGCGGCATTGAGACAGACAGATGACCGTAGTCATCAATTTTTGCTGAAAAGTTGTTGTTATTGATAAATACTGTGGCGTCAGGAGACACCGTTATGGCGATTTGCAGCGATTTCTCGGTCGATATTAAGTTGGTGAGGGAGGGCGCTTCAATCGCATAGGCTGCCTCAGTCAATGACAATGTGATAGATGGGACTGCATGCGTAAACGTTTGCGATGTGGTCGCGACCTCAAGCTTAATATCACCCGAAGTTACCGTCGGGTCTGATGAGACTGTGCCAAGGCTTCGCGCCAGATCTTCATCGGTGACGATAAAGGATACAAAGCCGTTATTCATATCGAATGTGTCATTCAGCGGCATCACCTTGATGCTTTTGCCGCCGGCCATGGTAATATCAAAACGGTGCGCAGGCGCACCGTTTTCTGTCTGAACTTCACTGATATTCACATCAATGCTGCTTTGGTATGAAGCGCCGGTATCAAGCTCGATCTTACCGTTTGTCAATTGCCGTACAAAATCATCCCAACCACCGTATGTGCTTGCCACATACGTGTCCAAAAAATAAAACAATCCGAATACCGCCGCTGCAATCACGACCCACATCAGCACGATTAACGCGGAAGGAGAACGCTTGCGAGACTTTTCTTTGCGGGGTTCATTTTCGGCTTCATCGGCAGAACGCATACGGGAACGATGAGGCGAATCGTCAATCACTGAACCGTATACTTCTTCTGCCACATAAGAGCCTGAAATATCATTATCGTCATCGAAAAGGGAATTGTCTTTGAAAACCGCATCATAATCCGAATTATCCTGTACGGATGAAATGTTTTGTGAGGGAATACGCTCCGGATCAACCTCTTCAAGCTCAAGCCATTTTTTGGCTTCGCTTACCTCGGGATTTGTGCTTTCTTGAGGGACAGCAGACAAGGCGGGCTTTTTGTTGCGGTGTGCACGCATCGCTGCCTTGTGGGCCTGACGTGACATTGGCATATCATCTTCTTCAAACGCTTCAGATAAAGATTGCCGGGATATCTGCAAATCATCTTGTTCTGGCAAGGCGGCTTCTCGTGCCTGCTCTGTTATTGGCATGTCGTGATGCTCAGCAGGCATATCCGGCTCCCAATGATAAGCGACGGCCTCGTCTCTTTTTTCAGTTTGCACCGCATCAGGATGTGGCGCCACATGGATGACTTCAACAAGCGCACCGCATCGGGGACACAGCACATCGACGGGACTGAGTTTATTTCCGCATTTAGGACACTTGTTCATAAACCCTCCGATGACTAATGATTTATGCAAAAACCGCTTAATATATTCCACATTACGTGTTATTATAAACACATTATATACTATTTCTCTCTGGGAGGCACTATTTTTTTGGAGATTTATCTTGACAACGCGGCCACCACAAAGCCATATATCGATACGGTTACCGCATATCACAGCAAAGACGGCTGGTATAATCCCTCCGCAGCATACAAAGGCGCAGAAGCGGTATTCAGCGAAATAAAAAAAATTCGGCAAACGCTTGCTCAAAGTTTGGGTGCTAGAGACGGCGCTTGTGTATTTACGTCAGGCGGCACCGAAGCGAACAACATGGCGGTGCTTTCAGGCTGGCGCAAGGGTGGGCATTACGTCACGAGTACAATTGAGCATCCGTCCGTATATGTAATGTTCAAGCACTTAGAGCAGCAAGGTGCGCAGGTGGATTATGTGACACCGAGGGGCTTTCATATCGAGCCGGAGGATGTGGCCGCTTTGGTGCGGGAAGAGACTGCGCTCGTGAGTATCATGCATGTCAACAATGAAACGGGCGCGCTCAACGATATTAAAAACATACGCCGTGAGGTGCGTGCCAAGAATTCAAATACGCTTTTTCATGCGGATGGCGTTCAGGCGTTGCTGAAAACGCCGATAGATATTTACGACCTCGGTGTGGATTATTACACGGTCAGTGCGCACAAAATACATGGACTGAAAGGCACAGGCGCATTGCTGGCGCTTAACGGACGTACAATAAAACCGGTGCTGCTGGGCGGCAGTCAGGAAAGCGTGCTGCGCGCGGGTACGGAGAATACGCTGGGAATTCAGGCGTTCGGCGAAGCGCTGAGGCGCGGTTTTGCGGACACCGCAACGCTAGCGCATGTGGAGGCGCTGCGTTCGGCGCTCATCTTCGGTCTTGGGAAGATTGAGGGGGCGGTTGTCAACATCCCGCATGCCTTTGTGCCGCACATCTTGAGCGTCTCGTTTGAGGGCATACGCGCGGAGGTGCTTGTGCGTTTGCTTGGAGACCAGGGTATATATATTGGAACAGGCGCGGCATGCTCGCGCGGCAAGGTGAGCCGTGTGATACTGGAATGCGGCATCAAAAGATCACTCGCCGATGGCACAGTGCGCATCAGCATGAGCGATAACAACACGGCGGACGATATACAAATATGTCTCGAAGCGCTGGAAAAAGCGGTTCGTCAACTCAGGAGGTTTTCACATCGTGGATAATATCATCATCATACGTTATGCGGAAATACACTTAAAGGGGCTTAACCGCCCGTTTTTCGAGAAAGCGCTCGTTAGGAACGTGACTTCGGCGCTCTGTGGCATAGAAGGCGCAGTGGTACGGCGCGGAGAAAGCCGTGTGTATGTGGAAAACGTGAAGGAAGAGCAATTGGATAGGGCGCTTGAAGCGCTGGGGCGTGTTTTCGGCATTCATTCATACAGCCCCGGTGTCAGGCTGGAGCAGGATTTTGACGCCGCTTCGCAGGTTCTGGCCGATATGGTGGCGGAAGAAAGAGAACGTTTTGACAAAGAAACGGTGCCGTTTCGCGTAGAGGCACGCCGCGCGGACAAACGTTTCCCTATGAAATCATCTCAGATGGCGGCTCAAGCGGGCGGCGTGATTTTAGACCGTGTGCCGGGGCTCAAGGTGAATCTCGACCATCCGGAACTGACGGCATACCTTGAAATGCGTGACAAGGCGTATTGCTATACGCGGGTACTCAAAGGGCCGGGGGGTATGCCCGTCGGCTGCAACGGACGTGCAGCGCTGCTGCTTTCGGGTGGAATCGACAGCCCTGTGGCAGGCTGCATGATCGCCAAACGCGGCGTGGCGCTGGCGGCCGTGCATTTTGAAAGCTTTCCGTATACAAGCGACAAGGCGCTTGAGAAGGTGCAAGACCTGGCAAAGCTGATGGCGCGATACACTGGACCGATAAGGTTGCATGTGGTGCGTTTTACGGACATTCAGATGACGCTGTATGAGAAATGCCCGCAGGAGTATCTGACCATTCTCATGCGTCGCTTTATGATGCGCATTGCGGAGCGGATTGCAAAAAACGACCGTTGTCTTGCGCTGGTAACAGGGGAAAGTGTGGGTCAGGTGGCCAGCCAGACGCTGGAAAGCCTTGCGGTCACTAACGACGCGGTGGATATGCCCGTGTTGCGCCCGTTGATCGGTATGGACAAGCTGGAGATCACCGAACTGGCAGAGCGTTACGGGACATTTGACACGTCTATATTGCCTTATGAGGACTGCTGTACCGTTTTTGTTCCCAAACATCCCGTGACCAAGCCGCGCCTTTGTGATATAGAAAGGGCGGAAGCAGCACTGGATGCGCAAACGTTGATTGACGCTGCGATTGATCGCGATGTGGTAGCAACAATCGGCTAGACGTGTTTGGATGACGCAGTTATAATAATACATATAAAAAGGCTGATTTATATAAGGATTGGCATTAACCTGATTTTTAATTTTTTCGAAAGAAGGGGATAGAATTGCAGATATCACAGCAGATTGCACCGCAGATATTTTGGGTGGGTGGAAACGACAGACGACTGGCGCTTTTTGAAAACATGTTCCCGCTGCCCAACGGTGTGTCATATAATTCATATCTGATAATGGATGAAAAAGTAGCGCTTATGGATACAGTGGATTCAGCAATTACGCAGCAGTTCCTTGAGAATCTCAAGCATGTGACGGACGGTCGATCCATTGACTACCTTGTGGTCAACCACATGGAGCCAGACCATTGCGCGTATATCGAAGAGCTCATTTGCCGCTATCCTGATATCAAAATTGTCGGTAACGCCAAAACGTTCAATATGATCAGTCAGTTCTACGATTTTGATATCGACATGCGTGTGCATGAGGTGAAAGACGGCGATACGTTATCGCTGGGATGTCATGCTCTGCGGTTTGTGTTCGCGCCGATGGTACACTGGCCTGAGGTCATGCTTTCGTATGAGGAGACGAAGGGAATCCTCTTTTCGGCAGACGCTTTCGGCACATTCGGTGCGCTGTCCGGTAATGTATTTAGCGATGAATACGATTTTGAAGGCCATTTCCTCGACGAAGCGCGCCGCTACTATACGAATATCGTGGGACGCTATGGCAGCCAGGTGCAGGCGGTGTTAAAAAAGCTTCAGGGAACGGATATCAAAATGATATGCCCGCTTCATGGCCCGGTATGGCGCAAGGACATCGGATATTTTGTTGAAAAATACGATAAGTGGAGCCGCTATGAGCCGGAGAAAAAGGGTGTGGTGCTTGCGTACGCATCCATGTACGGCAATACGGAAAACGCGACGGGCGTGATCGCTAACCGGCTTGCACAAAAAGGCGTTCAAGATATGCGTATGTATGACGTATCTAAAACGCATCCGTCATATATCATTTCCGATGCGTTCAAATACAGTCATTTGGTATTTGCTTCGCCGACCTACAATGCGGGATTGTATTTTGGCATGGAATCGCTCTTAAGAGAAATGACGGTTCTGAATCTGCGCAATCGCAAGGTGGCGATTGTTGCCAACGGTTCATGGGCGCCCGCCGCGCATAATGTGATGCAAAATCTCATATGCGAAATGAAACAGATGGAACTGCTTGCGCCGCCGTTTGTAATTAAATCGTCTCTAAAGGAAGCCCAGATGGATGAGCTTTTTGCGCTCGCGGATGCCGTGGCGGAATCAGTGCTGGTATAAATAACGTTGGCAAGGAAATGAATATGATGAGTAATAATCTAGTAAAGTGTCTGATGAATTTGAGAAAAGTCGATATGCAGAGTATGGCTGTATTTTTCGATGAAAAAATTCCTGCCTCTTGGAATAAAGAGAAAACAGCATGTCGGCTTGCTGAAATATACGAGCAAAATAGCGACGCGTTTCTTTCAATGATTAGTTTACACATCATTTTGTTTACACGCGAAATACACAAGAAAAAGCAGAATGGAAAACTGCATGCATATTACAATCAAGATGAAAACAGCATGATAATCAATGAGCTTTGTGATGCGCTTGAGCCGTGGGGACTTATTGATTACAATAAGGCAAAGATCACGGTCGCCGATGTATTTATTGATGCTGTTGTACGCCAATCTGTTGACATGACAGATCAGCTCATCGAATGGCAGGAGATGGAGTATTGTGCAAGAGGTATCATTGAAACCTATGGCCTTGTAGAAGAAGAATGGTTTTTCTGCTTGATGATAGATTGTTTTCCGCACATGCGCATTGAAGATATCAGTGCTTTTATACTGCATCGTATGGATTTTCTCAAGATGACGATTCCTGTGCCTATTGGTGAGAAATTATGGTTTTTTAATTGCGAGATTGATAACCCGTTACTATGGTATGATACCATTCAAAGCAGGAAAGATATTGCTTATCGGCAATATTCAAAGGAAGAATACGCACATGCAGCCGCTTTTGGTTTGCCAAAAGACCCAAAGAATATGGATCTGTTGGTCAGTCTTCTTTGTGAGAAAGGTATCGATGAAGAAGCCGCAGAGGAATACATTATGATAAATGCAATTGAACATAGCCGTGAGTTGAATACAAAATTCGATTTGCCGGCTTTCCTTGGAATGATCGAATGGGAGAGCCAGGTCGATTTTCAAAATTTCTTAGATCTTTTTAGAGAATTAAAAAACGATACGCCACTTTGGTATAACAAAGGAAATACGGCTGAAGAGATTTTTGGAACATGCCAAAGTGATGGGATGAGAAAGATTGAGATTAGAAACAATTTGATTGAGTTTCCTAAGCGCACTAAAATCGGCCGAAATGAGCCTTGTCCGTGCGGCAGCGGAAAAAAGTATAAGAACTGCTGCGAACGCCCTGACAAAGACGAATAGATATTAAAAGCCCCGGGCTTTGCCGGGGCTTTCGAAAACATCGGTTATTGATATTTGGGTCTTTGATGATAATGCGTGTGAAGCAACTCATGCGCTTTGTGGCTGTTAGGCTCGCCGAGGAACTCTTTATAGAGCAACTGCACTTCTTCGTTCTCATGTGATTTTCTTTTGGGCTTGCCCGCATCCTCTTCGTATGTCGCTTTGGCGCGGAGAACATACGGGTTGATGTTGAGCTTATCCTGAGCTGAGACGATAGGCTGTCCGCCGCCGGTCACGCAGCCGCCGGGGCACCCCATCACTTCGATGAAGTGATATTCCTTTTCGCCATTGCGTATGGCTTCAAGAAGCTTTTTCGCGTTGCCCGTGCCGCTTGCAACCGCAACCTTAATGTCCATTTCGGCAACGTTGATCGTTGCTTCTTTCACGCCGTCGATACCTCGCACGCATTCGTAGTTGAGATCTTTCAAATCTTCGCCTGTGAGGATATCGGCAACAGTACGAAGCGCCGCTTCCATCACGCCGCCTGTGGCACCGAAGATAACCGCCGCGCCTGTGGATTCACCCAGTACACGGTCAAAATCGCTGTCTGGGAGGTTCGCAAAGTCGAGGTTGGCCTGTTTGATCATTTTGGCGAGTTCACGCGTGGTAAGCACGGCGTCAACATCACGATTGCCGTTCACAGCCATCTCATCACGTTCCTTCTCAAACTTCTTCGCGGTGCAAGGCATAATGGAGACCACATAAATGTCCTTCGGATCAATACCGGCTTTTTCCGCGTAGTATGATTTGATAACCGCGCCGCCCATCTGGTGGGGCGATTTGCAGCTGGAGAGATTGTCAAGAAAATCTGGGAAGAAATGCTCGCAGTATTTAATCCAGCCGGGGCTGCACGAAGTAATCATCGGCAGCTTGCCGCCGTTTTTGATACGGCCTAAAAGCTCTGTGCCTTCTTCCATAATGGTTAAGTCGGCGCTGAAGTCAACGTCGAAAACCTTGTCAAAGCCGATGCGCTTTAAAGCTGTGGCCATTTTGCCGGTCACGCTGGTGCCCACCGGAATGCCGAACTCTTCGCCGAGACCGAAACGCACGGCGGGAGCCGTTTGAACAACCACGTGCTTTTTGGCATCGTTGATCGCGTCCCAAACGTTATCAATTTCGCTTCTTTCATAGAGCGCGCCCACCGGGCAGGCCGTGATGCACTGTCCGCAGTTGACGCAAGGCACATCCTTTAAGGATTTTCCGAAAACAGGTTCCACGATTGTCTTGAAACCGCGCTCCGTTGCGCCCACAGCGCCGATTTTCTGTACGTTGTTGCAGACTGCTACGCAGCGTCGGCAGAGAATGCACTTATTGGGGTCTCTGACGATCGAGGGGGAACCCGTATCAAGCGGACGTGAAAAGTCCTGACCTTCATAAGGTACATCTTCAACACCCAGCTCTTCGCAAACCTTCTGTAGCTCACAGTTGCCGTTTCTCACGCAGGAGAGACAACGCTTGTCGTGGTTGGAGAGAATCAGCTCCAAGTTCACACGGCGCGCATTCTGCACAGCCTTGGATTTTGTGGATATCACCATGCCGTTGGCAGCGGGCAGCACACAAGATGCCTGAAGACCGCGGCCTCCTTCAATCATTTCGACGAGGCACATACGGCAGGCACCGATGGCGTTGACGCCCTTTAAGTAGCACAGTGTCGGTATTTTAATATTGGCAGCCCTGGCCGCTTCGAGAACCGAAGTGTTATCAGGAACTTCCACTTTGACTCCATCTATCGTTAAAGATATCATAACCTGTCTGCTCCTTTCTTATTTCTTCTCGATTGCGCCGAACTTGCACTTGGTTATGCAGGCACCGCATTTGATGCACTTGCTCTGGTCGATCTCAAACGGCTCTTTGATCTTGCCGGAAATCGCGCCCGTGGGGCAGACCTTTGCGCAGGCACTGCAGCCGATGCACTTTGTTTTGTCGATGACATAGTTAAGCAAGGCTTTGCAATGACCCGCGGGGCACTTTTTATCATAGATGTGTGCTTCATACTCATCGCGGAAATACTTGATGGTGGAAAGCACAGGATTCGGTGCCGTTTTACCAAGGCCGCAGAGCGCCGCGTTCTTGATGTTTTCGCCAAGCGCTTCGAGCTTTTCGATATCACCGTCTTGGCCCTGACCGGACACGATGCGTTCCAGTATCTCAAGCATACGCTTGGTGCCGATACGGCAGGGTGGGCATTTACCGCAGGATTCGTCGACTGTAAAGTCGAGGAAGAAGCGCGCCACGTCTACCATGCAGTTGTCTTCGTCCATCACGATGAGACCGCCGCTGCCCATCATTGAACCGATTGCAGTGAGCGAATCGTAGTCGATGGGGGTATCCAGATGGCTGGCCGGTATGCAGCCGCCGGAGGGGCCGCCCGTTTGAGCCGCTTTAAATTTCTTGCCTCCGGGGATACCGCCGCCGATATCATATATAATCTCGCGCAGTGTTGTGCCCATCGGAATCTCAACGAGCCCTGTGTTGTTGATCTTGCCACCGAGTGCAAACACCTTTGTACCCTTGCTCTTCTCAGTGCCCATGGCCGAGAACCATTCGGCTCCATTAAGTATTATCTGCGGTACGTTTGCAAATGTTTCAACGTTATTGATAATTGTCGGTTTGCCGAAGAGCCCTTTTTGTGCCGGGAACGGCGGCTTGGGTGTCGGCTCACCGCGATGACCTTCAATGGAAGATATCAGAGCCATTTCTTCTCCGCATACGAATGCGCCCGCGCCAAGGCGGATCTCGATATCAAAATCGAAGCCTGTCCCAAAGATGCCTTTGCCGAGCAGACCCTCTTCACGCGCCTGCGCAATCGCAATCTCAAGACGTTTCACCGCGATGGGGTATTCCGCGCGCACGTAGATATAACCCATGTTCGCACCGATCGCGTAGCCCGCAATCGCCATGGCTTCAAGAACCGCATGCGGGTCGCCCTCAAGCACACTTCTATCCATGAATGCACCCGGATCGCCTTCGTCGGCGTTGCAAATCACGTATTTTTGTTCATTCTTTTCATTGGCACAGAACTGCCATTTCATGCCGGTGGGGAAACCGCCGCCGCCGCGTCCTCTCAGTCCGCTTGCTTTAACGATGTCAATGACCTGTTGAGGAGTGTATTCGGTAAGACACGTACCGAGCGCTTTGTAACCGTCGAAAGCGATATACTCGTCGATGCGTTCCGGATCGATCACACCGCAGTTTCTTAAGGCAACACGCTTTTGCTTCTTGTAAAAACCGATGTTGTCAAGCGACATCTCGACGTCTTTTTGATCGCCATGGTACAGCAGTCGCTGCACGATACGGCCCTTCAAAAGGTGTTCGCTGACGATTTCGGGGACATCCGAGACTTTCACGTGCGAGTAGAAGCTGCCCTCGGGATACACGATCACGACGGGACCCGCTTCACATAGACCGAAGCAGCCTGTTCTGACGACCTTAACTTCCTTATCAAGGCCGGCTTTGCTGACTTCCTCGTTAAATTTATCAATGATCTTGGGCGAATCGGAAGACGTGCATCCGGTTCCGCCGCAGACAAGTACATGAGAACGGAATATATCCATTATTTTGCCCTCCTATTTCGTATTCTCTTCGTGATAGCCGATTGTGTATTCCGTGACAGGATTTCCGTTCACGATATGCTCAGCCACAATTCTGCCGACCATGTCGGGGCTCACCTTCACATATGTCACTTTGTCCTTGCCGGGTGTATACACTTCGACCATCGGTTCCAAACGGCAGGCGCCGATGCAGCCTGTCTGCGATACGGTCACATCGCTTAAGCTTCTCTTGGCGACCTCATCCACCAAAGCGGTGAGCACAGGGCGCGCGCCAGCGGCGATACCGCAGGTAGCCATGCCGACCACGATGCGTGTGCCTTCACTTTTTTTACGAATATCTATCTGTGATAAAGTTTTATTTCTGATTGCTTCGAGTTCTTGCAAAGATTTCATATTTCGTTACCTCCAAAAACCTGTTTAATCCCTTCCTCTAAATATTCACGGATGAACACCATCACTTCAGGGTTCGTGATGGGGACATCCCCCAAAGTCGTTTTGATCTGCCGCGTGTCATACTCAAACGCCTCATCGGATTTTGCGGTGAAGACAAAGTCGATGGCGGGGTTCAGAATTGTCAGTGTGGCAATCGTTTCTGCGATATCTCCGAGCGGAGGACGATCGATATGTGAGAACTTGAGACGGGCGTAAAGCGTTGTGCCTTTGCCCGGTTCGGAATCGATGTCCAGCCGTCCTCCCGTTATTTCGCAGCTTGCCACAAACAGCGGTATTCCAAGTCCCACTTTTCTTGTGGTTCGCGACGTCGTAAACGGACTTTTCACACGCTCCAGCATTTCTTTGCTCATACCGAACCCATTGTCTTCAATCACGATGATAAGATCATCTTTTGATTTATCGATGCTCAAATCGATGCGCACAAGGCTGCTGTCTGCCCGGATGGAATTCTCGACGATGTCGAGAATGTGCAAAGAAATATCACGCATGGCTATTCTTTGTAGTTCGCGAGTATATCGGGTACATCCGAAGGAACCAGCCGCCCGTAAACCTGATCATCGATCATGATGACAGGGGCAAGTCCGCAGCATCCGAGGCAACGAGTGGCTTCCAAAGTAAAACGTCCGTCCGGTGTCGTCTGCCCGGGGTCTACGCCCAGCTCTTCACTCAGCTTCTCCATGATCTTTTCTATGTTTCTTACATAGCAGGCTGTGCCCATACAGACGCTGATGACATGCTCTCCTTTCGGCTCTAATGCAAACTGTGAATAAAAGGTGGCGACGCCGTATACATCGCTCATGGGAATGCCCAGTTGCTCAGCAATAAGTTCTTGCACGTCAATAGTCAGCGCACCGAAAATGGATTGCGCTTTTTGCATGACGGGCATCAGCGGGCCTGGTTTTTTCTTCTGCTCTTCGATAAAACTGATGAGCTCTTCACGCATCAACTTATCATCCACGTTGGTCATGGCTACCCCTCCTGAAATAAATTAAAGTAGATTGTTAAAAAAATATCAAAACATCCAGCGGATATTCTATCACAAAAAATACGTATTGCACATATAAATTGTGAAAAAAATAATAAAGTTTTCGTGAAAAAATGAATAATGTTCGGAAAAAAGCAATTTGAGGAAAACAAAAAACAAATATTAGATACCATTAACAAAATATACAAAATCTTTTGCGTTTGAAATGTTGTTGAGCGTTTCAACTGGCTCTGAAATGGCGCCGAGGTTATGCGCATCGGAGGAATGTAACACCTTAAGATTACTGTCCAAATCGGGGCAGGGGAGATTCTTAGCCACTTCCACACAGTGAAAAAGCCCCGGAGGCAGAAAACCCAAGTTTGCAGTAATTGAAAACGAATCACGGTTGATATGCGCGGGCACACTGCAGCCGCCGGCTGTCTTGGCCATGCGGACAACGTCGTCTACAGAAAAAGGGACGGCCTGTAAAAGCAGCTTGTCGAGCGTTCCTGCGAATTGATCGTTCTCGTCCATGATAATTTGATTGCCGAAAATGTCAGTGCGGTTTTGAATATGAGGCAATGCGTCATACAACGTGTTTCCAAAGGCGACTGCTTCATCAACTTGAGCGAAATAGGTGAGCACGTGAACTTCTTCGATGGTGTTGACTTCAATGCCGGGTATGAAAATAAGGCCGTATTCGGCGGCTGCATTGGCCATCGCGTGCAGATTATGCGCTGCGTTATGATCTGTCAGCGCGATGAGGGAGAGCCCTTTTATATGCGCCATTCCTGCGATATTGGCAGGCGTCATTTCATCCGAAGCACAGGGGGAAAGGCATGAATGGATGTGCAGGTCGTAATAGCGCTTCATTACCGAGTCACTTCACCGATGCCAAGCTTGGAAAGTGACAGTGCCGCACCGTAAGACGTACAGGGAGCGGCAATCATCGTGACGCCTTTTTCGCGGGCAGCGGCCAGCGTGTCTTCGGAGACGGCGATGTTTTCGGGGATGATCACACAGGCGCAGCCTGAAAGCGCCGCCACGGCGACGACGTTGAGATGAGCCTGTACGGTGACCCAGGCAGTACCGCTTTGCGCGTGAGCCATGACCCAGCTTAGCAGATCGCATATATAAACGGAAGAAATTGTTTCATCCGCGCCCTGTGCGATGACTTTCCAATTTGTCTGTTGTATCAATTCTTTAACTGTCATCTATCTGTCTCCTTTTTTGTCTTTGCCCGTCAACTCCACCATTTGCTCCGCAAGACTTGTGACCTTGTCACGAAGCTTGAACACACAGTCCATCTCCTTGGCATCACCAAGCACGATATCCTCGGCCATCGCGTGGCACGAAGGCGAACCGCATGATCCGCAGTCCAAACCCGGCAAACGCTTGGCGATTTCTTCAATCGCTTCGAGCTTTTTCATAGCGGTTACCATATCGGCGTCAATCTTCATCACCGGACGTGCTTTGACGGGTTGGCGGAAGTTAACCGTACCGTCGTTGATATAAGTTCGCGCATAATCACAGGGTGAATCGGTGTTTTGTATTTTGGCAGACAGCGTCTTGATACGCGTGCGTGCCACATATGGGTTTTCAAACGTCAGCGGTCCACCGACACAGCCGCCCGGACATGCAAGCCCCTCAAAATATTGCAAATCCGTCAGCTTCAAGTTTTCGATCTCTTCCAGCACCTTAATAACATTGCCGATTCCATCCACGGCGAGCGAATTGGTGATGCCGGCGGCAGCGGCTTCCCCGCCCGAATTGGCCCATCCCACCCCGTAGACTGACGCTGTCGCGCCCTCAGGGGTGACAATGCCGGGTTTTTTAAGCTGACCCGCGAGCAGTCCGTATATATCGATCACGGAAAACGCACCGTCCACACTGCTTTTTTCAATGCCATAAGGGTTTTTGATGCTCGTCATTTTGGCAGGACAGGGCGTAATGAAAAACGCACCGATATCCTTTTGGCTCACACCGTGCTTTTTGGCGTATTCGCGCTTGGCAACGGATGCCGCCACCTCCATGGGAGAAAGAAGATCGATAATGTTGTCGATGAGGTTGGGAAAACGCACCTGTATCAGCCGCACAATCGCCGGACACGCCGATGATATCACGGGGAGATTTTTCTTTTCCTCAATTTTCTCCTGTATGGCGCAGCTTATTATATCCGCGCCGCGCGCCACTTCGTACACATCGTCAAAGCCCATGAGCTTTAACCCCATCACCACGCGGTCTATGCTGGACAAATTCTTGAATTGTCCGTATAGCGCGGGTGCGGGCAGCGCGATCTTGTACTTGAATCGACCGATGTCCGAAAACGGATCTGTATAAGCGATTTTTGCGTGATAAGGGCAAACGCGGATACATTCGCCGCAGTCGATGCACCGCTCGGCAATAATCTGTGCCTTTCCGCCCCGCACGCGTATGGCTTCGGTGGGGCAGTGCTTGATGCAGTTGGTACAGCCCTTGCACTTGTCGCGGTCGAGCCGCACCGAATGAAAATATGTATTCATAATTCGCCGCCTTTTGATAACCACTCTTTTATTGATATAAATGGTTTCATATAATACTAAAACGCATATTCAAACGAGTTCCGTTTGTATCCGAAAGGATGGAGAACTCGTCACTGTTTCTTTTCATATTGGGAAGCCCCATGCCCGCGCCAAAGCCCATCATACGGACATCGGATGACGCTGTTGAATAACCTTCCTGCATAGCCATGTCGATATCCGCAATGCCGGGGCCGATATCCTTGCAGAAAAGCGCAATGGCGTCGGGGGAAATCTCCACCGACATGACACCGCCGAGGCTGTGTATAATCATGTTGAGCTCCGCTTCGTAAGACGCGATGGTGACGCGGCGTGTGAGCGCGGGATCAATACCGATCATTCTTAATATGCTTTTAATCTTTGCCGAGGCTTCGCCCG
The DNA here is from genome assembly GCA_003249555.1 of Clostridia bacterium. Taxonomy (GTDB): domain Bacteria; phylum Bacillota; class Clostridia; order Christensenellales; family SZUA-584; genus SZUA-584. The sequence continues at coordinate 33,779 of QKIQ01000083.1, read as the reverse complement.
CCGACGCAAAATCACCGGCTTCAATATCAAATGACTCTTTGAAAACGTCAGACATAGGCTATAACCTGCTGCAAGGCGGGAGGCCGTTTTCATACAAGCGTCCGCAAGCTTCGTAAAGTGTGTGTTCACAGGTCATCAGCGTAACGCCTGTTTGTCTGGCCAGCTCGCAAATATCTTCTGTGGGTTTTTTGCCGCGCACAAAGCAGATGCACAGCACATCAAGCATTTCTGCTGTGCGAATCACATGCTGATTGACCATGCCGGTCAGCAGTATGCTTCCATGCTTGGCAAATGCGAGCGCGTCGCTCATAAGATCCGCGCCGCAGCCCGAGGTTAAGGGTTTGTCCAGGTTTTCTTCGCCGCAAATCAGGGTTCCCCCCAGTACAGCGACTGTTTCAGCTATTGTCATATTAGTCCTCCGTTGCTTAACTGCTTAACTCGTCTAAGAATGTCGAATAATCGACAACGATGCCAATGATATTATACTTCAAACCGGAAGAAAAATCTACGGCTGTGATATTTGCGGATAAAGGAATATTGTCAACAGAGGCGCAAAAACTGTCCATATACGCAGTCAGTTTTTTGGTGGTGTCTGTTTGAGAAGTGACGATGACCTTATAATTGTCTACCACGGAATGTGCATTTGTCTTGAGCTCGGAGATCTTTTCATCCACATTGCTGCCTTTATCCGCGTCGTAGATAATCTGCTGCAAATTTTTCACTGTATCCGACACGAGAGAAAAGCAAGATTTGATGGCATCGATTTGTGTCTGTTCCGCACCCACCTTAAACTCAAGCGCGCCCGATTCCAGCTTGAACACCGTGCAGACAACGCCTTGTGTCTGGAGCTCTGTCTTCACGCTCTGTGCGTCTGTTTCGGTCGTATAACCGGCAATTAGCGCACGGTAGAGGTTACCGTCGTAAGCGACATAACCTGCCCCGCCCCGCTTAACGATCTCGACTGCGGCCGCTTTCGCATTGGCTTCATCCGCATACGCGCCGGCCTGAAGCGTGTAAAGCGCAACGGAGCTTACAGTAATTTGTTCTTCTGCCCGATCACCCGTATTATCCGGAAGACTGACGGACTGAACCGTCTCAGAAGGCGGCAGGCTTGCCAAAGCGGTGGGAGAAGCACTTAAATCAGCGTCCATCGTGGCTGCTGCGGCAGTGGGATCGCTGTTAAAAACGGGATTAATCACATTTTCGGCGAGCCATCCGCCGGCCGCGCCCGCAGACACAAAATAGACGGCGATACCAAGTATAATCGCCACAAGTATCAGATTGCCGTATTTCTTTTTCTTTTGGGGCGGCTTAGACATCATTCGTGAGTATCTCATATTTTTCCTCCGTATTATTAAACTCTCATAAAATATATGAAATGACGGAGACAAATATGAAAAGGCTTCGGAACTCCGAAGCCTCAGACTGCTTAAAACTGCTGTGAAGCAAATAGGCTAAACATTGTAAAAAATGACTATCTCGTTTTGCCCATAAAGAACAATGCAATTGTACCGGGACCGGCATGAGCGCCAATCACAGCACCAAGAGGATTAATCATAATATCGCCGATTTCGGGAAAACGCTTTTTCACCATAGAAGCAAGCCTTTCCGCCGCTTCCAGATCGTCGCCGTGACTGATAAAAACCGGCTGTCCTTCCGGTTTGTAAATATACTCTTCCATTTTTTCAATCAGGCATTTGAGGGCGCGTTTTCTGCCCTGCTCCTTTTCGCGCGGGATGAGATGCCCTTCATAATCCACATTGAGCACCGGCTTGATATGAAGCAAACTGCCCACGAATGCGGCAGCTCCGGTCACGCGTCCGCCGCGGCGCAGATGGCCTAGGCTGTCAACCGTAAACCAGTGGTTGAGCCCCAATTTATTGGCTTCCACCCACTTGGCAACTTCATCGAAAGACTTTCCTTCACCGCGCATTTTGACGGCATAGTCCACAAGCAGACCTTGACCGAGCGATGCGCACAGTGAATCGATAACGACGATTTTGCGGTCGGGGTATTTTTTACGCATATCCTGCGCGACAAGACTGAGATTATTGTAGCTTCCGGAAAGACCCGAAGAAAAAGCGATATACAAAAGGTCTTTGCCCGCAGATAGCACAGCGTCAAAAACGGGAATGATATCCGCAGGGGTAAGCTGAGATGTGGTGGGCAGCTTGCCGTCGCGTTCTAAGTCAAAAAACGTTTTGGTGTCCATATCCCCGTCTTTATATTCTTTATGGTCAATAGTGTACGAAAACTTTAATTGAAGCAGTTCGTGTTTTTTGATATAAGACTGCGGGAGATCCGAAGTGGAACACGTACCGATAACAAAGCCAGACATAACCTATCCCTCCTTTTTTGGTCATTTTAATATGACTTTATTGAATTATCAAGCGATAGGGAGGTTGTTCATACTTTTGTCATATATAAACGTTATTAATAGCGGAAACGACGACAATGAATCAAACATCGTCAGTTTCGTAACAATCATTAAGCGCAGCCATTACAATATCCATGCTGGGATTGCCTTCAAAGAAAAGCAAGCCGCCGCAAAAGAAAGCAGGTATGAGCTTGTGATGAAAAAGCTCGGCCTTCTCACTTTCATCATTAATATATTTTATATCCAGGCATAAATACTTCGGATGCGTGTCCAGTGCCCGCTTGAGGAGCATTTTGGCCTTTTTGCAGTATCCGCAGCTATCGCCATAGAGCAGTGTGAGTTGTTTCAATTTTATCCCCTCCACTATGAATATATGAATGATCGTACTTAAAAGTGTAACAGTTAGAAAAATGCAAGCAAGATGCAATATTATTTTCGCAATCATGCAAAAAATAATGAAATATTAGTTGTAAAGGCGAATATGATGTGATAAAATACAATCAAATGAAGGTTTAAAAAAAACATAATGCAAAAAAAGCTAAACCAATGGAGGTTTATATGATATTATCAAACAAAGCAACACAGATTGAGCCGTCGGTGACGCTGAAGATTACCGCTATGGCCAAAAAGCTTAAGAGTGAAGGCCGTGATGTTGTGGGCTTCGGTGCCGGCGAGCCTGATTTTGACACGCCAGAGAACATCAAAAATGCCGCGAAAAAGGCGCTTGATATGGGGCTGACGCGCTACACACCCGCTTCAGGTTCTTTGGAACTGCGTGCGGCCATCGCAAAGAGACTGGAAAGCAAATGTGGCCTTGAATACGCACCCGAAGATATTATTGTCTCAAATGGAGCAAAACATTCATTATTTAATATATTTGCAGCCATTTTAAACCCCGGCGATGAGGTAATTATTCCTTCGCCGTATTGGCTCACATATCCGGAGCTTGTGCGGATGTCGGACGGTGAGCCTGTGTTTGTTGAAACGGGAGAGAGCTTCAAGGCGACCGCGGATGAAATAAGGGCCGCCATCACAGATAAAACAAAAGCATTAATACTCAACTCGCCTTCTAACCCCTGCGGTACTGTTTACACACGCAGCGAACTGGAGCAGATCGCCAAGGTGGCAGTGGAGGCCGGTATTTTTGTGATATCCGATGAGATTTATGATGAACTCATTTATGACGGCGAGCATGTGAGCATCGCTTCTCTGGGCAAAGAAATCAAGGATCTCACAATTCTTGTCAACGGCATGTCAAAAACATACGCGATGACAGGATGGCGAATCGGGTATACCGCGAGTGTGCGTGAACTTGCCAAGGTGATGGGCGCTTACCAATCACATGCGGCGTCTAACCCCAACTCGATTGCACAGTATGCAAGCATCGAAGCGTTGGAGGGGCCACAGGATCAAGTGAAACACATGAAAGATGTTTTCAAAAAGCGTCGGGAACTGCTGTGCGGTCTTATCAATGATATTAACGGCGTATCGTGCAAGGTGCCTGGCGGTGCGTTTTATGTAATGATGGATATTTCTGAGCTGATCGGCAAGAAATATGACGGCATCGAGATTACGGGTTCTCTCGTGTTCTCGGAACTGCTGCTTGAGCAAACGCTCACGGCTGTGGTGCCGGGTGTGGCTTTCGGTGCAGACCATCATGTGCGCTTAAGCTATGCTGTCAGTGAAGAGAACATCAAAAAGGGACTTGGAAGAATCAATGAGTTTGTTTTGGCAATTAAACCATGAAAGGGATGAATAGATATGAATAGTGAAGATATGAGGAGTGTTGACACCAGATGGAACCTGTTGCAGGAAAACGATTATAAGTTTTCTTTTCAGGATGTGGAGGAGCCTCAGCTTTTCCGAGATATGTTTGATTACGATTCAGTGCCAAAAATCGCATTCAACCATCGTGTTGTGCCTATGCGTATGCCTGAGGATATATGGATTACGGATACCACTTTCCGTGACGGACAGCAGTCTCGCACGCCGTTTACCGTTCAGCAGGTGGTGGATGTATATAAAATGCTGCATCGCCTGGGTGGGCCTAAGGGCATCATCCGTCAGAGTGAGTTTTTTGTGTACACACAAAAAGACAAAGAAGCGCTGCAGGCCTGCCTTGACCTTGGTTACGATTTCCCCGAGGTGACCACATGGATACGCGCGAGCCAGAAGGACTTTGAGCTTGTTAAAGCGTTTGGCATTAAGGAGACCGGCATTCTTGTGAGCTGCTCAGATTATCACATCTTTAAGAAGATGGGGCTGACGCGCAAGCAGGCGATGGACAAATATTTGGGCATTGTCAGGATGGCGATCGATTATGGTATCAAGCCGCGCTGCCATCTGGAGGATATCACGCGCGCCGACTTTTACGGTTTCGTTATTCCGTTTGCGGATGAGCTGATGAAAATGATGCAGGAAACGGGTGTGCCCATCAAGATTCGTATGTGCGACACACTGGGTTACGGCATCACGTATCCGGGTGCATCGTTGCCGCGTAGCGTTCAGGGTATCGTTTACGGTTTACATCAGTATTCCGGGTTCCCGTCTGAGCTGCTTGAGTGGCACGGTCACAACGACTTTTATAAAGTTGTGACGAATTCTGCCACGGCATGGCTTTATGGTGCATCGTCTGTTAACTGCTCTGTGCTTGGCATCGGTGAACGCACTGGTAACTGTCCGGTTGAGGCGATGGTTATGGAATACTGCGGCTTAAAAGGCACAACGGACGGCATGGATCTTTCTGTGATAACGGAATTGGCCGAATACTTTGAAAATGAGCTCGGCACGGAAATTGGCCCGAGAACGCCGTTTGTGGGACGTAATTTCAACTCCACACGCGCGGGTATCCATGCTGACGGCCTTTTGAAAAACGAGGAAATATACAATATTTTCAATACGGAAAAGCTGCTCAACCGTCCGGTAACTGTTGCGGTGGATGCACATTCGGGGCTTGCGGGCATAGCGCACTGGATTAACGCTCATTTCAAGCTGAAAGGCGAATCTGCCATGGGCAAGCAGGAACCAATTGTGGTAACTGTAAAAGCTGAGGTGGATAAAGAATTCAGTGCGGGCCGCACCACGGCGTTTGGCGATGAAGAGCTTGAGACAATCATCCGTGAAGTGGATGAAACGGCCTATATTGCGCTTTGCCATCACCGTAAAAGCCTGCTCGCTAAGAATGCGTAATTACCCCGATAGTCGGGAACTATGGAAATAAAAATATGCCCGGTTTGCTAAGGTTGTTCTTTACAAACCGGGCAGCATATGATAATGTTTTTATCAGTAGAACACCTTTAATTCGGTCCAGAGAGTCCGGCAAGGTTTATTAGTTAGCTATGCTTATTCGCCTTGCCAAGTGCAAGGCTTTTTTAATGCGATAAATACAGAAAGGACGGTGGAAAAGTGGACAAAGCGCTCATCATGGACGAGGTTGCGCTCGACCGTGCTTTAAAACGTATCGCTCATGAGATTATCGAAAAAAACAAGGGCGCTCAAGATCTGGCACTGATCGGTATTCACAGGCGAGGCGTTCCCATTGCGAAGCGCATTGCGTCGTATATCAAAGAGTTCGAGGGCACCGGTGTAGACATCGGCACGCTCGATATCACATTTTACCGTGACGATCTTTCGTTGCTGGCGGATCATCCAGTGATTAAGGGCACCGATATCGCTTTTGACATCAATAAAAAGACGGTGGTGCTTTGTGACGACGTGCTTTACACAGGCCGCACCGCAAGGGCCGCTCTAGACGCGCTGATGGATTTGGGCAGACCAAGCTTTATTCAACTGGCCGTGATTGTGGACAGAGGTCACAGAGAGCTTCCTATTCGGGCTGATTATGTCGGGAAAAATATTCCCACATCGAAGAACGAAGTGATCAGCGTGCATGTCAAGGAATTTGATGATATTGACAACGTTGTTATCAACGATTTGCCTGTATGAGCCTTATCAGTGCAGATAAGGTTTTTTTATGCGGGTAAATGAAATTATTTAATATACGGAGGGTATTATGGAAAAAGTCAAACAAGGATGGGGGACAAAGGCCATACTCGGACTGCAGCATATGTTTGCAATGTTCGGCGCCACTATTGTTGTTCCCGCGATTACAGGGCTGGACCCGGCTGTTGCGCTGTTTGCGGCGGGCGGTGGCACTCTGCTCTTTCACTTCATCACAAAGCGTAAAGTACCGGTGTTCCTTGGATCAAGCTTTGCGTTTATGTCGGCCATCACATATGTGGTGCAAAGCGAGGGTAAGGAATATGCGACAGGTGCGATTATGGTTGCCGGCGCATGTTATCTGCTTTTTGCTCTGCTGGCTAAGGTCATAGGCCCCGATCGCATCAAGAAGCTGTTTCCGGCCATCGTGACCGGCCCGGTTATCGTTGTTATCGGTTTGACACTTGCGCCCACTGTTATTTTTAACGATATCACCGCTGATTTTGTCGGTGGGTTGCTCTGGACGAAATGGGTTGTGGCTGCGTCAGTTGTTTTGACCGTTGTGGTTGTGTCGATATTCATCAAGGGCTTCTTCAAGCTGTTACCCATTCTTTGCGGACTGGCTGTTGGATACGGTGTGGCACTGCTGCTTAATGCAATTGTGGCCGTTCCCGAAGGCACAACGGCCCTCATGAACTTCGCACCCTTTGAATCTGCATCAATTATCCAGCTGCCGAATTTCCATCTGCCCAAGTTCAGTGCGAATTCGATACTTCTGATTGCGCCTATATCCATCGCGACATTCATGGAACACCTCGGCGATATTACCACCAACGGCGCGGTTGTCGGCAAGAACTTCTTTGAAGATCCCGGCTTGCACCGCACACTCATTGGCGACGGTGTGGCCACCATGTTTGCAGGGTTCATCGGCGGCCCGGCAAACACGACTTACGGCGAAAACACCGGCGTGCTCGCGGTGACCAAGAACTACAATCCGCAGATACTGCGTATCGCGGCCTGCTACGCTATGGCGCTTTCGGTAATCGGCTACTTTGGCGCATTCCTTCAGACCATCCCTGCGCCTATCATTGGCGGCATGAGTATTGTGCTGTTTGGTATGATCGCGTCCATCGGTATCCGCACTATGGCGGAAGCCAACGTGGATTTCACAAGCAGCCGCAATCTGCTGATACTCTCCATCACATTGGTCGTGGGTATTGGTGTGACGATTCCTGTCAACGAAAGCTTTACGATATCGGGCGTGGCGCTTGCGGCGCTGGCGGGTATCATACTCAACGCGGTGCTGCCGGAGAAATTCGATATTGAGAAAGAAAACGCTTAATAAGTGATTAAGGAGCGGATACGTCCGCTCCTTTTAAAAAGGGAATAAAAATATGCATTTGTCACAAAAAGATTTAATTGGGCTGCACGATATGAGCGCGGATGAAATGACGTACATACTTGATACAGCCGCCACGATGAAGACTTATTTGCAGCAGAACGCAAAAAAAATGCCTCATATGCAGGGCAAATCCGTGGTGGCGCTGTTTTATGAAAACAGCACGCGCACAAGGCTTAGCTTTGAGCTCGCGGCCAAATTTTTGGGCGCGACGTTCAGCAACCTCGGCGTGTCGTCGAGTTCTGTGAGCAAAGGGGAAACGCTGCTCGATACGGGCTATACCATAGAGGCAATGGAGACGGATGTCATCATCATCCGCCATCCGTACGCGGGTGCGCCCAAGCTGCTGGGCGACCATTTCTCAGGCAGCGTGATTAACGCGGGAGACGGCATGCACGAGCATCCCACACAGGCTCTGCTCGATATGTTCACAATGCGTGAACGCTTCGGTGACCTGAAAGGACTGAACGTCTCCATCATCGGTGATATCTGGCACAGCCGCGTGGCGCGCAGCAACCTTTGGGGGCTCAAAAAGCTTGGCGCGAATGTGACGCTCTGCGGCCCCAAAACATTGATGCCGTTTGGCATAGAGACGATGGGGGCGCGTGTGACAAGCAGCCTTGAGGAAGCGCTCAAAGGCGCCGATGTGGTGATGGGGCTGCGTATACAAAAGGAACGCCTGGAAGGTGCGTTTTTATCGACGCTGCGCGAATACCACAGTTTCTTCGGTGTCAATGAGGGTACACTGGATAAGTGGTGCAGCAAGGATGTATTGATTATGCATCCCGGCCCGGTCAACCGCGGCGTGGAACTCTCTAGCGCGGTTGTGGACGCGGAAAATTCAGTGATCAACGAGCAGGTAACAAACGGTGTGGCGGTCAGAATGGCGCTGCTCTATCTGCTCACGAGGAGGAAGAATGAAGACGCTTAAACTGTGCGGCGGCGAGGTCGTGAATCCGGACGGAGAAAAAAAGGGCCGTCTGGATATATTCATAGAAGGCGATCGTATCAAGTCAATCGGAACTGATCTGGGCAGTGCCGATGAAACCATCGATGTATCGGGCAAAACTGTTTTCCCCGGCTTTATCGATATACACTGCCATTTAAGGGAACCGGGACAAGAATATAAGGAAGACATTATGTCGGGAACGTATGCGGCGGCAAAGGGCGGCTTCACCGCTGTATGCTGCATGCCAAATACAGTCCCCGCTATTGATAACGCTTCGGTATGCGCGCTGGTGCTTAGCAAGGCGCAAAACGCGTCTGCAAAAGTTTACCCCGTGGGCGCAGCCACGAAGGAGCTAAAAGGCAAAGAACTGACGGAAATGGGCGAGCTTGCCGCCATGGGCTGCGTCGCGTTTTCTGACGACGGACGGCCGATTGGCAGCGGCGCGATGATGCTTGCTGCGATGCAATATGCGCAAACGTACGGCTCATTCATCATGGCTCATGAGGAATGCCTTGATTTAAAAGGCACGGGGGTGATGAACGAAGGGCTCAACTCCACGATATTAGGGTTGCCCGGTATCCCACGGGCCGCCGAGGAGACGATGATTGCAAGAGATTTAATTCTTGCGGAAAGCTATGGGCTGCGGGTACACATTCAGCATGTGTCCACTCGCGGCGGCATCACGTTGATCCGTGCCGCCAAGCAGCGCGGCGTATCCGTCACATGCGAGAGTGCGCCGCACTATTTCTCGGCGGACGACAGCTGGTGCTCTGGCTACGACGCGCGCACAAAGGTGAACCCGCCGCTGCGTACGCCGGACGATGTGGCTGCGGTGAAAGAAGCGCTTCTGGACGGTACCATCGACGCGATTGCGACGGATCATGCGCCGCACCATAAGGATGAAAAGAATATTGAATATGCACTCGCCGCTTTCGGCATATCCGGATTTGAAACGGCATTTTCTCTTGCCGTGACGAATTTAACGCAGGATAATGACAAGCTGGCTGCGCTATTCAGCGTGAATCCGTCACGGATTATCGGCAAACCGGGCGGCGTGATTAAAGAGGGCGTACCAGCCGACTTAACCATTGCAGATATGGAAGCTGAATATACGCTGACGGAGCAGAGCCTTGTTTCCAAGGGCAAAAATTCGCCGTTTATCGGCCATGCGCTGCGCGGTCTCGTAACGCATACGATTGTGGACGGACGGCTTGTGTACAGTGGAGGTGCATCATGCAAATAGACAGATTGTGCCATGCGATTAAAAGTACGCAATGCCCTGTATGCGCGGGGATAGATACCGAATACGGTTACTTAACGCCCGAGTATGAATCCGAAGCGGGCGAGCTCACAAACAGCGAAAAGGCGAAGTGTGTTTACCGGTTTAACTGTGATATAATAGACGCGATAGCGGACATCGTCCCTTCTGTCAAGGTACAGGCGGCGTATTATGAACAGTACGGTGCGCAAGGGGTTGCCTGCTTTTTTGACACAATGGAGTATGCCAAGAAAAAGGGGCTAATCGTTATCGCAGACGCAAAAAGAAACGATATCGGTTCAACGGCCAAGGCGTATGCGGAGGCGCATCTGATTCACAGTCCGGCCGATTTTCTGACCGTGAACGCATATCTTGGCATCGACGGCATTCAGCCGTTTCTTGAGGCGTGCGATATGACGGGCAAGGGAATATTTGTTCTTGTGAAAACATCCAATCCGTCGGGCGGAGAGTTTCAGGACTTAAACGTGGGCGGAAAGAAGCTTTACGAAGCCGTGGCGGACAAGGTCAAGCTTTGGGGAGAGCCGTATATCGGCACCAGCGGCTACAGCTCGGTGGGCGCCGTGGTGGGCGCGACATATCCGGCCGAAGCGCATAAGCTGCGCATGCGGTTACCATCCACGTTTTTCCTTGTGCCGGGCTACGGGGCACAGGGAGCGGGGGCAGACGACATTGCGGTCAATTTCGACGAAAACGGGCTGGGTGCGGTGGTCAATGCATCGCGCGGGCTGTTGCTGGCCTATAAAAAAGAAAAATATGCGCATCTTTCGGCGCCCCAGGCGGCACGGGCGTTTGCGCTGGATATGAAAGAGGATATCATGTTTGCGCTGTCACGGCGCGGCATCCATTTATAATTTTCATTCTGAGAGGAGAAACCATGGCAATACTCACTTTGGAAGACGGCACACGTTTTGACGGCCAAAGCTTTGGCGCAAAAGCCGATATCATCGGGGAAGTCGTATTCAATACGGGCATGACAGGCTATCAGGAGGTGCTGACAGACCCGTCCTATTGCGGGCAGATTGTCACGATGACATATCCGCTGATCGGCAACTACGGCGTGAATGAGATAGACCCTGAGTCGGCAAAACCGCAGGTGAGCGGCTTTATTGCGCGCGAGGTGTGCAGCCAGCCATCCAACTGGCGCAGCGAGGGTGATTTAGATAAATACCTTGCGGATCACGGCATTGTCGGACTGTGCGGCATTGATACGCGCGCCCTCACACGCATTATCCGCGAAAAGGGCACGATGCGCGGCATCATCACACAAGACGAGCCGACAACGGAGCAGCTAAATACCATGCGCGGCTACGTTTGCGAAATGCCTGTTGACAAGGTGACATGCGCAAAGAAATATGAGCATTGCGACGGCGATCTCAAGGTGGCCGTGCTGGATTTCGGTCTTAAGAAGAACATTGTGAGAAGCCTTGAAAATCGCGGCTGCAAGGTGACTGTGTTTCCTGCAAGGACAAGCGCTGAGGAATTGCTTACGGGTGATTTTGACGGCATCATGCTCACCAACGGCCCCGGAGATCCCAAGGAAAACGAAGAGGTTATCGAGAACTTGAAAAAGCTCATTGGCAAAAAACCGGTATTCGGCATCTGCCTTGGACATCAGCTGCTCGCGCTCGCCATGGGTGCAGATACAGAAAAATTAAAATACGGACATCGCGGCGCAAATCATCCCGTGAAGGACCTGGATAAGGATCGTGTGTATATCACATCGCAGAACCACGGTTATACCGTCATAGAGGATACGCTGCCGGACGGTTGCGAGGTGAGCCACCGCAATTGGAACGACGGCACGGTAGAGGGGGTCAGATATAGCGGTCAAGATATGTTTACGGTGCAATTTCATCCTGAAGCGGCGCCCGGCCCGGAAGACACCGCGTATTTGTTTGACGAGTTTTTAAGCCGTATGAGGGATACACATGCCAAAAAATAACGAATTAAAAAAAGTGCTGGTAATTGGCAGCGGGCCTATTGTTATCGGACAGGCCGCCGAGTTCGACTATGCGGGGACGCAGGCGTGTCAGGCGTTGCGTGAGGAGGGCATCGAGGTGGTGCTTGTGAACTCCAATCCCGCCACAATCATGACCGATCCTGAGCTTGCGGACAGAGTATATATCGAGCCGCTGACCGTGCCTGTGATCACAAACATCATCAAAAAAGAGCGTCCGGACAGCATGCTGGCCACACTCGGGGGGCAGACGGGCTTGAATCTTGCGATGGAGCTGTTTGAAAGCGGTATTCTTGATGAGTACGGCGTCAAGCTGCTCGGCACCAATGCCGAGTCCATCAAAAAGGCCGAGGACAGGGAAGCATTTAAAACGCTGATGAATGAAATCAATGAGCCAATCATTGAGAGCATCATCGCCAAAACACCGGGAGAGGCGCTTTCTTTCGCGTCCATACACGGCTATCCGCTGATCGTGCGGCCTGCGTATACGCTGGGTGGTACAGGCGGCGGCATTGCGGCAAACGAAGAAGAACTGATTGAGATATGTAAAAGCGGTATATCCGCAAGCCGCGTCGGTGAGGTGCTTATCGAAAAAAGCGTGGCGGGCTTTAAAGAGATCGAATACGAGGTGATTCGGGACGCCAAGGGCAACTGCATCACCGTCTGCAACATGGAGAATATCGATCCCGTCGGCATTCATACGGGCGACAGCATCGTGGTTGCGCCGTCTCAGACGTTGCGCGACGCGGAATATCAGATGCTGAGGACGGCGTCACTCAAAATCATTAATGCGCTGGAAATACAGGGCGGCTGCAATGTGCAATATGCGCTGGACACAGATAGCATGACGTATTACGTCATCGAGGTGAATCCCCGTGTGAGCCGCTCGTCGGCGCTCGCATCCAAAGCAACGGGTTATCCGATTGCTAAAATCGCGGCTAAGATCGCCGTGGGATACGGGCTCGACGAGATCAAAAACAACGTGACGGGCAAAACGTTTGCGTGCTTTGAGCCTACGCTTGATTATGTGGTTGTCAAATTTCCGCGCTGGCCGTTTGATAAATTCACCACCGCGAACAAACAGCTGGGTACACGCATGAAGGCGACGGGTGAGGTGATGGCAATTGGCTCTAACTTCGAAAGCGCGTTTTTAAAAGCGGTGCGTTCACTCGAGCTCAAGCTGGATTCTTTGTACTTTTCGTTTGCGGACGCCATGGATGACGAAGCGCTCATCACGCGTATTTTAGAGCAGGACGACGAGCGTATTTTCTTAGTGGCCACGGCGCTGCGCCGCGGCATATCCATAAGCCGTATACACGAATTAACCAAAATCGATTTTTGGTATTTGATTAAACTCAAAGACATTATAGACCTTGAAGAAACGTTTACTGATAACAAAGACGATGCGCTGGACTTTTTGACACTTAAACGCGCGAAAAGGATGGGCTTTGCGGACAGCGCTATCGCGCGGCTAACGGGAAAGAGCGAAAGCGAGGTCGCAAAATTACGACAGTCATATCAAATATGCCCTGCCTTTAAAATGGTGGACACCTGCGGTGCGGAGTTTGACGCAGTGAGCCCGTATTATTACTCTACGTATGACGATGAAAATGAGGCGACGGTACCCAGGAATAAAACAATCGTCGTGCTCGGCAGCGGTCCGATACGTATCGGACAGGGCATCGAGTTCGACTATTGCAGTGTGCACTGTATATGGGCGCTGAAAAAAGCGGGCTATGACACGGTGATAATCAACAACAACCCCGAAACAGTATCCACGGATTTTGATACGTCTGACCGGCTTTATTTCGAACCGCTGACACCTGAGGATGTCGCGAATGTACTGAAGCAGGAACGCCCGGAAGGCGTGATTGTGCAGTTCGGCGGGCAGACGGCGATTAAGCTCGCTAAATCCGTTGAGGAGATGGGATATAAAATCATCGGGACGGCACTTGAAAGCATTGACCGTGCTGAAGACCGTAAGGAGTTTGAAGCGCTGCTGGAATCTCTGAATATCCGCCGTCCCAAGGCGCGTACCGTGTTTACGGAGGAACAGGCAGTGGAAGCCGCGGCTGAGCTTGGGTATCCGGTGCTTGTGCGTCCCTCGTATGTGCTGGGCGGACAGGGTATGGAAATTGCCTATAGCGAGGATAATATACGCGAATACATGCGCATCATTGGACGGCATGAACAGGAGCATCCCGTGCTTGTGGATAAATACATGCTCGGATTAGAGCTTGAGGTGGATGCCATCTGCGACGGAAAGGACATATTGATACCCGGTATCATGGAACATATCGAACGCGCGGGCGTGCATTCGGGCGATTCCATTTCCGTCTATCCTGCACGGCGCATATCCGATAAGCAACAGGAAGAGCTGATCGATATCACGCGTCGGCTCGCGCTGGCGCTACATGTCAAAGGCATCGTCAATATCCAATATGTGATATCGGGCGGTGATATCTACGTGATCGAGGTGAATCCGCGTTCCTCGCGTACCGTACCGTACATTTCCAAAGTTACGGGCGTGCCCATGATCGACCTCGCGGTGCGCGCGTCGCTGGGACAGGCATTGGCCGAGATGGGATACGGAACGGGACTATATCCCAAACGCCGTATCACAGCGGTCAAAGTCCCCGTGTTTTCGTTCGAGAAGCTGCCGCTCGTGGAAGTGGGGCTTGGGCCTGAAATGAAGTCAACAGGGGAAGTGCTCGGCATATCCGAGGATTATTCCGAAGCGCTGCTTAAAGGATTGATCGCATCGGGGATGGCGCTGCCTAAGGAAACGGGAGCCGTTTTTTTGACCGTGGCGGACAACGACAAGCAGGAACTTATCCCGATTGCGGCAGTACTGGATTATCTGGGCTACGATATTTACGCCACGCACGGCACAGCCAATGTATTGAACTTTAACTTCGTGGCTGCGAATACGGTATCCAAAATATCCAAAGACCCGGGCAGTATCCAAGGGCTGTTTGAAAGCGGCCGGCTCAAGCTGATACTTAACACGCCGACAAAAGGCCGCCGTGCGGAGCGTGACGGGTTTAAGCTTCGGCGAATGGCAGTGGAGCACCGCATACCCTGTATCACCTCGCTGGATACCGCGCGGGTGCTGCTGCAAAGCATGAAATTAGGAAAAACAGACGCGGATATCGTGCCGCTTAGCTTGTCGGATATACAGGAGACAACATGTTAAAATACGTAACTGCTAAGATAAAGAGCAACGAAAAAATCGCCAGCGGCATATACCGCATGGAATTATATTGTCCCGATGCTGATCTTGAGCACTTTATACCGGGCCAGTTTGCCCATGTTAAGGTGCCGGATCATCCTGAATTGCTGCTTGGGCGGCCCATCAGCCTCAACGCGGTGGATGCGAAGAAACAGACTGCCGTGATAATTTATCAGATAAAAGGCAAGGGGACGACCGCGCTGTCAAAGGTAAATGAAGGCACGGTGGTGGAGTCGGTGATTCCGGTAGGGCGCGGTTTTAACCTTAAAGTATCCGACAAAACGGTATTTCTTGTTGGCGGCGGTGTGGGTATTGCGCCGCTCCTGACTGTGATAAAAAAATGGCCGGACAGGCATTATGAAGCGTTTCTTGGCTATCGCGGGGAAGAATTCGCTTATTGCCACAATGATTTTGGCGCGTGCGAAGCAATCAACATCGCGTCGGATGACGGCACGATCGGTATAAAGGGGCTTGTGACCGCGCCCATCGAGCAGCGTCTCAAAGAGCTTGTGCCCGATGTGGTGCTCTCATGCGGACCACCGCCCATGCTGCGAGCATTAAAAGCGCTGCTGGAGCCTCTTGGCGTGGAAGCACAGGTGTCTATGGAACAACGCATGGGCTGCGGCTTCGGTGCCTGCGCCACGTGTGTCTGCGGCGTGCGTGGGGAAGACGGCTTGGATTATAAAAAGGTCTGTGTGGAAGGTCCGGTATTCGATTTGTATGAGGTGGCGTTGTAATGGCTGTGAATATGCAGGTTGAGCTTTGCGGCAAAACGCTGAAAAACCCTGTGATCGCCGCGTCGGGGACGTTTGCGTTTGGTGTCCAGCATGGTTGGTTCATCGATGTGTCTCGCCTTGGCGGCATTGCGCTCAAATCTTTAACCCGAGAAAAACGGATCGGCAACGCGCCGCCGCGTATCGCAGAAACGTCTTCAGGTATCGTCAACAGCGTGGGGCTGCAAAATCCGGGCATTGAGGCGTTTCTTAAAAGCGAACGGGAAAAAGTGGAGAAGCTCGGCACAACGCTTTTTGCGAACGTGGCGGGCAGCAGCATAGAAGACTATGTGTATGTGGTCGAGCGGCTAAACGAAACAAACATCGATTTTTTCGAGCTCAATATATCGTGCCCCAACGTGAAGGAAGGCGGCGTAAGCTTTGGTACAGATCCAAAACTGGCGGCGGCATGCACACGTACATGTAAAGCGGCGGCTAAAAAGCCGTTGATTGTGAAGCTGACGCCTGCCGCGGGAGATGTGGTGCGCATCGCCAAAGCCGTGGAAGACGCGGGGGCAGATGCGGTATCGCTGATTAATACGATTCCCGCAATGGCGGTGGATGTGAGAAAAAAACGTCCCATACTCGGCAACGTGACGGGCGGTCTATCCGGTCCTTGTATCAAACCAGTCGCGCTCAAAATGGTGTACGACGTGTCTCAAGCGGTTGGTATTCCCGTTATCGGCATGGGAGGTATTATGACAGGCGAGGATGCGGCGGAATTTATGCTGTGCGGCGCGTCGTGCGTGATGACAGGCACCGCAAACCTGACAGATCCAAACTCTTCGCTGCGCGTCATCGATGAATTGGAGACGCTTGCCGCATCAATGAACATAGATAATATTTCCGCGCTTACGGGCGCGCTGGAGGTTTCATATGAATAATGAACAGATACTCGATATTTTTCGTGAAACGGGCGTGATGCTTGAGGGGCATTTTTTGCTGACATCGGGTCGTCATTCGGATAAATATATGCAGTGCGCCAAGCTGTTTCAGAATGCCGCGGTTTCCGAAAAGTTTTCCAAGGCGCTTGCGGACAAGTTTTCCGGCGTCGATCTTGTGGCAGGCCCCGCCGTCGGCGGCATCATACTCGCATACGAGGTTTCGCGGCAGCTTGGTGTGCCGAACATATTCGCAGAGCGTGAAAACGGTGCGATGACGCTGCGCCGCGGCTTTACCGTGCCGGAGGGTGTGCGCGTACTCGTTGTGGAAGACGTGGTGACCACTGGCGGCTCGGTCAAAGAGGTGATTGCGCTGATCAACAGCCTGGGCGGCAATGTCGTGGGCGTCGGCAGCATTGTAGACCGCTCCAACGGCGCTGTGGACTTTGGTGTACCGTTTGAAGCCGTGCTCTCGATGGAGGTTGTCTCATACGATCCCCAAGACTGCCCACTGTGCAAAAAGGGCATTCCCGCCGTCAAACCCGGCAGCCGAGGCCTCAAATAGAAAGCGACATGATTTATACGGTATATGATGTTATGCCGCTTCAGACTGTCCAAAAAGCTAAAATATAATTCGTGGGCAAGACGGGCTTTGCCTGCGTAGCCCACACCTTAAGCGGTATATGATGTTATGCCGCTTTTTTTAGTGGCGGATAAGCGGTGCGTTGACCGCCCGCATTGCAACAAGCACATCCGCGTTTAATCAATGTCCGGTGTGACACCACATATCAATCTCTTGTGATACAAAAACAATTCATTGTTTTGTTGTTTATTGATGGCTTTCCTGCAAATACTAGTCTAGAAAACTATTTTCGGGAGGATAAAGCATGATTCGGACAGATCTGGCAATGGAAGCGGCACAGGCTGCGGGAAATATCCCCGGGGTCGAGGTGCTAAACGATGAAGTGATGCCGGGCGTGAACCGCTCACGCGTGACCATACTCAATCAAGAAGGCGAAAAGGCGATCGGCAAAAAAAAGGGAATCTATGTGACGATTGAGGCACAGCAGCTTGCACGCGGTGACGCTGAGCTCGATGAGCACTGCTCCATTGCGCTGGCGAACGAAATACGCAACATGGCGGGCGACGCGCTAAGCGGTGTCGTGCTCGTGGTGGGGCTTGGAAACCGCATGGTGACCCCAGACGCGTTGGGGCCCGCCGTCTGCGACGCGGTTTTTGTGACACGTCATGTTCATGAGTATGCGCCAGAAGGCATAGACGAGCGCCTAGGCAACGTCAGTGCTATCGCGCCAGGTGTGCTCGGCATTACTGGCATTGAAACGGGTGAAGTTGTCGAAGGCGTGGTCGAACGCATGAAGCCCTCACTGGTGATTGCGGTAGATTCTCTGGCGTCGAGAAGTTTGGAACGTGTGCGCACCACGATTCAAATCGCGAATACGGGCATCGCGCCGGGTGCGGGCATTGGCAACAAACGAAAAGCGCTGGACCAGGAGACGCTGGGCGTGCCGGTATTGGCGCTGGGCGTGCCGCTTGTCGTCTATGCAGCCACTGTCGCGCAGGACCTCATGGAAAACGCGATGAACAAGACACCCACGGATGTCAACATCCGCCCAGGTGTGCAGAATATACTCGATGCCATGATGGATGCGGAAGGCGCGGATATGATCGTCACGCCAAAGGAGATTGACAAGGTGGTGGACGATGTTGCACGTATCATCGCTGACGCGCTCAATATATCTTTGCACAAAAACATGACGATAGAGGAAGCCCGTCGTTACATGCATTGATTCTGTACATCTTGAAGTATATATAATCATCGCCTTGCATACCTTTTGATAGGAGTGCAAATTGATGAATAGAATGACACGCGGGCGCATGGCTTATGTGCCCCTTTCAAAAGCAAAGCCCCTCAAACGGGGAGCACAAAATCGAACAGGTTTATTTCTTAAAGCGGCGTTGATCTGTGCTATTGCGGTATGTCTTGTTTTATCGGTCCTTTTCACCATGCACACGGGGGAGACGGTTCAGCTTGTGGTATCTGGTTCTTCAGGACTTCCTGCTGATGATTTGCGCATCGACGCGTCGGGCGTTGAGAGCATTTTTAAAGAAAGCATTATCGACCCCCGCCTGATACTCGGCACAGAATGGCCAGTGATTTACGGTGTGGATATTGATGAGATTGAGATCGGCGAGACGGAGCATGGTGAGATGTTACAGCAGGGTACGGATTTCTATTTCGACGTACTCCCCGATGATATCAAGATGGAGATACTTGGCTTTGCCGACGATGCCCCAAAGGAATTTCATGTGGGCACGCAGGGGCCGCAGATTCTGATATATCATACCCATACGCAGGAGGCTTACCGCCAGATAGAAGGGCAGGAATATGTGGAGACGGGCTCTTGGCGTACCGCGGAGGAGGACAGTTCGGTGGTGGCCGTGGGGGACGTGCTTGAAGCAGAGCTGGCGTCTTACGGGTATAAGGTGCTGCACGATACGACAAACCACGAACCGCCGGAACTGAAGACTTCATATTCGCGTTCGCTCGAAACGATGGAACGCTATGCAAACGACTACCCGACTCTCAGCGTTTATATCGATGTACACCGCGATGCATACAGCAATATTGAGGCGGGCAGCAAAGATTTTGTGACGGTGAACGGTGAGGAGTGCGCGCGTATGATGTTTGTGGTGGGCACAGGCGAAAAATATAACGATAAACCCAACTACGAATCAAACTACAAACTCGCGCTCGCCGTAACCAACGAGCTCGAAAAAATCCACGATGGCTTCACGCGTCCCATTCGCGTTAAAACGGGGCGTTACAATCAGCAGATGTCTGATATGTGCCTGCTTATTGAGGTGGGGCATAACGCAAATGCACTGGCGCAGGCAAAAAACGCCGCTAAATACGCAGCACTGGCACTGAGCCGTGTTCTGGATATAAATTGAAACTATGACCAGCTATTTGTATGAGATAACAATGAAAAGATATTATTGCAGTTGAAAAAAACCCGACCGCTGGAGTATAATGAGTCATCATCGACAGGCTCTCAAGCAGTATGAGGGTATTCAAGCGGGAGAGAAAATGAACTGCAAACCGATTGGTTTCTTTGATTCGGGCGTGGGCGGAATAAGCGTTCTCAAAACGGCCTATAAGCTGATGCCAAACGAAAACTACATATATTACGGAGACAATCTCAACGCGCCGTACGGGGAAAAATCAGAGGAGCAAATAAAAGCGCTATCTCTTGAAGCCGGCGCTTTTCTGTTTTCCAAAGGTGTAAAGGCGATCGTCATCGCGTGCAATACCGCGACCAGCACATCCGTATACATGATGCGCGATAAATACAGCATACCCGTCATCAGCATGGAGCCCGCGGTGAAGCCGGCGCTCTGTGCCGTCAAAGACGGACGCATTTTGGTGCTTGCGACGCCCGCCACTGTGTCGCAGGAGCGTTACTTAAGCTTGCTGAACAAGCTGAAAGCGGGTGAGCGCGTCGTCAGCGTGGGATGCGGCGGGTTAGTGGAGCTCATCGAACAGGGACGCATTGACGAAACGAACGTTCACGCTTATCTTGATAGAAAGCTTGGGCATCTTCGCGGCGAGCGTATCGGCGCGGTGGTGCTGGGGTGCACCCATTACGCATTTGCGGAGAAAGAGATCAAAAGCTTTATCGATAAAACCTATCACACCGATTGCCCCGTGTTCGACGGTAGGCACGGCACCGTAAGGCAGCTCAAAAGCGTGCTGCTGCAAAACGGTCTTGAATGCACCCGGAACAGTCGGGGAAGTGTGACGTTTTACTCTTCGGATAAAAGCATTTCTTCACAGCATTTCAAACAGCTTTTTGATGGTTTTAACGGCTGAAAAGTTCATACATTAAGGACAAATAAATCTTGAATGATACAATATGTTGTGTTAGTATATAATTGTAATACAGCATAGTGTATATAGGAGGAGTATGATGAAATTAACTGACAACGCACGCGTTGTGCTGGAAAGACGGTATTTAAAAAAGGATGAAAAAGGTGTTTGTGAACGACCTGAAGATATGATCCGCCGCGTGGCGGACACGATAGCGTCTGCGGACGCCGCATACGGCGGCGATACCGAAAAAACCGCGGAGGCGTTTTATGATATGATGGACGGCTTGAAATTCATGCCCAATTCTCCGACGCTGATGAACGCAGGGCGCGATCTGGGGCAGCTTTCCGCTTGTTTTGTGCTGCCCATCGAAGACAGTATGGAAGGTATATTCGATACGCTCAAAAATGCCGCAATGATACATAAGAGCGGCGGCGGCACAGGCTTTTCGTTTTCGCGCATCCGGCCTGCGGGTGCCAGCGTGAATTCCACGGGCGGTGTGGCTAGCGGCCCCATCAGCTTTATGAAAGTGTTCAACGCGTCTACGGAAGCGGTTAAGCAGGGCGGCACGCGACGCGGCGCCAACATGGGCATACTTCGTATTGACCATCCGGATATTATGGACTTCATCAAATGTAAGAGCGACCTTTCGCAGATGACCAACTTTAACATCAGCGTTGGGCTGACGGAGAAGTTCATGCAGGCTGTGATAGCAGATAAGGAATACAATCTGATTGACCCCGCGACAAATAAAAAGACTGGCAGCTTAAAAGCAAAGGAAGTCTACGAAACCATTGTCGAGATGGCATGGACAAGCGGCGAACCCGGTATTGTGTTCCTGGACCGTATCAACAAAGATAATCCGGTGCCAGCGGCTGGAGAAATCGAGAGCACGAATCCGTGCGGAGAGCAGCCGCTGCTGCCGTTTGAGAGCTGCAATCTGGGCTCCATTAACTTGAACGTGTTTGTGAAAGACGGTGAGCTCGATTACGATGGGCTTGGCGAAACGGTTAATCATGCGGTTCATTTCCTTGACAATGTGATCGATATGAACCGATATCCACTCCCCATCATTGAAGAGACGACAAAAAGCATGCGCAAGATTGGGCTTGGCGTGATGGGCTTTGCGGACATGCTTTACAAGCTCGGCATCCCGTATAACAGCGAAGAAGCGGTTCAAACAGCGAAGGAGCTCATGGCGTTCATTCAACTCAGCGCGCGCAAAGCATCAGAAGCGCTGGGTGAGGTGCGCGGCAGCTTCCCGATGTTTGAGAAAAGCGTATATAAAAGCAGCGGCATCAAAGCGATGCGCAACGCGACGGTAACGACAATTGCGCCCACAGGCACGATTTCCATCATTGCAGGCACCTCTAGCGGCATAGAGCCTGTTTTTGCGATTTCATATATCCGCAACGTGATGGACGATGACAAATTGGTTGAGGTGCATCCATATTTTGAACAGGTTGCTAAACAGCATAAGTTTTACAGCAAAGAGCTGATGCAGATAATAGCGCAAAGGGGCACGCTTCACGGTATCGAAGAGATACCCGAAGATGTGAGTCGGGTTTTTGTGACGGCGCACGACATTTCGCCAAAATTCCATATTCGCATGCAAAGCGCATTTCAGGAGTCAACCGACAACGCTGTATCAAAGACGGTTAACTTTGCTAAAACAGCGACGAAACAGGATGTGCGCGACGCGTACGATCTTGCATATAAGCTGGGGCTCAAGGGTGTCACGATATACCGTGACGGCAGTCGGCAGGGGCAGGTTCTCAGTGTGGGGCAAAAGGCCAAAAAAGAGGAGATTGAAGACGATTTCATACTTGCGCCGCGTGAGCGCCCTGAGATTACAAAGGGCATTACTCAGAAAATTAAAATCGGCTGCGGTAACCTTTATGTGACTGTGAACTATGATAGTCAGGGCATTTGTGAGGTGTTTACCAACGTCGGACGCGCCGGAGGATGCCCGTCTCAATCCGAAGCGACGAGCCGTCTTGTGTCTATGGCACTTCGCTCCGGTGTGGATGCGGACAGCATCATCGAACAGCTTCGCGGTATCCGTTGTCATTCCACGCTGCGGCAAAAAGGTCTTAAGGTGCTGTCGTGCCCCGATGCGATCGGCCGGGTTTTGGAACGCGTTGTGGAGTTGCGCGGCGGTGAAACAGATGCGCATGAAGGGGGAAGCAATTCAGCAAAATGCCCCGAATGTGCGTCTTTGATGGAGCACGAAGGCGGTTGTGTGGTCTGCCGTTCCTGCGGATACTCCAAATGCGGCTGACTTTATCACAATTTTCCGTTGTGCAGCTATCGTTTTTCATATATAATTTAATAAAAATGAAGTAATGATGGAACAAAACAATTGATATCTGCGTCATATAGGCGATATCGTTTATAAGGATGTGGTGGGGGATGGATTGCAGGATCGTAGAACAGAATATCGATCTATTTGTTGACGGTATGCTCAGCGATAAAGAACGTCAGCAGCTTTTGGATCATGCCGCGGAATGCGCATCCTGCCAAAAGGCTATTGATGATGCCATGCGTTTGAAAAACGCACTGGGTTCGATTGGCGATTTAGATCCGCCGCAGGGGCTGGCCATGTCAGCAATAAAGAAGGCAAAGATGTCTGAAAAGAAAAGAAAACCGTTGTTTGCATATGTGTCTGGCGCGACGGCGGCAGTGGCCGCTGTCATCGGCTTGGTCGTCGTGCTGACTTCGGGGAACAATATAGGCAGCCAAACGAGAATGCCGGATGAATCGGTGATGTTTTCGATGGGCGCAGCAGACGAAAGCGGCGCGGGAGCAGCTGAAATGGCACCTGCCGCTAAGGAAGAGGCGGATATGATGCTGGAAGCTGAGGAAACCGCAGCGCCTGAGGAATTTGAAGAAGCATCGATGGCGCCTAAGGTGCCGTTCCGAGAAGAAGGATATGCAAGTGAAGACGAATTCATAGCAGCGGAAGGCGGCAGTTATTATAAACCCGCTGCTTTGCCTGGTGACGCCGAACTTGAAAGCATATCGGTTAATGAGGAATCGATCGCATTCGTTTATCGATTGGACAACCAAAGCACTTACATTTTTGAATGGCTGGATTCGCTTGATCAAGACGGCATAAAGGATTGGATCATGCAGCGTTATACAGATTTCTCCGACCTGGCGTTTGACGGTACGTATTATATTGCCGAAGGGGCAGATGTAAAGGATGTCTACTGGGAACAGGACGCAGATGCGTTTCATGCGGTTGTACCCTCTTGGTTTACTACGGATGATATTTCAGCCTATTGCACAGCACAGTTTGTGATTGCTGAAAACGAGGAAGAGTAAAGCATATTTACACGCAGAGATAATCCATCAGCGAGTGAGTAAGATATGTTGCAAATTGATATCACGGTGACAGAGAGTCAGTTCTCTGTCATTTTTGCGTTTATCAAGTCCGGTACGCATAAAAAAAGCTGACACTCGCCAGCTTTTCATGGTTTAAGAATTTATTTTTTTGTGTCGTCTTCGGATTTTTCTTCCGCGTTATCAGCCGGTGTGATATCTTCAGTGGTGTTGTTTTCATTCAAATCACGGGACATTGCGGCGATCTTTTCTTCAACAGTCATGGGGCGGTCTTCTTCGGGCTCGCTTTGTTCTTCTTCGGTCTTTGGTTTTTCTGGAATCCGGATAGGAGGCAGTGTGCCGTTTGCTCTGCGTTTAAAGTAACGCATGGCGGGAACAAGTATGCCCAAAATAAAAAGCAACGCGCAAAGGCCTGCAATAATGAGTATTTTAACTGTATTGCTTAAGTTGGTGAGTACGTCTTCGGTATTTGAGTAAAAACCCAATATCGCAAAAACGATGACAGAAGCCAATATGCCGTCCATTAAAGCGAGAGAAAAAAGATTGAGCCTCAAACGGTATTTGTTTTCGATTGATCTGCGACCCATCATAACGACCAAGAATACGACGACGAAAGCGTAATTCAATAGGCTGTTCTCATCGCTTACAAGCATTGTTGGCAGGATGATGGATAAAAAAAGTACGATAGCTGCCACGATGCCAATAACGATCTGGGCAACGCGCAACTGCGTATCGGTCAGCTTTTTTTTGTTTGTGTCCATTATATTCTCCTCATTCTTTTATTGACGCTATTATTACATAGTTCAATACGAATTTCCAGAGCAGAAACAAAAATTCGTATTTATTTTTGTAAATATTTCTGATAGAATGAATGTTAAACATGATTAAGGCTGGTATGGCAAAAAGTAATACCAGCGGCGAAAAGTTGGAGGATATATATGAAATTTTACGGTACGGGCGACATTAGAAACGTCACTATTGTGGGGCATGGCGGCGAAGGGAAAACCACTTTAGCCGAAGCGATGCTTTTTAACAGCGGTGCAATTGACAGACAGGGCAAATCAGAAGATGGCAATACGGTGATGGACTTTGATCCTGAGGAAACAAAACGTCACATCTCGATAAGCTCTGCTATCGCGCCCGTGGAATGGAACGCAACGAAGATCAATATCATCGATACGCCGGGATATTTCGATTTTATTGGCGATGCCACTTCAGGATACTATCTGGCGGACAGTGCGCTGATTCTTGTCAGCGGTCTTTCGGGCCTTTCGGTGGGGGCCGAGAAAGCATGGGATGCCTCTGCAGATGCAGGGATATCAAAAGCATTCTTCGTTAATCAGATGGATAAGGAAAACGCTGATTTTGATAAAACGTTAGATAGCCTAAAAGAAAAGTATGGCACGCGCATCACAGTGATGCAGCTGCCGATTGGGCAGGGGCTTGGTTTCAAGGGTGTCTTAGACGTCATCGATATGAAGGCTTACGAGTTTGACGGCAAGAAAGTTAAACCCGTGGATGTGCCGGCAGATTTAAAGGATAAAGCCAGCGAGATTAGAGAAGCGATTATTGAAAACGCGGCAGAAAATGACGAAACACTCATGGAGAAGTTCTTTGAAGGCGAAGAGCTTTCCAAAGACGATATAATAAAGGGTCTCAAAGTGGGTATTGAGGCAGGCGATGTGGTGCCGGTATTCTTAGGGGCGGCTGCGCCGAACCTTGGCATATCACTGCTAATGGATAATCTCGTGGCATTTATGCCTTCGCCAGATAAGGCCATCAGCATCAAGGGCAAGAATGACAAGGATGAAGAAGTAACATATACTGCGGATTCCAAACAGCCGTTTGCTGCGCAGATTTATAAAACCGTAGCGGATCCGTTTGTCGGTAAGCTTTCGGTATTTAAGGTTTTAGGCGGCGAGCTTTCAACCGGACATGCCTTAAAGAACGGAAACACAGGTAAATCTGAGAAATACGGTCAGATTTATGTGATGCAAGGCAAGAAGCAGATTAGCGTGGAGAAGCTGGCGGCAGGCGATATCGGCGCGTTGGCAAAACTCCAGCATACAGACACAGGCAATACGCTTTGCGACGAGGCAAACACCGTTGTGTTCCCCGACATTGTGTTTCCGGAGCCGTGCATTTCCCTCGCGGTCAGCGCGAAGAAACAGGGCGACGAAGAAAAAGTGTTTGCAGGTTTGCATAGGCTTGAAGAGGAAGACCCGACATTTAAGGTCGTTAAACAGACGGACACGCCGGATACGCTTGTTAGCGGCCTTGGTGAGCTGCACCTTGAAGTGATATGCAAGAAGCTTCACAATAAATTCGGTGTGGAAGCACAGCTAACCGATCCTCAGATTCCTTACCGCGAAACGATTAAAAAGAAGGTTAAGGCGCAGGGACGCCACAAAAAGCAGTCGGGCGGTCATGGACAGTTTGGTGACGTGTGGATTGAATTCGAGCCGCTGTTTGATTCTGCCGAAGGTTTTGAGTTTGTGGATAAAATTGTCGGCGGTGTGGTGCCCCGAAATTACATACCTGCTGTTGAAAAGGGTTTAAGAGAAAGTCTTGTTCGCGGTGTGCTTGCGGGTTATCCGATGGTCAACATCCGTGCGACGCTGTATGACGGCTCTTACCATCCGGTCGACTCATCTGAAATGGCGTTCAAAGTTGCGGCCAGCCTTGCTTATAAAAAAGGCTGCGCTGAAGCAACCCCAGTTCTTCTTGAACCCATATATAAGCTGGTTGTCACCATTCCTGATGAGTTCATGGGCGACATCATCGGTGATATTAATAGACGCCGAGGCCGCATACTCGGTATGAACCCGGTGACGGGTGGTAATCAGGAAGTTGTCGCTGAAGTGCCGCTGGCTGAGGTATTTAAATATGCCACAGACCTGCGCTCAATGACACAGGCACGCGGTTCTTTTAAAATGACGTTTGAACGTTATGATGAACTGCCGGGCAACCTGGCTGACAAGGTTATCGCAAACGCGAAGAAAGATGCGGAAGAAGAATAAGAAATCGGCTTGCGAGGGGTGCAGTTCAAACTGTCGCCCCTTTTTTTCTCCCGCTATTTTGCATCATGCGGTATCGGATCATTTTTCTGTTGAACATAGAGCCCCTCTAAAGTGTTCCATTCCGCGTACATGACGCTTGTTACCCCCGTAATATTTTGGCCGAGCAACTGATTAATCAGCCATTGCTCATCGAAACCGAGCACTTTTAAGTTGTTAAAGTCTATTTTACCATCGAGAACAACGGGCAAATTGATGGATGACGGCGCTGACTGTATATCAAGGTCGCTTTTATTGACGCTGTCGTAAGGCGCTTTCTTAATGACCGTGATGATGCCGCTTGGTTCCATGATGGCGTATTCTACCTCTCTTACTGAAAAGATGCCCTTGTTGCGCAAAAGGCTCAGCAGCTCTGTGAAATCAAGCTTTTCATTTTTAAGTACTTGAAATTCTATCATGCCTTTTTTTATGATTAATATCGGAGATCCTTCTATCACATTTCGAAACTTATGTGACTTTTGCGTTAGCTTTTCTATTGTATATAACAGAAGTGCCCAAAGAGCAATGGCGTAAATCACAAAAAAAATCGATGTATCATCATAGATGGCGTTTCCGAGCAGCTCACCCATCACGATGGCGGATATAAAATCAAAAGGGGTGACCTGCTGAACATGTCGTCTGCCTATGATTTTCACGGCAATAAGCAACGCGATAAAGCCAAAGATTAGTTCAAGAGATATGTCAAGAAATGACGGCAAATTGTATCTCCTTTCAATGCCTAGCGTATCCCAAAAGTAGTTTTCCGTAATCTTATAGGTTTATGCATGTCCTTACGGCTGAAGTGTATGCGCCCATTTTTATCACGACCGGTTATATCTGTCTGGATTCAAAGAATGTCACCGTCTTGAATTTCTAACAGTTTGAATGCGTTTGAATAAACGCACGGTATTATTCGCATGATAAAAATAAATTCGAGAAAGGGGACGCATATATGCCAATGTTCCAAAGATTGCCTCGACATATTGGGATTATACCTGACGGAAACCGTAGATGGGCACAAAACCATGGCATGAACAAGGAGGATGGTTACAGCTACGGAATTGAGCCGGGCTTTGAGCTTTATAAAGCCTGTGTTGAGCTTGGCGTTGAGGAGTTGACATTTTACGGCTTTACAGTAGATAACACCAAGCGGCCTTCCGTTCAGACGCGCGCGTTTCAAAAAGCGTGTGTGGATGCTGTAATGAACTTATCCAAACACGACGCCAATCTGCTAATCGTGGGCAATACCAATTCGCCGTTGTTCCCAAGGGAACTGCTGCCGTACACAAAAAGAGTGATGATCGGCAAAGGCCTTATGAACGTCAACTTTCTCGTCAACTACGGTTGGGATTGGGATTTGAGCCAGTCGCGTTCAAACAATGAAAGAAAGCGTAGCTTCAGCAAAAGGATTGCATCCGCTGATATTTCAAGGATAGACTTAATTATTAGATGGGGAGGCAGGCAACGGCTAAGCGGCTTCCTGCCAATACAGTCAATTTACGCAGACTTATATGTCATAGACAACTTATGGCCCGACTTTAGGATTGAGCATCTTTATGAAGCGCTGCATTGGTATCAACTGCAGGATGTGACGCTGGGCGGATAACGGGGAATATGGCTTAATCCCACTTCCGCCCGTGCTGGCCATGGCCGCCTTCTTGCAGCGTGCTGTTTGGGTTGGTAAAATCGACGTTTAAAGCGTTTGCCACAGCTTCCATGATTCCGTTGCAGGAAAATGTGGCACCCGAGACAGCATCTACTTCCACGGATTGAGAGCTGATAATATCTTCTATCACAGAAGGGCTTGCCTGTTCAAAAAACGGCCGGTCATCTTCGTATGATAAAACATCGATTGCCGTAATATTGCCTTGGGAGACGGTTACCGATACATGGGTCTCTCCTTTGTATCCCGTGCCGGTGCCGGTAAATACCCCATCAGTGTAGGGGGCCGTTTCTTCATCACCCGGGGCAGACGGCAATGCAGCATCATTTGAAGTTGCAGTATCTTCAGCAGGGGCTGTTTCCTGAACCGTGATAACACCATTCGGTATATCCAGAGCATCTGCGACAGCATCCATGATGGCTTGACTACTGTAGGTGGCTCCTGTTACGGCCGAAACATCGACTGATTGGCTTTCCAGTATATCCGTCACCACAGGGCTCTTGCAAAGATTAAAGAACTCAAAATCATCGTCGGTAGATATCACTTCAATCATGGAAATGAAGCCGTTTTCGACAGTGACTTGTACTTTTGTTGTGCCTCTGTAGCCTTGTGCGTCGCCCGTATAAGTGCCGTCGGTATATTGGCCTTGCACATAAGGATCGCTGCTTGAAAGCGGAATCGTTACGCCATCTTGTAAAGAGCTGATTGTGTTGCTCGATATAATATTGCCCACATAGTATATGCCCACCATTGCCGCCGTTGTGATTAAACCGGCAGCAACAGGATTGATTTCCGATCGCGCAAAACTGACATTTAGATTGCTCTTTGGGCAGTTACCTGTACATTCAAAACAGTCAATACATTCACCTGAATTGATTGTTTCATATTGATATAGAGGGATACCCATGGGGCAACTTTTTGTGCAGATGCGGCATGACTTACAGCTATTTGACGTTCTTTTTATGCGTATTAAGCGTAGCTTTGACAAGATAACGAATATTGCGCCAAGTGGACATAAGTATCTGCAGAACATGCGTTCAATAAACAACGATCCAATCATAATGAGCACAAGCAAGACGAATCCTGTAGATATAAGCAAAGATAAATCTGACCAGCCAGAGAGAGAAGAATATATGCCAAATATGTTCCAGGGATTAAAACTGTTTTCAAAGCTCACAGTTCCAAGCGTCCAAATAAAAACAACAATAAAAAGTAAAAGGACATATTTGAAGAGTTTGAGTACTTTATCAGCCTTTTCGCTGATTGCCAATTTTTTTCTTATCAATTTTTTCGATATAAAAGCAAACAAATCCTGCATTGAGCCAAACGCGCACAGATATCCGCAGAAGAATCGACCGAGTAAAATGGTAAGTGGAATGACGGCAGCGACGGTCATAATCTGAGGAAGAAAATCATGAAAGTTAAAGTTGCCACTAATAATTGATATATAGATGGCCTTGAGACTTGAAAAGACACTGATGAATAATCCAGGAAAAAGGAAAAAGGATATCAGCTGTATAGCTCTTCGGATAACGCTTCCCAATTGTATTTTTTTGTTTTTCATATCTAACACCTTTTAATATGCTGATGCATAGTTTTCTTTCGAAATATATTTCTATCTCAAACGGCTGTATTTGAATGAATAAAATCGATCTGATCTGCCATTTTGAACCTTTGATGAAGCCCTTTTGTCAAAAAGATTTTTCCATCGGTACCTATGAAAATGGCATGTGCATGATATCTTTTTAGAAGTGGCAAACCTTTTTTCATACCGAGAACAAATATGGCGGTGGCGAGAGCATCCATTACCATAGAGCATTCGCCAACCAGCGTAACGCTGAGCAGACCACAAGAGGAGGGAATGCCTGTTCTTGGGTCAAGTATATGATGATACAGTCTGCCGTTTTTAATAAAAAACCGCTCATTAGAACCCGATGTGACAGCTGTTTCATTGTTCATTTCAAGGGTGCCGAGAAAAGCGCCTGTAATTTTGGTAGGGTCCTGTATACCGATTATCCAAGGCTTTTGTGTTTGTTGCTCACCCATAGTGAAAATATTGCCTCCCAAGTTAATTAACGCATTAGAAATGTCATGTTCAAACAATATTCTTTTAACTTCGTCCGCGGCATAACCTTTCGCGATTCCGCCTAAGCAGATTTGCTGGTTTTTTTGTCTCAACATGACGCGGAAATTCTCTTCATCTAATAATAATTTCTGATAGCCGACTAACTGACAAGCCTTTTCTATGTCATTTTTATCGGGTATCATTTTTTGCTTCTTTGCTCTATCCCAAAGATCAACAAGCGCTCTCGTTGTCACATCAAATGCACCGTCTGTTTCTTCGGACAGTTCCACGGCCCTTTTGAGTATGCCTATGGTATCAGCATGAACTTTCACATAGCGTTTTCCGGCGTTGCTGTTAATCAACGAAACATCGCTGCTTTGTTTAAATGCAGAGAAGTGATCATCAATCGCCTCTACCCTGCGAGCGGCTTCTAATACAGCCTTAATATCATGGCAGCGTGGGATAAATATTGAGTTAATAGTCCCCAGAGCTCTGAACGTTTTATTATAAGATGGAAGTGTATTCATATCATCTCCTTTTGATACGCCTGAGTTTTCTTTTCTTTATAAGATTATAAGTTATTCTTGCTACAAAACAATTCACAAAAAAACAAACATTTTGTGAATTGTTTGTTTGACTAAAAATTTAGCCTTCCGTCGGTTTATTGGTTTTACTTTGTCATTTAGAAACTCTAAACCACAGGTTGTGAACGCTGCCTTAATGCTTGGAATCAATGACCGCACACAATTCATGGATATACATACTATAATACTAAGCCAAATATGGCTTTTAAGTTCATGGAAAGGGGATCGAGTATGATTGTTGATAATCAGTCTGAAATGTATATGCAAGCTGGCTGTATACCGCAGGAAACTGTGATTAAAGACGTAAAGCTGGCACACGCTTATGTTCCGATTCAACATATGTGCGAAACGTTTATGCCTCTGGAATCCTTGAGGAAAGGAACAATATTCCCACCGCTTGTGAATGGCTATGGCTGGGATAAAGAAGGATGGGGAGATGACAGATATGAGTAGAGACGAAATGTTGAAGAAACTCACCGCGCTTGATTTCTATGCCGTTGATCTGCATTTATATCTGAATACGCATCCCAATGACAAAGATGCGATAATGAAATACAACGCCGTAGTTAAAGAAGCCAATGCGCTGCGCCAAGCATACCAGGAGCAGTATGGTATGCTGATGGCCGGCAGCACCACAAGCAAATATCCATGGCAATGGATAGAGAATCCGTGGCCATGGCAGTATAAATTTAATTTTGAATTGGCGGGAGATGATAGATAATGTGGGTGTATGATAAAAAGCTGGAATATCCGGTTAAGATAAAAAAGCCTGACCCAAGGATGGCAAAGGTGATTCTCACACAATACGGCGGGCCTGACGGCGAATTAGGTGCGGCATTGCGTTATTTAAGCCAACGGTTTTCTATGATAACGCCGGAGGCCAAGGCAACGCTTAATGATATAGGCACAGAAGAACTCGCTCATTTAGAAATGATTGGGACGATGGTCAGGCAGTTGACGCAAAACGCAAGCATGAAGGAAATCGAGGAGAGCGGTATGTCCGCGTATTATGCAGATCATGATAAGGCGGTTTATCCGGCCAATGCGGCGGGTGTTCCGTTTACCGCGGCTTATCTGCAATCCAAAGGCGATCCAAGAACAGACCTTTATGAGAATATGGCAGCAGAACAGAAGGCGCGTTCAACATACGAATATTTAATGAATTTGGCGAACGATCCTGACGTCATTGAGCCGTTGAAATTCTTAAGGGAACGCGAAGTTGTTCATTTTCAGCGTTTCGGTGAATGTTTGCGCCATGTGCAGGAGTACTTGGAAAACAAAAAACGCTACAGTATGGGCAAGAGATAAAATGACGTAATAGCAGGTGTTTAATATTTGAAAAAAGGGGTGCATTAGATATATGCATCCTTTTGTTTACAGTATTTTCAATGGCGAAACGGTATCGGTTAAAGTCGGGGAATATGAGCAAGAGGCAAACACCGCTGACACGTTTTCAGCGGCAGTATTTAAGATACATGTATCTGTTGGGAAAAATAGGGCGGCAGCTATACATTCGTATCACTTTTGGCATAAATAATTTATCATTTTCTACGAACAACTTTCGAAATGTGTTTTGATAAAAAAGCTTTCATGATGGTATCGATTGTCCATTTTCTATGTGCAATAAACAATAAACAAGCAAATCATATTAATCAAATCATAGAAGAGGATTTTAGCAGGATCGTATCAAGATCGCGGAGTTGGTTGCCGGATGCTATGATACAGACATCACGCAAATCAACGAAATGAAAACGATGCTCAACGGCGCGATGGGAAGTCTGGTCGCAAAGCCCGCGGGCGAATCCGTAAAAACAATTTTGAATGCGCTGATCACTTCGGTGAGCGGCCTCGATGAGCCAAGCTACACAAACGACAGCTGGGCGGCATTCAATGCGGCGATGAACGGCGCGAAATCCGTCAGGGACAACGTCGGTTCGGTGAATGACGAATACCTTGGCGCAATTTCGGCACTGAACACAGCCGTATCGGCATTGGTGCGAGACATCGATAAAACGGCGTTGAACGCGTTGATTGCAGAATCAAAGGGTGTCTCCAAGGGCGTTTACAGCGACGAATCCTGGGAGAACTTCCAAAGCGCTTTAAAGGAAGCACAGGCTGTCAGTGCGGATGAAAACGCCACACAAACAAAAGTTGATACCGCGTACACGGCGCTTTACAACGCAAAAGCCCGTCTTGCGGCTCCCACCGAAGAAGATAAAGGGCCGGTGCTGGTCAGCAAAGAGCTTTCCGATGTGTTAAAAGGGGTGAGCCTTGAGGTGCCGCGAGGCTGTTTGTACGCCGTGATGGGCGGTAACGGTACCGGCAAGTCCACGATGCTCAAAGCCATTTGCCATATATGCAGACCATATCGGGGCAAGGTGATGGTAGATG